>NZ_CDDB01000051.1 GCF_000820105.1 Aeromonas schubertii | reverse complement strand
GGCCGGCTACGGGCAGGCCCTCTACGCCACCCTGTTTGAGCTGGATCGTCTCGGGCTTGAGACCCTCTGGCTGGAGCAGCCCCCCCTGAGTGAGCCCTGGTGGCCGGTACAGGATCGCCTGCACCGGGCGACCATGCAGCTCGAGTGAGGCCCCCGACCCAAAGCAGCTTCGTGTTTGATTCGGACGGGTTTGTCGTTATGCTTTTCCCGTCCGAATCCGCAGGAGCCCCCTATGCGCCGTTTCAACGTTATGCTGACAGGCAGCCGCCTGATGATGTTCCCCTTCTACGTCAGCATGCTGATCTGTGTCGTTTTGTTGATGGTCAAGTTCGGGATCAAACTCTACGAACTCTGTACCAACATCATCTCTTTGCCCTATCTCGAGCTCATCATCGGAGTACTGACCCTGGTCGACTTCGTGCTGGTGGCCCAGATGCTGATCCTGGTGGCCCTGTGCGGCTATGTGCAATTTATCAAGAGCCCGGAGCAGCGTGCCGCCCTCGGAGATAACTGGCTCTATCGCATCGATTTCGTCTCTCTCAAGCTCATCGTCATCAACTCTCTGGTTACCATCTCGGGGATCGAGGTGCTCAAGGCCTTCCTCGAGGAGGGGGTGATGAACGAGGGGGAGATGAAGTGGTCTGTCATCGTCTTTCTCGCCTTCTCGACTGCCGCTCTCATCTATGCCGTGACGGAGCGGCTGGCCGAGCACAATGAGCGGGCAGAAGGCGAGTCGCAGCCGCGACCATAGCCCCAAATAACGTCCTCACGCCAGTCAATTGGAAGCCTAATGACACTCTCCCATCGCACCCTCTTCATCCTGCTCGGCGCCTTGGCCGGACTCACCCCCCTGGCGGTCGACATGTACCTGCCCGCCATTCCGACCCTGGCCAGGGAGCTGGGCACCACCATCGACGGGGCTCAGCTCACGGTCAGCGCCTTTCTCGGCGGTTTTGCCATCGGCCAACTCTTCTACGGGCCGCTGGCCGACAGCTTCGGCCGCAAGCCGGTGATCATGGCGGGCCTCATCATGTTTGCCCTGGCCTCGGTGGGGTGCGCCCTGGCCGATAGCCTGCCGGAACTGCTTGCCTTTCGCATGTTGCAGGCGGCCGGCGGTGCCGC
>NZ_CDDB01000050.1 GCF_000820105.1 Aeromonas schubertii | reverse complement strand
GTCCCAGAACTTTTTTCTCCTCCCTCGCTCCAACCGGCCCCTCGTCCCCCCTGTGACAAGCCGGGCCCATTTATCAGTGGGCAGAAAATACGGGGGATGTGTGAAGGGAATATGGAGTTGTGTGAAGTGACGGTGAAGTCGGGGGAAGTTTGGGTAAGTCTGGAAAAATCGGCTGCAACCTCTATTCGCGATCGTCCGAATACGCTTCGCTATTTGAACTTACGGCCCTTGCAGTTCAATAGCAACCAAAAAGCTTCATTCAGAACCAAGTCAGATGTACACTAGAACTTTATATACGTGATATTTAAGTTAGGTTTTTTATGAAAATGAAGCGAAATGATAAGTGTTGGTGTAATTCAGGGAAAAAATTTAAACATTGTCACTACGGTAGAAAAGATGAATCTCCTATTAGCAAGGGTGAAGCCATTGATTTTTCTAAAAGAAATTCACAAAGAAAAGGCTGTTACGTACCCGAAGAAATGAAATCATCTTGTAGCAATAAAATAATAAATGCCCACACAATATCAAAAAGTGGGAGTTTGATGGCGATAGCAGATAGTTCTAATCACGTCTTTGGGCTCAAAATAGATCTCCCCAACCTTATAAAAAACAATGGGAAGTTGATCCCTGAAAAAATTGGAATTAATCAAGCATCAACATTCAAAGGCTTTTGCTCAACACATGACAAAGCTCTTTTTTCATGTATCGAGGATAAGCCTTTCACAGGAGATGATGAACAATGTTTCGCTTTAATGTATCGTTCTGTAGCTAAAGAGCTTTATGCTAAAGAAGGAAGTTTAAATAATGCTGATTTTATAAAAACAGGTGATAAAGGAAAGGATGTAGCACTACAGGTTTTGATTCAAGAATTTGCTAATGAGAATAAAGCTGGTGTAGAAATAGCAATTACTGAACTCTCAGCATTAAAAGAAAAATTAGATCAGCATTTACTTGGAAATACGAATGAAGATATCTGCCATTTAATTATCAAATCTTCTAGCCCAACACCTGTT
Source organism: Aeromonas schubertii (assembly GCF_000820105.1). Taxonomy (GTDB): domain Bacteria; phylum Pseudomonadota; class Gammaproteobacteria; order Enterobacterales; family Aeromonadaceae; genus Aeromonas; species Aeromonas schubertii. The sequence goes on along the minus strand of NZ_CDDB01000050.1, from coordinate 27,259 downwards.
GTAGTATCATCAATTATTGCACCAAGTATCAATTTTTTTGGCAAGCAGATTCAGGACTTAAGCAATTTAAATGTGAAAGCAGAGCATGTGATTATCAACTCATTATCAAGTGCAGGTAATGGATATTTTGTTCTAAGTTGGCTTGATGAATCAAAAAAGATCCATAATTTTATAGACTCCCTACTAAAGGATGGAACATCTGACGTTTTCAATAAGTTAGTTAAATTTTCATTTTGCATGGCTGAAAATACTTTTTTTGCTCCATCTTGGTGGGGAAACCTATCTATCAACCAACAAGAAAGAATAAAAAATTTCATTATGAGTGGAGTAAACCCATTTACTATGGAGAAAGAGATTACTTACATAGATGACGATATTTCCTTCTCAGGGTGGGATATTCAATGCATTAAAAACACTAAAGATACCGATACTGAACACTGACAATATTAAATTTTATTGACTTTGAATAATATAAACCACTCGCTAAATTATCACTCTGGTGAAAATACGAATAAAAAGCCATCCTTATAAGGATGGCTTTTTATTATCTCCAAACTAACCCGGAATATTTAACTCCAAACACCAATCACCCCAACGGCGGCGTCCTCGGCGGCACCATACGCTTGCTGCCTGTGGACTCAAAGGCCGAGGCAAAGCGCAGCAGCTTGTTGTCGTCATAGGCGCGACCGGCGAAGGTTAGCCCCACCGGCATGCCGATATCGGCCATCACCCCCATGGGGACGGTAACGGTCGGCACGCCGAGGTGGCGGATGGCGAGGTTGCCGTTGGCCACCCAGATGCCGTTGCTCCAGGCGATATCGGCGGACGCCGGATTCACATCCGCATCGGCCGGGCCGACGTCGGCGACGGTGGGGAACAGCACGGCGTCGAGCCTGAGCCCGTCCATCCACTCCTCCAGATCCAGCTTGCGGGTCTTTTCCAGAGCGCGCAGGCCGTCCGGCACGGTGGCAATCTCGTCCCAGGATTTCAGGCCGCGCTTGGCCATGTTGACGTACTCGTCCATGCCCGCCGCCAGATCGCCCTCGCGGTTCGGCAGGGTGCCCGGATCGTGGGGGAAGATCTTCGGCCCATCGACATCGGCCAGCTTGTTCAACTTGGGATCGCCGTTGGCGCGCAGGAAGTCGTCGAACGCCCAGCCGGAGAGCTCCCACAGCTCGTCGTTGAGAAACTCCGGGGTCACGATGCCACGGTTAAAGACGGTCGGTGCGCCGGGTCTGTCCCCTTCGCAGTTTGAGACCAGGGGGAAGTCCACTTCGATGACTTCGGCGCCAGCGGCTTCCAGGGCCTTGCGTGCATCTTCCCAGAGGGCGATCACGGTCTCACGGGTATGGATGCGCTGACCGGTCGGGCCGCCGATGCCGGGGTTTTCGCTGGTGCCGGCCAGTTCATCCTTGTTGATAAACATGCGCGGCACGCCGAAGCGCTTGCCCTCGAGGGCATCGGCCTTGGCAGCCAGCTCCAGATAGGAAGCCGGACGCACTTCGGAGGCCTTGGGCAGCTGCACCCAGGGCTGCAGGCGCCACAGATCGCCACGGGGATCGCTATCGTCGGCCACCACCACGTCGAGCACTTCCAACAGATCGGCCATGGTGCGGGCATAGGGCACCACCACATCCATGGTCGGGGTCAGCGGCCAGTTGCCACGCACCGAGATGACGCCACGGGACGGGGTGTAGGCGCACAGGCCGTTGTTGGAAGCCGGGCCACGGCCGCTCGACCAGGTCTCTTCGGCCAGACCAAAGGCACAGAAGCTGGCGGCGGTGGCGGTGCCGGCCCCGTTGGAAGAGCCGGAGGCAAAGGGCGCGGTCAGGTAGTCGGCGTTGTAGGGGCTCTCGGCACGGCCATAGACGCCGCGCTGCATGCCGCCATTGGCCATGGGCGGCATATTGGTTTTGCCCAGGCAAATCGCACCGGCGGCGCGCAGGCGCTCTATGGTGAAGGCGTCGCGCTGGGCCACCAGATCTTTAAACGCCGGGCTGCCGGAGGCGGCGGTCAGCCCCTTGACCAGGTAGCTGTCCTTGGCGGTATAGGGGATGCCGTCGAGCGGCCCCAGGGTCTCGCCACGGGCACGGCGCTCATCGGACGCTTGCGCCTCTTTCAGGGCATCGGGGTTACGCACCACGACGGCGTTGAGGCGGGTCTGTGTCTCGGGACCGTCATAGGCCTCGATGCGGGCCAGATAGGCCTTGACCAGTTCGACCGCCGTGGTGCGGCCTGATTCGAGCGCATCGCGCAGCTCGGCAATGGAAACCTCGGTGACATCTACCATTTTCGGGATCATTGGGGATCTCCTGTAAAAGGGTGACAGTTTGTCATGATGATCGCCGCATCAGCGGCCTGCGACCATCATGTCATCAAGCGATAAAACCCCACGGCGTGGGGTTTGGAATACTAACTAGAACCGGTTTACGACCCGTCGCGAGAGGCCGTCAGCAAGGTGAAGAGCAGCGCAGGAACCGGAGCGTATAAACATACGTGAGCCCCCGGTTTCACATAAGCGAGCTGCACATGAGCCTTGATCACGGTCTCGCAGCAGGATCGTCATCCGGTTCTTATTTGCCGGACGGGATCTGCTGGGTAATGCAGTGGATATTGCCACCGCCCAGCAGGATCTCGCGGGCCGGCACGCCGACCACGGTGTGATCCGGGAAGATCTCTTCCAGAATGCGCTGGGCCTGCCCGTCGGTGGCGGCGTCCAGCAGCGGGTAGACGATACGATCGTTGGTGATAAGGAAGTTCACATAGGAGCCGGCCAGGCGACCCTCGGCCTCGCGCGGTACACCGGTGCCGCTCTCGACGCCGGCAGACTCTTCCTCGGTGCAGTAGAGCGGGCCCGGCTGGGGCAGCTTCCAGATTTTGAGCTTGCGACCCTTGGCGTCGACGGCGGCCTCGAGCACCTTGAGGGCGGCCAGGGAGCGCTCGTACTGGGGATCGTTCTCGTCGTCGGTCCAGTGCAGGGCCACTTCACCGGGGCGCACGAAGCAGCACATGTTGTCGATGTGGCCGTCGGTCTCGTCCATGTAGACGCCCTCGTTCAGCCAGATAAAGCTCTTCACACCGAGGTAGTCACGCAGGTGCGCTTCGATCTGCTCCTTGGTGAGATCCGGGTTGCGGTTCTCGTTGAGCAGGCACTCGGCGGTGGTCATGCAGGTGCCCTCGCCGTCCACGTGGATAGAGCCCCCCTCCAGAATGAGCGGCGCGTCGTAGCGATCCATGCCGTGCTGTTCCAGCATCCGGGCCGCCACTTGCTCGTCTTGATCCCACGGGTAGTAGAGGCCGCCCTTGTGGCCGCCCCAGGCGTTGAAGCCCCAATCCACCCCGCGGCACTCGCCGGCGGCGTTGGTGACGATGGTGGGGCCTGTGTCGCGGGCCCAGCAGTCATCGCTGTTCATCTCGACCAGGGTAACGTGGGCGGGCATGATGGCGCGGGCCTGCGCCATAAACCGGGCTGGCACCCCCATGAAGACCGGAGTGGCCTGACCTATGGCATCGGCGACCTTGGCGAAGGTCTCTTGCGCGAAGCGACCGGCCTCGCGCCAGTTGTCCGGGCGAAACGGCCAGATCATCCAGACGGCTTGCTGGTGCGCCCACTCGGCAGGCATGGTGAAGCCGTCGGCGGCCGGGGTGGAGTTGATGGTCTTGATGCTCATCGCAATGTCCTTGCGGGCGGCGTGATGACGGGCCATCACACGGCCGGTAATGGGGAAACGGGCGGACTCTCATCCACCGGCAGACCGGGGCTAGGCGCACCCGGAAAATGAGTGTGAGCCGCAGTGTATGAAGTTGCACACTCATCCATCAAATGAATAGGATGGATTGTCCCATAAATACGGCAAATGATCTTCCCATGAAACTGCACCAGCTCGACCTCAATCTGCTGCTCGCCCTCGATGCCCTGATGACACAAGGGAGCGTCACCCGGGCCGCCGAGTCCCTCTATATCAGCCAACCGGCCATGAGCCATGCCCTGGCCCGGCTGCGCAGTGCCTTCGGCGACCCCTTGCTGGTGCGCACCCCCCAGGGCATGGTGCCAACCCCGCGGGCCCAGCGCCTGCACAGCGGCGTGCGCCAGGCCCTGCGCCTGCTGGAGCAGCAGCTCACCGACGAGGAGCAGTTCGATCCGCACACCTCGCTTCGGCGCTTTGTGCTGTGCACCACCGACTATGTGGAGTGCGTGCTGGTGCCGCCGCTTATCCAGCGGCTCAAGGATCTCGCGCCCGGGGTGAGCATCGAGATCCGCATCCTGCGCGACAGGCTACCGGAGGCGGAGCTGGCGAGCGGCGAGATCGATCTGGTGCTGGGATTTGACGAGTACATGCAGGTGCCCGGGTATCTGGGCAAGGAGACCTGGCTCACCGAGCCGCTGGCCGGCCTGGTGCGCAGCGATCTGGGGGGGATGGGTGAACGGCTCGAGCTGGAGCAACTCATCGGCATGGCCCACGTGTTTCACTCGCCGCTCGGCACCTCGGAGACCAGCCTGGATCGCTGGCTTGAGAGCCAGGGGCTGTCGCGACGCATTTCGGTCAATAGCCAGAGCTATATGTCGGCGGCAGCCATCGTCTGCCAGACCGACCACCTGCTGGTGCTGCCGAGCAAGGTGGCCGATCTGCTGGCGGGTCACTGGCCCCTGCGCCGTCTGCATCTGCCGGAGGATGTGCCGGGCTACCACCTCAACTGCGTCTGGCACCCGGCATTGGGGCAGCACCCGGCCCTGCTCTGGCTGCGTACCCTGATGAAGGGGCTGGTGGCAGAGGGCGAACAACGCCCGTGAGCCTGCCTCAGCGAGCCGCCAGCCCGGCCAGCAGTTGCTCGACCACCGCCAGGGAGAGGGCCGGATCACGCCGGCACTGGGCAAAGGTGACCAGCCCCTGCACCCCCACCAGCAGATAGGCCGAGAGGGTGGCCACCTCGGCCGCAGGGAGCTCCCCCTGCTCGATGGCGGCACGCAGCGCAACCGCCAGATCCGATTCCAGATCCTGATAGACCCGGGCCAACCGCTCGCGCACCTCCTCATCCTGATCCAGCTCCATCACGGTGCGGGTGACCAGGCAGGTGCACTGGATCAGCTCGTCGGAGAGGTGGATCAGGTAGGCGCGGATCCCCGCCAGGGGAGAGCATCCGGCCATGAGGTCACGACGCTGCTGGCGGCGACTCTCCACGTAGTGATCGACGGCGGCCAGCAGTAATCCCCGCTTGTTGCCAAAGGCCCCATAGAGGCTGCCCGGGTGGAGCCCGGTGGCGGCCACCAGCTCCTGCATGGTGGTCTTGGCGTAGCCTTTGCTGCGAAACACCTCCATGGCGTTGGTGAGGACCTGCTCCCGGTCAAATTCGGCACTGCGCATGGGATCTCCCTCAAATAAAAACGGCGGGCAGTCTACCTCAGACGCCCCCTTCCTCCAACGTTTCTTGAACGGACATTCAAAACAGCGGCCATCGGGACCAATGAATTCTTGAACAACCATTCAAAAAAGAGTTGCACTCGCGCTCAAAAAGATTTTGAATGCGCATTCAAGAATAACCGCCGGAGTTACCCATGACCAGCTCTCTCTTCACCCCGTTCAAGCTTAACGACACCCTGACCCTGGCCAACCGGATCGTCATGGCCCCCCTCACCCGCTGCATGGCAGGACCTGGGCTGGTGCCCACCGAACAGATGGCCGCCTACTATGGCCGTCGCGCCGATCTGGGGCTCATCATCTCCGAGGCGGTGATCATTCGCCCGGACGGCCAGGGCTACCCCAATACCCCGGGCCTGTTTACCCCCGAGCAGATCCAGGGATGGCGGCTCGTCACCGACGCGGTGCATGCCAAGGGGGGCAAGATCTTCGCCCAGCTGTGGCACGTGGGGCGTCTCTCTCACCCCTTCTTCCATCAGGCCGAGGTGCTCGGTCCCTCGGCCGTCGCCTTCGAGGGGACGGTACCCCGCATGCGCGAGCTCACCTATCAGGTGCCCCGTGCCCTGACGGTGCCCGAGATTGAGCAGCTGGTTCGGGATTATGCCCAGGCCGCCGCCAATGCCATCGACGCCGGCTTCGACGGGATCGAGATCCACGGTGCCAACGGCTACCTGATCGACCAGTTCCTGCACCACGACAGCAACCGCCGTGAGGACGAGTATGGTGGCAGCCCGCAGAAGATGGCCCGCTTTGCCCTGGAGGTGGTCGACGCCATCGCCGCGCGCATCGGTGGCGAACGCACCGCCCTGCGCCTCTCCCCGGGCGCCTATGTTCACCTCAAGGGGGACGTGCGCGATCGCGCCGTGTTCGACCATCTGCTGAGCGAGCTGGACAATCGGACCCTGGCCTACCTGCACGTAGGCATCTTCGATGACGCCCTCACCTTCGACTATCTGGACGGGCGAGCCAGCGACTATATCCGTGCCCACTACCGCGGCACCCTGGTGGGTGTCGGCCAGCTGACCCCCCAGAGCGCCGCCGAGGCCGTCGCGGCCAACCGCTTCGATCTGGTGGCCATCGGCCGCCCCCTCATCGCCAACCCCGACTATGTCGAGCGGGTTCGCAACGGCACAGAGCTGGTTCCCTACAGCGAGGCCCTGCTACCGCAACTCATTTGATCCCTGCGCGTGATCCTGGCGGGCCCAAGTGACCCGCCTTTTTATTTGCTTGCGATACGCAACGTTGTGGCCTATGTTAAGTTGCACACCACAACGAAAGGAGACTTCATGGACAGCCGATCCCTGCGCGCCCTCTCCCGGGAGCTGGTCCGTGAGCTGGGACTGCTCTCCCAGCAGTGCGGTACCCTGACCCTGAGCCCGGTCGAGGCTCACCTCTTGATCGAGCTCGAGAGTGGTCCCGCCACCAACCAGCAACTGGCCGACAAGCTGCGTATCGACAAGTCCAACACCAGCCGCCCCCTGGCGCGTCTGGCCGAGCGCGGCCTCATCGCCTGGCAGGATCACCCCAGAGACGGGCGCAGCAAGCACGCGACCCTGACCGAGCGGGGACGCAGCGAGTTGGAAGGGCTGCACGCCGAGATGGATGCCCAGGTCGAAGCCGCCCTGGCCCAGCTCACCGGTGAAGAGCGCGACACCCTGTGGCGTGGCACCCAGCTCTATCGCAGCGCCCTCTCCCGCGCTCGCCGCCAGCAGGGGTACTGGATCCGTCCCATCGAGGTGGAGGACAACCGGGCCATCGCCGCCGTGATCCGTACCGTCTCGACCGAGTATGGTCTCACCGCCGATAAGGGCTACGGCGTCGCGGATCCGGACCTCGATCGCCTCTACGAGGTCTATCAGGGGGTGGATCGCTGCTACTGGATTGTCGAAGGACCCGATGGCCAGATACTGGGTGGAGGAGGCTTGGCCCCGCTACAGGGGGGTGACGGGATGACCTGCGAGCTGCAGAAGATGTACTTCCTGCCGGCCCTGCGCGGTCTGGGACTGGGCAAACGGTTGGTACTGCAGGCCCTGGCCCAGGCGCGGCAGATGGGCTACCGCCACTGCTACCTGGAGACCACCGCCAGCCTGCGCGAGGCGACCGCCCTCTACGAGAGCCTGGGGTTCGAGCACCTCCCCGGCCCCCTCGGCCACACGGGCCACGGAGATTGCGAGATCTGCATGCTGCTCTCCCTCGATCCTGCCCTTGAGGCGCCGACCGAGGAGTGATGACCCCAGGCCCGGAGGCGAGCGGCCAATGAACAGACCCCGCCGAGGCGGGGTCTGTTTTTATCTGGTCAGCCGATGAGGCAAGCGCTTGTCAATGCTCGCGGGTCTGACGGAAGTTGACGTCCGGATGACGCTCCTGGGCCAGGCGCAGGTTGACCATGGTCGGGGCGATGTAGGTGAGGTTGTCACCGCCATCGAGGGCCAGGTTCGGCTCATTCTTGCGCTTGAACTCCTCGAACTTCTTGACGTCGCTGCCTTCCACCCAGCGGGCGGTCGCCACGTTGACCGCCTCGTAGATGGCCTCGACGTTGTACTCGCTCTTGAGACGAGACACCACCACGTCGAACTGCAGCACACCGACCGCCCCCACGATGAGATCGTTGTTCATCAGCGGACGGAACACCTGCACCGCGCCCTCTTCGGAGAGCTGTACCAGCCCCTTGAGCAGCTGCTTCTGCTTGAGCGGATCGCGCAGGCGAATACGGCGGAACAGCTCGGGCGCGAAGTTGGGGATGCCGGTGAACTTGAGATCCTCACCCTGGGTGAAGGTATCGCCGATCTGGATGGTGCCGTGGTTGTGCAGACCTATGATGTCGCCAGCCACCGCCTCGACCGCCTGCTCGCGATCGCCGGCCATGAAGGTCACGGCGTCGGAGATGTTGACGTCCTTACCGAGGCGCACATGGCGCATCTTCATGCCCTTGGTGTAGGTACCGGAGACGATACGCATAAAGGCGATGCGGTCGCGGTGCTTGGGATCCATGTTCGCCTGGATCTTGAACACGAAGCCGGAGAACTTCTCCTCGGTCGCCACCACTTCACGGCTCTCGGCCTTGCGCGGCATGGGGGTCGGTGCCCACTCGGTCAGGCCGTCCAGCATGTGGTCGACGCCGAAGTTACCGAGCGCGGTACCGAAGAAGACCGGGGTCAACTCGCCGGCACGGAATGCCTCATGGTCAAACTCGTGGGACGCCCCCTTGACCAGCTCCAGCTCGCCGCGCAACTGGGATGCGAGATCCTCGCCCACGGCGGTGTCCAGCTCGGGGTTGTCGAGCCCCTTGACGATGCGCACTTCCTGGATGGTGTGGCCCTGACCGGTCTGGTAGAGGTAGGTCTCATCCTTGTAGAGGTGATAGACCCCCTTGAACAGCTTGCCGCAGCCGATGGGCCAGGTGATGGGCGCACACATGATGTTGAGCTCGCTCTCCACCTCGTCGAGCAGCTCCATCGGGTCACGGATGTCCCGGTCGAGCTTGTTCATGAAGGTCAGGATCGGGGTATCGCGCAGACGGGTCACTTCCATCAGCTTGCGGGTCCGATCCTCAACGCCCTTGGCGGCGTCGATGACCATCAGGCAGCAGTCGACCGCCGTCAGGGTACGGTAGGTATCTTCCGAGAAGTCCTCGTGACCCGGGGTGTCGAGCAGGTTGACCAGGCTGTCGCCGTAGGGGAACTGCATGACGGAGGTGGTGATCGAGATACCACGCTGCTTCTCCATCTCCATCCAGTCGGACTTGGCGTGCTGGCCCGAGCCACGGCCCTTGACGGTACCGGCGCGCTGGATGGCCTGTCCGAACAGCAGCACTTTCTCGGTGATGGTGGTCTTACCGGCGTCGGGGTGCGAGATGATCGCAAAAGTGCGTCTCTTGGAGACTTCACTCAGAAATTCAGATGACATGATTCACTATTCTTCAGTTGATTGGCAGCGGCCAGGCCGCAGCCGGGATTGGGACGGACGCACGACTCGCAGAGTGCGGCGTGACGAGTGGGCCATGGTCAACATGGCGGATGTCGTGGCGTCTTACATGGGCGTCCCGGTTCCGGTTGGCGGATAAATCGCGGCGCATTATACCTGCGCGAGTGAAAAATACCCAGCCCGTCAGAGGTCGAGCTCGACCCGGTTACGACCACCCCCCTTGGCCCGATAGAGGGCAGCATCGGCACGGCGGATCAGATCGCTGAGCTCGGCGTCCCCGCTCCCGAGCTGGGCACAACCGAGGCTCAGGGTCACCGGATAGGGCATGCCGGGGAAGGCCCGCCCGGCAATGAAGGCCCGGATCCGTTCGGCCACACGGGCCGCCTGGGCCAGCTCCAGCCCCGGCAGCAGCAGCAGGAACTCCTCTCCCCCCACTCGCCCCAGCACATCCTGCTGGCGCAGCAGGTGGCGCACAGAGGCCACCAGCCACTTGAGAATGCAGTCCCCCTGATGGTGGCCCAGATTGTCATTGATGCGCTTGAAGTGATCGATATCGAACACCAACACGCTGAAGGGGTGTCCATGCCGACGGGCACCGGCCATCATGCGCCCTCCCAGGCTCAACACCCGGCGGCGGTTCTGGGTGCCGGTCAGCTCATCGGTAAAGGCCAGCTGGCGCATATGGCGATTGCGCTCGAGGAGCCAGCGCACCAGCAGGGCCCCCGTCGCTATCAGCAGGATCAACACCAGAGCCAGCCAGAAACGACGCTCATCCGCCAACTCCAGCGCCTGTTGCTGCAACTGCTGATGGCTGCGCAACAGGGCGTTTTCCGCCTCCTGGCGCGCCAGCTCGAACTCACCGCGTACCCAGGCGGCACTCTGCTCCTGGATCTCGCGAATGAAGTGAGTTCTGAGGGCGATAAACAGACGCTGCTCGTCGAGAGCCGCCTGTAACTGCCCCAACCCCTCCAGCGCCTGGCTGCGCAGGGAGGCCAGCCTGATGAGGTAACGCAGGTTGTCTTCCCGCCGCAGGGGAGGCTCGGCCCGATTGAGGTGGAACAGCGCACTCTGGTAAGCGCCGGCCTGGGTGTCGGCCTGCGCCATCAGCAGATGCCAGTAGCCATTGAGCAGGGGATCTGTCTCGGCCTTAAACGCCTCACCGACGTGCTTGAGCAGGGCCGTTGCCTCCTCTAACTGCCCCAGCCCCAACATGGCCTCTGCCCGATCCAGGCGCAGCAGGGAGAGGCCCAGAGCGGTGGATTCCGGATGGCTTGCCTCGGCCTTGTCCAGCTCGGTCAGGGCCTCATGGTAGTGACCCTGGCCATTTTCCAGCATGGCCCGCTGGCGATGCAGATCGTAGAGAAGGGCGCTGTCCCCTTGGGGTGGCAACTGCATCTCTATCTCATCGAGCAGCCGCCGGGCCGGGCCAAAGAGCTCCATGCGGCGGTAGGTGGCAGCCAGATCCAGCTGTACCTTGCCATACCAGCTCGGGAGCGACAGGGCATCGTAGAGGCGCTGGGCACTCATCAGATCGCTGAGCCCCTTGGCCGGACTCCCCTGAAACGAGAAGAGGGCGCCCCGATAGAGCAGGGCCTGGGCCTGTTGCCTGCGATCTCCGGCGTGCTGCGCCAGGGACAGGGCCTGGCTGTAGTCCCCGTAAGCGAGAGCTATCTCCCCGAGCAGCTGATGAAACCAGCCCCGACAGAGGATGAAATCACTCTGGGCGACCTCATCACCCAGGGCAAGGGCCAGCTCATACTCCTGGTTTGCCTGAGTCATCGCCTGACGATACTCCACTATCTCGTCGGCCGGCTGGGTCCAGCAGGCCAGACGCCGGATCCGCATCTGCTGCGCCGCCGGATAGGCAGAGAGATCGACACGCAGACGCTCCACCCGCCCCCGAAACTCGGTGTCCGCGAGATAGGTGTGTTCGATGGCGCCGAGCTCCCGCTCCAGCTCGGCCGAAGAGAGGGGCACGGTCGACGCGCAGAGCGGCGTCAGCAGTGTGCCCAGCAGCAACAGGCCTCTCGTCCCCGGGCCACTCATGGCTGCCTCCAGTGCCGCAGCCAGCGACCGGGCAGGGAGCAGTCGAGCAACCAGCTGCGATCGAAGATCCGCAGCAGGGCCTGCTTGGCGTGACGGGACATGGCCACCGCATAGAAACGGGTCTCGGCGGCCCGGCGCTGGTTCAACCGGTCGAGCAGAGCCTGGGGCAAGCGTTGGGCCACGAAATCGGAGAGCATCAACACATCGGCCCGCAAAAAGGCCGGCGCCTCGAGCTGGGTCAGGGCCCGCTCCAGGCAGGGCACCAGATCCGTGCCCCCGTGAAAGCTCATGGAGAGGAAACGTTCGGCCTTCTCCAACCCGGTCTCGGCGGTGATCTCCAGGGTCACCACCTCGGTGGAGAAGAGCATCAGGAAGCAGGGGCGCTGCTCGGCCATGGCCACCTTGAGCAGGGCGAGAAAGAGCGCCTTGGCACACTCCTCCGGATACCCCCCCATGGAGCCGGACGTATCGACACAGACGATGAAGGGGCCCCGCTGCTGCTCCTCACGCCCCTGATCCCTGGGTTGCAGGGGGATCAGGCGCTGACGGGGCAGCATCCCCTTGGGCTGGTAGCTGAGCAGGCGACGCTCCAGGTAGCGTCGATAGAATTCGTACTCCAGATCCGGGTCCCCCAGCATGACCGATTCGCTCGGTAACATGCGCAGCAGATCCCCGGCCGGGTGGATCCCCACCAGATCGTCGGGCACCTCGTCACTGATGACCGGCTCCAGCTCGATCATGGGCTCCGGGGGCTTGGGCTGATGGTCGCGCTCCTTGTCCCTGTCGCTGCGACCGAGCAGCTCTGCTATCTCGCGCAGCAGGGGCTCTTTCTCGAGCATGGCGGCGTATTGGCGCACCAGCACCAGGCTGCGGGGATGCCATTTTCCCTGAGCCAGATCCCAGAGGCCACCGGCCGAGACCTGCTCGGGATCCAGGGCTTCGACCAACTCCCGATTGGCCAGCAGCTGGGACTCCAGCTCCTGTTGCTGTTTCTCGCGCTCGGCTTCGGCCAGCTCCTGCTGAAAACGGAGCAGGGCCGCCACCAGGCTGGTGCGCCAACGCTCCATCAGGAGCCGCCGGCGCGCCTCGGTAGGCGAATCTCGCAACTGGGAGAGCAGGGAGGGAGCCTCGAGGGAGAAGGGGCTACCGGGCTCCAGCGCCTCCAGAATCGTCTGGCTACGGGCCAGCAACTGCTGGCAGGAGAGAGGGCGGCAGGCCTGATAGGCGAGATACTCTCGCTCCATGGCGGGGGGCACGGGCTTGCGCCGGAGATCGGCGCGCACCCGATCGCCCCAGTTGAAGAGGCGGCGTCGCAAGCGGGCCGCCTCTTTGGGGGCCTTGCGCATGAAGTCGACCAGCTTGCTCGAGCCAGCCAGCGCCAGCACCATCTCGGTGACCAGCTCCCCTTCCGCCATCATGATGCCGAGCTCCATGGCTCCGATTTCCAGCATGAATCAACCTACCAGGTCTGTGACCCTGTCCTTCCAGGTGTCGAGCCGGGCCATGACCACCTCGGCATCACGCATCAGCACGAAGAAGCTGCTCTCGATCCGATCCAGCCACTCCTCCCCCAAGAATAGATGGGATTGCTGCTGCTCAAAGGTGAGCCGCTGGCGCCGGATATCCTGCAGCAGGGCCCGCTGCTCCGATGTGATAGCCGCCAGCCGCTCGCGCCAGGGGGCGCTGACCACCTCGGGCATCAGGGTGGGGTGCAGCAGGGCGACCGGGTTGCGCTGAGCGTCGATCACCTGCAGATGACGCTCCTCGTCGAGACAGAGCTCCAGTTGCCGCTCCCACTTGTGGCGCAGGCAACGACCCGCCACCGACTCGGCCCCCTCGCGCCAGTAGTCGAGCACCACCCGATCGAACTCCAGCTCGTCGCTCAGCTGATCCGGATGATCCGCCTCCAGGGGGGCAGGCCACAGCAGGCGCAGCACCACCTTCTCCTTGGGCCCGCGGTGCTCGCCGAAGTGAAGGGCCCAACCGGTCTCGCGGCCGAGCCAGTTGCGGGTGCGCCTGGCGGTGGGGGCGAGGCGCACGGCGATCTCCCCCTCCCACTGCAGCAGTTGATCCTGCAGGCTCTGCAGACGCTGGCTCAGGGAGAGTTGGTCAAAGCAGTGCAGGGTTGCCAACTCGCTCATGATGTCATGGAGTCCCTGGCGGGAGCTCTCGTCGTGCCAGAGGCAATCTTTGAGCAGCAGCAGATCGAGGGGACCCACCGCATCGCGCCCGTTGAAGAAGGCGCTCGCCTTGGCCAGGCGCACCGCCTTCTTCCAGCGGCGATCCGACACATAGCAGTGTGCCAGCCGGCTCTCGATGGCGTGGCGCAGCTGATAGATGAGCTCAAATACCGAGTCGGGCAACCGCACCAGCTCGATGCCCCCCTGCCAGGCCAGATACTCTTCACCGCGTACCGGCAGGGCCGCCGGCATCTTCACCTCGGCGCGCCCTTCGCTGCCGAGCAGGGCCCGGAAGTGGGACTTCTCCTGTACCCGATCCAGCCACAGGCGGATCAGCATGCGGTCGTAGAGGGCCTCGAGACCACTGTCGGTCGCCGGCAGCTCGTTGGAGGCGGTCACCAGCAGGCGCAACGGAATATCGTGCAGGGTGTCGCCGTTGCGGAACTGATGCTCGTTGATGGCCGTGAGCAGGGTATTGAGGATGGCCGGGCCCGCCTTCCAGATCTCGTCGAGGAAGACCACCTCGGCCTCGGGCAGATAACCCCGGGTGAGTCTGTGGTACTTCCCCTCCTCCTTGAGAGCCTGGATGGAGAGAGGACCAAACACCTCTTCGGGAGTGGAGAAACGGGTCATCAGGTATTCGAAGTGACGCGCATCGACGAAGGCCTGCTTGAGGCGCCGTGCGATGAGGCTCTTGGCGATCCCCGGGGGGCCGAGCAAAAAGACGCTCTCTCCCGAGAGGGCCGCCAGCAGACAGAGACGCAGCACATCCTGGCGTTCATAAAGCCCTTCTCCGAGGGCTGAAATAAGGTGGGCGATCCGCTCGCCCAGATTGCCTTGTGGCTGCATGAGAGGCTCCGTTCCAGAAATGTGCCATTCGCATGGCGCAGCAAAATAGTGCAGCAAAAGAGGTTCGAGTGTACTCTGCTCACGCCTTTCATTGCCAACCCAGATCAAAGCGACCGCTCTCTATGCCCGATCGTGCCCCCGCAGATCTTCGCGCCGCCCTGCTCAGCCGGATGGGGATCCCCAGCTGGCAGCTGCGCCATCCTCTCCCCGCCGACGCGACCGGGGAGCCTCATGCGGCAACCGAGCCTCAGGGCCTCTGGCTGGTGGCCGAGCGGCTACCCGCCCGCCCCCTGCTGGAGGATCTCTGCGCCCTGCTCGGCATCACCCCGGCCGAGGTGAGCCTGCACCCTCCCGGCCCGCTGCCGGCCGGTCAGCCGCGCTGGCTCTGGCTGACCCGGCCCGATCCGGCCAGGCCAGGCGCCCTGGTCTGCCCCCTCAATCCCACCGCCGCCGACAAGCGCGCCCTGTGGCAACAGATCCGCACACACCATGACTGAATTTCGCCCCCTGACCGAGGCCGACGTCGACCTCGTCTACCCCATTGAACAGGCCGCCCATCGCTGGCCCTGGAGCCAGGCCAACCTGCTCTCCTGCTTCGGCCCTCGCTACCTCAACGGCCTGATGCTGGTCGAGGGTGAGCCGGTCGGCTTCTTCATCTCGGATCTGGTGGCAGGCGACAGCTCACTGATGAACATCTGCGTCCATCCCGGGTGGCAGGGCAAGGGGCTGGGACGCGCCCTGCTGCAAGAGTACCTGACCCGTAGCAAGGACAAGGGGGCGCAGGCCTGGTTTCTCGAGGTGCGCGCCGGCAATGGACCGGCCATCGCCCTCTACGAGAGCGAGGGCTTCGCCGAGTATTGCCGACGGGAGGAGTACTATGGCACAGGCGCGGATCGCGAGGACGCCATCCTGATGTCGCGCCTGTTCGATCTGGGATGACCCTCAGCGAGTCGGCGTCGCGGCCAGCAACTTGCGGGTGTTGTCGATGGCCAGGGTCAGGCTGGCCGGTGAGAGGGGCATGAAGTTGCCCTTCATGTAGTCTTCCCGCGGTACCCATATTTGCTCGGCCTGCACCACCACCTTGAGGGGGAGCAGGGGCCCCTGGGGCGAGAGCTGCATAAACATGGCCGGATAAGAGGTAATTTCGGGCAACTGGGCGATCGCCTGCTGGCTGTTGTTGTTGGCGTCGGGGTTCAAAGAGATCTTGATGAAGGGGGCGATGGCCGCCTTCATCTCTGGGTTATCGAACAGCGCCTGATGCAGTTGCTTGCAATAGAAGCAGTGTCCCGGATTGCGCTCCACCAGATAGAGCAGGGGGATACCGCTTTGCTCCGATTCGGAGCGCGCCAGCAAGAAACCGGCGAATCCCTCCTGCCAGGCCTTGGGACTGGGTTTGTCGGGGGCCTTGACGGCGACATCCGGTGTCGATTGGCCCAGCCACCACCAGACCCCGGCTGTCCCGGCCCCGGCCAGTAACAGCACGCCACCCACCAGCCCCATCAGCACTCCCTTGCTTGCCATACCCGACTCCAGCTTATTGATTCCGTTCCTATTTAACCACTCTTTGGGGCTCATCCCAAGCCCCGGCGAAATGTGCAAAATGTGACCTTCGAAAACAGCGCACACTTGTAAGCTGTATTTTTAGTGTTTACACTCTAGCCCGCTGATTACGCCGCCTGAGGGCGTACAACTGTTACTGAGGAAATCTTTTTGATGCAGCAGCTTCATTTGGTTCGACTGATTCGCGAGCGCATTGCCCGGTTGGGTAACAAGGCGGCCCTGCGGACCCGTCAGGATGGCCAGTGGCGAGCCATCGGTTGGCGCACCCTGGGCCAGGCCATGGACTACTGTGCCCAGGCGCTGATCCGCGCCGGCCATCAGGAGAAAGAGATGGTGGGCATCTATGCCCGCAACATGCCGGAGTGGACCCAGGCCGACCTCGGTATCCTGGCCGCCCGCGGGGTGAGCGTCCCCATCTACCCCACCAGCACCCTGGAGCAGGCGCGTTACATAGTGCGTGACGCCGACATCCAGATCCTCTTCGTGGGGGAGCAGCCCCAGTTCGACCAGGCGCTGCAACTGATCGAGAGCGGTGACATTCGCCTGGTGATCGCCCTCGATGGCACCATCAATCTGCGCGGCTGCCAGCAGGCCTGCCACTTCCAGACCTTCCTCAGCAGCGGCAACCACCTTCCGAGCGAGCAGACCCTGCGAGAGCGCGAGCGTCGCTACGCCATGGACGATCTGCTCACCCTCATCTACACCTCGGGCACCACGGGCGAACCCAAGGGGGTGATGCTGGACTTTGCCAACATCGCCGCCTGCTTCCAGATGCACGACGGCCGCCTCGATCTGGGTGAGGAGGATGTCTCCCTGTGCATGCTGCCCCTCAGCCACGTCTTCGAGCGGGCCTGGAGCTACTATGTGCTCTACTGCGGCGCCGAGAACGTCTATATCCGCGACCCCCAGCAGGTGATGTCGGTCCTCGGCGAGGTCAAACCCACCGTCATGTGCTCGGTGCCGCGTCTCTACGAGAAGGCCTATGCCATGATCCAGGCCAAGGTGGCCGAGGCGCCGCCCCTGCGCCGCGCCCTGTTCGGTTGGGCCACCCGGGTCGGTACCCGGGTGGTGGAGCGTCGCCAGCAGGATAAACGGGTCTCGCCCCTGCTCTACGGCCAGCTCTGGCTCGCCGAGCGGCTGGTGTTTCGCAAGCTGCGCGCCCGCTTCGGTGGCCGCACCCGTTTCCTGCCGGTGGCCGGTGCCCGCCTCGCCGACGACGTTAACCTCTTCTTCCAGGCCATGGGGCTCAACCTCAAGTACGGCTACGGCATGACCGAGACCACGGCCACCGTCTGCTGCTACGAGGAGAGTCACTTCAAGCTGGGCTCTATCGGTACCCTGCTGCCGGGGATCGAGGTCAAGCTGGGTGAGAACAAGGAGCTGCTGGTGCGCTCGGCGACCGTGATGCGCGGCTACTACAAGAAGCCCCAGGCGACGGCCGAGGTGATGACCGACGATGGCTTCCTGCGCACCGGCGACGCCGGCGATATCGACGCCAAAGGGAACATCTACTTCACCGAGCGCCTCAAGGAGCTGATGAAGACCTCCAACGGCAAGTATGTGGCCCCCCAGGTGGTGGAAGGGACCCTCGGCAAGGATCGCTTCATCGAGCAGATCGCCATCGTGGCCGACGCCCGCCACTTCGTCTCGGCCCTGATCGTGCCCTGCTTCGAGTCGCTGGAGGAGTACGCCCGCTCCATCAACCTGCAGTACCAGTGCAAGACCGAGCTGCTGCGCCACTCCAAGGTGGTGGAGTTCTTCGAAGCCCGTATCGCGGAGCTGCAACAGGAGCTGGCCAAGTTCGAGCAGGTGAAGAAGTTCACCCTGCTACCGCGCGCCTTCTCCATGGAGTTGGGGGAGCTCACCCCCACCATGAAGCTGCGCCGTCGCATCATAGAGGCGACCTACAAGCAGGAGATCGACGCCATGTATGGGGTCGCCTGAGCCGGCACCCACAACAAGCGCCAAGAAAAAGCCCCGTCACTGTGACGGGGCTTTTTTCACTTATTCCCTGGGGCGCCCTCAGGCGACCGGCACCCCTTGGCCGAAGTAGTCGGCCAGGAAGTCATCGAAGCTCAGGCTGTCGCCGCGCTCAATCTCCCGCTGTTTTTGCAGGGAGTCGCGCGCCTCGGCGGTGAAGTACTCCTCATCCCAATACTCCAGAGGCGTGGTGAGCAACTGCTCCCGGTAACGGGCGGCCAGCTCGCGGCCGAGGCAGGCGTTGTCCTTGTTCTCGGACTTGAGCTCGCGCAGCAGGCGGGCCGACAGGGTCAGCTCGGGATCCTCGAGACGGGGACGCAAGGCCTCCAGGGTGGCGGCATAGCGGTTGCGGCGACCACAGCTGGCGTCGAGCAGGGTGGCCACCTTGGCCAGCTCGTCGAACAGGGACAGACCCCACTCCTTGAGGCTCTGCTCGCCACCGTCGGTCTCCAGCATCAGGCCGGGGCGACGCCCCTCCAACACGACCCTGGTCTGGTTGCGGCGGTTGCGGGCCATCTCCTCTTCCCCCAGCAAGGGGGACGGACGCAGCAGGCACCACACCAGGAAGAGATCGAAGAAGCGGATCTGGTCGGCCTCGATGCCGATGGGGCTGAAGGGGTTGACGTCCACGGTGCGCAGCTCGATGTAGTCGATACCGCGTCGGGCCAGGGCATCCGAGGGCTTCTCACCACTGCGCGGGGTGTTCTTGGGACGGATCGGGGCGTACAGCTCGTTCTCCAGCTGCAGCACGTTGTCGTTGAGCTGACGATACTCGCCATCCACCTTGACCCCCAGCCTGGAAAACTCGGGAGCATGGGTCTGGATGGCGCGGCGCAACGACGCCACATAGGCCGGCAGGCTGTCGTGGCTGATGTTGAGCCCGGCCTGGGCGCTGTTGGTATAGCCAAGATCCGACAGGCGCAGGGAGGTGGCATAGGGGAGGTAGAGGGTCCCCTCCCCCAGCTTCTCGAAGGGAAGGCGAGTCTCGCGCCCCTTGAGGAAGGAGGCGCAGATGGCCGGGGAGGCCCCAAACAGATAGGGTACCAGCCAACCGAAGCGGTAGACGTTGCGAATAAGCCCCATGTACTTTTCAGAGATGAAACGCTGGCTGCAACACTCCTTGCAGGCGAGGGCCTGCCACTCGCACCAGAAACTCTCGGGCATGGAGAAGTTGAAGTGCACCCCGGCGATCACCTGCATCAGGCTGCCGTAGCGCAGCTTGAGACCACGTCGATAGAGGTTCTTCATCCGACCGATGTTGGAGCTGCCATATTCGGCCAGACGGATGCTCTCCTCGCCACCGACGAAGCAGGGCATGGAGAGGGGCCAGAGGCGCTCGTCACCCATCTGATGCATCGCGGTGCGATGGACGTCTCCGAGCTGCTCGAGCAGGGTATCGATAGAGTCAGTCGCCGGGGTAATGAACTCCAGCAGCGGCTCGGCATAGTCAGTGGTGATGTTGGCGTGGGTCAGTGCCGATCCCAGGGCTCGCGGGTGATCCTGCTGCGACAGTTCGCCGGTCGGGGTGATACGCAGGGTCTCGCGCTCGATGCCACGACGCATCCCCTTGAGAGCAGGCAGGCGTTCCGGTGTCCCCAGGGCGGCCAGCAGCTCGTCGAGGGTGAGGGTCTGTGTTGTCATAATCACGGCTCACTCCAGGCTCCCCCGAAGGGGAGCCGGTGGTTGTTGTGGCTGCCTTAAGGTGCGGGCAGCGGATAAATGGGAAGATGTAGCTCCTGCAGCGGTTTTTCAAGCTCCTTGCGATCGCCGACCACCACGATCACCATCTGTCCCGGATCCAGCCAGCGCTCGGCCAGGGCCTTGAGGGCTTGCGGCTTGATGCTCTTGATGATCTCCCCCTGGCGGGCCACAAAATCAGGTCCCAGTTGATACATGATCATCTGCAGCAGGAAGCCGGCCTTCTGATCCAGGGTCTCGTAGGAGAGGGCATCCTGCTGGGTCACGGCGCTGCGCAAGTAATCCATCTCTTTCGCGCTCGGCCCCTCCTTGCGGTACTTGTCGAGCTCCAGCAGCACCTGACGGATGGCATCGACGGTGGCGTCGGCCCGCACGTCGGCACCGACGGCGAAGACACCGGCGTCGCGGTTGGCGGAGAAGCCCGAGCTGGCCCCGTAGGTATAGCCCTTCTCCTCGCGCAGCTTGAGGTTGATGCGGCTGTTGAAGTTGCCCCCCAGGTTGAAGTTCATCAGACCGGCCTCGAAGTACTCACCGGTGGCGTCGTAGGGCAGCGCCCGGCGACCGATGCGGATCACCGACTGGGGGGCCCCCGGCTTGTCGACCAGATAGATGCCGGGCTTGGCCTGGGGCTCGGTCGGCTTGAGGTTACCCAGCTCGGGGGCCTTGCCCTGCCAGCGAGTGAGGAACGTGAGCCCCTGCTCGATGGTGGCCTGGTCCACGTCGCCAGCCACCACGATGCGGGCATTGGCCGGGTTGTAGTAGCGCTGCCAGAAGGCCTTCACATCCGCCAGGGTCAACTTCTCGACATCCTTGAGGGTGCCGTCAGAGGGCTGACCGAGGCGGGTCTGCTGGCCGTAGAGCAGCTCGCGGAAAGCTTGGCCCGCCATCCAGGCCGGTTGCTGCTGGCTCTGCTGCATCCCCTGCAGGATCTGGTTCTTGGTGCGCTCGAAGTCAGCCTCACGCAAACCGGGCTGGAACAGGAGCTCCTGCACCAGCGCCAGGGTCTCGGGCAACTTGTCGGTCAGGCTGCTGATGGTGATGAGGTTATTGTACTGGGCACTGGAGAAGCTGATACCGGAGCCGAGTTTTTGCAGCTCGTCGCTGAGCTGAGCCTCGCTCAGGCGCTCACTCCCCTGCCCCAGCATGGCCGCAGTCAGGTTGGCGATGCCGAGTTGATCCTTGCCTTCTGCACGGATCCCGCCGGGCAGGGCGATGGTGATGGAGACGGCCGGGATCTCGTCACTCCTGGTGCCGATGATCTCGATCCCCTTGTCGAGCTTGCCGTGCCAGGTGGTCGGCACCGTCACACTGATCGCCGGGCCAGCCTTGGGCTGCACGCTGCGATCGAAGTCATCTTTGACGGTGCGCACCGGCAACGCCTGCCCGTGCTTGCTGTAGTCGGGCAGCGCACGCTCGGCCGGCGTGAAGTTGGGCTTGGCCGCCTGCCAATCCCGCTTGCCCTTGGGCACCACGCTCAACACCACGGACGGCTTGTTCAGTATGTACTGGTCATAGGCGGCCTTGACCTGGGCCGGAGTCACCTTGCCGATGGCATCCAGGCTCTTGAAGAGGTAGTTGGGGTCTTGCATGAAGACCTGGCCCATGGCGAGCTGGCTCACCTTGCCCTCGACACTGTCCAGGCCCCAGATGGTCGAGGCCCGGTACTTGTTGATCGCCTTCTCGAGATCATCTGGCTGCACACCACGCCGGGCAAACTGGCCGATCACCTTGTCCACCTCGGCCTTGAGGCTCTTGAGGCTGCCATCGACCGCCGGGTTGGGGTAGGCATAGACGGTGAGGGTACAGGCGAGCTCCTCACAGTAGTGGGAGGCACCCACGTCGACCGCCTTGCCCGTCTTGACCAGGGCCTGATAGAGCATGGAGCTCGCCGAGCCCCCCAGCACGTCGGCAAACATGTCGAGGGCCGGCTCTTGCGGATCCCCAAGGGCGACGGTCGGGTAACTGATATAGAGCAGCGGCAGGTGCACCTTGTCTTCCAGGGTGACGTAACGGGTCTCTGGCAGGGTCACCGGCTCGGGGGTCGGCTCGGCCACCTCGGGTCCACGGGGGATCGGGCCGAAGTATTGCTCAATCCAGGCCAGGGCCTGCTTGGGCTCGAAGTCGCCGCCCAGGGTCAGGGTGGCGTTGTTGGGACCATACCAGCGCAGGAAGAACTGCTTCAAGTCATCCACACCGACCCGGTCGAGATCCTCCACATAGCCGATAGGCTGCCAGGAGTAGGGATGGGTGCGCGGATAGAGCGCCTCACCCACCCGCTCTCCCACCAGGCCGTAAGGCTGGTTGTCGATACGCTGGGCCCGTTCGTTCTTGACCGTGGCACGCTGAATTTCGAACTTCTTCTGGCTCACCGCCTCGAGCAGGAAGCCCATACGGTCGGCTTCGAGCCAGAGCACCTTCTCCAGCTGGTTGGCCGGCACGGTTTCGTAGTAGTTGGTGCGATCCCGGTTGGTGGTCCCGTTCATGGTGCCACCGGCCTCGTTGATGATGCGCATATGTTCCTGATCGCCCACGTTTTTCGATCCCTGGAACATCATGTGTTCGAAGAAGTGGGCGAAACCGGACTTGCCCACCACCTCGCGGGAAGAGCCCACGTGGTAGGTGACATCGAGATGGACCAGAGGGTCAGACTTGTCCGGTGCCAGGATCACGGTCAGACCGTTGTCGAGGCGATACATCTGATAGGGAATGGCGAGCTTGCCGGGCTCTTTATGCTGTTCGGCCACCAGGGTCGGGGCCGCCAGCACCGAGGAGGAGAGCAGGGCGAGCACAAGAAGAGAGAGTGGATGCTTCACGAATACCTCGCGTTGAGTCAGAAGAACTGGCCGGCCAGCAGGGCGACCGTTCCATAACGGGCCAGTTTGCCCAGGGCGATCAGCAGGCAGGCGCGCAGTGGCGCCATCTTTAGCCAACCCGCCAGCAGGCAGAGGCCATCCCCGACGATCGGGGCCCAGGCCAGTAGCAGGGCCCAGTGGCCATGTAGTTGGAGCCACGAAAGGGCAGTTTGTTCCCCACGGCCAGTGAAATCCTCGGGAGCCTTGTGACGCCGGGCCCACCAACCGAGGGCAAAGGTGGTCATGGAGCCCAGGGTATTGCCCAGGGTCGCCCACCCGAGCAGGCTGGAGAGGCTCCACTGCTGCTGGGCCACCATGGCGCCCAGCAACACCTCTGAGCCACCGGGCAGCAGGGTGGCCGAGACGAAGGCGCTGACAAACAGCGCCGTCAGGCCATGAGCACCCAGCCAAAGCGCCAGATCAGGCATGGCCATCCATGCGCAGCAGCAACTTGCCGCGGGTGTGACCGCCTTCGATGGCCTGATGGGCCAGGGCCCCTTCGGCCAGAGGGAAGATATGGGCGAGCTGGAGATGGGCCTCACCCATCTCGAGCAGCATCACCATCTGGGCGAGCTGTTTGCTGTCCGGGTGGACCAGCATGCCGCGCACCTCGACGCCACCTTCGCTCCCGGCCGCCTTGATCGCCTCGGCCGTGATGGTGGGGACAGTGACCAGCCGGCCACCGGCCTTGACACAGGCGAGCGCCCGCTGGCCGCTCTCGCCCCCCACCAGATCCAGCACCAGATCGACCTCGCCCACCCGGGCAGGCCAATCGGGGTCGTGATAATCGAAGGCGGCACGCGCCCCCAGCCCCAACACGAAGCCATGGTTATCCGGGCTGGCCAGGGCCACCACCTCGGCGCCCCAGGCGCGCGCCCACTGCAGTGCCAGATGGCCCACACCACCGGCGGCGGCCAGAATCAACACCCGCTGCCCCTTTTGCAGCTCACCGTGCTCGAAGAGCCCTTGCCAGGCGGTGAGCCCGGCCAGAGGCAGGCCGGCCCCCTGATCCAGCGGCAGTGTGGTCAGGCGGGCCAACTCATCCACCTGCGCCACCACAGACTCGCCATAGCCACCACCGGCGAGGGGGAAACCCACCATGCCACACACCCTGTCGCCCACGGCAAGTGTGGTCACGCCGGGACCCAGTGCCTCGACCACACCGGCCACGTCATAACCCGGAGTCCAGGGAAGCTTGTCCCGATTTTGGGCTGCCGCCCAGCCGAGGCCGGCACGCGTCTTGGCATCGATGGGATTTACGCCGGCATAGTGCACCCGCACCCGCACCTGCCCCTCACCGGGGACGGCCTCGGGCACACTGGCCAGCCTGAGAACAGAAGGATCGCCGAAGGCGGTGATTTGCAGCTGATTCATTGTTACAGTCCATTAGGTATGCAACGAAGAGGCCACAGCATAACAGTGAGGACGTGATGGCTCGAATGTTTCTTATTCCCCTGCTGCTGGCCATTGGCTGGTATCTCTTCCTGCTCTGGTTTCGCATTCCCCTCAAACAGGGACTCAAGGGGTTTTACTGGATCATTGGACTGGGCTCGCTGATGGCCGGATTCTTCAGCCTGATGATCTGGCTCACCCATTAGGAACTGGGGCATGCTGACCGGTCTTAATCATCTGACCCTGGCTAGCGGCGATCTCGAGCGCAGCCTCACCTTCTATCGTGATCTGCTGGGCTTTCACCCCCATGTACGCTGGGGCGGCGGAGCCTACCTAAGTCTGGGAACACTCTGGCTCTGCCTCTCATGCGACACGCCAGCCCCGGCCCGGGATTACACCCATGTAGCCCTCTCCATCGATCCCGAGCACTTCGCCACCTTCTGTGAGCGGCTGCGCGCCGCCGCTGTGGTGGAGTGGAAACAGAACAGCAGCGAGGGTGACTCGATTTACCTGCTCGATCCGGACGGCCACCGCCTGGAGATCCACGCCGGCGATCTGGCCAGCCGCCTCAGCGCCCTTCGCCAGGTACCCTATGCCGGTCTGGAGTGGCTGTGAGAGCCAAAAAGGAACGGGGCCAAAGGCCCCGCTATCGCGTGTGACTCAGACTGCCTGCGCCAGATGTTGGCGGTAGCGGCTTCGCCACTTCTCTTTTTCCTCTTTGTTGCCTTGCTCGGCCCAGAACGCCTCAATATCCCGCGCCAGATCGGCCGCCATGGCATGATCCCCGTCGCGTCGGCTCAGCAGATAATCCCCCAGCCAAGACTGATACTGTTCCATCTATGCCTCCCTGTCAGTTCGTTCCATTCTCCCGTGATGACCATTCAGGTCAATATTTAGCCTGACCACTCTACACTTTATTGGCTCATATGACCACCAGTTATCACATCATGGTCACCAATTCGATTTCAAAAAACAGATATCAAGAAGGGCCGGAGATCCACTCCAGTTAATAATAGAGACTCTCTTTGTAACTGCTTGACTCAACCCAACACCATGGCTAAAAACAAGACGACCGCTATTGAAATAATAAGCCATCCTTTAAACTCTAAATATCAACCAGATCTGACTGAGCGAGACAAAAAATGACATGGCGACCGCTCTCCATTCGTTCGAAAAAACCAAAAGACCATACATCATCACCCACAGAAAAAAAATAAAACACACTACTTGGCTACGAGCCTATATCCACCCCGATAAATACTTTTCCGATCAGTAAAAAGAGGCCAGTTTTGGAATGCTTTCCAGTGATTGCTGGATCTATACAGATTACCCCATCCCTGCCGAGTTGTGTGCGTCAAGTCCCTGTCAGGGTACGGTTACAAATGATGGGTGTCACAGAGCTCCCATTGTGGGTGACCCAGAATTTCTCAGCATTTTCCCGCAGAGCGCTACGCCCCTATCAAAATGGTGGGTGTCCCAGAATTTCAGAATTTGCACCAGAATTTGTTCAGCTCTCAAAAATAGATTCATTAATCTGCACCAAAAACAACATTAAAGACATTATTGTTTAGGATAACATCCCAATGCATCTTCTTTATCACATTGTAGTAAGGGGATAAGATCCACAAGTTTGTTTGTAATTTTTTTTCTGCAAGGGATGTTATATTCTTTTTCGGATATAGTCACTATTACACCTGATATCTCTTCATTACCTTCATAGTTACTAAAAAATAGAATACTTGTATTTCCCTTTACTGAAAGAAACCTTTCCATATTCAGTCTGGTATCTATAGTAATAATTATGACTGAACCCACTAAATCCATATCCCGATGAATGATAAGAAAGCTCAGTCTTATCACCTTTTGAGAATTCATAACTCAATATATTTCCATCAACAAATAACTTAACGTCACCTTTATCAGTCTCACAAGAAAAATACACGTTTTCGCTGCTATGCGAAGAAGATGAAATTAAATAAAGCAACATAAAAATATAAATATTAGAGCGCGTTGTAATTATCCTTCATTCGTTTATCATACCCTTTCTGACTAGGACCATTGTACACTAGTGCAAATGCTAACCAATCCTTTGCTCGAATAGCTTTGAGCAATCTATCATCAGCCTTTATAAAATTAATAAAAGCTTTAAGGTGGTTTTTTCTGAAACACTGAGCGAACTAACGAATTCATGTACATCTTTATATCCGGCACTCAAGTGGTTGGAACCTAATATCTGGAACTTCCCCCAAGATGCTGCTTTTAGTGCAGCATTCTTATCCAATGAGTAGGCCAGCATAAGCTTCCTATACTGAACTTTATAGGCCCCATATCCGCCCCTCACAGGGTTAGATATTTCAGGGTGAGACTTATCATATTTCCCACTCGTCATATTACTAAATTTATGCCTTTCAAATAAAAAAATTTAAGGACACCCACCATTCTGGTAAAAGCACACGCAGCCTCACGCCCTCCAAGGTTGTTTGAGTTAATCACGCTGGGAACAATCAAGAACGCCGACTGAAGTCAGCCAATTTCTCATAACCTGCAGACTCGCACCAAACTAGTGGCCTGGTGGCCCTGATCACTATGTATCAACACCTTATCGAAGAGCGTTCAATGAGGTTGATGACACCGTCGCTGACCGCAGTGGTGGGCGTAACGCTCTCGCGCCGCACCGTGGCCGATGGCCCGAATGCCGCTTCGTTTGAACAGCTTCACCTGCTTGAGCCAGTCGTCACCGTCGAGTTGCAACCGTTGCAGGATGGGAGAAAGCACCTCGGGAATATGGCCCCGCTTGTCATCGCGGATGGCACGGCCAGTCCAGTCAACCAGCGCCAGATAGTCGCTGAAGGTGTAGGGGAGTGACTCGAGTTTACCCTTCTGAGCGAAAGGGAGCAGCAAGGGTGGCAACTCGGTGGTTTGGGCCCTTCCCAGGCGCTGGCTGATGCTGGTGTAGTCGCTCTCCTCGGGTCGGTCGGCGAGTTTGGCGCGAATGGGGTTTAGCTCCACATAGGTCATGCAGGCGAGCAGTGCCGACTCCGTCAGCAGGGCCTGGCTCTTGAAGCGCCCCTCCCAGAAGTGACCCTTGCAGCTATCTTCCTGATTAGCTTGGCGAGCCAACCCTTCGTTGAGCAGGCGCACGAACCAGCTGATGGAGTAGAGCCGCCCACGCCACTCCTCTATCAGCCCCTGCACTACCGCGAGCTCAGGCTCAATCAGGGCATCCCCCTGATACCAGCGGCGTACCAGTAGCGGCCACTGGAACAGCCCGGCCCACCGCTCGGCCACCTCCCGCTCGCTCCAGCCCTGGGCCTGCTCGGCATCTACTTTCAGCACCAGATGATAGTGGTTGCTCATCACC
>NZ_CDDB01000049.1 GCF_000820105.1 Aeromonas schubertii | reverse complement strand
TATCGCTTTTCTTTCGCAGCCAGGTTGGCGTTGCCAACTCGCTGACCATCCGGCGTCATCCGCCGTGCTGGTGAGGGCGCATTATAGGGAGGCGCGCCGGGATGACAAGGCTTTTTTTGAAGAAAATCACGAAAACTTCAAAACAATCAGTTAGAAACAGAATACTAAGTGTATATATACAGAGTTATCCACATTTGTGGCTCTGGCGCCCCTTTTATATAGGGCAGAACTTGCCAATATCCCTTTTTACCCCTTGGCAAGTGGCTTAGTACTGCAAAGCTGGTTACCATGAAGGTGAACAAAGTGTTGCGTTTTCATTGATTTCATTCATATAAGGGCAGAACCCCATGAGATTGTCCGATTACCCCCTGCTGCTGCAGGCTGCCATCTGCGCACTCATCCTCGCTCTGGTTGGCTATCTGGTCGCCCAGGCCCTTCACTTCCAACTCGAGGCTGAGGTCATCTTTGCACTTGGACTGGCCGTCGGTGGCTTTATCGTTCCCCTGCTGCTGCAGCGTAAGCGGACCCACAGTGCCGAAGCGTCCACTCCCCCGACCGGTGAGACTCGCACCCTCTATGTTGGCAACCTCCCCTATCGGGCCAATGAGGCAGCCGTACGCGAGCTTTTTGCCCTGCACGGTCAGGTGATCTCTGTGCGTCTGATGAAAGACAAGGTGACCGGCAAGCGTCGTGGCTTTGGCTTCGTCGAGATGCCGGTAGCCGATGCCGAACGGGCCGTGACCGCGCTTAACGATCAGGAGTACCAGCAGCGCACTCTGAAGGTGCGCGAGGCCAATGAGAAGAAGGAAGGGGAAGAGATGGGTAGCTGAGCCCCCTCTATATCTCTTGCAATGTCGAAAGCCCCCAAGCCATCAAGGGGGCTTTTAATTTGGCCGCATCCTCATCCAGGCGGGTGCAGAAGGCGGCACCCAGGCCTGCTTCTTCCCCCCCCTCGCCCAACAGATGAGCCACCCGGCGAGCCACTGCCTCACCAGAATCCACCAGCACCACATCCGGCATCAGAGTGGCTATCTCTTCCCCAAGCAGGGGGAAGTGGGTGCACCCGAGCACTATGGTATCCGGCCCACCCTCACACCAGGGAGCCATCACGTCGCGCAGCTGCACCATATCCACCGGGGTGCCCGACAGTTTCTGCTCGGCCATCACGACCAGATCGGTACTCCCCATCAGCAAGACACGCTTACCGGGTGCAAACTGGGCGATCAGTTGATGAGTGTAATCACGGGTGACCGTGCCGGGGGTTGCCAGCAGACCAATACAACCGCTGCGAGTCAGGGCGGCTGCCGGTTTGATGGCAGGCACCACCCCTACTACCGGGATGGCGAGCCGGGCGCGCAACTCGGGCAGAACGACGGTGCTGGCGGTATTGCAGGCGATCACCACCAGGTCGATGGCATGGCGGCCAACCATGGTCGCCACCGTCTTGGTGCAGGTGTCGATAAGCGCCAGCTCGCTCAGCTCACCATAGGGGAAGTGGGCATTGTCGAAACAGTAGAAGTAGTGATGGGCCGGCAGCAGGCGACGGATCTCGCGATAGATGGTCAAGCCACCCATGCCGGAGTCAAAAACGAGAATATTGGCCACCTGGCTCCCCCTTTGGTGCAGGTTGGCGATCATACTCCTCCCCCTTGGGATTGGAAAAGCCCTCCCTCTATAAAGCAGAGCCCCGCAGGGCGGGGCTCGTAACGATTAGAGGCGATAGTCGACCGTCACATAGTAGGTACGGCCATCAGCCGGATAACCCGGTGTCGTCTCGTACTGCTTGTCGAAGAGATTGCTGACTCGTCCTGCCACCTTCCAGGACGGGGCGGGGCGGTAGCCCAACGCCAGATCCCACTGGCTATAGCCACCCATCAGCTGGGTATTGGCCGGATCGGCGTAACGCTCACCCTGATAGAGCCAGGTGATGGATCCATCAAACTGCTCCCACTCTCCCTGTACTACCCACTTGGCATTTTTCCGGGCAATACGCTGCAACTCTTTGTCGCTCTGGCGATCCTTGGGATCCTTGTACTCGAGGGAGAGACGATGGCTCAACCAGCCCGTATCAAACTCCCCCTCCAGCTCGGCACCGTCGATGCGTGCCCGCCCCACGTTTTGAGGCGTCCAGAGTCCGCCACTGCCGGGAGCCCACTGGATCATCTGCTCAAAATCGTTGCGATAACCGGTCAGGCGCCAACTAACGTCAGCCAGCACACCGTCCAGCATCAACTCACTGCTCTTGGACTCTTCCGGCTTCAGCGTGGGATTGCCCGAGCCGGGATAGTAGAGATCATTGAAGGTGGGGGCCCTGAAGCCCGTGCCATGCCGGGCACTGAGTCGATAACCGTCGATAAAGCGCCAGCCGGCACCGGCCTGCCAGGTATTGTGGCGACCAAATTGCTCGTTATCGTCGCTGCGACCGCTCAACTCACCCTGCCAGGTGCCATCGTCATACTGGGCCAGGCCGTAGAGGCCCGTGTTATCGCGCTGATGGGCGGCCTCCGGGTAGGGACTGCCTGAGGAGCGCGAACGCATATCCAGCTCATCCCGCTGCCAGTCGGCTCCGGCCCCCAGGGTCCAGGCATCATTCAGCCTGATGTTGTTGACCCAGTTGAGATTGTATTGCCGGGTATAGGTGCGGTTGTTGGCCTGGTCCCGTCCACTGTCATCAGGATAGTCATAGGCATCCTGGCGGGAGAAGGTACCGCGCAGCTCGCTCAGATAACGATCATCGTGATAACGGGAGCCCACCTGATAGCTCTGGTTTTCGGTCCAGGTTTCGTTGCGTTGGTGCTGGCCCGCCCCCCAGGAAGAGGCGCCATAGGAGTTGTCATACTGCGCCTGATTGCGGAACCAGCGCGCCGTACCAAACAGATCCCAACGCTCACCAAGCCCCTGCTGATAGTCGAGCAGGGCGTTGTAGCCCCGATGACCATGACGATCGCCGTCGTTGACCCCCGGCAGAGGGTGGACGTTGTACCCCTCTTCATCGTCAAAGCCGCCCGCCACCTTGAGCTGGCCCGCCTCTCCAATCTGGTTGGCACTGCTAAAAGAGGCCTGGCGCTGCCGATGAGAACCTGCCCCCAGATTAAACTGATGCGCCGTGGTGCCCGGCTCGGGGCGGGTGATGATATTGATGACCCCACCGATGGCATCGGAACCATAGATGGTCGCGCGAGCGCCACGCACATACTCGATACACTCAACCTGATTGAGGGGAAGGTTGTTGAGTTCGGTGACCCCGGCCGTCAGGGTCGCGCTGCGCACACCGTCTACCAGCACCAGGGTCTGGGAGGCCGTCCCCCCACGCACCCGGGCCGTGCTGAGCTGACCTCGTCCCCCGGTCGCGATCACCTCGACCCCGGGAAGCGTCTTGATCACATCGCTCACCGTCTGGGCCTGGAGCCTGTCTATCTCGTCACGGGAGATCACATTGACCGGCGCCAACACGGTCGAGGCGGGCTGTTCGATACGGTTGGCGGTGACGACCATCACCTCGTTGCTCTGTACCGGCGTCTGGGCGAGCACGGCCGTCGGCAGCAAGGCGGCCGCCATGAATAACTTGGACATAACAGATCCTTAAGTTCGCGTAAGCATCCATCTCTCGGCAGCAAATGGGCGGCCGGGAAATACGAACTCTGGCAGGTCTTCGGGCTCGGGGGCATCAGGCCTAGGCGACGGCTTCCCACCCCATGGCAGTGCCCGTTGTCGCGTCGTTCCCCCTTACCGCTGCGCGTCAGCTCCGGATTTTCACCGGATTCCCTATTAAGCATGATGCGCCAAAGTGGCCGGATTATAGGGCAGGGAGAGACAAGAAGTATAGCAGTCCAGACATCTATTTCTGTGGGTCATGGGCGAACAGGCGCGACCGGGCAGCCCCCATGACCGCCTCGACACCGTCATGAGAGAGGTACCGCTCGGCAGTCACCAGATAATAGGAGAGGGGCAGATCGTCCAGGGTGGCGAGCCAGGTCACCCCATAGAGCCGCTCTATCTCCTGGCGCATGGCCAAGGGCGCCGGGAAGAGCCCCTTGCCCGCCTTGCCAAAAGACTTCATCAGGGTCGAATCATCAAACTGACCGACGATATGGGGGTGTAGCCCCCGCTCTCCATACCAATCGAGGAGCCGATCGTGAATGGCCGACTTCTCGCCGGGGAGCAGCAGGGGGGCACCGTCGAGGGCAGCGGGAAAGTCGGGCCCCACCACATCGACCAGTGCCGAAGCGGCAAACAGGGCGAGCGGGGTGTGGCCAAGGGCATGTTCGTAACAACGCACCCCGCAGTCGACGGGAAGGGGGCGGTCGATCAGCACCATATCCAGCCTGTGGTGACCCAGCTCGCCGAGCAGATGTTCCACCCTCTCTTCGTGGCAGATCAGTCGATAGGGGGTCGCCAGCTCCATCGCCGGCGCCAGCAGCTCATAAGCCAGGGAGCGTGGGACAGAATCGGCGATCCCCACCGTCATTACCCGCTCCCGGGCGGCATGGCGCAGGGTGTGTTCCAGCTCGGCCCCCAAACTGAAGATGGCGCCCGCCTGCTGCTGGGCACGGCGGCCGGCACTGGTCAGCTCCAGCCTTCTTCCCACCCGGTTGAACAGCGCCACCCCGAGGGACTGCTCCAGCTCTGCGACCTGACCGCTGATGGTCTGAGGGGTGAGATGCAACTGCTCGGCGGCCCGGGTGACGCTGCCACTGCGTGCCACATGCCAGAAGTAGTAGAGCTGTTTGTAGTTGAGCATCCCGGGCCTTATCAGTTTTTACCGAACAACTATCAACAATAATCTGATTTAATCGATGAATCATCCTCTCTAGCATTTCCGTGATCTGAATCACTCAAGAGGCCAACCATGTTGGATGTCGTCGTACTCTTCTTCCTGTTTGGCTTGCTGGCGGGGCTGGTCCGCTCCGAGCTCAAGCTGCCACCTGCACTCTATGAGACCCTTTCACTCTTCCTGCTGCTGGCCATCGGCCTCAAGGGGGGAGTCGGTCTCTCCCAGCAGGCACTGCTTCCCCTGCTGCCCCAGTTGTTGCTGGTGATCGGGCTTGGCGTGGTGCAGACCCTGATCGGCTTCGCCATCCTGCGCCTGCGCATGAGCCGAGTCGATGCAGCCGCTACCGCGGCCCACTACGGCTCGGTGAGCGTGGCCACCTTCGCCGTCGGGGTGAACTGGCTGACCGAGCGCGGCATAGTGTTCGAATCCCAGCTCTCCATCTTCCTGGCCGTGATGGAGATCCCCGCCATCCTGGTCGGTATCGTGCTGGCCCGCGGCATCAGTCGCCAGACCCGCTGGCGCGTGCTGGCCCACGAGACCTTCCTCGGCAAGGGGGTCACCCTGTTGCTCGGCGGTATGGCCATCGGTTATCTGGCAGGTCCCGAGGGGGTTGCCCCTCTCAAGCCCCTGTTCGTGGATCTCTTCAAGGGAGCGCTGGCCCTCTTCCTGCTCGAGATGGGGCTCATCGTCGCCCGCCAGTGTCAGGACCTGCGCCGCCATGGCCTCTTCCTGTTGGGGTTCGCCCTGCTGATGCCCCTCGCCTCTGCGGGCCTCGGACTGTTTACCGGCCAACTGATGGGACTCTCCCTTGGCGGCCTGACCCTGCTTGCCACCCTGGCGGCCAGCGCCTCCTATATTGCAGTGCCCGCCACCATGCGTATCGCCCTGCCAGAGGCCAATCCCGGCCTCTCTTTAAGCGCCGTGCTCGGCGTCAGCTTTCCCTTTAACATCATGCTGGGCATTCCCCTCTATCATGAGTGGGCCCGCCATTTCGTGGAGTAGTCCCCATGCAGACCGAACAACGCACCCTGCTCACCGTCGTCACGGAAGCCAATCTCGAACCCACCCTGCTGCGCACCCTGACCCGCGAGGGGCTGCGCGGCTACACCATCACGGACGCCCGTGGCCGCGGCGATCACGGGGAGCGCAATGCGAGCTGGAGCGAGAGCGGCAACATCCGCCTCGAGGCCATCTGCAACCGGGAGCTGGCACTGCACCTGCTCGCCCACCTGCAGGAACGTTACTACCCCCACTACGCCATGGTCGCCTTCCTGCAGACGGTGGAGATAGTGCGTCCCGAGAAATTTTGAGCCGGCTTTGCCGGCTTTTTTGATACCATAGGGCAAACGTTTTAGTGCAGCTTGTGTCGAGGAGATGATGATGACTCAGCCCCCCCTGATCGGCCTTGTGATGGGCTCGGATTCCGACTGGCCAGTGATGCAGGCGGCCGCCCGCATCCTCAAGGAGCATGGGGTTCCCTACGAGGCGCGCGTGGTCTCTGCCCACCGCACCCCGGATCTGCTGTTCGAATACGCCGCCAGCGCCCGTGAGCGCGGCCTGCGCGCCATCATCGCCGGCGCCGGCGGTGCCGCCCACCTGCCGGGCATGCTGGCCGCCAAGACCACGGTCCCGGTGCTGGGTGTACCGATCCCGACCCGCCAGCTCAAGGGAATGGACTCTCTGCTCTCCATCGTGCAGATGCCCAAAGGGGTACCGGTTGCCACCTTCGCCATCGGCGAGGCGGGAGCCGCCAATGCCGGTCTGTTCGCCGTCTCCCTGCTCTCGGTCGCCCAGGATGGCGACGCCCCGCGCTACCAGCAGCAGCTCGAGGATTTTCGCGCCAGGGAGCGCGACCGGGTACTGGCCCTGGAGCTGGAGGAGCCGGCATGATACTGCCCCCCGCCACCCTGGGCATGCTCGGTGGCGGCCAGCTCGGCCGCTACTTCGTGATGTCTGCCCATCGCCTCGGCTATAAGGTGATCGTGCTGGATCCGGATCCCGCCAGCATCGCCGGTGCCGCCGCCGACGAGCAGATCGTGGCCGCCTATGACGATGCCGAGGCGCTGAAGGATCTGGCCCGACGCTGCGTGGCCGTTACCTGTGAATTCGAGAACGTTCCCGCCGCCTCCCTGGCCCTGCTGGAGCAGCGCATCCCGGTGCGACCGGCCGCGAGCGCGGTGCGCGTCTGCCAGGATCGCCGCGAGGAGAAAGCCTTCCTGGCCCGCGCCGGGGTTCCCGTCGCGCCGAACCTGACCCTGCTGCCGGGCGAGCCGCTGCCCGCCCTGCCGGACGACCTCTTCCCCGCCATCCTCAAGACCGCCCGCGAGGGGTACGACGGCAAGGGGCAGTGGACTCTTCACCAGGCCAGCGACGTGCCGGCGGCCCTGGCCACCAGCGGCGTGCCCTGCGTGCTGGAGAAACGCCTGCCACTGGAGGGGGAATTTGCCCTGACCCTGGCGCGCAGCCCGAGCGGCGCCATCAGCGCCCTGCCCCTGGTACAGAACTGGCACAGCGGCGGCATCCTGGATCAGACCCGCTCCCCGGCCAACGAACCGGCCCTGGAGGCCGAGGCCCAGCGCATCGCCGAGCACATCATCGCCGCCCTCGACTACGTCGGTGTGCTGACGGTGGAGTTCTTCCTGGTCGGCGGCCAGCTGCTGGTCAACGAGATGGCACCGCGCCCCCACAACTCGGGACACCCCAGCATCGACAACGCCGGTTGCAGCCAGTTCGAGCTGCAGGTGCGCGCCCTGTGCGACCTGCCCCTGCCGGCCCGGGCCGAGGTGCAGCCCGCCATCCTGCTCAACCTGCTCGGGGATCTGTGGCAAGAGGGTACGCCGGACTGGGCCGGTGCACTGGCCCTGCCCGGGGTGCACCTGCACCTCTATGGCAAGGGCGAAGCCCGCCCCGGCCGCAAGATGGGCCACGTCACCGTCACCGGTGGCGACTGGCCAAGGGTCGAGTCGACCGCACGCCGGCTGCGCGCCCTGTTGGGACTGCCACCGCGCTAAGGCGCGCCTCCCGTCACAATAAAAAGACCCGGGCCAAGGCCCGGGTCTTTGTAATGGCATCGTCTTAGATCTCGACGGGGCGTGGCGCCGGATGTCGAATGGTCAGGGAGCAGACCAGCGCCACCAGCAGCAACACCAGGATCAGGTTGAAGGTCGCCATAAAACCGCCAAACAGGGACGCCACAATGGAACCTATGATGGAGCCTATGCCGAATCCCAGATAGATGACGCCGTAATTCTTGGTCAGGTTGTTAAGGCCAAAGAAGTCACTCACCAGCGAGGGGTAGACGGTGATGGTGCCGCCGAAGCTGAATGCCACGCAGGCCACGGCCAGGAAGAAGAGGTTGGCGTTGAGCGGCACAAACAGCAGCAGCCCCATCCCCGCCAGGGTGATGATCTGGGCGATGGAGATGACCCGGATACGCGGCATCTTGTCGGAGAGGATGCCCAGTACCAGGCGCCCTCCCAGGTTGGCCATGGCAATAATGGCCACGGCATTGGCGGCCACCACGGCCGGCAGGTTCACCATCTTCTCACCGATATCCTTGGCCACGCCGATGACGTAGAGGCCGCTCATGCAGGCGGTGAGGAACATCAGCGCCAGCATCCAGTACTGGGGTTTGCGCATCGCCTCGGCCAGGGTGAAGTCGCGGCCGGCGCTGGCGCTGCCCGCCGCCTGTTGCCGCGGCGCATCGGTCATCAGCATGCCGCCCACCAGTACCAGGGCCATGGCGATCAGCCCCCACAACTGGAAGGTGGCCTCAAGGCCCTGGCTCGAGAGCAGCAGCCCGTTGATGAACTTGAAGCCGAGACTGCCGAGGCCATAGGCACCGATGGCACAGGCGGAGATGAGCCCCTTGCGCTCGGGGAACCATTTGACGCAGTTGGAGAGGGTCATCAGGTAGCCGGTGCCGTCGGCAAAGCCGACCAGGATGCCGGCGCACAGATAGAGCATCGCCAGGTTGCTGGCGTGGGCGGTGAGGAAGAAGCCGAGCCCGAGCAGCAGGCCAGCACCCAGAGTCACCTTGCGGACCCCGAAACGCTCTTGCAACTTGCCAGCCAGGGAGGAGGCCACCGCCAGCGCCAGACTAAGCAGGCCGAAGACGAACGCCACCTGGCTGACCGGCTCGTCGAGCTTGCTGGAGAGCTGGGCGTTAAACAGGCTCCAGGTGTAGACGGAGCCGAGGGCAAACTGGGTAATGATGGTGCCGATCAGGGTCAGCATCCGGGTTTTCTGCAGGTTCATGGGGCTACTCACGGTGACATCTGCCATAGGGGGAGGCGGTTCGCCTCTCTGTATGACGGTCACTGTATGCCCACCGGGCGGTGCGCCGGCCTAAAAAGGCATGAAGTGCAGAACGGGGGGCATGAACTGCAATCAGAGTCCCATCAACTGGCGGAACGCCTTGATGTTGCTGCGGCTGACCGGCACCTCGGCCGACAGATCATGGAGCCGGATGAGGTAAGTGCTGTTGAACCAGGGGACTATCTCGCGGATCTTGTGGATGTTGACGCAGTAGGACCGGTGGCAGCGGAAGAAGCCCTCTGCCGGCAGCCGGCTGACAAACTCCGAGAGGTTCATGCTCATCACGAAGCGATCGGTGCGGGTGTAGACATGGGTCAGCTTCTCGTCCGCCTCGGCGTAGTAGATCTCGTCGCACGGGGTCACGATGATGCGCTCCCCTTTCACCAGATTGACGCTCCGGTTGCGCGCCAGCGGTGCCTCCTGCCGGACGGGGCCGCGCCCCCCTTGCACCTGCTGCTCGAGTTTCTGCAGCAGGTGGATGAGGCGGGTCTCGTTATAGGGTTTGAGCAGGTAATCGAAGGCCTCCAGCTCGAACGCCTCCACCGCAAACTCCTTGTGGGCGGTGACGAACACGACCTCGGGGGGACGGGACGACTTGCGCAGATTCCTGGCCAGCATCATGCCGTCGATGGCAGGGATCTGGATATCGAGAAAGACGAGATCGACCTCGTGATCCTGCAGATACTTGAACGCCTCCAGACCATCTTCGAAGCTGGCCACTATCTCGATGGCGCTGTGCCGGCCAATCAGGTAGGCCAGCTCCTCCCGGGCCAGGTACTCGTCTTCGACTATGATGGCGGTCAGCATGGTTGCACCTCGGGATCGGGCAGATAGAAACAGACTTCGGTTCCGGGATCGAGCCGGCGCAGTTGCAATCCCTCTCCGTAGAGCAGGGTCAGCCGCTGATGCACATTGGTGAGACCTATGCTGCCACTGATGACGGTGCCGGCGGCCAGGTTGTCGATCACCTCCTGGCTGATGCCATAACCGGTGTCGCGCACCGCCACCCGCACCCCACCCGCCAACTGGCGCACCTCTATGGTCACCTTGCCCGGAGCGCTGCGCGGCTGAATGCCGTGCAAGATGGCATTCTCCACCAGGGGTTGCAGCAGCAGGCTCGGCAGCTTGATGGTGACGTCGTCGAGATCAAACACCACCGTCAGCTTGTCGCCGAAGCGCGCCTGCTCGATGGCCACATAGTCGCGCACCTGTTGCAGCTCATCATTGAGGTCGATCAGTTCGTCGCCACGGGAGAGGTTGTAGCGCAGGTAGTCGGCCAGGTTGGCGATGAGCTGGCGAGCCTTGTGCGGATCGATGCGGATCAGCGAGGAGATGGCATTGAGGGCGTTGAACAGGAAGTGAGGGTTGATCTTGCTCTGCAAAGCGCTGAACTCGGCCTTGCGGGTCGCCTCCTGCAGTTGCTCGATGCGCGACACCTCCATCTGGGTCGAGATGAGCTGGGAGAGACCGACCGCCATCTCGCGCAGCGAGCTGGTGATACTGTGGGTGCACCGATAGTACACCTTGAGGGTGCCGGTCACCGCCCCCTTCTCTCGCAAGGGAATGATGATGGCCGAGTGGAAATTGGCCAGGTGGTACTGGCGCAAATCGTTGTTAATGATGATCTGGCCGAGCACCACGGCACGTCGGGTCATGGCGCTGATGGCGTGGTGATCGTCGAGCTCGTAATACTCCTTGCCGGCACCGGCATAGGCCAGTACATCGCGGGTGTCGGTGATGGCCACCGCATCGGCATCGATCTCGCTGCGGATGATCTCGCACACCTGCTCCAGGGCATGACGATCGGGGTCGTGAAAGAAAGGCAGGGTCTTGTTGGCCACCTCCAGCGCCAGCTTGGCTTGCTTGGCGGCGATGAGTTCCTTCTCGTCGTCGAGATCCTGCACCAGCCGGATGATGAGCCCGATGCAGACGGTGCCGAGGATCATCGGCAGGGCGATGTTGCGCACTATGCCGATGCCGACCGCATGAGGCTCGGTGAGCAGCCAGATGAGCAACATGGTGAGCCCCTCACACACCATGCCGGCCAGGATGCCGTAGAGCCACAGGCGCGACTTGCGCACCCGGTAGTGGATCAGGGTCGCCAGCAGGCCCGCCGAGACACTGCTCAGCAGACAGGGGAGCGAGGTGTAGCCGTCGATGTCGATGAGGTAGCGGTGCAGCCCCGACACCACGCCGGCGGGAATGCCGACCCAGGGACCGAACAGTATGCCCCCCGCCAACACGGCGATGATACGCACATTGATGAGCGCTCCCTCCACCGGGATGCCTGTGTAGGTGCTCAGCACCGCGAAGGCGCAAAACAGGACCGAAACCAACGCCAACTCGGCGGGGGAGTGATCCTGCTTCTGAAACAGGTGCTGGAACGGCCAGACCCGGGTCAGGAAGAAGAGGGTCATCAGCATCAGGGCGGCGCGCTCAAACACCGCCAGCAACATCATCAGATCACCGCTCACCTTCCCCTCCTCAGCAGAACTGGCCGGCGACCCACCCCGAGGCCCAGGC
This sequence comes from Aeromonas schubertii, assembly GCF_000820105.1. Classification (GTDB taxonomy): domain Bacteria; phylum Pseudomonadota; class Gammaproteobacteria; order Enterobacterales; family Aeromonadaceae; genus Aeromonas; species Aeromonas schubertii. Next base: position 166,273 of record NZ_CDDB01000049.1, on the reverse strand, counting down.
CCACTGGAAGTTGTAGCCGCCGAGCCAGCCGGTCACATCCACCACCTCGCCGACGAAGTAGAGACCCGGCACCTTGCGCGCCTCCATGGTCTTGGAGGAGAGCTCGTCGGTATCGACCCCGCCCAGGGTCACCTCGGCGGTGCGATAGCCCTCGGTGCCGTTGGGACGCACCGTCCAGCGGCCGAGCAGTTCGGCCACGGCGGCCAGCTCGGGGCCGTTGTACTGACGCAGGGGCTTATTGGTCAGCTGGCCCAGCTCGACCAGCTTCTCGACGAAGCGCTTGGGCAGCTCGCGCCCCAGTACCGTCTTGAGCTCCTGGGCCGGGTTGGCCCTGACCCACTCCTGCAGGGTGGCGGCGATGTCGCGTCCCGGCAGCAGGTTGATGGAGAGCGCCTGTCCCGGCAGCCAGAACGAGGAGATCTGCAACATGGCCGGACCGGAGAGGCCACGGTGGGTGATCAGCATGGCCTCGCGAAAACAAGTGCCATCCTCGGCGCTCACCTCGACCTCCAGACTGACCCCGGAGAGATCGGCGAACGCCTCCTTGTCGGCCTGGTGCAGGGTGAAGGGGACCAGACCGGCGCGGGTCGGCAGCACGGCCAGACCGAACTGCTCCGCCAGCCTGTAGCCAAACGGGGTGGCACCGAGCTTGGGCATGGAGAGGCCACCGGTGGCCACCACCAGGGAGGCACAACGCACCTCCCCCTGGCTGGTCTCGAGACGAAAGCCTTCCGACTCCTTGTGCACCGCCAGTATCTCGGTGTGGGTCTGCAGGGTCACCCCGGCCCAGTCGCACTCGGTGAGCAGCAGATCGACGATCTCTTTGGCGCTCTCGTCGCAAAAGAGCTGCCCGAGGGTCTTTTCGTGGTAGTTGACCCCGTGGCGATCGGCGAGGTCGATGAAATCCTGGGCGGTGAAACGCGCCAGGGCCGACTTGCAGAAGTGGGGATTGTCGCAGAGATAGGCCTGGTGATTGGCCTGCACATTGGTAAAGTTGCAGCGCCCGCCCCCGCTGATGAGGATCTTGCGCCCCGGCTTCTTGGCGTTGTCGAGCAGCAGCACCTGTCGGCCCCGATAGCCCGCCTGGGCCGCACACATCAGCCCCGAGGCTCCCGCCCCGATCACCACCACATCCACCTGCTTCATCATCGTTCACCCATCAAAAGAAAGTCGTCCCGCCGGCGCCCATAAAAAAACGGCCCGCGAGGGGGCCGTTATTGTACTGGCTGGACGAGAAGTGTCCACGCCTCAGGCGCTGGCGGCATCCATGATGCTGGCCGGAGCACCGCCCTTGGCCAGTTCGGCCAGCTCCTTGTCGATGAAGTAGAGCCCCTTGCCATCTTCCCCCACCAGGTTGAGGCGGTCGACGATGCTCTTGAACAGCTTCTCTTCTTCATGCTGCTCGGCCACGTACCACTGCAGGAAGTGGAAGGTGGAGTAGTCCTGGGTGGTGAAGGCCACATGAGCCAGACCGTTGATGCACTTGGTGATGTGGAACTCGTGCTCCAGGGTGGCACGGAACACGGCGCCAAGGGAGTCAAACTCGTGGGGCGGCGCCTCGATGGCACCCAGCTTGGGCATGGCACCGGTCTCGCTCACATAGGTAAACAGGCGCTCCATGTGCTGGCGCTCCTCCACCGCATGCTGGCGCAGGAAGGTGGCGGCCCCCTCGAAGCCCTTGTCCTCGCACCAGGCACTCATCTGCAGGTAGAGGTTGGAGGAGTAGAACTCCAGGTTAATCTGCTCGTTCAGTTTGTCGATCATGGCTTGGGCCAGCATGGCGCTCTCTCCGCTTGTGATGTGTTGCCGATTGTTTCCCAACGGTGGGGTGGGATCAAGTCATCTTGCCCATCAGGGGTGCAGGGCCAACAGGAATGACGGCTCCAGCGGCGCCTGATAGTCCACCCCCGCCAGGCCAAAGCCATTGAGGGCGAGGAAGTCGTGCCGCAGCCCGGTAAAGTCTCCCAGAGTGCGGAAGTTCTCCGGCGTCACCCGTGCCCAGAGAGCAGCCACTGCCGCCTGAGTCTGGGGATCCAGCTCCCGGTCGTCCATCCGGATCAGGCGGTGACCGTCGGCCAGCACCCCTCGGCCACCGTACATCTTGCCGGCGAAGAGGCGCATCATCTGCTCGATGCACCCCTCGTGGGTGCCGCGCTCCTTCATCACCTGCATCAGCACGGCGAGATAGACGGGAAGCACCGGAATGAAGGCACTCGCCTTGGTCACCAGCGCCTTGCACACCGCCACCCAGGCGTGACCACCCATCCCCGCCAGCTGCAGGTTGATCGCCTCGGCGCTGGCGTGCAGATGCTCCTTGGCATAGCCGATGGTGCCGTCCCGATAGAGGGGGTAGGTGGATTCGGGTCCTATATAGGAGTAGGCCACCGTCTGGACGCCGTGTGCGAGACAACCCGCCTCGGCCAGGGCCTGCATCCAGATCTGCCAATCCTCGCCCCCCATCACGCTCACGGTGTCTCGGATCTCCTGTTCGCTGGCGGGATCCAGGCTCTGGGGGATCAGGGCATCGTGCTCCAGGTCATAGCCCAGACCGCTGAAGGGACTGCCCGTGCTCTTGAGCACGGAACGCACCTGGCTGCCGTCAGGCAGCATGCGCAGCCCGCTCGCCAGGGAGTAGACCACCAGATCCACCTGACCGAGCCGCTCGCGGATCGCCGTGACAGCCTGCTGGCGCAGGGTATCGGAGAAGGCGTCGCCGATCAGATTCAGGGCCACTCGCCCCTCCCCTTCGGCCGCCTCGCGAAACCAGATGTTGTTGTACCAGCCGGCACTGCCGAGCCCCTTCTCGGAGGGACCCCGCTCGAGGGAGATGCCGATGGTGTCGGCGCCGGCCCCGAAGGTCAGCGCGATGCGAGAGGCGAGGCCAAACCCGGAGGAGGCACCGATCACCAGCACCCGTTTCGGCCCCGCGAAGGTACCGGCGGCGCGAACGCGTTCGATCTGCTCGTGCACGGCGGCGCGACAGCCCAGGGGGTGACAGTTGCGGGCCACACAGCCCTGAATGTGGGGTTGAATGATCATCTCGGCCTCCTCTGGCGTGGAGCCCACAGCATAACCGAGCGAGACGGACAGGCCATGACCTGCCGCAGGAAAAACAAAAGGGAGCGAATGCTCCCTAAAGCGGTATTCAGATGCTTTTATTGTTTGGTGTCCATTGCGGAGCACAGAGGCATGGTATGCCCGCCCCGATCCGACCACAAGAGGCCACTGTGACCAAGGTCAAAAAGCTGCTCAAAATTTCCACACCCCGTGCCGGACCGGAATTGGCCATGGTCATGACGGCTTAACAGGCGCACAATAGGGTCAAGTTTCATAAGAGACTGCTTTGCAGCAATCAGGGAGTTAGCCATGAGTGGAACCTATTACAAGCACGTACTCGCCGCCATCGACCTCTCCGAGGACAATCGCAAGGTGATCGAGAAGGCCGTGGATCGGGCCCGCTCCAACGGGGCCAAGTTATCGGTCATCTATGTGGACGTGGATCTCAAGGATCTCTACACCGAGATGATCGATATCGACATCGACAACGTGCAGGATCAGGTGATTGCCGAGGCCAAGGAGAAGCTGGAGTCCTTCCTCGCTCCCGTCGACTTCCCCATCGAGAAGAAGCTGGTGATCTGCGGCGATCTCAGCGAGCGGGTCAACCAGGCGGTGCGCGACTATCAGGTCGACCTGCTGGTGTGTGGCCATCGCCAGAGCTTCTGGAGCCTGCTTACCTCGAGTGCGCGCCAGCTGATGAACACGGTACCGTGCGATCTGCTGGTGGTACCGCTGCAGAAATAGTCCCGGGTAACCAGGGGGGCATGGCCCCCCTTCCCCTTCACTCAGCGACCCGGCCCCGTGGGACGCAGCTGTGAGAAGCGCTCGCGCACCAGGGTATGCAGCAGCGTCTTGAACCAGTTGATGGCGCTGTCATGGGTCGTGAGACGGTGGCCGGCCATCAGGTAGGTGATGGGGATGGCCGGCTCGAGCGGGTGCATTCGCAAGGGATAGTAACGGCAGAAGTGTCGCCCTATCATCTCGGGCACCACCACCAGATAACGGCCGGTCGCCATCAGCTGGGGCACCGCCATAAAGCTTGGCACCCTGACCCCCAGAGCGCGCTCTACCCCCTGATCCGCCAACCAGTGATCCACCATGGCCTGGCTGTGACCCCAGCTGGAGGTGTGGATATGGGGCCGGGTCACCAACTCGACCGGGGTGATCTGCTCTGGCAGGTTGCTCCCGAGCGGCGATAGGCAGACCAGAGGGTCACAAAACCACTCCTCCTGCCACAACCTGGGCGAGAGATGGTTGGCCCCGGCAAATCCGATCACCAGATCCAGCTCCCCCTTCTCCAGCTCACGCTCATAGTCACTGTCGGCCAGCTCGCACATCTCCAGACGACAATGAGGTGCCTGGTGCCACAGGCGCTCCACCACGGCAGGCAGGAGCCCGTGCTCCACCGAGCCGGGCGCCGCGATGCGAAACACCCGATGAGCCGTCTCGGGATCGAACCCCTCGGCCTGACGCAACCCCTGCTCCAGCATGGCCAGCGCACTGCGCACCGGCCCCGCGAGAGCACGGGCCCGCTCTGTGGGCACCATCTCGCGCCGGGTCATGACGAAGAGCGGATCGCCCAGCGCCTGCCTGAGGCGCCCCAGAGAGTGACTGACGGTGGATTGGGAGAGGTGCAGGCGCTCGGCGGCGCGGGTGACGTTGCGCTCCTGCATCAGGATATCGAAGACGGTGAGCAGGTTGAGGTCGAGACGGGTCAGTACAGGTTCCATCGATATTAGCCATACATCAATGACGACAATTCATTATTTACATACTACCAAATTACTTAGAATGCCCCCGTTTTTTATTGGAGACCAATCATGCGCAGTTATTTGCTTCTGCTGGCGATCGGCCTGTTGTGGGGATCCCAGTTTATCTTCATGCACCAGGCCGTGACCGAGCTGCCCCCCATCCTGGTCGCGGCAGGACGTGCCCTGTGCGGCACCCTTACCCTGGGCCTGCTCTGCTGGTTCCTGAAGTTGCGCAGCGAACACACCCCCTGGCGCACCTACATGCTGATCGCCCTGCTCGATGCCACCATCCCCTTTATCATGGTGGCCTGGGGCCAACAATATGTGGACAGTGCCATCGCCGCCGTGGTGATGGGATGTATCCCGTTCGTGACCATTCTGATGGCGCCCATGTTAATCAGTGGTGAAAGAATCACCAAGGGCGGGCTGATCTCTGTGCTGCTCGGCTTCGTGGGCGTGGTCGTGCTGTTCTGGCCCAAGCTCTCCCAGGGGATGAATGCCGGCCTGCTCGGCTCCCTGGCCATCCTGTTCGGCGCCAGCTGCTTCGCCATCGGCCTGTTGATGATCAAGCGCTTCGCCAAGGATCACCCTGTAGTCGTGGCACGCAACATACTGCTCTCTTCTGCCGTGCAACTGCTGCTGGCCGCCCCCTTCGTCACCGATCTGGCGAGCCTCTCCCTGCCGAGCGAGAAGACGGTAGGGGCCGTGGTCACCCTGGGGATCTTCTGTACCGGCCTGGTCTACTACCTCTACATGGCCCTGATCCAGAAAGCCGGCCCGACCTTTGCCTCTTTCAGCAACTACCTGGTGCCTCTGTTTGGCGTCCTGCTCGGTGCCCTCTTCCTGGGTGAACAGGTACAACAGACCACAGGGGTAGCCCTGGCCCTGATCCTCGGCTCCGTGGCCATGAACCAGTGGGCTCAACAACGTCGGACCCGTCAGGAGTCCCTATGTCAGGCATCCTGATCACCCTGTGTGGCGGACTGGTGCTGATCGCCGCCTACCAATACCGTCTGAGAAGCGCGGCGCTGCTCGGTCTCTCCATGACCCTGCTGCCCTGGTTTTTCGACGCCAAGCTTCAGGCCATCGCCAGCTACGCCCTGGGCAGTGGCACCTGAACACTCCATGTGTGCTTGCGGGGGCCGCCATGCCCCCTCATTTTGGGATTGAACCTCCGATTGTCCCTTCGCCGGTGCCCTGCACCGGCTTTTTTGTCGCTGCCATCCGATAGCGATAGGCCAGCCGTTCATTCTTGCGCGGCCCCAGGATCTGCCAGCTCAGATCGAAACCATCCTCACGACGCACCAGGCGCGCCTGATAACGATCGGCGCCACACAGGTGGGGCTCGTCACTCTCCCATACCCCGACGGCGACAGGCTTTAACTCGAACAGATGGACCGGCGAGCCGAAACGCAGGTGGCAGAGGGTGATACCCGCCTCCCCCCGTTGCCAGCCGTAGCTGTTGCTCATGGTCAGCACCTTTCCATGGGGGGTGGTGTAGCCTCCGCTCTCGTCAAACCTCAACCCCTGCTGCCAGGGCCGGGGGCTCACGATCCCCTCGCCACTACCGGACCAGTCGGTTCGGGAGCCTTCTCCTTGGTGCGCCTCGAAGGAAAATGAGGCTATCTGCGCCAAACAGCACCAGAGGGAGTGGATCTCTCCCCGCTCATCCGTCATCATGCCGCCCACCCTTTACAACTGAACACTTCTCATCCTCATGAACTATCTCGTTGGCGTGACCCTGCTCTGGGCCTTCTCATTTAGCCTGATCGGCGTCTATCTGGCCGGCCAGGTGGATGCCTACTTCTCGGTGCTGACCCGCATCGTACTGGCCAGCCTGGTGTTTCTCCCCTTCCTGAAGATACGCGGACTGAGACCCGGCCTGATCCTGCGGCTGATGATACTCGGGGCGACCCAGCTTGGACTCATGTACCTCTTCTACTATCACTCCTTCCTGCTGCTCACCGTACCCGAAGTGCTGATCTTCACTATCTTCACCCCCCTCTACGTGACCGCCCTCTACGATCTGATGGAGCGGCGTTTCAATCCCCGCTTCCTGTGGGGCGCCCTGCTGGCGGTGGCGGGGGCGGCCATCATCCGGTTCAACGGGCTGACGAGCAATTATCTGCTGGGGTTCCTGGTGGTGCAGGGGGCCAACCTCTGCTTCGCGCTGGGGCAGGTGGGTTACAAGGTCGTGATGGAGCGGGAGCCAACGCCCCTGCCGCAACACAGGGTCTTTGGCTGGTTCTATCTGGGGGCCCTGGCGATCGCCCTGCCCGCCTGGTTGCTGCTCGGCCAACCCAAGTACCCCACCAGCGGGGTCCAGTGGGGGATTCTGCTCTGGCTCGGGATCGGTGCCTCCGGGCTTGGCTACTTCCTGTGGAACAAGGGGGCCACCCGGGTCAGCAGTGGTGTGCTGGCGATCATGAACAATGCGCTGATCCCGGCCGGTCTTATCGTCAACCTGCTGCTCTGGAATCAGGGCACCGACCTGCTGCGCCTCACCCTGGGAGGCCTGGTCATTGCCCTCTCACTGCTGGTCTGTCGTCCCGCTAGCCGACAACCGAGTTAAATTCGCGCCGCGCCTGGCCATGGCAACCGGCCAGGCGCGCCAGCAGATGATCCATCTGCTCACCCGGCTGATACTGCACCAGGCCACAACTCACCGTCACCGGGCGACCCGGCAGCAGGCTGGCATCGGCGATCGTCAATCGCAGCGCCTCGGCCATGGTCAGGGCGCTCTCGCGCTCAACCCCAGGTAGCAGCAGGATGAAAGAGTCCTCATCCCAGCGGGCGAAGGGCTCCTCTCCCCCCAACTCGTTGCGCACCAGGCGGGCCAGCTTGGCCAGCATGGCATCGCAATCGGCCTCACCAAACAGCTGCAGAATCTTCGCCTTGTGGTCAACGGTAAAACGCAGCAGACAGAACGCCTCCTCATGAGACTCACCAAGATGGGTCGCCAGGCGCTGCTCGAAACGGATCCGACTGTCGAGGCCAGTCAGGGGATCGATCTCCATCTCGGGATCGAGACAGGAATGGAAGGGTTCGCACAGGCGTATCACGCCCAGCAGTTGCTGCTCTGCGATACGCTGGGCTCGCTCCTCGACACGCACATAGTGTCCATCGTGGTGCAGGATGCGGTACTCCAGATGCATCGAGGAGAGGCGGCCCGAGAAGCAACCGTTGAGGGTCTCGATCAACGCGGCACTGTCGTCGGGATGAACCCTGTCTACCCAGCTGAGATCATCCAGTGACTCTCCCTCCAGCCCCAGCAGGGCCAGACAAGCGGGATCCCTGCGCAGCCCGCTCTGGGGATCCCAGAGCCAGAGACCCGCCTGCAGCAGACCGAGAGCCTGCCAGGCATGGTGTAATTCAAGACGCTTTACCACGTGCATCAGGGGAAGATGAAGCGGACTCATAATCGACCTCACGAAGGGGAGCAGGCGATGTCCCATCATATTTATCACCCCCTCAACAAGGGAGCAATGGGCACCATTTAACCCCTCGAATATCCCTCCATCAGACTCTGCCAGTTGCCCGGCACCCAATGGAAACTGGTATGGAGTCCGGCCTCTTTGTTAAAAGAGCGCAGCAGCCGCTCCAGATTGCCCTGCTGCCAGGCGCCGGGCGAACGGATCCCCCCCTTGTCGAAGTCGATCACCCATACCTTGCCATCCCGATCGATAAGGATGTTATGGCTGTTGAGATCGGCGTGATAGACGCCCGCATCGTGAAAACGACGCAAGACGGCCCCTATCTGCAACCAGGTCTCTCTTGGAATGGCCCCCTTCTTGAGCAGCTCGACCAGATCTTTGGCACCGCGAATCCGCTCCAGAATGATATCCGCTCGATAAAAGGGGCCACTGCGGCTCATACGGGCCGCATAGGGTCTCGGAACCGGCAGACCCAGCTCACACAGGCGCTCGAGCAGGGCAAACTCGGCCATGGCACGACTGCCGTCGATGCCCTCGAACCAGAAGCGATCGCGCACCAGCCGACCCACCATGCCGCCACGGTAGTAGTGACGCAGCACCATGTGTTTGCCATCGAGTTTCACAAACCAGGTGACGCCTCGTCCCTGGGACGAGCCGATCACCGCCTTCTGGGCCTGCCACCATCGGGGATCGAAGAGGTGAGGGTGAGGGTCTGAAAACACCTGATCCGCATACCAGCAGATCTGGCGGTGATGATTGACGACGCGCATGACTAGGTTCCGGCTGATGAGTCGGCGCAATTTTACAATCCGGGGGGGAGTTTGCATAATGCCGCAAACCCCTTTTTCCCCAAATGCGTCACGCCATGCCGCTGTTTCAGACTCCCCCCCGCACCCTGTGTATATTGCGCCTCTCCGCCATCGGCGACTGCTGCCATGCGCTGGCCCTTATTGGAGCCATTCGTCACGCCTGGCCAGAGACCCGCATCACCTGGATCGTCGGCAAGCTGGAGGCCAGCCTGTTCGCCAATCTACCCGGTGTGGAGGTGATCCCCTTCGACAAGAAGGAGGGATGGCAGGGTTATCGCAAACTGTGGCAGCAGCTGAAGGGACGCCGCTTCGATGCCCTGCTCCATCTGCAGGCCGCCCTGCGCGCCAGCATCGCCACCCTGGGCATCAGGGCCGAAGTGAAACTGGGCTTCGACCGGGCGCGGGCCAACGACGGCCAGTGGCTCTTCACCAACCACAAGGTGCCCTCGCCAAGCTCCCCCCATGTGCTCGATGGCTTCCTCGCCTTCGCCCGTGAGCTCGGCATTACCGACCCCCAACCCAGTTGGGATCTTCCCATCGCCCCCCAGGACCGCGCCTGGGCGCGGGAAACGCTGGGGAGCAAACCGACCCTGCTCATCTGTGCCGCCGCCAGTAAGGCGTTCAAGAACTGGACTGCCGAGGGGTATGCCGCCCTGGCCGATCACGCCGCCGAGCGGGGCTTTCAGGTCTTCCTGTGCGGGGGGCCAGCCCGGCTGGAGCGAGACCTGGCCCAGGCGATCGCGACGCACTGCCGCATCCCGCCCGGCAACCTGGTCGGTCAAACCCGGCTGCCCCAGTTGCTGGCCCTCATCGCCGAGGCCAGCCTGGTGCTCTCCCCGGATACGGGACCGGCCCACATGGCCACCATCACCGGCACCCCGGTGCTCGGACTCTATGCCCACCATAACCCCGAGCGCACCGGCCCCTATCACAGCCGGCAGTGGGTGGTGAGCGTATACCGTGAGTGCATCGAGCGGGAGACGGGACGCCCTCTCGAGCAACTCGACTGGCGCACCCGCCTCAAGGATCCCGACGCGATGAAACAGATCACCCCGGAACGGGTCATCGAACGGTTCGACGCGTGGCTAAAGACTCAGGAAAATCCTTCGACTAAACCGAATGAATAGCCAGAAATAACCTGATAGCCCCCCCGGAGGGGATTGGAGAGAATGCCCGCCGCGTGGAGAGCGATCCCGCAGCAAGCCAATTTGTTTCTGAGGCTGGAGTCACTCCAGCCATTTTTTTATCCGCACCACTCTGCTAGAATTGCGCCCCCTTTATATCCCCCGGCCGATCCGTGTGGCAGTCCCCCTTTCGGGCAGATGACCGCCGGGTTTGCTACAACCAGAGTATCTGTTTCAGGAGCAAGGTGAGCCATGGCGCAGCAAGGCACCCTCTACATCATCTCCTCCCCGAGCGGGGCGGGTAAGTCCAGCCTGATCAACGCCCTGCTGACCCAGCATAACGAGGCAGGCAAGATGATGCTGTCGGTCTCCCACACCACCCGGGCACCGCGTCCGGGCGAGGTCGACGGGCAACACTATCACTTTGTGCCGGTGGAACAGTTCAAGGGGCTCATCGAGCGGGGTGATTTTCTGGAGTGGGCCGAGGTCTTCGGCAACTACTACGGCACCTCCCGTGCCGCCATCGAGGCCAATCTGGCCCAGGGCATCGATGTCTTCCTCGATATCGACTGGCAGGGCGCCCGCCAGATCCGCGAGCAGATGCCCACCAAGTCGATCTTTATTCTGCCGCCGAGCCGGACCGAGCTGGAGCGTCGCCTCATCGGCCGCGGTCAGGACAGCGCCGAGGTGATTGCCGGCCGCATGGCCAAGGCCACGGCCGAAATGGTGCACTATGACGAGTATGACTACGTCATCATCAACGAGGATTTCGAGCAGGCACTGTTTCAACTGCGCGCCATTCTCGAGAGCCAGCGCCTGACCCTGGCAAACCAGCAGTTGGCACAGCAGGGGTTGCTGCAACAGCTACTGGCGGAATAAGCTAAAACCAAGTAATATTTTGCGTCATTTTTAAACACTGGAGTCCTGCATGGCACGCGTTACTGTAGAAGATGCTGTAAAACAGGTGGGTAACCGTTTTGACCTGGTGCTGGTCGCCGCGCGCCGCGCCCGCCAGATCGCGGTTCAAGGCAAAGAGCCCCTGGTAGACGAAGAGAACGACAAGCCGACCGTGATCGCCCTGCGCGAGATCGAACAGGGTCTGGTCAACAACCAGATCATGGACGCCCAGGATCGCTACGAGCAGCAGGAGCAGGAAGCCGCCGAACTGGCCGCCGTTGCTGCTATCGCCGAGGGTCGCGGCTAAGCCATCCCTCCTCGCAAGGGCCCATCTACGGGCCCTTGCCCCATTTACAAGCGATCAAAAACCTCGCACACTCAAGCCCAACCACCCTGCCATGGATAACCGCTAACTGCTTGTGGGGCTGCCTTGTATCTATTTGAAAGTCTTAAAGAAGTAGCCAATTCCTATCTGCCGTCCGAGCAGGTGGAGAAGCTGAGGCAAGCCTATGTGATGGCCCGTGATGCCCATCAGGGACAGATGCGCTCCAGCGGTGAACCCTATATCACCCACCCGGTGGCGGTTGCCCGCATCCTGGGTGACATGCGCCTCGACCACGAAACCCTGATGGCCGCCGTACTGCACGACGTCATCGAGGATACCCCGGTCACCAAAGAGGATCTGGCCGAACAGTTTGGCGATGCCGTTGCCGAGCTGGTTTCCGGCGTCTCCAAGCTCGACAAGCTCAAGTTTCGCGATCGCAAAGAGGCCCAGGCGGAAAACTTTCGCAAGATGATGATGGCCATGACCCAGGATATCCGGGTCATCCTCATCAAGCTGGCCGACCGCACCCACAACATGCGCACCCTGGGCTCCCTGCGACCGGACAAACGCCGCCGCATCGCCCGCGAGACCCTCGAGATCTTCGCCCCCATCGCCAACCGCCTCGGCATCCACACCATGAAGAACGAGCTGGAAGAGCTCGGCTTCGAGGCGCTCTACCCGATGCGCTCCCGGGTGCTGCGCGAATCGGTGCGCCGCGCCCGCGGCAACCGCCGCGAGATCATCGAGTCGATCCAGAGCGAGATCGAGGGGCGCCTCGGCGAGGCGGGTATCGAGGCCCAGGTGAGCGGCCGCGAGAAGAACCTCTTCTCCATCTACAACAAGATGGAGAAGAAAGAGCTGCAGTTCCACGAGGTGATGGACATCTACGCCTTCCGGGTCAAGGTGAAGGACATCGACACCTGCTATCGGGTGCTGGGCCAGATGCACAGCCTCTACAAGCCGCGTCCCGGGCGCTTCAAGGACTACATCGCCATCCCCAAGACCAACGGCTATCAGTCCCTGCACACCTCCCTGGTGGGGCCGCACGGGGTGCCGGTCGAGGTGCAGATCCGCACCGAATTCATGGACCAGATGGCCGACAAGGGGGTTGCCGCTCACTGGGCCTACAAGCAGGACGGTGACAGTTCGGGCACCACGGCCCAGATCCGCGCCCAGCGCTGGATGCAGAGCCTGCTCGAGTTGCAGCAGAGTGCCGGTAGCTCCTTTGAATTCATCGAAGGGGTCAAGACCGATCTGTTCCCGGACGAGATCTATGTCTTCACCCCCGAGGGGCGCATCATGGAACTCCCTGCCGGTGCCACACCGGTGGACTTCGCCTACACGGTGCACACCGACATCGGTCACTCCTGCGTGGGAGCCCGGGTCGACAGGCACCCTTACCCCCTCAGCAGCCAGCTCCATTCCGGTCAGACTGTCGAGATCATCACGGCCCCCGGCGCCCGCCCCAACGCGGCCTGGCTCAACTTCGTGGTGACCACCAAGGCACGCTCCAAGATCCGTCAGTTCCTCAAGAACCTGCGCACCGAGGAGTCAGTCGTGCTGGGCCGTCGCCTGCTCAACCATGCCCTCGGCGCCAAGAACATCGAGGACATCCCCGAAGACAGAGTCAAACAGGTACTCACCGATACCAAGCACGACTCCCTGCAGGGGCTGCTGGCCGACATCGGCCTCGGCAATGCCATGAGTGTCATGGTGGCACGCCGCATGCTGGGTGACACCCTGCCCCCCGAGGAACTGCCCAAGAGCAGCAACAAGAAGATGCCGATCAAGGGGGCCGACGGCCTGCTGGTCACCTTCGCCAACTGCTGCCGGCCGATCCCGGGGGATGCCATCATCGCCCACGTCAGCCCCGGCAAGGGACTGGTGATCCACCAGGAGACCTGCCGCAACATCAAGGGCTACAGTCGGGAGCCGGACAAGTACCTGCCGGTCCAGTGGGAAGTGGACAAGGAGCAGGAACAGGAGTTCAAGACCGGCGTCAACATCGAGATCGTCAACCATCAGGGTGCCCTGGCCGAACTGGCCAACGTCATCGCGGCCACCGGTGCCAACATTCACGGCATCAGTACCGAGGAGAAGGATGGCCGGGTCTATCTGGTCAGCCTGCTCATCACCACCAAGGGCCGCATCCATCTCGCCAACATCATGCGCAAGATTCGGGTCATGCCCGATGTGCTGCGCGTGAGCCGGCAGAAAAATTGACCAGACGGGCGGCGCAAGCCGCCCGCTGCTTTAGACAAGAGAAGAGTCATGACCCCCGAACGCTTCAAGCGCATCACCGACATGCTGGCCATGCGTCAGCTGGATCTCACCGTCTGCCTGGAAGAGGTACACAAGCCCCACAACCTGGCCGCCATAGTGCGCACCGCCGATGCCATCGGCATTCACAGGGTACATGCGGTGTGGCCGCGCAAGCGCATCGCCAAACGCAAGGGCACGGCGCGGGGCAGCCAGAACTGGGTCGATGTGAAACTGCATCAAGACATTCACACCGCCGTGGCCGAGCTCAAGGCCAGTGGCATGCAAATCCTGGCCACTCACCTATCCGAGAGCTCGGTAGACTTTCGCGCCATCGACTACACCAAACCCACCGCCATCCTGCTCGGCCAGGAGAAGTTCGGCATCACCGACGAGGCGCTGGCCCTGGCCGACCACCATGTCGTGGTGCCCATGGTCGGCATGGTGCAGTCCCTCAATGTCTCGGTCGCCGCCGCCGCCATCCTCTATGAGGCGCAGCGCCAACGGGAGCTGGCCGGCTGCTACGCCCGCGGCTGCCCGCTGGATCCCGAAGAGCAGAACGCCATCCTGTTTGAAGGGGGACATCCCATCTTCGCCAGGATCTGCAAACAAAAAGAGCTTCCCTACCCCCGACTCGGCCCCGAGGGTGAGATCCTGGCCGACGAGGCCTGGTGGCAGAAGGTACAGATGACCCGCGACAGCTGGACGCATCTGGACGACGAGGAAGAGTCCCTGGAGGAGTAATGGAGAACCCGTTCGGCAGTTGGCTCGAATCCCGGGTGATTCGCGATCACCTGAGCAACCCCAATATCGAGGCGGGGGAGTACAGCTACTACTCCGGCTACTACCACGGCAAAGCGTTCGAGGACCACTGTGTCCGCTATCTGCTGGGCGATGGCTCGACCCGTACCACCTGGGAGAGCGGCCAATGGGGTGAGGTGGACCGCCTCATCATCGGCAAGTTCTGCTCCATCGGCTCGGGCGCCAGCTTCCTGCTCGCCGGCAATCAGGGCCACCGCATGGACTGGATTTCTACCTTCCCCTTCGATGCGGCCCGCTTCGGTGACGGGGTCAAAAGTGGCTTTCAACGCAAGGGAGACACCCGCATCGGCCACGACGTCTGGATCGGCTCGGAGGCGATGATCATGCCGGGCATCACCATAGGAGATGGCGCCGTGATCGCCACTCGCGCCGTGGTGACCCGGGATGTGGCCCCCTACACCATAGTCGGTGGCAACCCGGCCCAGCCCATCCGCCGCCGCTTCGGTGATGAGCAGATTGCCATGCTGCTGGAGATGAGCTGGTGGGATTGGCCCCTCGAGACGCTCAAACAACACATGCCCCTGCTCTGCTCGGGGGAGATAGAGACCCTTTACCGTATCTGGCAAACGGAGATTGCATCATGAAGGCCGCCTGGCTGCTTACCCTTGCCCTGTTGACCCCTGGAGTATTCGCCTTGACCGCACCACTGAGCACCGAAGAGCACCTCGAGGCACTGCACCGCGACCTCTTACCCGCCTTCTGGCAGCAACATGCCCGTGAGGGGGAGTTTATCGGCAAGGACCAGGTGCCCATCCGCTACGCCGTGCTGCGTCACCCGGGCAGTGAGCGGGCCATCATGGTGGTGAATGGCCGGGTCGAAACCTATCTCAAGTATCAGGAGCTGGCCCTGGACCTGTGGAATCAGGGCTACAGCCTCTATCTCGTCGACCACCGAGGTCAGGGGCGCTCGGGCCGGATGCTGCAGGACCCGCAGAAGGGATATGTGGCCCATTTCGAAGACTATGTGGATGATCTCAAGACCTTTCACGACCGGGTGGTAGAGCAAGACAAACCGGCCAAGGTGTTTATCCTGGCTCACTCCATGGGGGGCGCCATTTCGGCACGCTATCTGGAACGCTGGCCTGACGACATCCAGGCCGCCGTGCTCTCCTCCCCCATGATGGGCATCAACCTCGGCGGCCTGCCAGCCTGGCTGGCCAAGGGGCTGGCGAGCACCATGGACACGGTCGGTGGCTGGTTTGGCGAGCCCCCTTATGGCCCCGGCCAGGGACCTTATGCCGATCATGGCTTCGCCGACAACGAGCTGACCCATAGCCCCCGGCGCTATCAGCTGTTTCGGGAGCAGTACGAGCGAACCCCCGAGGTGAAGCTGGGCGGCGCCACCGCCCACTGGATCCGTGAAGGGATCCTGGCCGGTGAGCAGATCATCGCCGAGGCGGCGCAGATCAAGACGCCGCTTCTGCTGCTGCAGGCGGGCGAGGACAGCGTGGTGGATAATTCCGCTCAGGATGCCTTCTGCCTCGCGGCGCCCTGCGAGGGAGGCAAGCCGATGCGTATCGAGGGGGCCTGGCATGAGCTCTTCATCGAGCAGGATGCACAGCGCCAACCGGCGCTGCAGGCAGCTCTCGCATTCCTTGAACGCTACTGAGTCGGCTATTTTTTGGGCTGCTAAATAAATGGGGTGGCGGGAGCAGGTGCTGTACACTGCTCCCGCTTTCATTCGTAACCCCGAGGTGATGATGTATAAAGTTGTTGTATCCGATCTCGACGGAACCCTGCTTAACGGCGCCCACCAGATCTCGGCCCGCACCCGCGACACCTTGCATCGCCTGGTGCAGCAAGGGGTCAAGTTTGTGATGGCGACCGGCCGCCACTATGTGGACGTACGCCATATCCGCGATACCCTGGGCCTCGACATCGACCTCATCACCTCCAACGGTGCCGTGGTTCACGACCCCAGCAACCGCCTGGTTTTCAACCAAACCATCGCCGACGAGACGGCTCGCGAGCTGGTCACACTGGCACGGGACCCTGCCATTCATCTCAATGTCTACTACGGGGAGGAGTGGCTGGTCGAGGAGGAGATGCCCTGGCTGCTGCAGTTCCACTCCGAGTCGGGTTTTACCTACCGCAAGGTTGAATTTGCCACCCACCCCATGGACAAGATCAACAAGGTCTTTTACATCGGCGACCACCAGAAGCTGCTCACCATCGAGCAGCAGCTCAAGGCCCGCTACCAGGATAGCCTCAACATCACCTTCTCCCTGCCGGATTGCCTGGAGGTGATGCACGGTGAGGTGAACAAGGGAAGCGCGGTACGTGCAGTGCTGGCCAAGAACGGCCTGGCGCTGGAGCAGGCCATCGCCTTCGGCGACGGCATGAATGACTTCGAGATGCTGAGCATGGTCGGCCACGGCGTGGTCATGGGTAACGCCCATGACCGCCTGCTGCAGGCCCTGCCCGACCACCAGCGTACCCTCACCTCGGATGAGGATGGCGTGGCCCACTATCTGGAACGCTGTTTCGCCCTGTGAGATCGCAAACGGGAACCCAGGGTTCCCGTTTTGTTTACTGCCAACGAAAGCGTTGGTTGTCACCGCCGTGGCAGGTCCACAGGAGCACAGGCGTGCCGCTTTCCGAACGCCCCCGCTCGACATCCAGGCAGAGGCCACTGTTGCGGCTGACGAGGCGGCCACGCTCCCAGCGCCACTGTTGGTTGCTGCCACCGTGACAATCCCAGGCAATGACCCGGGCCCCCGGATCCCTGTCGTTACCCGAGACATCCAGGCACTTGTCGCCAATCCTCACCCTGTCACCATCGAGGCGAAAGCGCTGATTGTCACCCCCGTGGCAATCCCAGAGTTGCAGGCGGTTGCCATTACGGATGCCACCCGCAATGTCGAGACATTTGCCGCTGCTCGCCAACAGTTGACCGCCCTTCTCTTCCCGATTGCGGCGCTCCTTCTTCTCCTGCTTGTGGTCGTAGTAGGCGGCCGCACCTATGGCGCCAATCACCACGGCCCCCAGCAGGAGGTCGTTGCCATCCAGGCTCTGGCACCCTCCCAGAGAGAGGGAGAGGCAGGCGACGATCAGAGGAGAGGGGCGCTTCATCCTGCCTCCCCGAGCGAAAAGCTTTGATTGGCACCGCCGTAGCAGTCGGCCAGACGCAGGGGCGTGCCCGCCCGATGGCGATTACCGGCCACATCGAGGCACAGTTTGGAATCGGAATCCTGCAGGCTACCGAGGCGCCAAACCCAGCGCAGTGCCTCATCACATCCTGCCAGCTGCAGCCCTCCTCCGCCCTGACCGAGACAGTAGCCGCCGCTGCGCAGACGTCCCTGCCACCAGACCAACTGCTCGCCCTGCTGATCACGACAGGGGCGGGTCACCACCCCCCCCAGGGGCTGTGGCTCTAGGCAGAAGCCGCTACTGGTAAGCACGCTAGGCCCCGATGGTGCGGCCACATCGCCTTGGTGCAGATAGGGGTTGATCAGATCCTGAGTCGGGGGCTGCCAGGAGCAAGCCGCCAGCAGGAGGGTCGAG
The DNA here is from genome assembly GCF_000820105.1 of Aeromonas schubertii. Classification (GTDB taxonomy): domain Bacteria; phylum Pseudomonadota; class Gammaproteobacteria; order Enterobacterales; family Aeromonadaceae; genus Aeromonas; species Aeromonas schubertii. The sequence continues at coordinate 148,291 of NZ_CDDB01000049.1, read as the reverse complement.
CCGAGGCTCATCCCGGAGCGAAGAGTGGTATGGGTCATTATTATCAAGCCTGAACGACGCCGGCTCCGATGCCGGAAAGCCTGAGTTATATCATGTCCCCCCTCGTGGCCAAGGGGGGAAATGTAAACAAACGTGACCGTCTAGACCCTGAAACGTCCCAGCAAGGCCAGCTGTTGATCGATCTGACCACGCATCTCGAGGCAGTGCTGTGCCTGCTGCTCGGCCCCCTGCGACACCTCCTGACTGATGTCGCGGATATTGGTGGTGTTGCGGTTTATCTCCTCGGTGGTCGAGCTCTGCTCCTCGGCGGCAGCGGCTATCTGCAGGTTCATGTCGTTGATCTGGCTGATGGCATCGCGGATCCGGCCCAGCACCTCGTTGGCCTCCTGAGCGTCCTGGGCAGTCTGGCTGGCGATGTCGCGGCTCTGCCGCATCTTCTCTTCCGTCTGCCGTACCCCGACCTGCAGCTGATCGATCATCTCGCGGATCTCCCGGGTCGACTGCTGGGTACGTGAAGCCAGCGAACGCACCTCATCGGCGACCACGGCAAAACCACGGCCCGACTCCCCGGCCCGGGCGGCTTCTATGGCCGCATTGAGGGCCAGCAGGTTGGTCTGTTCGGCGATGCTGGTGATGACCGAAAGAATAGACTCGATATTTTGGCTGAAACGGGCCAGGTCGTTGACGGCGGCTCCGGTCTGCTCCATCTCGTCGGCCAGGCGCTGAATGGCGGAGGTTGAACGAGAGACCACAGAGACCCCTTGCTCCGTCTCTTCGTTGGCCGCATGGGCCGCATGGGCCGCCGCTTGGGCATGCTGGGCCACCTCGTTGGCCGTCGAGGCCATCTGGTTCATGGCCGTGGCCAGCTGATCCAGCTCCTGCAACTGCTGTTGCAGGCGATCGGCGGCCATGTAAGCCTCATCCGATGTCTGCTGACAGCTGCCCTTTATCTGGCTGGCACTGAACATCACATCGCTGATGAGCTCCTGCAGATAACCGACAAAACCATTAAACTCCCGCGCCACCAGGCCAAACTCATCCTGGCTGCGATCCGGCAGACGTCGGGTCAGGTCGCCCTCACCCCGGTTCATCTCTTGCAGCGATCCGCTCAGGGCATCGAGGGGATGCAGCAGCGCCTTGGTCAGCATCCCGAGCAGCACCAGGCTTATCAACACCCCGATGACAATCCCCACCATAGCCCGTGCCTGCACCGCCGATGCGGCGGCATTGACCTTCTCGGCATTGAGGACGACACCGATATACCAATCCATCCCTTTCAGGTTGCTCAGGGGCGTAAACGAGAGCATCAGCTCTCGACCATCGTGCTCTATGGTGGTGAAGTTTTTCTCGAGGGGAACCCGACTGCCCAGCAGCTCGGTGTAATTCTTCCCGTTCCACTGGTTATCGGGATGGGAGACGATATTGCCATTGCCCGCCAGCAGGAAGGCATAGCCGGCCCCGTTGAAACTGGCCGTATTGAGGGCATCCGAGACCGTCTTCAAACTGAGGTCACCACCAAATGCCCCCTTGAACTGCCCCTTTTCGCTCAGCTTGGCGACCGCCGAGATGAGGATCTCACCGCTGGCCGCATCCGGGTAAGGCTCGGTGAGAACGGCCTGGTTGGCCGCCTTGGCCACCCCGTACCAGGGACGCTGCCTTGCGTCCCAATTGGCAGGATCCCAGCTCTTGTCGTTGGTGATGCGCTTTCCGTCGCTGTCGAGCCCGCCGAAAATCAGCAAAAACTCCTGCTTCAACAAGGGGGTATCGAAGGTGGACTGGATCCGTGCCGGAGTAAACTCGCCATCGATTTGCTGCGCCATCATGTCGATCAGAGCCAGCTTGCTCCCCAGCCAGTTCTCTATCTGACGGGCCAGGGCATCACTGGTTTCACCGATATCAGAGGCCACCTGATGACTCATGGTCGATTTGACCTGGCTGACCTGGACCCAGGAGAGGGTGCTGATGGCCAGAAAGAGGATGCCGGCGGCAGCCAGCCCTATTTTGTGGGACATCTTCATAGAGAACTTCCTTGTCTGCTGCGCAACGGGTAGATGGCTTGCCAAAAACCTCTTTGAGCGTAATACAGATTTTAACCATGTCCGTTCAGGTCCCCCATGGGACCCTGGCCACGGCTCAGGAGGTAAGGAAGAAGGTAAAACGAAAAAACCGGCCCTTGAGGCCGGTTTGATGCAAGGTGGTCGGTGATAGAGGATTCGAACCTCTGACCCTCTGGTCCCAAACCAGATGCGCTACCAGACTGCGCTAATCACCGATGAAGACAGATAAACAAAAAGACCCTTTCGGGTCAATCGTAGAATATGGTGCGAAGAGAGGGACTTGAACCCTCACGTCCGGGGGACACTAACACCTGAAGCTAGCGCGTCTACCAATTCCGCCACCTTCGCACTGTGCACAGCAAATTAATGGGGTGGCTGATGGGACTCGAACCCACGACAACCGGAATCACAATCCGGGACTCTACCAACTGAGCTACAGCCACCACAGCTGTTATTCGACAACTCCTGCACCCGCTATGCGGCACGCTTAATGGCGCGCCCGACAGGATTCGAACCTGTGACCTCTGCCTCCGGAGGGCAGCGCTCTATCCAGCTGAGCTACGGGCGCCACGCTGTCGAACGGGGCGCAATATTAATGATGCCCCCCCATCCTGTCCAGCTTTTTTTTATCTCCTTCATCTGACTGCCCATTTTTAAGACATAATGCGCAAGCATTAGACAAAGGGACCAAAAATTCCTCTTGTCGCCCCCGGTTGCGGCTTGACTTGCCTGACTCCCCCCCTAGAATGAATGAACGTTCATTCAAAGCTGACATCATGGACAAACGCGAACGCATCTTTCAGGCAACCCAGGAGCTGCTGGCAGAGAAGGGGTTCCACGGACTCTCTATGTCCATGGTGGCAAAACAGGCCGCCGTGGCGACCGGTACCATCTATCGCTATTTCAGCGACAAGGATGACCTGCTACGCCAACTGCATCGCCACGTTCATATCCAGGCGCTGGCGATCATTCTGGCCGATCATGACCCGACACAGCCCCCTTTCGAGCAGTATCGACGCCTCTGGCTGAATGCGTTCAGGGTGTTAAGCGAGGACCCCGACGCCCTGCGTTGCAAGGCGCAATACGAGGCCTCCCCCAACTACCCCGAGATCGAGCTGGATGTGTGGGACCTGTGGCAGCCCATTCTCGACTTCTTCGAGCAGGGGCGCGTGACCGGCCTGTTTATTGACCTGCCCCCGCGTCTGCTCAGCGCCTTGAGCCTGGACTCGGTGGTACACATTGCCCAACTGGCTCGTCTGCAAGTCTCTGCGCTGGACGAACAGCAGATAGATACGATTATTCTCGCCAGCTGGCGAGCCATTTTGGTTCCTTAACTTAACCCCCAGGAGTGAGAGCTCATGAAAAAGTGGATGGGCATCATGTTGCTCATCGCGCGGGCCCTGTTTGGCAGCGTGATCGGTTTCAATCTGTTCAAGCAGAAGATGGTTGCCAACTTTATGGCCAACCGGCCTGAACCCGAATTCCCGGTGACGGTACACAAGGTTGCCACAGAGGCCTGGGTACCGACCATAGAGGCGATCGGTTTTATCGAGCCCAACCAGGGGGTGACCCTCACCACCGAGCAGTCGGGAACCATCGACACCATCAGCTTCGAGTCGGGTCAGACCGTCAAGGCCGACCAGCTGCTGCTGAGCCTGGATGCCAGCGTCGAGAAGGCCAACCTGAGCGCCTCCCTGGCCAGACTGCCGGCCGCCAAGGCCAAGTACGAGCGTTATCGCAACCTGCTGACCAAGGGCTCTATCTCCCAGGATCAGCTCGATGATACCGAGGCCACCTACAAGTCGCTGCTGGCGGACATCGAGAGCCTCAAATCCACCATCGCCCGCCGCGAAGTGCGCGCTCCGTTTGCCGGTGTCGTCGGCCTGCGCAACGTCTTCCTCGGCCAGTATCTGCAGCCGGGGACTGACATAGTGCGTCTCGAGGATACCAGCGTGATGCGTCTTCGCTTCACCGTGCCCCAGACCGATATCTCCCGCATCCACCTGCAGCAGCCTATCCTGATCAACGTCGATGCCTATCCGAGCCGCCAGTTCAAGGGCCATATCAGTGCCATCGAACCCGCCGTCAACTATCAGAGCGGCCTGATCCAGGTGCAGGCTGACATCCCCAATAACGACGGTCAGTTGCGCTCTGGCATGTTTGCCCGCGCCAGCATCCTGTTGCCCGCCATCGAGCAACAGATAGTGCTGCCCCAGACCGCCATCTCTTTCACCCTCTATGGGGAAAACGTCTATGTGGTGCGCGAGAGTGAGGAGCAAGACAAGGATGGCAATACGGTCAAGGTCAAGCGGGCCGAACAGGTCGTGGTCAAGGTGAGCGAGCGCAAGGGTAACGATGCCCACGTGGTCTCTGGCATCCAGGCCGGTGATGAGGTGGTCATGTCTGGCCAGGTTCGTCTGAGCAATGGCGCCAAAGTGAAGATTGTGGACGAGAAGGGACTCGCAGTCCCCGCACAACCCCCCATGCTGTAACACGCGGAGAGACAGATGCGTTTTACCGACATATTCATCAAGCGCCCTATCCTGGCCATCTCGATCAGTTTCCTGATCGCCTTGCTGGGCTTGCAGGCCATCTTCAAGATGCAGGTGCGCGAATACCCCGAGATGACCAATACGGTCGTCACGGTCAGCACCAGTTACTACGGTGCCAGTGCGGATCTGATCCAGGGCTTTATCACCCAGCCTCTGGAACAGGCCATCGCCCAGGCAGACAACATCGACTTCATGACCTCGTCGACCCAGCTGGGCAGCTCGACCATTACCGCCTACATGAAGCTCAACACCAACCCGAATGCGGCCCTCTCCGATATTCTGGCCAAGGTCAACTCGGTTCGCTCCCAGCTACCGAAAGAGTCTGAGGACCCCTCGGTCACCATGTCGACCGGTTCGACCACGGCGGTGCTCTACATCGGCTTCACCAGTCCCGAACTCAACGCCAGCCAAATCACCGACTATCTGGAGCGGGTCATCAAACCCCAGCTCTTCACCGTCGGTGGCGTCTCCAAGGTCGATATGTACGGGGGGACCAAGTATGCCCTGCGGGTCTGGCTCGACCCGGCCAAGATGGCCGCCTTCAACCTGACGGCAGCCGATGTGATGGGGGTGCTCAACAGCAACAACTACCAGTCTGCCACCGGTCAGGCCATCGGCTACTTCACCCTCTACAACGGCAACGCCGAGACCCAGGTCAACGACACAGAGGAGCTCAAGCGCCTGGTGGTCGCGACCCGTGACAGCAAGGTGATCCGCCTGGCTGACATCGCCAAGGTGACCATGGAGAAGAGCCACGACGTCTATCGGGCCACCGCCAACGGTCGCGAGGCCGTGGTGCTGGCCATCAACGCCGCTCCCACCGCCAACCCCATCAATATCGCCCACGATGTGCTGGAGCTGCTGCCGGAACTCAAGCGCAACATGCCAAGCACCATGGAGTCCAACGTTCTCTACGACTCCACGGTCGCGATCAACGAGTCGATCCACGAGGTTATCAAGACCATCGTCGAGGCGGCCCTCATCGTACTGGTGGTGATCACCCTGTTCCTCGGATCCTTCCGCGCCGTGCTGATCCCCATCATCACCATCCCCCTCAGCCTGATTGGCGTGGTGATGGTGATGCAGATGTTCGACTTCTCCATCAACCTGATGACCCTGCTCGCCATGGTGCTCGCCATCGGCCTGGTGGTGGATGATGCCATCGTGGTACTGGAGAACGTGGATCGTCACGTGAAAGAGGGTGAGGATCCCTTCCGGGCCGCCATCATAGGTACCCGCGAGATCGCCGTCCCGGTCATCGCCATGACACTGACCCTGGCAGCCGTATATGCTCCTATCGCCCTGATGGGGGGGATCACCGGCTCCCTGTTCAAGGAGTTCGCCCTGACCCTGGCAGGCGCCGTGTTTGTCTCTGGCATCATCGCCCTGACCCTGTCGCCCATGATGTGCTCCAAGATGCTCAAGGCCAACGAGGCCCCGGGCAAGTTTGAGAGCAAGGTGCATCACCTGCTGGATCGTATGACGGCCCGCTATGACGCCATGCTGCACGCCATCATGCACAAGCGCATCGTGATCCTGACCTTTGCCGTCATCGTCTTCGCCAGCCTGCCGCTGCTGTTCAGGTTCATTCCGAGCGAGCTGGCCCCCAGTGAAGACAAAGGGGTCATGGCCGTGCTGGGGACAGCCCCCTCCAATGCCAACCTGGACTATATCCAGGGGACCATGGAGCAGGTCAACAAGGTGCTCGACGAACAACCTGAAGTGGCCTTCTCCCAAGTCTTCTCCGGGGTGTTTGACTCCAACCAGGCCTTCGGCATCGCGTCGCTGGTGCCCTGGAGCCAACGTGAGGCCAGCCAGAAGGAGGTATTGGACCGGGTCGCCCATCTGGTCAAGGATGTGCCCGGCATGTCCATCACCACCTTCCAGTTCCCCGAGCTGCCGGGCGCCTCGAGCGGCCTGCCGGTGCAGTTTGTCATCACCACGCCGAATCACTTCGAGAGCCTCTATCAGGTGGCCAGCGAGATGCTGGCGGCGGTGCAGGGGAGCGGTCGCTTCGTCTACTCGACCCTGGATCTGAACTACGACTCCGCCACCATGAAGATCAAGATCGACAAGGACAAGGCGGGCGCCTACGGCATCACCATGCAGGACATTGGCATCACGCTGGGTACCATGATGGCGGATGGCTACGTTAACCGGATCGATCTGGACGGCCGCTCCTATGAGGTGATCCCGCAGGTAGAGCGTAAATACCGCCTCAACCCCGAGTCGATCAAGGGCTACTATGTGCGGGCCGCCGATGGCCAGTCCATTCCCCTTGGCAGCCTCATCTCCATCGAGGTGGTCGGTGAGCCCCGCGCCCTGCCCCACTTCAACCAGCTCAACTCGGCCACCATTGGTGCCGTGCTGATGCCGGGGACCACCATGGGCGATGCTATCGGTTGGCTCGATGGCAAGGCCGACGAACTGTTGCCCAAGGGCTACCGTTACGACTATATGGGTGAAGCCCGCCAGTTCGTCACCGAAGGTAGTGCCCTTTACGCCACCTTCGCCCTGGCCCTGGCCATCATCTTCCTGGTGTTGGCAATCCAGTTCGAATCGGCCCGCGATCCTCTGGTCATCATGGTCTCGGTCCCGCTGGCCATCAGTGGCGCCCTGATCGCCCTGGCCTGGGGGGCGGCAACCATGAACATCTACTCCCAGGTGGGCCTCATCACGCTCGTGGGTCTGATTACCAAGCACGGCATCCTGATCTGCGAGGTGGCCAAGGAGGAGCAGCTGCTGCACGGCCGCAACCGGATGGAGGCCGTGATGGCCGCCGCCAAGGTACGTCTGCGCCCCATCCTGATGACCACGGCCGCCATGATCGCCGGCCTCATCCCGCTGCTCTATGCCTCCGGCGCCGGCGCCGCCCAGCGCTTCAGCATCGGTATCGTCATCGTCGCGGGGCTGGCCATCGGCACCCTGTTCACCCTGTTCGTGCTGCCGGTCATCTACACCTATCTGGCCTCGGAGCACAAACCCCTGCCGGAGTTTGACGAGTCGATTCCGCCCAAGGCCAAGGCGGGAAGCCACTGACCAATGGTCAGGTACCAAGAGGGGAGCATTCGCTCCCCTTTTTTAATGACAAGATTGCTTAACACTTCACACACAAGCGTTTAAATGCCTGTAACTGTTCGGTTATAATCACGCCGTTTCTAGGGATAATAATGCCTGCTGGGAGTATGTGAGCGTGTTAAAACAACTGAGCCATCTGCTGGTCGTCGGCATCACCGCCGCCAGCCTTTCTACCGCGGCCCTTGCCGCCACCCAGGATATGTCACCGGAGGCCATCGCCGAGCGCACCAAACCGGTTGGCAGCGTCTATTCTGCCCAGGACCTGGAAGGCATAGCCCCGGCCGCCACCCAGACCACCTCCGCCTCGTCCGGCCCTCGTGATGGTGAAGCCGTCTACAAGGGTGCCTGCTTCGCCTGCCACGACACCGGAGCCGCCGGCGCCCCCAAGCGTGGTGACAAGGCCGCCTGGGAGCCGCGCGTCGCCCAGGGCTTCGACACCCTGCGCAAGCACGCCATCGAAGGCTTCACCGGCAGCCACGGTGTCATGCCTGCGCGCGGCACCTGTGCTGCCTGTAGCGATGAGGAGATCGAAAACGCCATTCACTACATGACGGACAAGATCTAAAGCATGAACAGGGTCACTCGGGTGACCCTTTCCCTTCCCGGGAGCCCGGCTACGCTTATAGGGTCTACAGGCCAGGGCCCCCTTGATGATCGATAGCCAAGGCACACACCACACCACGCCACTGCTGGCGCTGGTCTCCTCTATTCTCAGCTTTCCGCCCCAAGCCACGGCGAACGAGTTTGACCAACTGCGCGCCAACCTCTCCGGCTACTGCCCCCTGAGCCAGTTTGCCCTGCTCGGCTATGGTGGTTCGGGGCTGAAGTGGGTTTACGAATTTGGCCTTCCACCCTCCCTGCGCGAACAGGTCAAGGCGGACCCGGAGCGGATGATGGAGGCCTTGCTACACCTCAAGGAGGATGCGGGCTGGTGTCTGCTTCCGGTCGAGAATGGCGCCATCACCTGGCTGCTGGCAAAAACCGAACCGGCTGAACAGCCCACCCTGCATCTGCTGCTGGAGTGCCTCGCCCACCGCCTGAGCGAATCCCAGGCCGGCGCACATTTGGGTGAAGAGGCTTCCCCCTTCATCAACCACCAGCCGGACTGGCAGCAGAAGGTCGAGAGCCTGGCACGCATCATGCGACTGGCCAACACCCTGCCTCCCCAGGCGCTCTATGCCCAGCTCGATGCGGCCGCCCGTTTCATCCTGAGCGTACAGGATTTCATTCTGCTACATCTGGAGGAGAGAGGGGTGGATCTCGTCTATCCGGAGCGTTGCGAACACTCGGATGCAGAGCTGATGGCTCTGTGCCACCGCAACCATCCGGTCGAGGCCGAGCGGCAGGGACTCTTCTGGAGTAGCCATCCACTGCGACTGCAACGCAACTACTTCGCCCACCTGATGCTCAGCAGCAGGGCGCCTCCTGGTGCCGACGAGCGGCTGTTAGTCGACTTTCTCAAGGGTCAGCTCACTATGGTGATGGAGCTGCAACGGATCCGTGACCAACTGGTCGACTACAACAGCGAAGAGACCCTCAACCAGCGCCTGCACCAGCTGCGTCAGGCGAATCTCAGGCTGCAAAAACAGCTCAAACGCCATCAGGAGCTGGAGCGGAAACTGCAATTCGATGCCCTGCACGATCCCCTCACCCGCCTCCCCAACCGGGCCTGCCTGATGACCCGGCTGGAACAGTCCATGAAGCACTTCCATCGCTACAAGAGTCCGGGCTTCACCCTGATCTTTATCGACATCGATCACTTCAAGGCAGTCAACGATCGCCTGGGGCACAACGTGGGTGACCTGCTATTGAAGGAGTTTGCCCTGCGACTGGGTACCTGCATTCGTCAAAATGACATGGTGGCACGACTGGGGGGGGACGAGTTTGTCATCTATCTCGACAACAGCATGGACGAGGCCAATATCAACCCGGTGCTCAACCGCCTGGTAGAGCGTCACTCCACTCCCTTCCATATCCTCGGCAACGAACTGCCAATCAGCATGAGCATCGGTGTCGCCATGGTGACGGAGCAGACCAGCGACATCAGTCAGCTGCTGCATCAGGCGGATCTGGCCATGTATCAGGCCAAACGCAACGGCCGCAATCGCATCGTGGTCTACTCGGAAGAGTGCAGCAGCCAAGCATGGCTGTCACCCGAGTATGAGCTGAAGCAGGCGCTCGCCGAGCGGCGCATCATTCCCTACTTTCAGCCTCTGATCCGCCTCAAGGACAGCCGCCTGGTAGGGCTGGAGGTGATGGCTCGCTGGCTCACCCCGGAGGGGGCGCTCAAGGATGCGTTCGACTTCATTCCCCTGGCCGAGCAATGCGGTCTCATCCTCGAGCTGGATCGCCATATTCTGCGTCATACCTGCCAACAACTCAGCAACTGGCTGGGCCAGATAGGCTCCAGCCAGTTCAAGGTGGCCCTCAACCTGTCGGGCAAGCATCTGGCCAACCACGAGCTGGTCGAGCAGCTGCTGGCCATCGTGCAGGAGAGCGGGTTGTCGCCTCGCTATCTGGTGTTCGAATTTAACGAACGGGAGCTTTCCCGGCAGGATGGCAACACCCTCACCATCTTGCATGAACTGCGGGCAAGGGGCATTCAGATCAGCCTGGATGACTTCGGCACCGGCTTCTCCTCCCTCAACGCCCTGTTCCACTATCCGGTGGACTACATCAAGGTGGATGACAGCTTCACCCACCGTATGCTGCAATCGCCCAAGGATCTGGCGATGATCCGTGCCATGCGCGATATCAGCCAGGATCTGGGGTTCCATCTGGTGGTCGAAGGGATAGAGAACCAGGCCGAGTATCAGAAGCTGATCGAACTGGGGTGTGAACTGGGACAGGGGCGCTTCATCGCCCCCCCCATGCAGGGCATCGATATTCCCCCCCTGCTGGGGCGACCGATCCCGGTTAAACGCTAATCTTTCTTGAACAAGGCACGCAGGTTGGCAACCCCCACCTGGCCCTTTATCTGCCGCTCCTCGGCGGTCACCTTCTTCTGATTCTCCCACTGGATATCATCCTGCGGCAGCTCCAGCAGGAAGCGACTCGGCTCCGGGCGCACCGTCTCGCCAAACTGGCGTCGCTCGCGGCAGAGGGTGAAGGTGAGTTCGGTCTGGGCCCGGGTAATGCCCACGTAGGCCAGGCGCCGTTCCTCCTCCACATTGTCCTCGTCGATGCTGGTCTGGTGGGGCAGCAGCCCCTCCTCCATGCCGACCATGAAGACGTAGGGGAACTCCAACCCCTTGGAGGCGTGCAGTGTCATCAACTGCACCTGATCCACCTCATCTTCCCCCTCATTGCGCTCCATCATGTCGCGCAGGGTGAGACGAGTAACCACCTGGGGCAGGGTCATGGGCTCGTCCACCTCATCCCCTTCCAGCATCTCGGTGATCCAGCGATAGAGGGTCGAGACGTTCTGCATCCGCATCTCGGCCGCCTTGGGGCTGGGCGAGGTCTCGTAGAGCCACTCCTCGTAGTGGATCTCCTTGATCATGTCGCGCACCGCCTCGACCGGGTTGCCGCGCACGGCGTTATCCCCGAGGCGCACCAGCCACTCGGTGAAGGCGCGCAGGGCCACCAGGCCGCGCCCCGAGAGGTGTTGCTCCAGCCCCAGCTCGAAGCTGGCGGCAAACAGGCTCTTGCCGCGCTGGTTGGCGTACTGGCCCAGTTTTTCGAGGGTAGTGGGGCCGATCTCGCGGCGCGGCAGATTGACCACCCGCAGAAATGCCGTGTCCTCGTCCGGATTCACCAACAGCTTGAGGTAGGCCATGATGTCCTTGATCTCGGTGCGCGAGAAAAACGAGGTCCCCCCCGAGATCTTGTAGGGGATGCGGTTGGTCATCAGCGCCTTCTCGAAGATGCGCGACTGGTGGTTCCCCCGGTAGAGGATGGCGTAGTCCTTGAACCGGGTGCGGTTCATAAACTTGTGGCCCATCAGCTCGGCGGCGATCCGCTCCGCCTCGTGCTCCTCGTTCTTGGCAAACAGCACCCGCACCGGCACCCCGTAGTCGAGCTCGGAGAAGAGCGCCTTGTCGTAGACGTGGGGGTTGTTGGCGATCAGTATGTTGGCGCACTTGAGGATGCGCCCCTTGGAGCGGTAGTTCTGCTCCAGCTTGATGAGGCGAAGATGGGGGAAGTCCTCCCCCAGCAGCACCAGGTTCTGGGGCTTGGCCCCTCGCCAGGAGTAGATCGACTGGTCGTCGTCCCCCACCACGGTGAAGCGGGCCCGCTCGCCGACGATCTGTTTGACCAGCTCGTACTGGCTGGTGTTGGTGTCCTGATATTCGTCCACCAGCAGGTAGCGGATCTTGGCCTGCCAGCGGGTGCGCACCTCGTCGTTCATCTTGAGCAGCAGGGTCGGCATCAATATGAGGTCGTCAAAATCCAGCGCGTTGTAGGCCACCATCTGGCGGTGATAGCGCTCGTAGAGCTGGGCCATCAACACCTCGTCCGGGCCGCGGGCGATGCGCAGGGCGCGTGCCGGCAACACCAGATCGTTCTTCCAGTTCGAGATCTGGGTAATGAGGGCCGCGAGCTTCTCCTTGTCGTTATCGAGTTCGGCCTCGGTCAGCTCTTTGAGCAGGGCCAGCTGATCCGTGTCGTCGAACAGGGAGAAGTTGGCCTTGAGGTTGAGGGTCTTGTGCTCGCGCCGGATGATCTCGAGCCCCAGGGTATGGAAGGTAGAGACCATCAGGCCGCGCGCCTCCTTGCGGCCCAGGGTTTGGCCCACCCGCTCTTTCATCTCGCGGGCCGCCTTGTTGGTGAAGGTCACCGCGGCGATGTTGCGGGCGTTGTAGCCACACTGCTGTACCAGGTAGGCGATCTTGTTGGTGATGACGCGCGTCTTGCCGGAGCCGGCTCCCGCCAACACCAGGCAGGGGCCGGATACGTACTTGACCGCTTCGTTCTGATTGGGGTTGAGCTTCATGAAGGACTCCGTTGCACAAGGAGGGGCAAGATTGTAGCAGAAAGGCAGGGGCGCTTTCCCGCTGCAAACTTGTGCTTTGCGGCTATTTTCAGGATCATGTTGCCCCCTTTCGTCCCTGCGAGCATGCCATGAGTCTCTGCGTTTCCACGCTTCGTCGCCAGTTCCCGGCCCTGCACCAGTCGGTCAACGGCCACCCCCTGGTCTATCTGGACAACGCCGCCACCACCCAGAAGCCCGAGGCAGTGCTGGAGGCCATGCGCGCGTTTTACCAGAACGACAACGCCAACGTACACCGGGCCTCTCACGCCCTCAGCACCCGGGCGACGGCGGCCTTCGAGGCGGCCCGCGAGACGGTGGCCCGCTTTATCAACGCCCCCGACAGCCGCGAGGTGATCTGGACCCGCGGCACCACAGAGGCGATCAACCTGGTGGCCCAAAGCTGGGGGCAGAGCCTTAAGCCCGGCGACGAGATCCTGGTCAGCACCCTCGAGCACCACGCCAATATCGTCCCCTGGCAGCTGGCGGCGCAGCGCAGCGGCGCCCGGGTCGTCCCCATCCCCCTCGACCCCCACGCCGACATCGACCTCGATGCCTACCGGGCCCTGCTCGGCCCGCGCACCCGGCTGGTTGCCGTCGGCCAGGTCTCCAACGCCCTCGGCACCATCAACCCGGTGGCAGAGATGGCACGGTTGGCCAAGGCTGCCGGCGCCCTGGTGTTGATCGACGGGGCCCAGGCAGTCGCCCACCTGCCGGTGGACGTGCAGCGGCTCGGCTGTGATTTTTACGCCTTCTCGGGCCACAAGATGTATGCCCCCACCGGTATCGGCGCCCTGTGGGGGCGCCGCGAGCTGCTCGAGAAGATGCCCCCCTGGCAGGGGGGCGGCGAGATGATCGAGCGGGTGAGCTTCGCCGGCACCCGCTTCAACCGGCCGCCGTTCAAGTTCGAGGCGGGCACCCCGCACATCGCCGGCGCCGTCAGTCTGGCAGCGGCCATCGACTTCCTGCAAGAGCAGGAGAGGGACGCTCTGCTCGCCCACGAGTACGAGCTGACCACCTACCTGGCCGAGCGGCTGCGGACTACCCCCGGCGTGCGCCTGGTGGGGGAGCCAAAGGAGCGGATCGGGGCCGTCTCCTTCCTGCTCGATGAGGTCCATCCCCAGGACGCCGGCACCCTGCTCGACCTGCAGGGGGTGGCGGTGCGCGTCGGCCACCACTGCGCCATGCCGCTGATGGAGAGCCTGGGGATCGGCGGCACCCTGCGGGCATCGCTCGCCTGCTACTCGACCCGGGAAGAGGTCGACGCCCTGATCCGCGCCATCCACAAGCTGGAGGAGTTCTTCTGATGCTCGCGACCTATACCCCCATCGGCGAGACGCCGGACGCCGATGCCATCCGCGCCGCCTTTGCCGCAGCCCAAGGCTGGGAGAACCAGTACCGCCTTATCATCCAGCTCGGCAAGCAGCTGCCCGCCCTGCCGGCCGAGTGGCAGACCGAGGAGCATCGCCTGCACGGCTGCGAGAGCCTGGCCTGGCTGCTGGCCGAGGAGCAAGACGGCCGCTGGCACTTCGCCTGCGACTCGGACGCACGCATCGTGCGCGGCCTCATCGTCATCGTACTGGCGGCCCTCAACCACCAGAGCGGCGCGGCGATCTGCGCCTTCGACATGGAGGCCTACCTCGCCGAGTTGGGGCTGGAGAAACACCTCTCCCCCTCGCGCGGCAACGGGCTGCGCGCCATCGTTCAGGCCATCCGCGAGCGGATCGGCTAATACAGAGAGGGCAGCCATCGGCTGCCCTCTCTGTATCTGTCCTCGTGGTTATTCAGCAGCGGGAGCTGGTTGGTCGGCGCGAGCGCCGCGCTCGGCGATCTTCTTGAGCACCCGGGAGACGGCCACGAAGCCAAAGGTGGCGGTCACCGGTGTCACGGCACCAAAGCCGGAGGCGCAATCCATCTTCATGGTGCCGTCGCTCGCCGCCTTGGCGTGACAGACGCCGCCACTGCCGTCCGGGTAGCTGAGCTGCTCGGTAGAGAAGACACACTCCACCCCGAACTTGCGCGCCGAGTTCTTGCTGAAGTGGTGCAGCCGGCGCAGGTCGCTGCGCACCTTGGCGGCCAGGGGATCCTGGATGGTCTTGGCCAAATCCGCCACCTGCACCTGGGTCGGGTCCATCTGACCACCGGCCCCCCCGGCGACGATGATAGGGATCTTGCGCCGCTTGCAGAACGCGATCAGCGCCACCTTGGCCTTGACCGAGTCGATGGCGTCGATGACGTAATCAAACCCGATGTGGATATGCTCGGCCAGGTTGTCGGCGGTGACGAAGTCATCCACCTCGGTCACCTGACAATCCGGGTTGATGAGGCGGATGCGCTCGGCCATGGCCTCGGTCTTGAGGCGGCCCACGTTCCCCTGCAGGGCGTGGATCTGGCGATTGCTGTTGGTGATGCAGATGTCATCCATGTCGATCAGGGTGATCTGACCGATGCCGGAACGCGCCAGTGCCTCGGCCGCCCAGGAGCCCACCCCGCCAATGCCGACCACGCAGACGTGAGCACGGGCGAAGGAGGCCAGGGCCGGCTGGCCGTAGAGACGGGCGATCCCGCCGAAGCGTTGCTGATACTCTGCGTTCATTTTCACCACCTTGGATTGGGGGCGCCCATTATACTCATCCGCCGGCGGGTCAAAAGAGTGAAAGAGGTCGAGATTTGCGGTTCGTGTGCAGCGAGGGAACCCGGATTCGGTTATGCTGTCTGACCTGTTATTTAGCGAACACGGAAGCCCCCAACACCATGAAGTACCTGGTAGTCCAGACCAAGCAGATCGGCGACGTGCTGGTCTCCACCGCCTTGTGTAACAACCTCAAGCAGAATGACCCAAGCGGCGAGGTTCACTACCTGGTCATGGACTACTGCGCCGGCATGGCCGAGGGCAATCCGCATATCGACCGACTCATCATCATAGAGAAGGCGCGCCGCAACGAGTGGCGCTATATGAAGGGTCTGCTGCTGGCCATTCGCCGCGAGCACTATGACGTGGTGGTCAACAGCCAGGGCCAGATGATCGGCCTGCTCACCTGCCTCTTCTCCGGTGCCCCCGTTCGCATCGGGTTTGACTCCTTCCCCTGGCGGCTCGGCCACAACCGTATCGTCCGTTTTCGCAAGGACACTGAGTTTCAGGGCAACAGTACCCTGGTGGACGACCGCTTCTCGCTGCTCAAGCCGCTCAAGCTGGCCCGCGAGGATCGCAACTACTACCTCTGGCTGAGTGAAGAAGAAAAACAACAAGGAAGGGATGCCCTGCTGGCCGCCGGCGTCGACCCGAGCCGCCCGCTGATCGCCATGGGCGTCAACTCGCTCGGGCACTACAAGCGCTGGCCCATCGACTGCTTCGCCAGGGTCGCCCAGTGGCTGATCGAGGAGCACAATGCCCAGATCCTGGTCTATTGCGGACCGGGGGAAGAGGAGTACAACCGGGGGCTGAAGCCGCTGCTGCCAGAGGCGTTGCAGGCCAGCGTGTTTGACCATGTTCAGACCCGATCGGTACGGGAGCTGGTGGGGCTGTTTGCTCACTGCCGCCTGTTTGTCGGCAATGACACCGGCCCACGCCATATGGCGCAGGCCCTCAACCTGCCGCTGCTCACCATAGTGGCACCAGGGGGGGACAAGATCATCGCCAACCCGGTCAACCACCCCCGCTTTCAGGCCATCGATGTGTTCGATGCCAAGGGAGCAGACTACCAGTTGCCGACCCAGGAGAAGGACTTCTTCGACGAGGCTCTGTTTCGCGCCATTACGCCCGAGCTGGTGAAGGCTCGCCTGCTCACCCTACCCGACTGGCAGGCACCCACCGCCTGAAAGCCTGCTCGAACTCGACCAGATCGAGGGAGTTGATATCCTGCTCCCGGGTATTGGTCGAGAACAGCACTGTGGCTGACGGGGAGTTGGGGTGCCACTCGAGGAAGTTCTCGTTGCCACCCCCTATGTCCGGGTTGTAGAGGCCAAGAATGGGCTTGTGCAGCCCGGCGGCGATGTGCACCGTCGCCGTGTCCACCGAGATCAGCCCCTGACACTGGCGCAACTGGGCAAACAGCCCGGCCAGCGAGGGCGCATCCGGTGACAGCAGCAAGCGCTCCGGTCGGCTCAAGCCGGCCCGGATCCCGGCCACCTCCTCTTCCATGCCCGGCGGATAGAGCAGGCAGATGGCGCAAGAGCCAGCCGCCAGCATCTGCTCAATCATCTGGCTGATAAGCTCGGGCCGCAGGCGGCGGGAGCTGCCACTGCCGTACGGGTTGAAACAGAGGACCGGCTCGGCCGGCCACCAGCTGGCCAGCGCATCGGGCGGGCTCATGGTCGGGACTATGTACTGCTGATCCGGATTGCTCACGCCGAGCCGCTGCAGCAGCAGGGCAAACTTGTCGGAGAAGTGCATGCCGCTAGAGGCCTTGCCCAGCTTGAGGTTGACCGCCTGCAGGGCATCGTCCATGCCGGCGACCCAATCCGCCCTGACCTGACTGATGAAGAAGATATCCTTCATTTTCAGCATTTTGCCAAAATGTACCAGGCACTCCACCTCCCCCAGCGAATGGGCCAGCCGCTTGAGCTGGCCATAGCCCGGCCGTTTGGGCACCTCTATCACCTTGTCCATGCCGAAATGATCGCGAAACAGAGGCGCCATGGCCGCAGTCGTGACGATCCACACCTCCCGCTCCGGGCTGGCGCGCTTGATCTCACGGGCCACCCAGGACGAGACGATGGCATCGCCCAGTTTGGCATCCCAGCGCAGCAACACTATCTTCCCCTTGCGCTCGTGCAGCGGAGCCGGCCGCTTGCGATCGAACAGCAGCTGCCCCAGCTTGCGGCGAAGAATGTCACGCTGGAGTTGCAGATCGTTGATTAATGACATGAACCCACCAGAAGAGCCGTTGAATTGGGAGAACGATGATACCAGCCTGATGCGGCTAGAGCGCCATCAGGGCATCGACCTGACGGCTGATCTCGGCCGGCGACAGGGCCGCCAGCTGATCCGTGGTCGACCTCAGCACTATGTTGCGGCCCGCCAGCGGGATGAAGGCATCGCGCCAGCGCTCATTGTTCATCAACACCAGGGTGGGTACCCCGAAGGAAGAGGAGATATGGATGATGGAGGTATCGGTCGAGATGACCCCTCGCGCATCCTTGATAATCTTGGCGGCATCGAGAATTGTGTCGGGAAACAGAGCTCTCATGTCTTGCCGCGAACAGGCCACTGGCTGCCTGGAGAAGACCAGGTAGGAGAGCCCCTCATAGGCAGGCAACTGCGCCAGAATCCCGTTGATCTGCGCCTCCGTCATCGAGTTGCCGACCTGGCTACCCGTCAGGTTGACCAGCAGATAACGGCCATACGCACTGGTATCCAGCTGCTCATTGCAGGGGGACGGTATGATGACCGGCACCCCGGTCTGCTCACCGGTCACGCTGAGCATGCGATAGACGAAGTGATCCCGGCTGGGACGCGACGACACTATGGTGGCCTTCTTGTTGAACAGCGGCAGCAACTTCTGCTGCCCTTCGCTCTTGAAGCGCAGGGGCAACGACTGCAAGCGCCCGTTGGCCAGCAACAGCAACTTGGCCATGGCGATATCATCAGGCTCGTCAAACAGATTGATCACCAGGTCATATCGCCGCTGCCTGAGTTCACGTAGCTTGCACCACATGCTCACCGGCAACAGGGTGTCGTTGAGGGTGATCACGTGACATTCGTCGATCCCGACGACCGACTCCGCCAGCAGCTGGTTGCGCCAGCTGCACACCAGCTCTAGGCGCGCGGCGGGGTACATCTCCCTGAGCCGGGCAATGGCGGGCAGGGTGAGAATGAAATCACCGATGGCGTCATAACCGACCACCAGCACCCTCGTCACCTGCGTCCCGGCAGGGCATGGGGCGGCGTCAGGCTCTCTGCCAATCAGCCATCTGGCAATGGAATGGGTAAGCAACTTTTTGAGGTTCATGGGTCATCCAGCATGTGTGGCCGCAGCTTTGGCAAGGCCCGCAGGGTGCCGACCCGCCGTCGGCACGCTCCGCCCTATTTCAGATAGTGGCCGTAGGCCCTGTCATCTATGGTGGTGGTGAACAGATCCACATCCAGACAGCTGGGTTCCACCCCGGATGCGGTCAGGCCGTTGAGTTGCAACCGACCGGTCAGATAGTCGGAAGGCATCCGCAGTGGATAGGCGCACTGCAACAGCTTCTTGGCCCCGCTCAGGCTCAATACATACCCTGCGGTAGAGAGCACACCTCGTTTGGAGGTGCGGCTGGGGGTCAGGTATCTGGCGAGTCGATAACCACCCGGCAGGGATGACAGGAACGGCCAGCGTTTGGCTTTGCCATGGTGCAGGAAGACGATTTCCGATTTGCAGGAGTGCACTATGGCCTCGATGATGGCCTTGCTGTGCATATGCAGGTAGATGTCATCCTCCAGCACCACGCAGCGCTCAATGCCCTCGGCGACGATGCGCTCATAAAGCCGGATATGGCTCATGGCACAACCTATCTCACCAAAGCTCAGCGCATGGCCGCACACCTCCTTGGCCAGTTCAAAATCCACCTTGGCCAGTTCGGCACTGCTCAACGCCTTCCCGTCTGTTGCATCTACAAACTCGAAATCTATGCCCAAATGCGCCATCTGCTGGACAACCATCGCCCGTCGCTCAACGCTGCGAGCCAGACTGATGACAAAAACTGGAATCATGACGTACGGGTATCCTCTTTCAACTCATGGGCAAACCAGATGAAAACCAGGCTGAGTGTGTACAGATAGAGCACACCTTGATGCTCAAACGGCACATCACTTAGCGAATTAATTGCAAATGCGAGGGGAACCAACACACCAGCAGAAATCCTGTTTAGATTGTTCGCAGCAAGATAGAGCGGCAGACCCAGAAAGATCACCAGTGCAATAAATCCTATGCTGCCGCGAACAACCAGGTTCTGCATATATTGATTATGTGAATGGACCAGCGCAGGATGAAAAATCAGAGGAGATATCTGATGATTATCGATTTGGGTCTGTTTCAGTGCATTGAAGCCATCCGTGCCCACCCCTGCCACAGGTGAATCTAAAAATCCCAGCCAGGCACTCTGCCAGGCAATCATCCGCAGGCCCCAAGATGACTCATAAGAACCTTTTTCTGCCGATTGAAGATCCGACACAGCTTCGGCAACCCGGATCTGTACCAACTGGTTAGTCTGATAGATGGCGCCCGTCGTGACCATGCAGAGCACGGCGACGACAATGTATTTCCAGGGCTTGAAGTAGGCCTTGTAGCTGATGACATAGGCGAGAATGACCCCGAAGGCGAGCCAGACCCCCCGGCTCTGGGAGAGATATAGCGCAAGCAGGGCCGCGAGCAGACCAACCAGAGCCCCCCCCCTCAACCACCCATGCAATCGCCTTTGCTGGAAGACAAACCAGTTGAGGATGGCCAGTGTCAACGCTGCCTGCGAGAAGAGGATCGCGTTGGTAAACCCCTCTACCCGGACTATGCCGTGCTGGTACTGCCAGATGCTGAGGATGCCCAATCCCATCCCACCCAGCACGATGGCCAGGTACCCCAGCATCAGCAGCACGGGTTTGCGCGGCATCATCAGCGCGAAGACAGCGACATAAAACAGCCCTCGCATCACCCCGTACTGATCGCCATGGATCAACCTGTTCACGAAGATCATGACGGCGTACACCAGCAGGCCCCAGAGAATCCGTCGATCCCTGAGCCCAACATCCTGCTGCTTGCCGACAGAGTAGTTCAACAGACCGAAGATCCCGGTCACCGCCAGCAGGTTGGACTGCATGCTCTGGCCGGCTGGCACCAGAAACAGGCCGCAAAAGGCAAAGATGATGGTCAGTCCGAACAGGGCTGTCGTCACCTTATCGAGCAAAACGAGGCTTCTGCTGAGCATCAATCACGATTTCCTGAAGACATAGTTACCCCGGATCTTGCGCCACAACCCAAACACGTCGGTACGGGGGAAGATGGCGATCCGGCGGATCTGGTAAGGGTCCCGATGCATGACCTTGGGACCGCTGTTGGTGGCGACAGCATAGCGGTAGCCGGCAGCGATAGCCTGGGCTTTTGCACCCTCGTTCAGATCGCCGTAAGGGTAGGCAAACGACAGCAGCGGATGACCCAGCAGAGCCTCCAGCTGACGCTTGTTCTCCCCAATCTCATGGGCCTGCTGGTCTGACGAAAGCTGACTCAAGCGAGGATGGGTCAGGGTATGCCCGCCAATCTCCACATGACCGCTCGCCACCAGCGCCTTGAGCTGCTCGCTGTTCATCAGGGGGACTCGGGTGTCAGGGTTGGTCGGATGTTCCACATCCCAACGATTATGGTCTTCTCCGGTCACCACATACACCACGGCTTTGTAACCATATTTTTCCAGCAGGGGCAACATACGGGTGAGGTTATCCAGATAGCCATCATCCACAGTGATCATCAGGTACTTCTTGCCGTACTCCAGCCGGTGGATAAATCCCTTTTCGGCCAGATCGCGAAAGGTGAGGGTCTCGTACCCGAGTCGTTTCAAAAGCTTCAGATGCTTCTCAAACATGGCGGCAGGAATCCAGGTGCCGTGCACCCCTTTCTCGCTCTCGTGATCGATAAAGCGGTGATACATGATAACCGGCATCTCCCGGCGTAATGTCTCTACCACGGCATCCTGATAGACACTCTCCAGCCGATCGACCACACCACCCAGCTCATACTCGGCCAGCACCCGGGCACGCAGTGTCTCGCTCACCGCTCGGCTCGAAAGGGCCAGGGTCACATCTTCTTTGAGGGCAACGAAGTCGATGTCGAGATCCTTCGGGCCAATATCGCCGAAGTTACTGGCCAGTGCCTGATCCAGATTATCCTCGGTCACCAGGCCGATGGATCTGGCCTCGCCGATGGCCAGAGTCGGCCGACCGCAGAGTAGGGACTCCATCGCAACACGACCGGCACCGATCACCAGATCACATGCCGCCAACAGACCCGGCACATCCTCCACATAGCCAACAAACTGAGCGCGACCGATAAAACGCTGGAAACGTTCACTCACCCGGGAGCCTGTCACCACGCGCACGTCGCACGCCTCCAGATCGAGCACCTCGTCGAGCAGACGATAACAGAGATCGCCCTTGGGGCCCGTCAGTCGGCCGACAATGGCCACCACAGGTCTGGGATTATCGGCCGCCGGGCACGGGATGAAGCGGTCTGTCTCTATGCCATTACGGATCACCTGCACCATGGCGGGGTCGACCCCCAGGTTGTCGATGATCTGCTGCGCGATATCTTCACACACAGCCACGGCCCGATAGCCCAGCGCATGGAACGCCTTGCGCGACGCATGTACCGGCTGGCGACCATGGACTGTGGTGATCATGGGTGTCCCGGTCAGTTTGCAGGCGACGAAACTGCTCCAGCCTGAGGCGCGGGAGTGAGCATGAACCAGCTGGATCTTGTGCTTCTTGATGAGATAGATGAGGTAGAAAACGTGCCAGAAGCGGCGCAGAATGCTGCGCTTGTTGAATCTCAGCTTGAAGACGGGGCCCAGGGTCGGTTTGGTCAGGGTATCCGAGACATAGAAGACGTTGTGACCACGCCGGGTCAGCTCGTTACCCACAGTGGTGGCATAGACCTCGGCGCCCGTCACCTCGAGCTGGGAGAGAGCCATCAATATATTCATCGCGCACTTATCCGGTAGAAATAGACAAAGAAGGCACCACAACAGAGCGCAGAAACCGGAAGCAGGTCTCCCCGCTTCCGGCTCACTTCATCTCATCTGGCGACTGACTCAGCGGTTGAGCCAGGCCATGTAGTCCGCCACCCCTTCGGCAACGGTCTTGAACTCGCCGTCATAGCCCACGCCACGCAAGCGGGTGAGATCCGCCTGGGTGAAACTTTGGTAGCGTCCCTTGAGGTGGTCCGGGAAGGGGATGTACTCCACCTCGCCCTGGCCGTGGTACTTGATCACCGCCTCGGCCACGTTCTGGAACGGCTCGGCACGGCCGGTACCGCAGTTGAAGATGCCGGAGTGCTGCGGGTTCTGCCAGAACCAGAGGTTCACCTTGCAGACGTCATCGATATAGATGAAATCACGCATCTGGCCACCGTTCGGGAAACCGTCACATCCTTCGAACAACTTGGGATTCTGCCCCTGCTTCACCTGGGTATTGAGGTGGAACGCCACCGAGGCCATGGAGCCCTTGTGCTGCTCACGCGGGCCATAGACGTTGAAATACTTGAGCCCTACCACCTGGGAGTTGATCTGGGGCATCCAGCGGCGCACATACTGATCGAACAGCTGCTTGGAGTAGCCATAGACGTTGAGGGGCTGCTCGAACTTGGGATCCTCGATAAAGTTGTCGTTGCGACCACCATAGGTAGCGGCAGAGGAAGCATAGATGAAGGGGATCTCACGTTCGATACAGTAGTGGAACAGATCCTTGGAGTACTCGTAGTTGACCTCCATGATGAACTTGCCGTTCCACTCTGTGGTGGCCGAGCAGGCGCCTTCGTGGAAGATCACCTCGATACCGTCCCACTCCTCGAACTCGTCGCCGGAGACGATGCGGGCCTGAAACTCGTCCTTGTCCATATAGTCGGCGATGGTGAGATCGCTGATGTTGACGAACTTGGTACCGTCGGTGAGATCATCGATCACCACCACATCGGTGCGCCCTTGGGCATTGAGCTGCTTGACCAGGTTGCTGCCGATAAAGCCGGCACCGCCAGTGACTACGATCATGGGGCTTACCCTCTAGTGCGAAGGCCCACCGTGTGACACAGTTGTGAAGCTGTGTATAGTGGGCGATTTGAAAATTGCCGAAAAGTTTATCATGCCCAGAAGCCATAGACGAATCCTGAGCAGGGGAGAGAGACGATGAAGACCAGAGACAGGATCATCCATGGTGCCACCGAGCTGTTCAACGAGCAGGGTGAGCGTAACGTCACCACCAACCACATCGCGGCCCATCTGGGGATCAGCCCCGGCAATCTCTACTACCACTTCCGCAACAAGGAAGACATCATCCACAGCATCTTCGACCACTACACCCGCCATCTGGCAGAGAGTTTCGCCCCGGTGCAGGAGAGGGAGATCCGCATCGAGCATCTGATGGGCTATCTCGACGCCATCTTTTACCTGATGTGGCAATTTCGCTTCTTCTACGCCAATCTGCCCGACATCCTGAGCCGCGACGAGCTGCTGCAACAGAAGTACCTCAGGGCCCAGGAGCAGCTGGCCAGCTCGGTCCTCGGCCTGCTGCGCAGCCTGCGCGATGGCGGCCTGCTGCTGGTGAGCGAAGAGGACATGCCGGATCTCGGCCAGACCATCAAGATGGTGGTGACCTTCTGGATCGCCTATCAGATAGCCCAGGCCCCTGGCACCCGCATCACCAAGCCCCTGCTCTACAAGGGGGTGCTCAAGGTGCTCTTCATCTTGCGCCCCTACCTGCGAGACGAGGTCAGGCCGCAGATCGCCGGTCTGGAGCAGCACTACCGGGAGTTGGCCGGGTGATCTGTTTCACAATTGTTTAAATGAGATAAAAAGAGTTGAATCCCGTGGCCGGAGAGACAGAGTAATATGTTGCCACTTTGGGCAAGCCCCCCACGACCACGAGGAATCACTCATGTCCAACGCATTTTATCGCCACCTGAGCGCCGAGCTGGAGCAGGTCAAGGCTGACGGCCTCTACAAGCAGGAGCGCCTCATCACCTCCGCCCAGCAGGCAGGCATCATGGTCGGCGGGCAGGAAGTGCTCAACTTCTGCGCCAACAACTATCTGGGCCTGGCCAACCATCCCGAGTTGATCACCGCCGCCAAGGAGGGCCTCGACAGCCACGGCTTTGGCATGGCCTCGGTACGCTTCATCTGCGGCACCCAGGATCAGCACAAGGTGCTGGAGCAGAAACTCTCCACCTTCCTCGGCACCGAGGACACCATCCTCTACTCCTCCTGCTTCGATGCCAACGGCGGTCTGTTCGAGACCCTTCTGGGCGCCGAAGACGCCATCATCTCCGATGCCCTGAACCACGCCTCCATCATTGACGGCGTGCGTCTGTGCAAGGCCAGGCGCTATCGCTATGGCAACAACGACATGGCCGACCTCGAGCAACAGCTCAAGCAGGCCACCGCTGACGGCGCCCGCTTCAAGCTGATCGCCACCGATGGCGTCTTCTCCATGGACGGCGTCATCGCCGATCTGAACGCCATCTGCGATCTGGCCGACAAGTATGACGCCCTGGTGATGGTCGATGACTCCCATGCCGTCGGCTTCATCGGCGAAAACGGCCGAGGTACCCACGAATACTGTGGCGTCATGGATCGGGTCGACATCATCACCGGTACCCTGGGCAAGGCCATGGGCGGTGCCTCCGGTGGCTACACCTCGGGCAAGAAGGAAGTGATCGACTGGCTGCGCCAGCGCTCCCGCCCCTACCTCTTCTCCAACTCCCTGGCACCGGCCATCGTCGCCGCCACCATCAAGGTGATCGACATGCTGGCCGATGGGCAGGAGCTGCGTGCCCACCTGCAGGAGAACAGCCGCTATTTCCGCGAACGCATGAGCGCCGCCGGCTTCACCCTGGCCGGGGCTGACCACGCCATCATCCCGGTGATGCTGGGGGATGCCAAGCTGGCCGCCGAGATGGCGAGCCGCATGCTGGCCGAGGGCATCTATGTGGTGGGCTTCTCCTTCCCGGTCGTGCCCAAGGGCCAGGCCCGTATCCGCACCCAGATGTCGGCGGCCCACACCCGCGAGCAGCTGGACCGCGCCATCGATGCCTTCATTCGCATCGGCCGCGAGCTCGGCATCATCTGATTCCAAGGGGGCCGAGGGCCCCCTTTTTGGCATTCATCGTGAAGGAACAACCATGAAAGCACTCTCCAAGCTGCACCCCGCCAAGGGCATCTGGATGACCGATGTCCCCATGCCGGAGCTCGGCCACAACGATCTGCTCATCAAGATCCGCAAGACCGCCATCTGCGGCACCGATATGCACATCTACAACTGGGACGAGTGGTCCCAGAAGACCATTCCCGTCCCCATGGTGGTCGGCCACGAGTATGTGGGCGAAGTGGTCGCCATCGGCCAGGAGGTGCGCGGCTTCGCCATCGGCGATCGGGTCTCTGGTGAAGGGCACATCACCTGCGGTCACTGCCGCAACTGCCGCGCCGGGCGCACCCACCTGTGCCGCAACACCATAGGGGTGGGTGTCAACCGCCAGGGCAGCTTCGCCGAGTACCTGGTGATCCCCGCCTTCAACGCCTTCAAGCTGCCGGATAATATCTCCGACGAGCTGGCCTCCATCTTCGATCCGTTCGGCAACGCCGTGCACACCGCCCTCTCCTTCGATCTGGTCGGTGAGGATGTGCTCATCACAGGCGCCGGCCCCATCGGCATCATGGCCGCCGCCGTCTGTCGCCACGTCGGCGCCCGCCACGTGGTGATCACCGACGTCAACGAGTACCGCCTCGAACTGGCCCGCAAGATGGGAGCCACCCGCGCCGTCAACGTGGCCAAGGAGAAGCTGGCCGATGTGATGAACGAGCTCGGCATGACCGAGGGTTTCGACGTGGGGCTGGAGATGTCCGGCGTGCCGTCCGCCTTCCAGGAGATGCTCGACAAGATGAACCACGGCGGCAAGATCGCCATGCTCGGCATTCCTCCCTCCACCATGGCCATCGACTGGAACAAGGTGATCTTCAAGGGCTTGTTCATCAAGGGGATCTACGGCCGCGAGATGTTCGAGACCTGGTACAAGATGGCAAGCCTGATCCAGTCCGGGCTGGATCTCACCCCCATCATCACCCATCGCTTCCCCATCGACGAGTTCCAGCAGGGCTTCGACGCCATGGGCTCGGGCCAGTCGGGCAAGGTGGTGCTGAGCTGGGATTGATGCTCCGGCGCCAACATGACGAAGGGGAGCCGCTGGCTCCCCTTCCCGTTAGGGTGACTCACTTCTTCTTGGCGTATTTCATGGAGTCCAGTGCCACCGCCAGAATGATGATGGCCCCCTTGATGATGAACTGCCAGTACGGGCTGACGCCGATATAGGTGAGGCCGTAGTTGATGAGGGTGAAGATGATCACCCCGGTCACCACCCCGGCGACCGTGCCGACCCCGCCGGCAAACGACACCCCGCCCACCACGCACGCCGCAATGGCATCGAGCTCATACATAAAGCCCAGATTGTTGGTGGCGCTGCCGATACGACCCGCCTCCAGCATGCCGGCAAAGCCGTAGAAGGCCCCCGCCAGGGCGTAGATGGCAACCAGGTTGAGGGGGACATTCACCCCGGAGACCCTGGCCGCCTCTGGGTTGCCGCCGATGGCATAGATGTTCTTGCCAAAGCGGGTCTTGTTCCACAGCACCCACACCAGACCGATGGCGATGATGGCGTAGAAGGTGATGTAGGAGAGCTTGAAACCGCCCAGCCGTATGAACCCCTGGGCAAAGCTCGAGAAACGGGGATCGAAGCCGGCGATGGGCGAGGCCCCCACGTAGTCGTAGTAGAGGGAGTTGACCCCGTAGACGATGATCATGGTGCCCAGGGTGGTGATGAAGGGCGTCACGTTCAGGTAGGCCACCACCAGGCCATTGATGAGACCAATCAGGGCACCGATGGCACAGACGATCAGGATCACCACGGGGATCGGCACGGCGCCGAGCTCAGGAAACACCTTGTTGACGTTGGTCAGCGACTGCAGCAGGGTCGCCGCCACCACGGCTGCCAATCCCACCTGACGACCGGCCGACAGGTCGGTCCCCTGGGTGATGATAAGGCCCGCCACCCCGAGCGCTATGATGATGCGCACCGAAGATTGGGTGAGGATGTTGCTAAGGTTGGTGAGGCTCAAAAACGAGGGCTCCTGCACCACGATCACCACCAGCAGGATGAGCAGCACGGCGTAGATACCGCCCTCTTTGAGCATGCGCATCAGGTTGAAATTCTTGACCCACTCCATACGGATCTTCCCCTGTTACAGATAGAGAGAGGCCAGACGCAGGATTTCGCCCTGGTCGGTCTCTTTGGTGTTGACGATGCCGGCGACCCGGCCGTTGCTCATGACCAGGATGCGGTCGGTAATCCCCAGCAGCTCCGGCATCTCGGAGGAGATGATGATGATCCCCTTGTCCTTCCTGGCCAGCTCCAGGATCAGCTGATAGATCTCGAACTTGGCTCCCACGTCGATGCCGCGGGTCGGTTCGTCGAGCATCAGGATCTCCGGCTGGGTCAGCAGCCAGCGGCCGATGATCACCTTCTGCTGGTTCCCCCCCGACAGCGAACCGATAGCGGTCTTCTGGCTCGGGGTCTTGACCCGCATGGCATCGATCACCCACTGGGTATCGCTCTTCATCTTCTTGTCGCTGAGCAGGCCCAGCCGGTCCTGATACTGCTCCATGTTGGCGATCAGGGCGTTGAAGGCGATATCGAGCTGGGAGTAGATGCCGGTGGAGCGGCGCTCCTCGGTGACCAGGGCAAAGCCGTTGCGGATCGCCTCGTGGGCGTTATGGTTGTGCAGCTCGCGCCCGTGCAGCTCGATAGTGCCGCCGCTGCGCTCGCGAATGCCGAACAGGCTCTCGACGATATCGGTACGCCTGGCGCCCACCAGGCCGGCGACCCCGAGGATCTCCCCCTTGTGCAGGTCAAAGCTGACATCCTGGATAGAGGGTTGACGCAGTGAGGTAAGCCCGCGCACCTGGAGGATCACCTCCCTGGGGACGTTGGTCTTCTCGGGGAAGCGCTGGGTCAGCTCACGACCGACCATCATGCCGATGATCTTGTCCATGGTGAGGCCCGAGAGGGGCTGGGTGTCGATCCACTGGCCGTCGCGCAGTATGGTGATCTCGTCACACAACTTGAAGATCTCCTCCATCTTGTGGGAGATGTAGACGATCCCGCATCCCTTCTCTTTGAGCTTGTTGATGATGCGAAAGAGGTGATTGACCTCCTTCTCGGTCAGGGACGAGGTGGGCTCGTCCATGATGACGATCTTGGCGTCGTAAGAAACCGCCTTGGCGATCTCGATCATCTGCATCTGGGAGACCGACAGGGTCGCGACCTTGGCGCGGGGATCGATATCGATCTCCAGCTCCTCGAAGATACGCTTGGTATCGGCGTACATCTTGTCGTGATCCACGAACCATCCCCTGGTGGGGTAACGGCCGAGCCAGACGTTGTCCATGACGGTGCGTTGCAGCACCTGGTTGAGCTCCTGGTGCACCATGGAGATGCCGTTGTCGAGCGCCTCCTTGGAGGAGCGGAAGTTGACCTCACGGCCCTGGAAGGTGATGGTGCCCGTGTCCTTCTCGTAGATACCGAACAGGCACTTGAGCAGGGTAGACTTGCCCGCGCCGTTCTCGCCCATCAGGGCATGCACCGAGTGGGGTCGAACCCGCAGATGAACGTCGTCGAGGGCTTTGACACCAGGGAATTCCTTGCTGATGCCGACCATCTCGAGCAACCATTCCGATTGCTTTGCTGTTGTTGTCATAGCAGCCAACTACTTGCTGTGAGCCGTGAGGAGGAGGCATCCTCCCCACGGCTGCGGTGACGGAATTACTTGAACTGGGCCAGGTTTTCCTTGTCCACGCCCACATAGGGTACGCGCACCACCTTGTCGACAATCTGCCACTGGGTACCTTCACCGGCAGCCTTGCCCTCGGCTAGGTTCCTGGTCAGATCGAAGGTGGCCCTGGCCTGGTTGCCGGCGTCGTTGAGCACGGTACCGGCCATGGCGCCACTGTCGACCAGGGCCAGGGCTTCTGGCAGGGCATCCACACCAAACACCGGGATGCTGCTCTTGCCGGCGGCCTTCAGGGATTCGATGGCCCCCATGGCCATGGCGTCGTTGTTGGCAATGACCACTTCAATCTTGTTGGCGTTGGGGCCAGAGACCCAGGCATCCATCTTGTCCTTGGCCATGGCGGTGTCCCACATGCCGGTGTCCAGATGCAGTTGCTCGGTCTTGATGCCCCCATCGTTCAGGGTCTTGATGACATAGGTGGTGCGCGCTTCCGCATCCGGGTGGCCCGGCTCCCCCTTGAGCAGTACGAACTGGATCTGGCCGTCCTTGTTGAGATCCCACTCCGGGTGGGCCTTCCAGTGTTTGGCGATAAGCTGGCCCTGGATGATGCCAGACTCCTTGGAGTCGGTTCCGACATAATAGGCCTTGTCATAGCTGGCCAGATCGGCGGCACTCGGCTCCTTGTTGTAGAAGACCACCGGGATCTCGTCGATACGGGCCTTCTCGATGACCACCGAGGCGGCGGCCGGATCCACCAGGTTGATGGCGAGCGCCTTCACCCCCTTGGCGATCAGCACGTCGATCTGATCGTTTTGCTTGGACTGGTCATTCTGGGAGTCATTCATCAGCAGCTTGATGTCGGGATAGGCGGCGGCCTCCTTCTCGATGGCCTTGCGCACCACGGACATGAAGTTGTCGTCGTACTTGTAGACGGTGAAACCCAGGGTCGTCTCGGCCAGGGCGGCAGAGGCGGTGGTCATGCCCATCAGCAGGGCGGCGATGGCGGTCATTTTTTTCATGTGTGCTCCGATCTTCTATCTCTTTGTTGTCGTAGGGTGGCGAGCAGCCGGTGGTCAATGTAACCGGCTTGTTGTTTTCTCTTCTGTGATCATGACGGCAAAGTGGAAACGATTACAATTTGTTACGATGACAGATTAACCCTGCAAAAACATGAAGTTATAAATAACCACCATGATTTTGGCCTCAGCTGAATCGGCATTGAGACAGGAGAAATGTTACCGCAAGGTTGTCAATCGTCCCCCAACCGACAACCCCAACGATAGCGGCGCGCGCTCAGCTGAAACTCGGGGCGAACGCTCTGGCTCCAGGAGTCGTCACCACCGACCCCCATGTGCTCCCCGTCCAGGCAGACAAAGAGCCCGGCCTCTTCCACCAGCTCCCCCTGGTGACGAGCTTGTGCCAGTTGTCGCTGACTGAAACGGCTGGCACTGAAGTGGAAGGCGCCCCGGACCGAGAGGGGCCCGAGCCACAGCTCGCGAGTGTCGCAGCGCAGGCCATTGTCACTTGGAAAGATGTAGGGGGTATGCAGGGCCGCCAGGGACAACTCCCAGCATCCAAGATCGGCACTCAGCCGTCGATCCGGATAGTTTTCATGGGGACCACGCCCCAGCCACCGCACCGACTCGGGCACCATGGCCAGATGCAACTGCAGGCCGACACGCGGCAGTGGGGGAAGCGAGTCGGCCAGCTCCACCTCTATGGCCAGCGCCATGCCTCCCTCCTGGTCGACGCTATGCTGCCACTGCGTCAGGGCGACCAGCGCCTCCCCGTGGAAATAGCCGTGCCGTACCCATAGCGCCCCCTCCCGCTCCTCGATGCCGAGACAGCGGTGGCGCCACTGCCCCAGGCCACAAGCCTGCCAGCGCGCCAACCAGGAGCCCGGGTCCGCGTGATCCGCCTCGCTGGTGCCGATGTCGTTATCCAGCGGTGCCCGGTAGAAGTGATCGCTCACCGGCGCCAACAGTTGCTCCTCTCCGTCCCGCAGCCAGCGGTCGATGCACCCGGTGGCCCGATCCAGGTGCCAGTGGTGGCGACGACCCCGGATCCAGCCGCTCTCCTCGAGGCGCGGCCCTGCGGCCACGGGCCGCTGCAAAACCAGGGGGGCAGGCAGGAGGAACTGCTGGCGGGCAACCTCGTGGCCGGCTGCCGACCAGGGGGTCGACGCGATCTGGCTCACCGCCAGATCCAGCCAGTGGAGAGTGCCCCCCTCCTCCCACTCTCCCAGCGTCAGGGTTAGGCGCTGCTGTGGCGCCATGGCAAGCAAGCACTCACCTTCCAGGATGGATTCCCCATCGGCACAGACTCGCCACTGTAACCGCTCGTTGTCGGTAGTGCGGAACAGATAGTCGCTGGTAACCTCGACCCGCAGCGGCCTGCTCGAGAGCAGCCGGAAGGTAAAAGGCTGCTGGGCTCGCCGCGCCTCGAACAGGGCCGGGTGCGCGGTGCGGTCGGGAAAGAGCAACCCGTTGCAGCAGAACTGCCGATCATTTTGCCGATCGCCAAAATCGCCCCCATACCCCCAATCGTGGCGCCCCTCCCCGTCGTGACGATCCAGCCCCTGATCCACCCAGTCCCAGACAAACCCGCCCTGCAGGCGGGGGTACTCCCGAAAATCCTGCCAGTAGTGGGCAAAGCCCCCCAGACTGTTCCCCATGGCATGGGCATATTCACAGAGAATGAGGGGACGGGACTCACCGGGCAGGCCGATCCACTTCTTGAGAGACCACTTGGGCACGGCCGGGAAGGGCTGATCCTCATCGGTGCGGGCATACATGGGACAGAGGATGTCGGTTGCCGCCGTGTTGGCGCCGCCGCCCTCATACTGGATCGGGCGGCTGGGATCCCGCCGCTTGATCCAGCGATACATGGCGTCATGGGCTGCCCCATAGCCCGACTCGTTACCCAGAGACCAGATGATGATGCAGGGATGGTTAAAGTCCCGCGCCACCATGCGCGCGGCCCGCTCCACGAAGGCCCCCAGCCAGAGGGGATCGTCGGCGAGACGCCCCATGGGAGTCATGCCGTGGGTCTCGATATTCGCCTCATCCACCACATAGAGACCGAGGCGATCACAGAGACGATAGAACTCGGAATGGTTGGGATAGTGGGCACAGCGCACCGCATTGAAGTTGTTCTGCTTGAGCAGTCGCAGATCCTGCTCGATCCTGGCCGGATCGATGGCATAGCCCATGGCGGGATCGAATTCGTGGCGATTGGCTCCCCGGATCAGCAGGGGCGCACCGTTCAGGAGCAGCAGGCCATCGCGGATCTCGACCCGACGAAATCCCACGTCACACCCCTCGGCCTCGATCACGCTCTCTGCGTCGAGCAGGGCCAGGGTGAGACGATAGAGATGAGGGGTCTCGGCACTCCACTGCAGCGGAGCATCGACCCGCATCATCAGGGTTGCCCGCTCTTCGTAGCCTCCCCTCTCATCCACCACGGCCGACCCCACCGCCACCACGCGCTCGCTGATTAACGCCTCATCCAGATAGAGGCGAGCGCGCAACCTGAGCCCGACCGCCCCCCGGGTCATCGCCGTCAGGGTCAGCAACCCGTCCCGATAACCCTCGTCCAGGGTCGCGGTAAGATTGAAATCGCTCAGATGGCGGGCCGGTTTGTGCAGCAACTCCACCGAGCGAAAGATGCCCGAGAGCCACCACATGTCCTGATCCTCCAGATAACTGCCGTCGGACCAGCGCATCACCAGCACGCAGAGGCGGTTATCCCCGGCCCTGAGAAAGGGGGTGAGATCAAACTCGGCAGGCAAGCGGCTGTCCTGGGAGTAACCGACCCAGGCTCCGTTGCAGAAGAGGTGGAAGGCACTGCTCACCCCGTGCAACAGAATGCGCGTCTGCCCCTCTGCGAGCCAGGCGGGTGACACCCTAAACAGGCGCGAATAACAACCGGTCGGATTCTCCTCGGGCACCCGAGGAGGATCGCAGGGAAAGGGGTACTTGATGTTGGTATAGATGGGGCCGTCGGTGTCCGGTCGCCCCCCCGGGTAGGCGGCGTCGAGCTGCCAGCAGCCGGGCACCCGGATCGGCACGGTCCGGGGCAGATCTGACGCCAGCCAGGCCTCGGGCACGGCTTGCGGCGAGGAAAACCAGGCAAAACCCCAGTCGCCATCGAGGGAGAGAAGATGGGGAGAAGACCCCTGAATCCTGGCGCTCTCCTCATCGGGCCAACCGGCCAGGGGAACGTGCACCGCCAGACGGTGAAGGGAAGTGACACTCTGGGTCTGCCACTCCTGCCGGGCCACTGTCTCCTTGAGCATGCATCCTCTCCTCTCACCGTGATGGGAGGAGTGTAGGAGAGGAGGCTGAGTGGATCAGCGATCCGGCTCACAGCCGTGTAAACGATTACACCAGTTTTGAGAAGTAAAACGTCAATAAAGAGGGGTTAATTTTTTACCAGCCTCACTTGCGAACGGCTGTCACCGATTGACGGTTGACCAGGGTCGGCGCATAGAGGCGGCTCCCCTCGGCCGGCGCATCGCCGGCGGCCAGCTGCAGGGCCAGCCGCGCCGCCTGGGCCGCCATCAACTCGATGGGATAGCGCAGAGTGGTCAGCTTGGGCCTGAGGTAGCGGGCATAGACCAGATCGTCGAAGCCGACCACCGAGACCTCTTCCGGCACCCGCAGACCGTTATCCGCGAGCACCGAGAGGGCGCCGGCGGCCATGGCATCGTTATAGGCCACCACGGCCGTCAGGGGCAGCCCCTTGGCGAGCAGATTGAGCATCGCCTGCTCGCCCCCCTCCTCGCTCGGCGCCCCCCACTCGACCCACTCATCGTGGGCGCTCACTCCACCTTCGCGCAGTGCCTCCTGCCATCCCTGATGACGCAAGGCGGCATCCTCGATGGCGTGATCGGAACAGAGGAAGGCGATATGACGGTGGCCGAGCTCGAGCAGATGACGGGTCGCCACCGTGGTACCGAGACGGTTGTTGAGGGCGATGCAGCGCCCGGGCAGGGCGGCCACCTCCCGGTTGATGAAGACCATGCCGGGCACCTGCTGGGCATACTCCACCAGGGCCTCGTCGGACAGCGCCTTGCTGTGTACCACCAGGGCCTCGCAGCGCTTGCCGATCAGCAACTCGATGGCCTCGCGCTCCTGCTCGGCCCGGTGAAAACCGTTCCCCATCAGGAGGTGCAGCTTCTGCTCCACCGCCACGGTACTCACCCCGCGCACCAGAGTACCGAAGAAGGGGTCGGCCACGTCCCCCACGACCACCCCCATGGTGTCACAGGTACGGTTGACCAGGGCCCTGGCGTTGGCGTTGGGGGTGTAGCCCAGCTCACTCATGGCCTTGCGAACCGCCTCCCGGGAAGCGGCACTGGCCTTGGGGGAGTTGTTCATGACCCGGGAGACGGTGGCCACGGAGACATTGGCAAGACGAGCCACATCCTTGATGGTACTCATGGGTTTTCACTCGTTTTCACAGAAAGCATGGCGCGCATTATATCCCGTCAATACTGGATTCCTATGGGCAATTGTCGGCAGGTCACGCAGACCTCGGCCGCAAACAAGTGTAATCGTTTACACAACTATGCGCCCCATCACAGTTTCCTTTCGCCTCTGGCTCTAGACTCTCGACCATTGGATTGGGAGGCATGATGAAGATTCTGGTCACCGGAGGCTGCGGTTATATCGGCAGCCATACCACACTGGCACTGATGGCTGCCGGCCACGAGCCCGTATTGCTCGACAATCTGTGCAACAGCAAGGAGGCGGTACTGGAACGCATCGCCGCCATCGGCGGCGCCCTGCCCCGCTTCTATCGTGGCGACATTCGTGACGGGGCCCGGCTCGAGCAGATCCTGCGCGAGGAGCAGATCGAGGCGGTGATCCACTTCGCCGCCCTCAAGGCGGTAGGCGAGTCCACCGAGCTGCCCCTCGACTACTACGAAAACAACCTTACCGGCACCCTGGTGCTGCTGCGGGCCATGCAGCGTTGCGGGATCGCCACCCTGGTGTTCAGTTCATCGGCCACCGTCTACGGGGATCCTGCCAGCGTCCCCATCCGCGAAGAGTTCCCCCGCAGCGCCACCAACCCCTATGGCCGCTCCAAACTCATCATCGAGCAGGTGATGGAGGATCTGCAGGCAGCCGAGCCCGGCTGGAGCATGGTGGAGCTGCGCTACTTCAACCCGGTGGGGGCTCACGAGTCGGGCACCATGGGCGAGGATCCCCAGGGGATCCCCAACAACCTGATGCCCTATATCGCCCAGGTGGCCATAGGACGCCGGCCATATCTCAGCATCTTCGGCGACGACTACCCGACGCCGGACGGCACCGGGGTGCGTGACTACATTCACGTGATGGATCTCGCCGAAGGACACGTCAAGGCCCTCGAGCATTGCCATGGGCGCCCCGGAGTCCACACCTTCAACCTGGGAACGGGTCAGGGCTATAGCGTACGCCAGATGGTCGAGGCCTTCGCCGCTGCCAGCGGCAGGGAGATCCCCTGTCGCATCGCCCCGCGCCGCCCGGGCGATATCGCCGAGTGCTGGGCCGATCCGGGCCACGCCAAGGAGCACCTCGACTGGCAGGCCATCCGGAGTCTGGCAGACATGTGCGCCGACAGCTGGCGCTGGCAATCCCTCAACCCCAACGGTTACGACACAGAGCAGGAGTGATGATGTTCAATCCGGTAGATCACCCCCACCGCCGCCTCAACCCCCTCACCGGCCAATATGTGCTGGTCTCCCCCCACAGGGCCAAGCGCCCCTGGCAGGGTCAGGTGGAGACGGTGGCCGAAGGCAGCAGCCGGCAGCACGATCCCGACTGCTTCCTCTGCGCCGGTAACACCCGCGTCAACGGCGAGGTGAATCCCCCCTACGAGGGCACCTTCGTCTTTACCAACGACTTCGCCGCCCTGATACACGATACCCCGGCCGCCACTCCCAGCCGGGATCCCCTGTTGCATCTGGAGGCAGCACGTGGCACCAGCCGGGTCATCTGCTTCTCGCCGGATCACGGCAAGACCCTTCCCGAGCTCTCCCTGACCGCCATCGAGAGGGTGATCGCCACCTGGATCGAACAGGTGGCGGAGCTCTCCCGCGACTGGGAGTGGGTACAGGTATTTGAAAACAAAGGGGCCGTCATGGGCTGCTCCAACCCCCATCCCCACGGTCAGATCTGGGGCAGCGACTTCCTGCCCAACGAAATCGCACGGGAGGAGGAGCGCCAGAGCGCTTGGTTGGCGGAGCACGGTCGTCCCCTGCTGGTCGACTATGTGGCGCGCGAGCTCGAGGATCGCTCCCGCATCGTGGTGGAGAGCGAGCACTGGGTGGCCGTGGTCCCCTTCTGGGCTGCCTGGCCCTTCGAGACCCTGTTGCTGCCCAAGGCTCACGTCCCCTCCATGCTGGATCTGACGGCCGAGCAAGGTGCCGATCTCGCCATCGCCCTCAAGTCCCTCACCGGCCGCTACGACAATCTGTTCCAGTGCAGCTTCCCCTACTCCATGGGCTGGCACTTCGCCCCCCCCCGCAGCGAAAACCGGGAGGCCTGGCAGTTGCACGCTCACTTCTACCCGCCCCTGCTGCGCTCGGCCACGGTACGCAAGTTTATGGTGGGCTTCGAGATGCTGGCCGAGACCCAGCGCGACCTCACCCCGGAGCAGGCCGCCGAACGCCTGCGCTCCCTAAGCCCTGTTCACTACAAGATTGCCTGAGGAACGAACCATGACCCCATTTGCACGCGTCAACCAGGTGTTTGAGCGCCGCTTCGGCAAGCGCCCCGATCTCGTCGTGCGCGCCCCCGGCCGCGTCAACCTCATCGGCGAGCACACCGACTACAACGACGGCTTCGTCCTGCCCTGTGCCATCGACTACGAGACCTGCGTCGCCATCGCTCATCGTGACGACGATCTGGTCACCGTCATCGCCGCCGACTATGAGGAGCAGCAGGATGAGTTCCACCTCGGGGCTGGCATCCCCCATCACCCGGAGCAGCGCTGGAGCGACTATGTCCGTGGCGTGGTGCATCACCTGCAGGAGCGCGGCCACACCCTGACCGGCCTGGATCTGGTCATCTCGGGCAATGTTCCCCAGGGGGCCGGCCTCTCCTCGTCGGCCTCCCTCGAGGTGACCATCGGCCAGGCCTTCAAGGAGGCGCAAGGGCTCGACATCAGCCAGGCCGAGATCGCCCTCAATGGCCAGGCGGCCGAGAACCGCTTCGTGGGCTGCAACTGCGGCATCATGGACCAGATGATCTCCGCCAGCGGCAAACGGGATCACGCCCTGCTGCTCGACTGCCGCTCTCTCGAGAGCCGCCTCATCCCCATGCCCGAAGATCTGGCGGTGCTCATCGTCAACTCCAACGTGCGCCGTGGCCTGGTGGACAGTGAATACAACACCCGCCGTGCCCAGTGCGAGGCGGCCGCCCGTCACTACGGGGTCAAGGCCCTGCGCGATCTCAGCCTTGCCGCCCTGGAGGCAGGCAAGGAGGGGCTGGACGACACCTGTTACCGCCGTGCCCGCCATGTGGTGGGTGAAAACGCACGAACCCTGGCCGCCGCCGAGGCGCTGGCGAGCGGCGACCTGACCCGACTGGGGGAGCTGATGGCCCAGTCTCACGCCGCCATGCGCGACGACTTCGCCATCACGGTTCCTCCCATCGACGGGCTGGTCGAGTTGATGAAGGGCGAGATCGGCGAACAGGGGGGCGTGCGGATGACCGGGGGTGGCTTCGGCGGCTGCGTGGTGGCCGTACTGCGTCCGGATCAGGTGACGCGGGTGATCGCCGCCGTCGAGCGCGACTACCCGGCCCGCTTCGGCCTCAAGGCCGACTGTTATGTCTGCCGCGCCAGCGACGGGGCGGGGGTGGCCTGATGGAGCGCTTCTCCCTCTGCAGTGACACCGGCCTGCATCTGGAAGGGATCACGCTCGGAGCCACCCTCACCTCCCTGACCGTTCCGGTCGATGGGGCTGCCCGCCAGGTGCTGCTCGGCTGCCCCGACGAAGAGTATGCCAGGCAGCAGGTGTGGCTCGGCGCCGTGGCCGGTCGCTTTGCCAACCGCATTGGAGATGCCACGCTGGAGCGCCATGGTGAGCGCTGGAGCCTGGATGCCAACCAGCCTCCCCACTGTCTGCACGGTGGGGCGCAGGGCTTTCACCGCCGTGAATGGACCATAGCGGGGCAAGAGCGTGACCGGGTCCGCCTCACCCTGCTCTCCCCCGACGCAGAGCAGGGATTTCCCGGCAACATGGCGGTCAGCCTGGAGTACCGCCTGGAGGGAAATACCCTGCTCATCGCCTTCGAGGCCAGGAGCGATCGGGCCACGCCGGTCAGCCTCACCAGCCACGCGTACTTCAATCTGGATGGGGGTGG
The DNA here is from genome assembly GCF_000820105.1 of Aeromonas schubertii. GTDB lineage: Bacteria > Pseudomonadota > Gammaproteobacteria > Enterobacterales > Aeromonadaceae > Aeromonas > Aeromonas schubertii. Next base: position 109,764 of record NZ_CDDB01000049.1, on the reverse strand, counting down.
CGATGTACGTCACCACAGGCTGACGCTCAAGGCGGATCGCTACCTGCCGACCCGGCCTGACGGTATTCCGACTGTGCCGACCGGGGTCGAGGGGGTGTTCGATCTGCGCCAGGGACGCCGGCTCCTCGATGGATGGGGCAGCCATCCCCAGCAGCGGCAGGCCAAGGGTTACGATCACGCCTACCTGCTCACCCCCCGGGAGGATTGGCACGCCAGGCTGCTCTCGGGAGACGGCCGGCTCGCCATGGAGCTGTGGAGCGATCAGCCCTCGCTGCAGCTCTATACGGGGAACTGGCTGACCGGCACTCCGGGGCGAGAGGGTGAGTATCGGGATCATGAGGGGATCTGCCTGGAGGCCCAGCAGGTGCCGGACAGCCCCAATCGCCCCGAGCTGGGGAATCCCTGGCTAGAGGCCGGGGGGATCTATCGTCACCACACCCGTCTGCGCTTTCTTCCCACCCCTTGAGCCGGAGTGACAGCGGGTGTCGCCCCGGCTCCAAATTCACACTTTTTTCATGGCATCCATGCCAGCCTTGCAGCAAGATAGGCGCGCCCGAGAAGAGCGCGTTTTCCACATTGCCAGGATGCACCTAGTACATGACTGACACCTATACCCTGCTCGTCGCCTTTATTCTGGGCGTGGTCGAAGGCTTGACCGAATTCCTTCCCGTCTCCTCTACCGGCCATATGATTATCGTCGGCCACCTGCTCGGCTTCGAGGGCCCCAAGGCCGCTACCTTCGAGGTGGTGATCCAGCTCGGCTCCATCCTGGCGGTGGTGGCCGTCTTCTGGCGCCGCCTGTTCGGCCTCATCGGCATCCACTTCGGGCAGAAACCGTCCCAGGACCATGCCACCCTCTCCCTGGTGCATATCATCCTCGGCATGCTACCGGCCGTGGTGATAGGGCTGATGATTCACAGCTGGCTCAAGGCCAACCTGTTTGGACCGGTCACCGTCATGTACGCCCTGGTGGCCGGCGGCATCCTGCTTATCATCGCCGAGAAGGCGCGCCCCGCGGTGCGTGCCGAAACCCTGGATGACATCAGCTACAAGCAGGCCTTTGGCATCGGTTGCTTCCAGTGTCTGGCCCTGTGGCCCGGCTTCTCCCGCTCCGGCGCCACCATCAGTGGCGGCATGCTGATGGGGATCAGCCGACAGGCGGCGGCCGAGTTCTCCTTCATCCTGGCGGTCCCCATGATGGTGGCGGCGAGTGCCCTCGATCTCTACAAGAGCCGCGACTTCCTCTCCCTGGCCGACTTCCCCATGTTTGCGGTGGGTTTTGTCACCGCCTTCGTGGTGGCCATGTTCGCCATCAAGACCTTCCTGGCCCTGATCCGTCGCCTCGACTTCATCCCCTTCGCCCTCTACCGCTTCGTGGTGGCCTTCGCCGTCTACCTGGTGTTTGTGGCCTGACCCCATACAACGAGACCGGCCTGATGGCCGGTCTCTCTCTTTTATCCTCTCCTAGCCCAACTCCTCGGGGGACGGCCGCTCATACTCCCCGAGGCAGGCGGTTACCTCGGCCCCCAGCAGCACCACCAACCAGCTCAGATAGACCCAGACGAACAGAATGGGCACGGTCGCCAACGCCCCATAGATGGCCTGATAGGAGGGGAAGTTGGTGATGTAGAGGGCAAAGCCCCGCTTGGCCAGCTCGAACAGGGAGGCGGCCACCACGGCGCCGACCAGGGCGTGAATCACCCGCACCTTGCAGGTGGGCACCACCGTATAGACCAGCAAAAAGGCGAACACAGAGAGCAGGAAGGGGAGCCCCCGCAGCAACCAGTACCCAAGGCCAAACAGGTGATCTTCGGAGAAGAGGCGCAGGGAGACGATGTAGGAACTCACGGCGATACTGGCCCCAATCAAGATGGGACCGAGCGTCAGTATCATCCAGTACATGGCAAAGGCCTGGCCAAGCGGCCTCCCCTGACGGGTGCGCCAGATGTAGTTGAGGTTCTTGTCGATGGCCGAGATCAGCATCAGGGCCACAAACACCAGGGCGCCAATCCCCACCGCCGTGGTATTGGTGGCGTTGGCCACGAAGCCGTTGATGTACTCCTGCACCAGCTCGCCGGCCGTCGGCACGAAGTTGTGGTAGACAAACTGCTCCAGGGTCTGCCGGATCCCGCCGAAGACGGGAAAGGCCGACATCATGCCAAACACCACGGCAATCATGGGCACCAGAGAGAGCAGGGTGACGTAGGCGAGGTAGCCGGCGGTGACGGTGAGGCGGTCTTGCTCGAAACGCCCCCAGACAAACTCGGCGAAGTGGCGCCCGTCGCGGCGCAGGAAGAGCAGGCCGGCCCGGGCGGCGGCACTCAGTCTCTCAGGCATGCTTAGTGTCTCTTGGATACGGTCCAGGAGGCCATTGTGGCAGAGGGAGAGGTCAGGGGCAAAAAAGGAAAGGGGTCCCGAGGGACCCCTTCTTGTCTCGCAACGGTTGCGAATTAATCTTCTTTGTTACGACCGGCGCGCTTGCGATCGTTCTCGGTCAGCAGCTTCTTGCGAACCCGGATGCTCTTCGGGGTCACTTCCACCAGCTCGTCGTCATCGATGAACTCGAGCGCCTGCTCCAGGGTCATCTTGACCGGCGGGGTCAGCACGATGGCCTCGTCGGTGCCGGAGGCACGCATGTTGGTCAGCTGCTTGCCCTTGAGGCAGTTAACGGTCAGGTCGTTGGAGCGGGTGTGGATGCCGATCACCTGGCCTTCGTACACCTCGGTGGCGTGACCGATCATCAGACGGCCGCGATCCTGCAGGCTGAACAGGGCGAAGCCCAGGGCCTTACCGGTGGCGTTGGAGATGAGCACGCCATTCTGGCGCTGGCCGATGCTGCCGCCACGGAACTCGCCATAGTGGTCGAAGGTGTGGTAGAGCAGGCCGGTACCGGAGGTCAGGGTCATGAACTCGGTCTGGAAGCCGATCAGGCCGCGAGCCGGGATGACGTAGTCGAGACGCACACGACCCTTGCCGTCCGGCACCATGTCACGCAGCTCGGCCTTGCGCTCACCCAGCTTCTCCATCACGGAGCCCTGGTTCTGCTCTTCGATGTCGACGGTAAGAGTCTCGATGGGTTCCATCTTCACGCCGTTCTCTTCGCGCAGGATAACCTCGGGACGGGAAACGGCCAGCTCGTAGCCTTCGCGACGCATGTTCTCGATGAGGATGCCCAGGTGCAGTTCACCACGACCGGAGACGCGGAACTTGTCCGGATCTTCGGTATCTTCGACGCGCAGGGCCACGTTGTGCACCAGCTCCTGGTCCAGACGCTCGCGGATGTTGCGGGAGGTGACGAACTTGCCCTCTTTACCGGCGAACGGGGAGGTGTTGACCTGGAAGGTCATGGTCACGGTCGGCTCGTCCACGGTCAGGGGCTTCATGGCCTCGACGGCGGCGTTGGAACAGATGGTGTCGGAGATCTTCAGCTCGCCGAGACCGGTGATGGCGATGATGTCGCCCGCCTGGGCGCTCTGGGCCTCGGTACGTTGCAGACCCAGGTAACCCAGGACCTGACCGACCTTGCCGGTGCGGGTCTTGCCGTCACGACCGACGATGGTGACCTGCATGTTGGGCTTGACGCTGCCGCGCTTGATGCGGCCGATGCCGATAACACCCACGTAGGAGTTGTAGTCCAGCTGGGAGATCTGCATCTGGAACTCGCCTTCCGGATCGGCGTCCGGGGCGGAGACGTTGTCCACGATGGCCTGGAACAGGGGGCTCATGTCGTCGGCCAGGGCGTCCGGCTCCATGCCGGCGATGCCGTTCAGGGCAGAGGCGTAGACGATCGGGAAGTCCAGCTGCTCGTCGGTGGCACCCAGGTTGTCGAACAGATCGAACACCTGATCGATAACCCAGTCGGGACGGGCACCCGGGCGGTCAACCTTGTTAACCACGACGATCGGCTTGAGACCGTGGGCAAAGGCCTTCTGGGTCACGAAGCGGGTCTGCGGCATCGGGCCGTCAACGGCGTCCACCAGCAGCAGCACGGAGTCGACCATGGAGAGCACGCGCTCTACCTCGCCACCGAAGTCGGCGTGGCCCGGAGTGTCGACGATGTTGATGCGGTAGTCGTTCCAGCGGATCGCGGTGTTCTTGGCGAGAATGGTGATGCCGCGTTCACGCTCCAGGTCGTTGGAGTCCATGACTCGTTCCTGGCCTTCACTGCCACGGTCCAGGGTGCCGGACTGCTGCAGCAGTTTATCGACCAGAGTCGTCTTGCCGTGGTCAACGTGCGCAATAATCGCAATATTGCGGAGCTTTTCTAACATTCTCGCCTCAATTACCGGGTAAAATTGGGCGCTAATTGTACTCCTGTGTTTGTGATCTTCCTAGCAGAATCGCGTGCGCCGCGATATCTCTCACCGATCGGGATCAAAGCAGCCGCTTCCATTCCCTGCTCTGATACTCTTTTGGGGCACACCACCGACAGGCGCACCATAATGATCCATGAACGCATCATTTTGGTGCAAAACCTGCGCCGTTGCGCCATTAAGAAGCAGGCATGCCCTACCCTGAGGCACTGAAATCAAGGTGTCACAGAGTTGGCACGATACTCGCTTAGTGAGTCGGGAGAAGCACTCACCCGCACCCGTTTCAAACACCGGAGGTTACTCAAGATGTCAGCCCAGAACGTTTTGGCCATGATCAAGGAACATGAAGTCAAGTTTGTCGACCTGCGCTTTACCGATACCAAGGGTAAGGAACAGCACGTCTCCATCCCCTCTCACCAGATCGACGAAGACTTCTTCGAAGACGGCAAGATGTTCGATGGCTCCTCCATCGGCGGCTGGAAAGGCATCAATGAGTCTGACATGGTACTGATGCCGGACGCCTCTACCGCCAAGCTGGATCCCTTCACCGAAGAGACCACCCTGAACATCGTCTGTGACGTACTCGAGCCGGCGACCATGCAGGGCTACGACCGTGACCCGCGCTCCATCGCCAAGCGTGCCGAAGACTTCCTGAAGTCCAGCGGCATCGCCGATACCGTCCTGTTCGGACCGGAGCCGGAGTTCTTCATGTTTGACGACATCCGCTTCTCCACCACCATGGGCCACACCTTCGTGAAGATCGAGTCCGAAGAGGCTGCCTGGAACTCGGGGACCGACTACGAGCACGGCAACAAGGGTCACCGCCCCATGGTGAAAGGGGGTTACTTCCCGGTTGCTCCGGTTGACTCCTCCCAGGATATCCGTGCTGCCATGTGTCTGATCCTCGAAGAGATGGGTCAGGTTGTGGAGGCTCACCACCACGAAGTGGCCACCGCCGGCCAGAACGAGATCGCCACCCGCTTCAACACCCTGACCAAGAAGGCTGACGAAGTGCAGGTGCTGAAGTACGTGATCCACAACGTGGCCCACGCCTACAACAAGACCGTCACCTTCATGCCCAAGCCCATGTTCGGTGACAACGGCTCCGGTATGCACTGCCACCAGTCTCTGGCCAAGAACGGCGTCAACCTGTTCGCCGGCGACCTGTACGGTGGCCTGTCCGAGATGGCTCTGCACTACATCGGCGGTATCATCAAGCACGCCAAGGCAATCAACGCCTTTGCCAACCCGACCACCAACTCCTACAAGCGTCTGGTACCGGGCTATGAGGCTCCGGTCATGCTGGCCTACTCCGCCCGTAACCGCTCTGCCTCCATCCGTATCCCTGTGGTACCGAGCCCGAAGGCCCGCCGTATCGAGGTGCGCTTCCCGGATCCCTGTGCCAACCCCTACCTGGCCTTCGCTGCCCAGCTGATGGCCGGCCTGGACGGCATCATGAACAAGATCCATCCGGGCGATGCCATGGACAAGAACCTCTACGATCTGCCGGCCGAAGAAGCGGCCGAGATCCCGACCGTTGCCGGCTCTCTGGATGAAGCCCTGGCCGCACTGGATGCCGATCGTGAGTTCCTGACCCGTGGCGGTGTGTTCAGCGACGACTTCATCGATGCCTATCTGGAGCTCAAGCAGGCCGATGTGGATCGCGTGCGCATGACCCCGCACCCGGTCGAATTCGAGCTCTACTACTCCCTGTAAGGGTTCGTGCCCTATGAAAACCCGCCCATGGTGGCGGGTTTTTTATTGGGCATCTGATAGGCTTTGAACACAACACGAGCACAAGGATGGACCCATGAGGAGATTGTTTTGGCTTTTGCTGCTGCCCCTGGCCCTGCAGGCGGCCGAACCGCAGATCTACACCTGGACCGACGCCAACGGCGTGATCCACTACAGTGACAGCGCTCCCCCCGGCAAGCAGGCCCGTCCGGTCGATCTTGAGGTGACCCCTTCGGTCGGCCCCAGCCCCAATATGGTGCAGGTTGCCGACTACGACCGCCTGACAGGCAAGGAGCAAGCCGACAAGAAGAAAGAGCTGCAGGTGGCGCTCATCACCCCGGAATCGGGTAGTACCCTGCGGGACAACACGGGCAACGTGGTGTTTCAGGCGGCCATCACCCCTCAAGCCCCCACTCAGTATGAACTGCGCCTCAAGCTCGATGGCAAGGCCGCCGGACAGGTAAAAAATGGCCTTGCCCTGCGGCTGGAGAACCTGGACCGCGGCGCTCATGAGGCCATGGTCGAGTTGGTCGGTGAGAACGGTACGATCCTTGCTAAATCTCCCGTTGTGACTTTCTACCTGCACCGCGCCAAGGTGGACAACAAGCCCAAACCCGAACCGAGAGCCGAAGGGGGATGACCTGATGCACCGGAGCGGGTAGACTGAATGCACCATTATGGTGCAAAGCACCGTTTCAGGGAGAAGCCCGTGCCCACCCGCTCCGCTCAAACCCAGGTCGTACTCGACAATCTGCTCACCGCCGTCATCCTCATCGATGAGCGGCTCTGCATTCACTATGTCAATCCGGCCGCCGAGCAACTCCTCTCCTTAAGCGAGCGACGCCTCATCGGCATCGAGTTCCCCCAATTGCTCGAGCATATCTCCCTCGATCTGCAGCGACTGCGCCAGGGGCTGGCCACCGGGCAGGGCTTCACCGACAACGAGGTGACCCTGGTGGTTGAGGGAGAGCCACGCCTGGTCGAGCTCAGCGCCACACCGCTGGCCGACCATGAGCAGCGCCTGATGCTGGTGGAGCTGCGCAAGATCGATCAGCAGAAGCGGATCAGCCAGGAGCTGCAACAGCACGCCCAGCAGCAGGCGGCCAAGGAGCTGGTGCGCGGCCTGGCCCACGAGATCAAGAACCCCCTCGGGGGCCTGCGCGGTGCCGCCCAGTTGCTACAGCGGGAGCTGCCCGACCCCTCTCTGCGCGAATACACGGGCATCATCATCGAGCAGGCGGATCGTCTGCGCTCTCTGGTAGATCGGCTGCTCGGCCCCCAGCGTCCCGGCCAGCACAAGGTGCACAACGTCCACTCGGTGCTGGAACAGGTGCGCCGTCTGGTGGAGCTGGAGCTCCCTCCCGGCATCCGCATCGAGCGGGACTATGACCCCAGCATCCCCGACTTCGAGATGGAGCCGGACCAGTTGCAACAAGCCTTTCTCAACATAGTGCGCAACGCCGCCGAGGCACTCGGGGAGCGGGGGGAGATCCGCCTGCGAACCCGCACCGCCTTTCAGGTCACCATCCACGGCCAGCGCTACCGGCTGGCGGCCGAGATCAAGATCATCGATAACGGTCCCGGCATTCCAGAAGGGATCCGCGACACCCTCTTCTACCCCATGGTGACCGGCAAGGAGGGAGGCACAGGCCTCGGCCTCTCCATCGCCCAAAACCTGATCGACCAGCACAAGGGACGCATCGAGTGCATCAGCTGGCCCGGTCACACCGAATTCTCCATTCATCTGCCGCTTCGCAAGTGAGGACCCCATGACAGCCAAGGTATGGATAGTCGATGACGACAGCTCGATTCGCTGGGTACTCGAACGTGCGCTCAGCAGCGAGGGGATGAGCTGTGATGCCTTCAGCGAGGGGGAGAGTCTGCTGGCCGCCTTGGAGAGTCGCAGCCCGGACGTGATCCTGTCGGATATCCGGATGCCGGGGATCGATGGCCTGAGCCTGCTCGATCAGATCCACCTGCGCCAACCCGATCTGCCGGTCATCATCATGACCGCCCACTCGGATCTCGACAGCGCAGTCAACGCCTACCAGCGTGGCGCCTTCGAATACCTGCCCAAACCGTTCGACATCGACGAGGCGGTGAGCCTGGTACGGCGCGCCGAGAATCACCAGCGAGAACAGCGCAGCAAGCGACGCAACAAGCAACAGGAGCAGGAGGGCAACCCCGAGATCATCGGTGAGGCCCCCGCCATGCAGGAGGTATTCCGCGCTATCGGGCGCCTGTCGCGCTCCAGCATCTCGGTGCTCATCAACGGTCAGAGCGGCACCGGCAAGGAGCTGGTTGCCCACGCCTTGCACAAGCACAGCCCGCGTGCCAGCAAGCCCTTCATCGCCCTCAACATGGCCGCCATCCCAAAGGATCTCATTGAATCTGAACTGTTTGGCCACGAAAAGGGCGCCTTCACCGGGGCCAATGCCATTCGTCAGGGGCGATTCGAACAGGCCAACGGCGGCACCCTCTTCCTCGACGAGATCGGCGACATGCCGCTGGATGTGCAGACCCGGCTGCTGCGGGTGCTGGCCGACGGTCAGTTTTATCGGGTCGGTGGACATCAGCCGGTGCAGGTGGATGTGCGGATCATCGCCGCCACCCACCAGAATCTGGAGAAACGGGTGGCCGATGGTGAGTTTCGTGAGGATCTCTTCCACCGCCTCAATGTCATCCGCATTCATATCCCCGCCCTGCGGGAGCGCCGCGAGGATATCCCCCAACTGGCCCGTCACTTCCTGCTGCGAGCGGCACGGGAGATGGGCGTCGAGTCCAAGAGCCTGCATCCGGAAACAGAGCGCTACCTGAGTCGATTGCCCTGGCCCGGCAACGTGCGCCAGCTGGAGAACGTCTGCCGCTGGCTTACCGTGATGGCGTCGGGGCAGGAGATCCTGCTGGCGGATCTCCCCGCCGAGCTGCTCGCCCCCGAGCCGGAGGCACACGCCTCGGGTGAGGTGACGGGCAACTGGCAGCAGTTGCTGCGCGCCTGGGTGGCCACCCGGCTGGCCAGGGGGGAGGTGGATATACTGGCCGAGGCGCTGCCCCAATTTGAGAAGATACTGCTGGAGACGGCGCTGGAGCATACCCAGGGTCACAAACAGGAGGCGGCGCGTCTGCTGGGATGGGGGCGCAACACCCTCACCCGTAAACTCAAGGAGCTCGAACTCTAGCGGTCGAGACTTCCCAGCTGAAAGCGGGAGGCTTGGCCGCCCTGGCGGCGGTTTGCCGAGCGGCACGCCTCCAGCCCCTGCAGGCCACGCTGAATGAAGTCCGAGGTGTGGCCAACCAGGATGCCATTGCTGCGATAGAGGTTACGCTCCTGTGCCTCGAAGGGCTCACCACCGATCAGCAGTTCTCGCTTTCCGGCTCGCTCCTGCCACGCCAGGGGCAGAGTGAGATCACTGATCACCTCACCACTCTTGCATCCTTCACGCCAACGGGCTTCGTCGGCAAACGGCAGGAAGGAGATCTCGCGCCAGGAACCATCCTCGAACTCGACCCGATATCGCTGCAGGGCCAGATCGCACCCGCCCAGTGCCATCAACAACAGCCACCACCCTCTGTAACGCACCCTCTCTCTCCCTACTGCGGCGCCAAGGAGCCAGCATAAAGAATCCGCTCCCGTCGTGCACCCCTTGCGGGTCGAACTATGATCACAAATAAACGATGGAGTGCCTATGAGAGAGCTGCTGCCTGTCTTTGTCTGGCTAGAGGAACACCCTGCCTGGACCCTCTTCACCCTGCTGCTGATGGCCGTTCATGCCCTGCGCAATCCAGCCCACAGGCGCGATCTCAAGTCCGCCTGCGGCCAAACGATGCTGGTCCTCATACTGGCCCTGCTGGTGCAGTTCCAGGGGGCCTGGCTGCGCCTGCCCCTCCCCGACAAGTGGCTGCACGAGTTGGTGACCCTCACCGCCGGCCTGGTCCTGATCCGCATCTGGGGGCTGCTCACTTTTCACCTCTTGCTCCCCCTCTTCCATGTGCGCGTTCCGCAGATCGTCGCCGACATAGTGATAACCCTGGCCTATGTGGGGTGGGCCCTCTACCGTCTCTACGCCTCCGGCCTCTCCCTCGGAGAAATCGTCACCACCTCGGCGGTGATCACCGCCGTCATCGCCTTCTCGATGCAAGATACCCTGGGCAACCTGCTGGCCGGGGTTTCGATTCAACTCGACGACTCCATCAGTCTGGGCGACTGGCTGATGGTCGACACAGTTCAGGGCCGAGTCGTACAGATCAACTGGCGAGCCACCACCATCGAGACCCGCAACTGGGAGACCGTGGTGATCCCCAACAGCCACCTGCTCAAACAGCGTTTCACCGTGTTGGGACGGCGCACCGGTCAGCCCCAGCAATGGCGGCGCTGGATCTGGTTCGATCTCTCCCTCGACACCCTGCCCACCCAGATCATCAGCCTGGTCGAACGTTCCCTGCGGGAGACCCGATTGCCCAACGTGGCCCACTGGCCCATGCCGGACTGCCTGCTGATGAACGTGGAAAATGGCATCGCCCGCTATGCGGTCCGCTACTGGCTGACGGATCTGGCGGCCGATGACCCCACCGACTCGGTGGTTCGCACCCTGATCGATGCGGCCCTGCGCCGCAACGATCGGCGTCTCACTCCCCCCATCTTTAATATCTTCATGGCCAAGGAGGAGAAACATCAGGATGCCCGCCACAAGCGCCACACCGCCGAGCGGATGGCGGTGCTGCAGCAACTTCCACTCTTCGCCATGCTGGAGGAAGAGGCGCTGTTACAACTGGCCGACCAGCTTAAATTCGCCCCCTTCGTCAACGGCGACATCATGCTGGCTCAGGGTGAGGTCACCCAGTGGTTGTTTGTACTGGTCAAGGGAGAAGCCGAGATGCTGATCGAGCAAGAGGGACGAACCCTGCTGCTGGGGAGACTGGGGGCGGGGGATTTCTTCGGCGAGTTGAGCCTGCTGACCGGGGAACCCAGCTCCTTTACGGTTAGGGCCCTGGGCACGGTGGAGAGCTATCGCATCAACCAGGCCATGTTCCAGTCGCTCTTCATGGCCAGAGAACACATGCTGCAGCCTCTCCACCAGGCCCTGACCCGGCGCCAGCAGGAGCAGGCCGATCTGCTGGCCCGCGAGGCCCATCAGCCGGTCCCGCCCCAGAGCCGGGATCTTCTCGACAAACTACGCAGCTTCTTCGGGGTGAAATAGCTCAGAGCAACAGATCGGCCAGCTCGCTCAGGTGGGCGATCTCCACATCCGGCAGCTGGGCCGGACGGGGCAAGCCCCGATCGTTAAGCCAGGCGGTGCGCAGCCCATGACGACGGGCCCCCAGCAGATCGGTGACCGGGTGATCCCCCACGTGCAGCACCCGGGAAGCCGGCAGGCCGAGATCTCCCAGCGCCAGCTCGAAGAGATCCGGAAATGGCTTCATGCGCCGCCCGTTACCCGCCTGATGGACATGACGGAAATAGTGCGCCAACCCCGCCCACTCCAGATCCAGGTTGCCATTGGTGATGGCCACCAAAGGGTAGCGCCGCGCCAATCGGGTCAGCAGAGCATGAGTCTCGTCGCTCACCTCCACCTCGGAGCGCAGGGCTGTAAAGAGGGTAAAGACCTGCTCGGCCTCCCGGCGGGCCGGATCAGGAGCCATCCCCCCCAGCTCCAACCCGGCCTGCAGCTGCCGCCGCCGACAGAGGCTCACATCATGGGCCAGCGCCGGCTCGCGGGCCAGCAGACCGCGCTTGATATCGCGCCAGCGCTCACCATCCAGCATGGCGGTCTCCAGATACTGGCTGCGCATGTAGTCGACCATCCAGGCCTCGGCACGCGCCATGGTCGGACGGTTATCGTAGAGGGTGTCGTCGAGATCGAAGGTGATGGCCTCAACCGGCTGCCAGCGGCGATAGAAACGCATGGATGCTCCTGTCACTCGTCCTCCTCCCGGCTGCGCCTGGCGCGCGGATGAGCCTGGTCATATACCTTGGCCAGGTGCTGGAAGTCGAGGTGGGTATAGATCTGGGTGGTGGCCAGGTTGGCGTGGCCGAGCAACTCCTGTACCGCCCGCAGATCGCCGGAGGACTCCAGCATGTGGGTGGCGAAGCTGTGGCGCAGTTTATGGGGATGGACGTGGGCGTCCAGCGCCTGGCGGTTGCCCCACTGATCGAGGCGCAGTTGCACCGAACGAGCCGTGATGCGCCGCTTCTGCTTCGACAGGAACAGGGCCGGCTCCTCCGGCTGGGCAAAGGCAGGACGCATGGCCAACCACTTGCCGAGCCACTCCACCGCCATGCGACCAACCGGCAGCAAGCGCTCCTTGCTCCCCTTGCCGGTGACCCTCACCTGGCGCTCGTCGAGCTTGAGATCCACCAGATCGAGTCCCACCAGCTCGGAGAGGCGCAGACCGCTCGAGTAGAAGAGCTCCATCATGGCGCGATCGCGCACCGCCAGCGGGTCCTGCTCGTCGATGGCGAGCAGCTGATAGACCTGATCCACATCGAGATTCTTGGGCAGCGGGCGTCCCTGCTTGGGAGCCTGAACCCCCCGTGCCGGATTGGCAGCGAGACGGCCGTGGCGCACCAGCCAGTCGCACAGGCTGCGCAGGGCCGACAGCTTGGCGGCCAGGGTGCGCGGCACCAGGCCCTCCTTGTGCAATCGGGTAAGCAGGCTGCGCACCTGGCTCCCCTCGAGGCGCGACCAGTCGTCGATACCGAATGCCGCCACCCGCTCGGCCATCTGTTCGAGATGGCGCCGATAGTTATCGCGGGTGTGCGGGCTGAGCTGGCGCTCCACCCGCAGGAACTCGAGAAAGGCCTCGATGTCGGCCAGCAGGGCAGGCGCCGGTTCAGCCACGGAGCAACTCGGGCAAACGCAGCTGCAACAGTCGACCAAGCTGGCCGAGCAGCAGGGTATCGTTGTGGGGTGAGAAGTGGCCCGGGTCCGAGCTGGCAAAGGCGAGAATGCCGAGATCCCCCAGGCGAAGCAGGGCCACCGAGTTGACCAGCACATCCAGGCCAAACAGGGCCTGTTTCTCCCCCTGACTCAGACGCCCCTGATAGCACTCCTGCCCCGGCAGCCGGGTCGCCAGCAGCGCATCCAGCTGGCGACCGTCGGCCATAAACAGCCGCAGCCCCTCGGGCAGTGTCACCTGACGCGGATTGAGCCAGAGTCGCACCGAGGTGAGCCTCAGCTGTTGCACAAAGGCCCGGGCCAGCAGACGGCTCAGATCGAACAGATCGCAGCAGGCAAACAGTTCGGCATAGACCTCGGCATAGCAGCGAAAGAGACGCTCGTTCTGGCTCGCCACCTGCATCAGCTCGGTGATCTCCTGCTCTAGCTGGTCGATTCGCTCACGCTGGCGCCCCAGTTGCAGCTCTACCAGTGAGACACTGCCCCGGCGATCGTGGGGGATGCGCAGCCTGTCGAGCAGCAGAGGGTGGCGCAGAAAGAATTCCGGGTGCCGGGAGAGGTACTCCAGTACCTGACTCTCGTCGATCCCGCTCTCTTGCCATCTGGGTTCACTCATATCTCTATCTGTCCATCAAAGACGTGTTCGGCCGGCCCCGTCATATAGACGGGAGCACCCGGCCCCTTCCAGGCGATCTGCAGATCCCCGCCCGGCAGTGAGACCCTGACCCGCTCCTTGAGCTTGCCCTGGCTCATGCCGATAACGGCGGCGGCGCAGGCTCCCGTACCGCAGGCGAGCGTCTCGCCGGCACCACGCTCGAACACTCGCAGCTTCACTTCACCGGCGTTGATCACCTCCATAAAGCCCACGTTGACCCGTTCGGGGAAACGCTCATGGCGCTCCATTAACGGGCCCAGGATCTCGACGGGGGCATCGGCCACCGAGGGGACCTCGATGACGCAGTGGGGATTCCCCATGGAGACGGCGCCGCACATGACGGTATGCTCTCCGGCACGCAGCAGATAGGTCTTCTCGGCCTTCTGGGCCCGAAACGGGATGCGCCCCGGCTCAAACTGGGGCACCCCCATGTTGACCGTCACCTGATTACCCTGCTCGAGCTGCAGCACAATCTTGCCGCGTGCCGTGCTGACCGCGATACGATCCTTGTTGGTGAGCCCCTTGAGACGCACGAAACGGGCGAAGCAACGGGCCCCGTTGCCACACTGCTCCACCTCGGAGCCATCGGCATTGAAGATGCGGTAGTGAAAGTCCTGCTCCGGATCGTAGGGGGGCTCCACCAGCAGCAGCTGATCGAAGCCGATACCAAAGTGACGGTCGGCCAGGCGCTTGATCACCTCGTTGCTGAGGAACACCTTCTGAGTGACGCTGTCGACCACCATGAAGTCATTACCCAGCCCATGCATCTTGGAAAATTCAATCAGCATCAGGGATTCCGTTATTGCGGCAGCGGCTGTTCGCCCTGCCAGAGTTGTTCGAGGCGCTCGCGCTCGCGCACCAGATAGGCCCGCTCCCCGTCCACCATCACCTCGGCGGCCCGCGGGCGGGTGTTGTAGTTGGAAGACATGACGAAACCATAGGCGCCTGCCGAGCGCACAGCCAGCAGGGAACCCTCGGCGATGGCCAGCTCCCGCTCCTTGCCGAGGAAGTCACCGGTTTCACAAACCGGGCCAACCACGTCGTAGAGGGCGCGGGGGTGTGCGGCACGGCTGTCGACCTCGATGATGTTCATCCAGGCCCCGTAGAGGGAGGGGCGCAGCAGATCGTTCATCCCCGCATCGATCAAGGCGAAGTTGCGGCTATCACCGGTCTTGAGGTACTCGACCCGGGTCAACAGCACGCCGGCATTGGCGGCGATGGCCCGCCCCGGCTCGAACAGTATGGTCAGGTTGCGGCCCGCCAGCTTCTGCTTGAGGGCACTGGCATAGTCGCTCGGATGGGGCGGCTGCTCGGCGCCATAGTTGACCCCCAGCCCGCCCCCCACATCCAGGTGGTGGATATGGATCCCCTCCACCGCCAGTTCGTCGATGAGGTGCAGCAGCTTGTCGGTGGCCTCCATGAAGGGGGCCAATTCGGTGAGCTGGGAGCCGATGTGGCAATCCACCCCCTTGATCTCGATATGGGCCATGGCCGCCGCCTTGCGGTAGATAGCCGGTGCCAGCTCGATGGGAATCCCAAATTTGTTCTGTTTGAGCCCGGTCGAGATGTAGGGATGGGTACCGGCATCGATGTCCGGGTTGACCCGCACCGAGACGGGGGCCTTGTGCCCCATCTCGCCGGCCACCCGGTTCAGACGCTCCAGCTCCGCCTCGGACTCGAGGTTGAAGCAGAAGATCTGCTTCTCGAGGGCGAAGCGCATCTCTTCCTCGCTCTTGCCCACACCGGAGAAGACCACCTTGCGGGGATCGCCGCCGGCGGCCAGCACCCGGGCCAACTCACCACCCGAGACGATGTCAAAGCCAGAGCCCAGGCGCGCCAGCACATTGAGCACGCCCAGGTTGGAGTTGGCCTTGACCGCATAGCAGATGAGGTGGGGAATATCGCCGGCAGCGGCGTCGAAGGCGCGCCAGTGGCGCTCCAGGGTGGCACGGGAGTAAACGTAGAGCGGGGTGCCGTGGGCGGCGGCCAGATCGGCCAGCAGACACTCTTCTGCCTTCAGCTGGCCAGCGGTGTCATAGTTAAAGTGATCCAAGGGGGTCCTTCCTTTAGTTCTGCTCGGCTCCCGTGGCAGGCTTCTCATCACTCTGCGCGGGTTGCGCCGCCGGCGCCTGCGCTTGTGGCTGCTCGGGGGGAGGCGGCATGTAGAGCGGCCCCTTGAGCCCACAGGCGGTCAGTCCCAGACAGAGGAGAGTGGCCACGAGGCCCTTGGCGAGCTGGATTGTCATAAAGGTTCGCTGTGAAAATAATTTCGGCCCTCTATAATCGCACTCACATTGTTAAAAGCAACAGGATAAACCGATGAAGGATCACGAGTATCACGCCCTGGTAGATGCCTTTTTCCAGTACGTCGAAGACACGGTGGACGAGCAGTATCCGGACATCGACTGCGAGCGTGCCGGCGGCATCCTGACCCTGGTCTTCGAGAACAAGACCAAGGTGATCCTGAACAAGCAGGAGCCCCTGCACCAGATCTGGGTCGCCACCCGGGAAAACGGCTACCACTTCGATCTGCAGGGAGATAGCTGGATCGATAACCGCTTTGGCAACGAGCTCAAGGCCCTGCTTGGCAAGGCTTGCAGCGACCAATCCGGCGAGCAGGTTACCTTCCCGTGATCGATCTGCACCCAACGGGCGCTCGCCATGCCATCATCTGGCTGCACGGCCTCGGTGACTCCGGCGCCGGCCTCGCCCCCCTGGTGGAGGCCCTGGCCCTGCCGGCCGAGCCGCCCATCCGCCACCTGCTGCCCGATGCCCCCGAGCGTCCGATCACCATCAACATGGGCTATCGCCTGCGCGCCTGGTATGACATCGAGAGCTTCGACGACATTGCCAGGCGCGCCATCGAACCCCATGTGCGTGAGAGTGCCAGCCGCATCCAGGTCCTCATCGAGCAGCTGATGACCGAAGGGTTCACCCCAGACCGCATCCTGCTGGCCGGCTTCTCCCAGGGTGGGGTCATCGCCTCCTTCACCGCCCTGCGCCTGCCGGTCACCCTGGCTGGCCTGCTCTGCCTGTCGACCTATCTGGCGGCACCCGATGCCTTGATGGGCGAGGTGACCGAGGCGGCCAGAGCAACACCAATCTGCTATATGCACGGCCTCTATGACGATGTGGTGCCCCTGTCGCTGGGCTGGGAGGCCAAGGGACGTCTCGAGCAGGCGGGCCTCACCCCCGAGTGGCACGAGTACCCCATGCGCCACGAGATCTGCATGCCTCAACTCGGCGATCTGCGCGCCTGGTTACTGGCACGGCTTGCCACCTGAACGAAAAGGGCCTGCGATTGCAGGCCCTTCTTCTTGCTCAACCCACCTCGCGGGCGGGTCCCTGGGTGCGATAGGGGATCACCTGCTGCTCTCCACTCTGGGTGATGATTTCGTAGAACTGGGGCAGGTTGAAGTTGATGAACTGGCCATCATCGCTGAAGCGCTCATGGCTCGAGGTATAGAAGCGGTTGACTCCCTGTACCAGCTCCTCCTTGTTGCCGGCGAAGTGCTGGTAGACCTCGACCCGATTGGCCTCGTCCAGGATATAGATGTTGAAGCCACTGCCCTGATTTTCGAAGAAGAACTGCACCAATCCCTCGCTGGCGTAGGCATCGACGATGGCCGGCAGATGCTGGCTATGGGTCTTGTCCAGACGCAGGGGCAGATGATCAAGCTTGTTGTGGGAGATGTGGCGATAGAAGTCCACCGCGTTCTCCAGCTTCTTGACCGAGACACCGCGGCGCTCGAAGAAGATGCCGTACTTCTCCTGTCCAAGGGCCAGGGTCTTGACCAGGCGCGGCTTGTCACGGGCCAGCCGCAGCTCGATGCACTCCGCCATCAACTGCTGGAAACGCGCCCGCACCAGAGAGCGGAAGTGCTGGCTGTAGCAGAACACCTCGATCCGCTCGGGGGCCGCGGCATCCTGGTGCATCTTGCCGAGTATGGTGGTGAGGGCATCGACCACGGCCTCCTCCCCCCGGAAGTGGAGGGTGCGGATCTCGCTCCAGGAGTTGCGATAGACCAGATCGATGGTACCCACCAGGCACTCCTGGTTGCGGCCAAAGGAGAAGATGTCCGCTGTATTGGCATCAAACTCGATCACCTGGCCGACCCAGTGGCTCGACGGATCCACCTCCAGATTGAGGAAGATCGCCAACTGGCGGATCTCGCAGGGCCGGCTCAGGGCCAGGTTACTGGCGGCCGGGTACTTGACCGGGAAGGTGTTGGAGAGATCGCGGCAAAACTGATGCAGGTTGTCGATGTGCAGGTCCGATCCCTGGTTGAAGAGATGGACCCGACTCTGGGTCGTCATCAGCCCGTTGAAGTAGCTCCAGGCCACCAGCTTGCTGATGTAACCGTTATATTCGAGGGGGGCGCGACCTATGATGTCGCCCGGCTCAAGGGAATGCTTATAGAGGTACCAACCGGCCCGGTTGAGACGACCGTGGGGCACCTGAATGAAGCTGAGATCAGGCTCGCCCAAATCCGGGGCAATCTTGAGGTTGATGCGCTGCACCTTGCCCGGCAGGCTCTCGAAGGCGGCGTAGAGCTTGCGCGACAGGATGCCGATGTCTTCCGGGTTGATCGACTCGCTGATGTTGTTGCGGCGGGCAAACAGGATGAGATTGCGGTAGCTCTGCATCAGGGCTTCCAGCAGCTCCGCATAGGCCACCTTCACCTCACCCACCTTCCAGTCACGCCGATGATCCAGGTGGCGGATCTTCTCCTCACTCCAGCCCCAGTAGGAGACCAGCTGCACCAGCTGCTCACGGCGCCAGGTGGGGCCGTGATCACTCAGTCCGTCGCACACCTTGAGATAGAAACAGCGGCGTACCAGATCGAGCCGCTGCATGTCCCCGATGGACTTGAGGTAGTTGGTCACCTTGTCGAGCATCAGGCAGTAGCCATCGAGGCGATAACTCATGCCCTCGTTGTGCTGGAACCAGCGTTTGCTCTCGACAGACAGCAGCTTGGTCTCGGGGTACTCGTGGGAGTAGGCCTCCATCAGCACCGTCTTGAGCACCGCCTTGTAGGGAGAGTCGATCCCCTTGTAGAGCTGCCACAGGGCCGAGCCGAAATACTCTTCCGCAGGAATACGATTAAACGAGCCCAGATCGAGCCACTCGTCGGGGTTGAGCGCCCCACTGCGAAACAGGGAAGCCACATAGTCGTCGTAGTGCTCATCCTGTTCGAGGGGCACCAGATACCAGAGCAGCCGCTTGCCCGCCAGACACATGGCGCTGCGGTAAAACTCGTCGAGCAGCAGCAGGTGCTGGGCGCTGCCACAACTCTCCCCTTCCATCTCGGCACTGTTGGACTGACGGAACTTGTTCTCGGGGATCAGGAAGAAGTTGACCTCGGTCCCCCGTTGCTCTGCCCAGCGCGACAGGAGCAAGCACTTGTGCTCCAGCATCTCCAGCCGCTCGCTGTCCAGCGCCGCCGAGTGGCAGACCCAGATGTCGAGATCAGAGTGACAGCACTGTCCGATGGAGGAGGTACTCCCCATGGTGTAGAGGCCAAGAATCGAACACTCGGTCGTGGCAAGCCCCCCGCTGCAGTGGGCCGTCAGACAGATGTCGTCGATGAAGGATTGTTGTTCACCGTTGGGAATAAAGTGGCAAATGCCATGAGGAACACGGCCGGAGACATAACCAGGCAACAGGGGGTGATTAAAATGCAGCAAGACGGGAAGCAGGTGAAAGACCTGCTGCCCGTAACGACTCATGATGCCCAGCGCCCGTTCTGTCTTGAGCCGATTCAGCTCATCGTAGCGGCGAACAAGCGTCTCCAGATTTGCGAGCAAAGACCTGCCTTTGTACCTGATGGAAATGACGTCAACCCGAATGTAACGTCACGAAACTGTGATCATGTTAACAATGCAATTCATGGTGGTAAACAAGGGGGCGGGCTATCGGGAAATAATTTCTTACCGAGGGTTAACAGGTTTCATAAGAAAGCGATAAAAGCATTTTTATTCATATACTTAAAAGACGTATAGAGGGGAATGGAAATTATTACCAACTGGCGCAGTTTGGGGAGGATCCCGCTTTTCCCCCCTCGCTCATGAAAGCCTGCCGAAAGGGTGATAAGATCGTTTTCCTTGTAAAAACGATGCAACAGATTGATATGTCGGTCAGAACCCTGAGAATCGCCACCCGCAAAAGCCCCCTGGCCCTGTGGCAGGCCAATTTCGTCAAGGCACAGTTGGAGGCCATCCACCCCGACCTGCAGGTGGAGCTGGTCCCTATGAGCACTCAGGGTGACAAGATCCTCGACACCCCGCTGGCCAAGGTCGGTGGCAAGGGGCTCTTCGTCAAGGAGCTCGAAACCGCCATGCTCGAAGGGCGGGCCGATATCGCCGTCCACTCCATGAAAGACGTGCCGGTGGAGTTCCCCGAGGGGCTTGGCCTGCATACCATCTGCGAGCGGGAAGACCCCCGTGATGCCTTTGTTTCCAACCACTTTGCCACCCTGGATGCCCTGCCCCTCGGCGCCGTTGTCGGTACCTCCAGCCTGCGTCGTCAGTGCCAACTGAGGGCCAGCCGACCGGACCTGGAGATCCGGGATCTCCGGGGCAACGTCAACACCCGCCTCGCCAAGCTCGATGCCGGTGAGTATGACGCCATCATATTGGCCGCTGCCGGTCTCAAACGGCTGGAGATGGCGCACCGCATCACCGCCTTTATCGAGCCGGAGCAGAGCCTGCCGGCCAACGGCCAGGGCGCCGTCGGGATCGAATGCCGACTGAATGACGACGCCGTCAAGGCACTGCTGGCCCCCCTCGAACATACCGAGACCCGCACCCGGGTACTGACCGAGCGGGCCATGAACCGCGCCCTGCAGGGAGGATGTCAGGTCCCTATCGGTGCTTACGCCCTGGTTGAGGGGGATCAAATCTGGCTACGCGGCCTGGTCGGCAGCCCGGATGGCAGCCAGATGCTGCACGACGAGATCCGCGGTCCCCTGGCCGATGGCGAGTCGCTCGGTGAGGCCTTGGCAGAGCGTCTGCTGGCTGCCGGTGCCGACCGCATCCTGGCCGAGGTCTACGGCGCATGACCCCCCTGGTGGTGCGCCCACGTCCCCAGGCCGATGCTCTGGCGGCGCGGCTGCGCGCCGCCGGTCACTCCCCCCTGGTACACCCTCTGCTCGAGTTGCGGCCGGGGGACGACCTGACGCACCTTCCCCATCAACTGCAGCAGGCCGAGATCGTCATCGCAGTGAGCCGTCATGCGGCACTGTTCGCTCGGGACTTTCTGTTGCAAACTGGTCAGACCTGGCCGAATATCGATTACTTTGCCGTCGGCGAGGCGAGCGCAGAGGCGCTGCGAGAGAGTGGCGTTCCCGCCCTCTGGCCGGATGATCCGCGCAGCGAGGGGCTGCTCGCACTGCCCGGCCTGCATCGGATCGCCGGCAAGCGTGTCCTGATCCTGCGCGGCAACGGCGGGCGTGAACTCATCGCCGACACCCTGCGCGAGCGGGGTGCCGACGTCACCTGCCTGAGCGTCTATCGTCGCCACTATCCCGCCCAGGACGGTGAGGCCCTCTGCCAGGAGTGGCAACATGCCGGTCTCGACAGCCTGCTGGTCACCAGCGGCGAGCTGCTCGAGACCCTGCTGGCTCTGGTGCCGACCCATTATCGGGAGTGGCTGCTGCGACTCCCCCTGTTTGTACCCAGCCCGCGTATCGCCGAGCAGGCGGCGCAGGCCGGGTTTCTCGACATAACGACAGCCCGGGGGGCCGACCATGACGCTCTGCTCGCGGCCCTGGAACTGAGGAAGATGCAATGACAGAAGAACAGAAGCAGCCCGCAACAGCCCAAGAGGCCCCGACAGAGAGCCAGCAAGCCGCTCAACCCCGATCCGGTGGCGGGCGGGCAGGTCTGGTACTGGGTAGCCTGGCCATCGCCCTTACCCTGGGACTGACCGGCTGGACCTATGTGCACGGTCATCAGCGCGGGGTGGCTCAACAGGCCGAGATGGCCAGCCTCAAGAGCCAGCTGAGCAGCGCAAGCGGCGAGCTGGATGCCCTGAAGGCGGCCCTGTCACAGGATCAACAGGGGCAGCAGAAGAACCTGCAGCTGCTGCAAAGCGAGATGAGCAGCCTGCAGAGCCGGGTGCTGGATCTCAACGAGAAGCGCCCCAACGACTGGCTGCTGGCCGAGTCCGAATACCTGGTACGCATGGCGGGTCGCAAGCTCTGGCTGGAGCACGATCTGGTCTCCGCCGTCACCATGCTGGCCAACGCCGATGAGCGCATCAAGGCCCTCGGCGATCCCAGCCTGATGCCGATCCGCAAGGCCATGGCCGAGGACATCGCCAAGCTAAAAGCCCTGCCGACGCTGGACCGTGAGGGACTGACCCTGAAACTGGCCGCCCTCTCCGATCAGATTGACCTGCTGCCCATGAATGCGGTCGCCATGCCCGAGACGGTCGGGCAGGCCGACCAGGCCGTCAGCGGCAAGCTGGATGACTGGCAGAGCAACCTGAAGAAGAACTGGGTCCACTTCACCGAGAACTTCGTCACCATCCGTCGCCGTGACGGCGCTGTGGAGGCGCTGCTCTCTCCCCAGCAGGAGATCTACCTGCGCGAGAACCTCAAGACCAAGCTGCTGCAGGCCCAGTTGGCCGTCTATCGGGAGCAGCAAGATCTCTACGCCGACAGCCTGGAGAAGGCCCAACGCTGGGTGAAGCAGTACTTCAATCAGGAAGACAGCGCCACCCGCTACGTGCTGGCCGAGATCGACAAGCTCAAGGATGAGCAGATCCAGTTCAATTATCCGGAGCGTCTCCAGACCCAGGCCCTGCTCGAGCAGGTCCTCAACGATCGCCTGCAGCGCCTGCTGGCCGGCCACTGATAGGGGGTTTCATGGTACGCATCATTCTTATCGTCGCCGCCCTCATCGCCGGACTGGTCTTCGGTCCCGAGGCAGCGGGCAACAAGGGCTATGTACTGATCGCCTTGGGCAACTACACGGTGGAGAGCTCGGTCACCAGTCTGGTGCTGCTCGCCATCCTGCTCTACGGAGCGCTGCTGCTGCTTGAATGGGTGCTGGTACGCCTGCTGCGCCTGCGCCGCAACACCGCCGGCTGGTTTGGCAAACGCCGTCGCAGCAAGGCCAACCAGCAGACCGTCGCCGCGACCCTGGCCATGGCCGAGGGCCACTACGGCCAGGCCGAGAAGCTGCTGGTCAAGAGCGCCCGCAACAGCGATACCCCCCTGCTCAACTACCTGAGCGCCGCCAAGGCGGCCCAGGCCCGCGGAGACGAGAGTCGCCGGGATCAGTATCTGCAACTGGCCCAGCAGGAGAACCCCAAGGCCGAACTGGCCCTGACCCTGACCCAAACCCAGTTGCAGATAGAGCAGGAGCAGTACGAGCAGGCTCTGGCGGCCCTGGAGCCCATCTACGCCCTGCAGCCACGCCATCCCATGGTACTGGAGCAGTTGATGCAGATCCGCCGGGCCCGCCGCGAATGGACGGCTCTCATCGAGCTGCTGCCGACTCTGCGCAAGGTGGGACGCCTGTCACCCGCTCGTGAGGAGGCGTTGCTCGAAGAGGCCTGGAGCGCTCGCCTGGAAGAGGCGAGCGGACAGCTCGACACCCTGCGCCCGGTGTGGCTCGAGATGCCGCGCAAGTTGCGCCAGCAGCCTCCCTTGCTGCTCACCTATGGCCGCTATCTGCGGGCCTTGGGAGCCGAGAGCGAGGCCGCCGAACTCTGGCTCGATGCCCTGCGCAAGGAGAACTCTCCCCTGCTGCTGGCCGAGCTGCCGCGCCTCAAGCTGGATAACTACCAGACGATGCTGGTGCAGCTGCGCAAGATGCAGGATCAGCCTGGCGCGCGCGCCGCCCTGGGCCAGATAGCGCTGCTGGCCGGCCAACTGGAGGAGGCTCAGCCCCTGCTCGAAGCCGAGTTGGCCAGCCAGCCGAGCGCCGCCGTCTACCACGCGCTGGCCCGGATCATGGAGCAGCGACGCCTCACCAACAAGGCCAACGAGTACTACCGACAGGCCCTGGCCCTCGCGCTGGGCTAACCCGCGAAATGATCGAGGCCACCCCCGGGGTGGCCTCTTCATATGGTCTTGTGATCGACCGCTTGTCTTCAGATTGTGTTATCCGTCTTGGCTGATTGCTCTATGGTGCCCTCCTTGCGCCTTCACGCTAGAAATGCCAGTGCCTGTGCTGCATCGCCTTCAAGCCATGTTGCGCCGTGATGTTGGCGCACTTGGGATACTCGGCCATGAAATGAACCAGCCCCTGTGCAATTTGCAGACGCAGGGAACCGAGTGGCTCGTGCCAGGCATGCAGGCAGAAATGCCCTGGGATCAACACCCCCTGGTAGGCTTGCAGCAGCTCGTCTGGCCAGGGTTCCAGTTCGGGGCCATGCTGACAGAGGTAGTAGGCGGCGGGTTCTCTTGCATAGATAAACTGGACCTTGGCCAAATCACGTTGGCTGAGCGCCTGATTGCCGATGTGGCAGGTCAGATGTTTTCCGCTATCCAGATCGATGAAGTGTCCCCGTTGCCGACAGGCGATGATGCGGTACCAAGGGAGCACAGAGGTGGCCGCATAGCCCCCCAGCTCCTGTTCGAGCCAGTGCCGGCATTCGGGGGTCTGAACCAGCTCCTGCATGGATCTGAGCTGCTCCAGAATTGCACCCGACGGCTTGCTGGCAACTCCCGCACCCATGATGCACCTCCTTGCACCTAGCCCCGAAAGAAGTATGAGCCCATGACCGTCGTCGGGCCAGCTCACACTTTGATCGAAATTAACTCAGAGGTTGTTTTTTATTCACATCTGTTCTATTGCGTCTAGCCAACCAGATAAGTGCCTGTTCCAAAAGCGATATGAGTCCCCTCCTCGTTGTGAAGCTCCATCCGGGCCACCGCTACCTTGCTGCCGGCACGGATGATGTGGGCGGTGGCGATAAACTCTGTGCCCCGCCCCGGCCTCAGGTAATCCACACGCAGGTCTATGGTGCCGAGGCGGGAGAAGCGCTCCTTGAGGTAGCTTGGCGAGAACTCCTCCAGCTCGTCGATGCACGAGGCGGCCACTATCATGCCGCCGGCCACGTCGAGCAGGCTGGCGGTGACTCCCCCGTGCAATATGTTGTGAAAGGGGTTGCCGATCAGCTTGTCGTCCATGCGGATGCGCAGCTCAACCCGCTCGAAGTCATAGTGAGTCACCTCCATGCCGAGCAGCCGGTTAAACGGCATCTTCTCGGCAAACAGGTTGGCGATGCCGCTTAAGGCCATCTTCTTGAGCATCTGCTTCATTTCCGTATCCCTGGAGTAAAGACTCCAGCCAGTCTGCAACAGGGTATTAACATTAGCAATCGCGGTTTATTGTGCCGGCCCCCTGCTTTAGAATGGCGACCCCAAAGGAGAGAACATGACCGCCATCGCCGAGACCCTGCCCGATACCCCCCTCGCCCTGCTGCAGGCGGTATTCGGCTACCAGCAGTTCAGGGCCGGCCAACAGGAGATCATCGAGCAGGTGCTGGCCGGGCGCGACGTGCTGGTGCTCAAGCCCACCGGCGGCGGCAAGTCCCTCTGCTATCAGGTGCCGGCCCTGCTGCGTCCCGGCCTCGGGGTGGTGGTCTCCCCCCTTATCTCCCTGATGAAGGATCAGGTCGACACCCTGCGCGCCAACGGGGTGGCCGCCGCCTACCTCAACTCGGCCCTGAGCCGCGAAGAGATGGTGCAGGTCTTCGCCGCCATGCGCCACGGGGAGATCAAGCTGCTCTACGTCGCCCCCGAGCGGCTGCTTCAACCCGATTTTCTGGAACGACTGGCGGAGCTTCCCCTCTCCCTGTTCGCCATCGACGAGGCCCACTGCGTCTCCCAATGGGGGCACGACTTCCGCCCCGAGTACGCGGCCCTGGGCCGGCTCAAACAGTGGTTCCCGAATGTGCCGGTGATCGCCCTCACCGCCACCGCCGATGAGGCGACCCGGCAAGACATGCTGACCCGCCTGGCTCTGCACGACCCCTTCATCCATATCGCCAGCTTCGATCGCCCCAACATTCGCTACAGCCTGGTGGAGAAGTTCAAGGGGGCAGAGCAGCTGCTGCGCTACGTGCAAAGCCAGAAGGGCAACTGCGGCATCGTCTACTGCTCGAGCCGCAACCGGGTGGAAGAGGTGGCCGAGCGATTGGCCCGCCACGGCTGCAAGGCGGCCCCCTATCACGCCGGCCTGCCTCTGGAGCTGCGTCAGCAGACCCAGGACGCCTTCCTGCGCGACGACATCGAGATCGTGGTCGCCACCGTCGCCTTCGGCATGGGGATCGACAAGCCCAACGTGCGTTTCGTGGTGCACTACGACATCCCCAAGAACATCGAGTCCTACTACCAGGAGACCGGCCGCGCCGGCCGCGACGGATCACCCTCCGAAGCGGTGCTGCTCTACGACCCGGCAGACATAGGCCGGGTGCGGCTACTGCTCGAGAATATCGAGAACCCGCAACAGCTGCAGGTGGAGCAGCACAAGCTCAACGTCATGGCGGCCTTCGCCGAGGCCCAGACCTGCCGTCGTCAGGTGTTGCTCAACTACTTCGGGGAATACCTGGACAAGCCGTGCGGCAACTGCGACGTCTGCCTCGACCCGCCCAAGACCTATGACGGCACCGAGGACGCGCAGAAGGCGCTCTCCTGCGTCTGGCGGGTCGGCCAGAGCTTCGGCATGGGGTACGTGGTGGAGGTACTGCGCGGATCCCTGAACCAGCGTATTCGCGACCATGGTCACGACAAGCTCTCCACCTACGGCATCGGCAAGGAGCACAGCGCCGAGCACTGGCAGAGCGTGCTGCGCCAGCTCATTCACAAGGGGCTGCTGACCCAGAACATCACCCGCAACATGGTGCTGCAGCTGACAGAGGCGGCGCGCCCGGTGCTGCGCGGCGAGCTCGCCCTGGAGCTGGCCGTGCCGCGGGTGCAACCCATCTCAAGCCGCAAGGAGAAGCGCAGCCGCCTCGATATCGGCAACTACGACCGCCGCCTCTTCAAGGAGCTCAAGGGGCTGCGCAAACAGATCGCCGAGGAGGAGGAGGTGCCGCCCTACGTGGTCTTCAACGATGCCACCCTGATGGAGATGGCCGAGGCGATGCCGATGACCGAGCGCGATCTGCTGGCCATCAACGGCGTCGGCCAGCGCAAACTGGAGCGCTTCGGCGACGCCTTCATGGAACTCATCATCGACTACTGTCGACGCTGACCCGTCAGGGCTTGAGCGAGGCGTACCAGGCTGCCAGGTTCTCGATGTCGGCATCCGACAGCGGCTTGGCCATGGGAGCCATCACCGGATCCTGACGCTGGCCATCCCGAAATGCCTTGAGCTGTTTGGCGGTGTACTGGGCACTCTGCCCTGCCAGATGGGGATAGCCGGGGATCATGGCCTTGCCCTCCACCCCATGACAGGCGGCACAGACCACGGCCTTGGCCTTGCCGGCCTCCGCATCGGCGGCCAACGCCGGCAGGGTGGTAACGAGAAGAGCCAGGGCGAGATACTTCATGATGATTCCCTTTACAATCGGACACAGAGAGGCGCCAGTATAGGGAGTCGGTGCCGGCCGGGGCAGAGTCGCAAGGAGCAAATGTGAAGCTGAACAATACTTTTTCCACCGAACTGCCCTGGGCCTGCGAGCCGGTCGCCCCGACGCCGCTGGTCGGGGCCCGCCTGCTGCACCTCAACCGCCCCTTGCTCGGCGAGCTGGGGCTGACCGGGGTGAGCGAGGCCGACTGGCTCGCCTGCTGTGGCCAGGGGCATATGCTGCCCGGCATGGCGCCGGTGGCCCAGGTCTACGCCGGCCATCAGTTTGGCAGCTATGTGCCGCGTCTGGGTGACGGCCGTGCCCTGCTGCTCGGCCAGCAAGAGGCGCCGGACGGCCAGCTGTGGGACCTCCACCTCAAGGGAGCCGGCAAGACCCCCTTCTCCCGCTTCGGTGACGGCCGCGCCGTGCTGCGCTCATCGATCCGCGAATACCTGGCAAGCGAGGCGCTGCATGCCCTCGACATCCCAACCACCCGCGCCCTGGTGCTGGTCGGCAGCGATGAAGAGGTCGTGCGCGAGACCCTGGAGCCGGGTGCGACCGTGCTGCGCACCGCCCCAAGCCACCTGCGCTTCGGTCACATCGAATATTTCGCCTGGAGCGGTCAGGGAGAGCGAATCCCCGCCCTGCTCGACTATTTGCGCGTTCACCACTTCGACGGTATGGACGATGCCGGCCTGTTTGCCGAGGTGGTGCGCCGCACCGCCCGACTGATTGCCCGCTGGCAGGCGGCCGGCTTCACCCACGGGGTACTCAACACCGACAACATGTCCCTGCTCGGGCTCACCATCGACTACGGCCCCTACGGTTTTATCGACCGCTATGTGCCCGACTTCGTCTGCAACCACACCGACACGATAGGCCGCTACGCCCTCGATCAGCAGCCGGCGGTGGGCTACTGGAACCTGCAAAAGCTCGCCCAGGCCCTGGCCGGCCACCTGCCCGGCGAGACCTTGCAACAGGGGCTGGCAAGCTATGAGCAGACCCTGATGCTGGAGTACTCGACCCTGATGCGCCATCGCCTCGGCCTGCAGAGCTGGGAAGAGGAAGACCCGGCCCTGTTCCGCCGCCTGTTCCTGCTGCTGGCCCGTGATGGTGTGGACTATCACCTCTTCCTGCGTCGCCTCGCCCGCGTGACGCTCAGTGGCGAACTCCCTCCCCTCCTGCTCGCCCTGCTGCCGGAGCATCCGGAGTGGCTCGACTGGATGGCCGACTATCGGGCCCGGCTCGAGCGCGAGGGGAGCCTGGATGCCGAGCGAGCCCGCCGCATGGAGGGGATCAACCCCAAGTATGTGCTGCGCAACGCCCTGGCCCAGCGAGCCATCGACGCCGCCGAAGCGGGGGATATGGCCCCCTTCGAGCGGTTGTTCGAGGTGCTGCGCCACCCCTTCGACGAGCAGCCGGAAGCCGACGATCTGGCCACACCGGCTCCGGACTGGTATCAATGCACCACCCTGTCGTGCAGCAGCTGAGGAACGCGCCATGTGGCATCTGGACAAGCAAGACCCGGTAAGCGGCAGCCTGCTACTCACCCACCCCGGTCTCGATGAGGCCAGCTTCCCGGCCCTGGCCCCCTCCCTGCTGGCTGCCTGGGAACTGCGTCTGGTCGAGCGGGAACAAGGGGCGGATCGCCACTGCTGGGTGGTGGATTTCGAGGGGAGCAAGCTGCTGCTGCAATACGAACACTATGGCGAGGTGTGCTGGCTGGAAGTCTGCCACCCCGATGATCGCCCACTGCTCGACTGGCTGGCACGCCATCAGGCTGCTCAAGGATTGCACTCTGGAAGCGAGGGGGTATAATCCTGCCCCTCGAATTGCCGCCATGGTGGCGGCATGGGTTCCCTAACCCCATTAACCAAAAAGGTCACAACGTGAATCTGACCCCTTATCAGTACCAGACGGCCCTGATCCGTCTCTCTCTCTTCCACATCCTGATCATCGCGAGCAGCAACTATCTGGTGCAGCTGCCGATCACCATATTTGGCTTCCACACCACCTGGGGTGCATTCAGCTTCCCCTTCATCTTCCTGGCCACCGATCTCACGGTGCGAGTCTTCGGTGCACCCCTGGCACGCAAGATCATCCAGCTGGTGATGTTGCCGGCACTGGCTGTCTCCTATGTGCTCTCGGTGCTCTTCTTCGAGGGGCAGTATCAGGGCTTCAATCAGCTCGCCGTGTTCAACCTGTTCGTGGCCCGCATCGCCCTGGCCAGTTTCGCGGCCTACGCCATCGGCCAGTTGATGGATGTAGTGGTCTTCAACCGCCTGCGCCAACTCAAGGCCTGGTGGGTCGCCCCCACCGCCTCGACCCTGTTTGGCAACCTGGTCGATACCCTCAGCTTCTTCTCCATCGCCTTCTGGCAGAGCAGCGATCCCTTTATGGCCGAGCACTGGGTCGAGATTGCGATCGTCGATTACACTTTCAAGCTTCTGATAAGCTTGGGATTATTCGTCCCACTCTACGGCATGCTGTTGCGCTACCTGACCCGCAAGCTGGTCGGCGAGCCGGGACTGAGCCTTCAGGCCGCTCCGCGCTGAACCATCGGCCACCGAGAGTGGCCGTTTTTTTGCTCATGAAACCCTCAGAGGGGTTGCAATCACAAATGAGAATGATTATCTTTAACTTGCGTTCCGGATTTGACCACCATGGCAACACCCTCGGGTAGTAGTGGACACCTCTGTGAAGGCACGACATTGCTCACATTGCTTCCAGATTCGGCCAGCTTCATGCTGGCCCTTTTTTTACCCGAGAGCATGAACAAAAACGGGAGCCAGTGGCTCCCGTCGGGGTCATGGGCTGCGATGCCTACTCGATGTCCAGCGGCTCGGGGGAGAGGATCACCCCCGTGGTGTCGGCGTAGAGGTGATCGTCCGGCAGGAAGGTGACGCCACCGAAGTTGACCGGCAGGTCGGTGTCTCCCACCTCCTTGTCATCGGCTCCCACAGGGATGGCCGCCAGCGCCTGAATCCCGATGTCCAGCTCCTCGAGTTGGTCCACCTCGCGCACGCAGCCATAACAGACGATCCCTTCCCAACCGTTTTCGGCCGCCGTCGCCGCTATTTCGCTATCGAGCAAAGCACGGCGCAGGGAGCCACCACCGTCGATCAGCAGGACGCGACCCACGCCACTCTCTCGCACCAGCTCTCGAATGAGGCCATTTGATTCGAAGCATTTGACAGTTGTGATAACACCGCCAAAAGAGGGGCGACCACCGAAGGAGGAGAGCATAGGTTCGAGGACATCCACCATATCGTGGTAGATATCGCACAGTTCTGAGGTGTTGTATTCCATAGTGACGGGTCCACGGCCGGAAACAGGTGACAACCAGTATAAGGAGTGGCCTCGGCAATTCAAAGGATATTGCCCCTCCCCGATCACGTTTTGCCATTACGCTTGTTAGAGAAACCGGTAACCGGAGAGCGGAGGCTTCCATGCTGATACGTCACAAACTCATCCTCAACTCCATCATGGTGGCCGCCGCCATGCTGGTGCTGAGCGCCCTCTTCTACTACTCGGGCCAGGTCAAACAGCGCCTGTTCGATGCGCAGCAAAACGTGCTGCTGCAAGAGCAGGCCATTCTCAGGCTACGTCAGGCCCAGACAGACTTCTTGCTGAACAAACAGATGACAGAGACCGAACACTTCAAGCAGGAGATGGCCGATTTCCACCGGCGTAACGACCTGCAGCAAGAAGATGAGAACCTCAAACAGGTTCGTCCCGAGCTTGCCAGTCTCGACAATCTGATGACCCAGTATGACGGCTACTTCACCGCATTGGTGACCCAGATGCAGAAGATAGGTCTGACCCCGGAAGAGGGGCTCTACGGCAGACTGCGCAACGCTATCCACAACGTCGAGGAGTCCCTCAAGAGCCATGAACAGGCGGAGCTGATGATCCCCATGCTCCAACTGCGTCGCACCGAGAAAGACTTCATGCTGCGCAGCGATCTCAAGTATCTGGGCAAGTTTGAAGAGCTGCATCGCGGCTTTATGGAAGCCCTGCAGACGATCCCCGAAGCGGAGCGGGCGCAGGTACTGGCCGCCAGTGACCAGTATCGACGCGACTTTGTCGCTCTGGTGCAGGGCATGCAGGAGCTCGGTCTCAGTGAACATGAGGGTCTGCAAGAGAAGCTGCACGGGGTCGTAGAGGGGGCGGTGCAGGCACTGGCCGAGACCAATGGCAAGATAACAACCCTGCTGGAAGAACGTACCACGCTCCTGGGGAACCTGATGCTGTTGTGTGGTGCCGTCATCATTCTCTGTGTCGGCGCCATGAGCACCCTGCTCGGCCGCAGCATCGACCACCCCATCTCCAGGGTCAACGAGACGGTCAACCGAATCCGCCAGGACAACGATCTGCGGCTCAAGATCGCTCTGAATGGCCAGGACGAGATGGCCCAGTTGGCCGGCAATCTGGACGTGATGCTGGATGGCTTTCGCGATCTGTTGGGTGAGGTGAAGCGCAGTGCCGACACCCTGACCCAGGCCTCCGGTCACCTCTCCGGCAACGTTCGCCGCGCCAGTGAGGGGGCCAGCCGTCAGTTGCAGGAGACCGACATGGTCGCCACCGCCTCCAATGAGATGGGCGCCACCATCGAAGAGATCGCCCGCAACACGGAGCAGGCGGCCGCCAACGCCCAGATGACCAACCAGAAGGCGCAGGAGGGACGCAGCGCCGTCAGCAATACGGTCGAGCAGATCGATTCCCTGGCCGAGAACCTCAGCGAATCCGTGGGTGAGGTAACCAAGCTGCAAGCCGCCAGCCAGACCATAGGGTCGGTGCTCGATGTGATCCGCGGCATCGCCGAGCAGACCAACCTGCTGGCCCTCAATGCCGCCATCGAGGCGGCCCGTGCCGGTGAGCAGGGGCGTGGCTTTGCCGTGGTGGCCGACGAGGTTCGCTCCCTGGCCAATCGCACTCAACAGTCGACCCAGGAGATCGCCGCCATCATCGCCTCTCTGCAGCAGCAGACCGGCAGCATGGTGCAGCTGATGGAAACCTGCCGGGAGCAGGGCATGAACAGCGCCTCTCAGGCGGCGGGAGCGGGCCAGCTACTCGATCAAATCACCGAGGATGTCACCCGCATCATGGACATGAGCACCCAGATTGCCACGGCTATCGAGGAGCAGAGCCTGGTGGCCCAGGAGGTGAACCGCAATGTCACCAACATTCGCGATATCGCCGAGGAGTCGAGCAAGATGGCCGAAGAGAACGCACACTCCAGCCAGGAACTGAGCCAGCAGGCCAACCGCCTCAATCAGGCGGTCTCCCGCTATCGGGTCTAGCCGGTCAGTCGCTCCAGCTCGCCGATGAGCCACAGCGCCTCATCCCGATTCGTGCCACAGACATCCGGCATCGGCTTGAAACCGCCGCACACGGCGGGACGCTCGGGATGACCGAAGATCTTGCAGCCCAACCGCTCGTCGAGCTGCACACAGGGGACCCCGGCCGGCTTTCCTTCCGGCATGCCGGGGATGGGCGAGGTGATGCTGGGGGCGATACAGCAGGCGGCGCAGCCGGCACGGCATTCCATAGGGATACTCCGATAACGAGACGGCCCATCACTGGATGGGCCGTCTTGCGTCTTGCTGAAGGAAGAGATCAGAGGATGATGTCACGCACCACATCATCCTTGCGCTCCAGATAGTGGATCGACTTGATGCGGCGAATGGTGCGGGACTTGCCGCGGATCAGCAGGGTCTCGGTGGTGGCCATCTTGCCATCGCTGGTGATGCCGTCGAGGAGATCCCCCTTGGTGATCCCGGTGGCAGAGAAGATGACGTTATCATTCTTGGCCATGTCTTCCAGCTTCAGCACCTGACCGACCTGGATGCCGAGGGCCTCGCAGCGGGCCACTTCCTGCTCACCCAGGGCGCGAATCTCGGGGCTCTCCCCCTTGACCAGGTGGCGCGGTACCAGACGGGCCTGCATATCGCCGCCCAGGGCGCGGATCACGGCGGCGGAGATGACCCCCTCCGGTGCGCCGCCGATGCCGTAGAGCATGTCGACTTCATTATCCGGCAGGCAGGTCAGTACAGAGGCCGCCACGTCACCGTCGGGGATCGCAAACACCCGCACGCCGAGCCCTTGCATCTCCTTGATCGCCTTCTCGTGGCGCGGCTTGGCCAGGGTGATGACGGTGAGGCGCGACAGGGGCTTGCCGAGTGCCTTGGCCACCGCCTTGAGGTTCAGTTCCAGAGCCAGATTGAGGTCGATGACCCCCTTGGCCTGGGGACCCACCACCAGCTTCTCCATGTACATGTCAGGCGCCTTGAGGAAGGTCCCCTTGTCACCCACGGCCAGCACGGCCAGGGCGTTGGCCTGACCCATGGCGGTCATGCGGGTTCCCTCGATCGGGTCGACGGCGATGTCTACCGCATCTCCTTCACCGGTACCGACCTTCTCGCCGATATAGAGCATGGGAGCCTCGTCGATCTCCCCCTCACCGATGACCACTTCCCCGTCGATGCTGATCTGGTTGAGAATATGGCGCATGGCCGCAACCGCGGCACCATCCGCAATATTCTTGTCACCCCGCCCGAGCCACTTGTAGCCGGCCAGCGCGGCGGCTTCGGTCACTCGGGAAAACTCGATTGCCAGTTCACGTCTCATCGCATACCCAACCTAGGAACCTTAAAAACGGGCGGCATTCTACCACACGGGCAAACCTTTGCGCATAAAACTCACGCTTCGCCACCGAAAAGAGCTCAGATTAATAAAAAACCATAAAAAGTGACACCAACTCGTCATGGACCAGTCACCGAACTGTCATCCCCCCTGCCTAGCATGGCCTCGCTTTCACTGGCTAATGCTTGCAACTTCAAGGAATGACAATGAAAAAACTGACCCTCATCGCGCTGGCCATGACCGGCGCCATTCAGGCCCAGGCTGCCGAAGTCTACAAGAACGATACCATGGCCCTGGACCTCTACGGTCGTATCTATGCCGGCCACTTCTTCGGCGACAAGAAGGAGCTGGATACCAACGGCGCCATCAAGAACGACTACAGCGCCAAGCAGGGCGCCAATCAGTTCGTGCGCTTCGGTGCCAAGGCCGAGAGCCAGATCCAGAGTGGCCTGAAGGCCCTGGCTCAGTATGAAGTGCAGATGTATATCAACGACAGCGAGAAGACCATCAGCGAAAACAGCGACAACCTGCGTACTCGCCTGGCCTTCGCCGGTGTAGGTGCCGACTGGGGTACCGTTACCTTCGGTCGTCAGAAGGGAGCCATGGGCTTTCTGGCCGACTGGACCGACGTCTCCCTCTCCGATGGTTATGGCAACGACGCCCTGGGCGCCAAGACCGATACCTTTGCCACCAACCGTGCCGGCTCCGTGCTGAAGTACTCTGGCCTGTTCAACGGCCTGCAGTTCGATGCCAGCTACAAGTTTGACGGCGGCGACACCGAAGAAACCACCAGCAAAGAGAGCGACGCCGCCTATGGCGCTGCCCTGGCCTACACCTTCCCGTTCAACCTCTCTCTGGGTACCGCCTACAACGTGGGCCAGCGCGACAAGAGCGACGAGAAGGATGCCAAGCTGTGGCTCATCTCTGCCAAATACGACAACAAGGCCGCCTACGCCGCCCTGAGCTACGCCGACGGTTCTGATTTCCTGGCCACCGGCAAGGATCACACCGGTTGGGAAGCCGCGCTGGGCTACAACTTCGAAAATGGCTTCGGTCTGATGGCCCTGTGGAACAAGCAGAAGGTCGAGCAGAGCGGCAAGGCCGATACCGACACCGTCGACTACTACACCCTGGGCGCCCAGTACAAGTTCAACAAGAACCTGCGTGTCATCGGTGAATACCGCATCAACAATCTGGACAGCACTCCGGGCAAGGCAACCGCCAACCAGGATGACTTCCAGCTGGCAGCCCGTTACGACTTCTAATCGCGTTCCATGCTTCCACCCGGCCAGCCTCGCTGCGCCGGGCTTTTTATTCCACCGCCGGGTAGCGGTACTCTCCTCCCCGAAACGTCGCCCAGAGACAATCCCCCATATCGAAGTGCCACCACTCCCCCGGGTAGTTGGTAAATCCTTCGCCGGCCATGCTCCAGAAGAGCAGGCGCCGGTTATCACGAATATTCAGTCGCCGTGACTCGGCCATGCCCGGGACCGGGTGCTCGAAGCGGTCGGTCGCGGCCAGCTCAGTCAGATCATCGAAGGGAGTGCCAAAGTCGAGGGGTTCACCGCTCTCCACACAGTGGACCAGCAGGTCGATCGCCCCACCCGATAGGTGAGGAGGCACAGGGTAGTGGCCGGGATCCGAGGGGTGGGCGCAGAAGCGGCGAGTCTCCCGCTCTATCTCCTCACGCGACCAGGCCGGGTTGGCGACAGCGATCTCATCCCGAATCCGCTCGAAGATGGCCAGAGAGGTAGTACGGCTGCGAAAGCCATCCAGCAGGGTCAGCCCCAACCCTTGCGGGAGCCCGTCCACCACCCGTTCCAATGCACGCACCAGCGGAGCGCGCAGGCGAATCGCAGGCTCACTCCCCGCCAGACCCAAACGATGATAGACAGGGTCGATGCGCAGACGTGCCGAGGCCTTCAGAGGTAGCAAGGGGTCCGATGGCTGCAGGGCCAATCGCTCTGCCGGGGTCGCCGGCGGATAATCATGAGAGATGGGGGGGAAGGACATGAAATGGGCTCCTCTTGGCAAGGAGCCCATTTGAGCCGAGTCGCCCCCGGGGTGCAACCCTTACAGGCTGGGCAGCATGCCGGCCGGCAGCAGATCGTTGTAGCTGGCGGTGCCAAGCAGGCTCGCCGCCGCCTCGATGT
Source organism: Aeromonas schubertii (assembly GCF_000820105.1). Lineage (GTDB taxonomy): Bacteria > Pseudomonadota > Gammaproteobacteria > Enterobacterales > Aeromonadaceae > Aeromonas > Aeromonas schubertii. The sequence continues at coordinate 73,840 of NZ_CDDB01000049.1, read as the reverse complement.
CCGGGGCGAAGTACCTGTCCTTGTCGTAGAAGCTCACCTCTGTCCGCAGCCGGCCCTTGGCCTGCTCGATTAGCTCGGTACTACGCAACGGCGCGCGAAAATCGAGCCCCTGTGCCGCCGCCAGCAGCTCGACCGCCAGGATGCCGCGGGTGTTCTCGGCCATGTCTGCCAGCCGGCGACCGGCGAAGGTGGCCATGGAGACGTGATCTTCCTGGTTGGCGGAGGTGGGCAGGCTGTCCACCGAGGCCGGGTGAGCCAGCGTCTTGTTCTCGGAGGCGAGCGCCGCCGAGGTGACCTGGGCGATCATAAAGCCGGAATTCACACCCCCATTGTTGACCAGGAAGGGAGGCAGGCCCGACATGCGCGAGTCGATGAGCAGGGCCATGCGACGCTCCGACAGGGAGCCGATCTCGGCGATGGCCAGCGCCAGGTTGTCGGCGGCGAAGGCCACGGGTTCTGCGTGGAAGTTGCCGCCGGAGATGATCTCCTCGTCATCGGCAAACACCAGCGGATTGTCGGAGACCGAGTTGGCCTCACACACCAGTACCTCGGCGGCCTGGCGGATCTGGGTCAGGCAGGCGCCCATCACCTGGGGCTGGCAGCGCAGGGAGTAGGGATCCTGAACCTTCTCGCAGTTGTGGTGGGACATGCCGATCTCGCTGAGATCCCCGAGCAGGTGGCGATAGCAGGTAGCCGCGTCGATTTGCCCGCGCTGGCCGCGCACCGCGTGGATGCGGGCATCGAACGGACGGCGGCTGCCCAGCGCCGCCTCGACGCTCATGGCGCCGATGACGGTGGCGCCGGCGAACAGATCCTCGGCGTGGAACAGCCCCTCCAGGGCAAAGGCGCTGCTCGCCTGGGTACCGTTGAGCAGGGCCAGCCCCTCTTTCGGCGCCAGGGCGATGGGTTCGAGCCCGGCGATGCGCAGAGCCTCGGACGCCGCGATCTCTCGGCCGTCGTGGCGGGCCTTGCCTTCACCGATCAACAGGCAGCTCATATGAGCCAGAGGCGCCAGGTCGCCGGAGGCACCGACGGAGCCCTTCTTCGGCACCAGGGGATAGACGCCGGCGTTGACCAGCTTCATCAGGGCCTCGAGCACCACTGGCCTGATACCGGAGAAACCAAGAGCGAGCGAGTTGAGTTTGAGCACCATCATCAGGCGCACGGTGGCGTCGGACATGTACTCGCCGATGCCGGCGGCGTGGGAGAGCACGATGGAGCGCTGCAGCTCGTCGAGCTGATCCACCGGGATCCGGGTGTTGGCCAACAGGCCAAAGCCGGTGTTGATGCCGTACACCACGCGGCCCTGCTCGATCACCCGGGAGACGGTGTCGGCAGAGGCCTGGATCGCCGGCAGGGCGGCCGGGTTCAGGGAGAGGTGGACCGGCTCACGGCTGACGCGGCGCAGGGTGGCGAGATCCAGCTCGCCCGGGGTAATGGTCAGTTCAAACATCTTGGTTCACCTTCTTGACGCCGTCGGCGCCGTCGATCATCGGCAGATCCAGCCCCTGCTCGCGGGCACATTCGATGGCAATCTCGTAACCGGCGTCGGCGTGACGCATCACCCCGGTGCCCGGGTCGTTGCGCAGCACCCGGCCGACGCGGCGAGCCGCATCATCGCTACCGTCACAGACGATCACCACCCCGGAGTGCTGGGAGAAGCCCATGCCGACCCCGCCACCGTGGTGCAGCGACACCCAGGTCGCGCCGCCTGCTGTGTTGAGCAGGGCGTTGAGCAGCGGCCAGTCGGAGACGGCATCGGAGCCATCCATCATGGACTCGGTCTCGCGGTTCGGGCTCGCCACCGAGCCCGAATCCAGGTGGTCGCGGCCGATGACGATGGGGGCCTTCAGCTCACCGTTTCGCACCATCTCGTTGAAGGCCAGTCCCAGGCGTACCCGATCTTTCAGGCCGACCCAGCAGATCCGTGCCGGCAGGCCCTGGAAGGCGATGCGCTCACGGGCCATGTCGAGCCAGTTGTGCAGGTGGGGATCGTCCGGGATCAGCTCCTTGACCTTCTGATCGGTCTTGTAGATGTCTTCCGGGTCGCCGGAGAGCGCCACCCAGCGGAACGGGCCGATTCCCTGGCAGAACAGCGGACGGATATAGGCCGGGACGAAGCCGGGGAAGTCGAAGGCATTCTTGACCCCCTCCTCCAGCGCCATCTGGCGGATGTTATTGCCATAATCGAGCGTGGCGGCGCCACGGGCCTGCAGGGCCAGCATGGCCTCGACCTGACGAGCCATGGAGCGGCGGGCGGCCACGTTGACCTCTTGCGGCGCGCTCTGTTGCAGCGCGCGCCACTGGGCCAGGCTCCAGCCTTGGGGCAGGTAGCCGTGAATGGGATCATGGGCGGAGGTCTGGTCGGTCACCACGTCCGGGGTGATGCCGCGGGCTACCAGCTCGGCGAACACGTCGGCGGCATTGCCGAGCAGGCCGACCGAGACGGCGGTGCCGCTCTGCCTGGCTTCCTCGACCATGGCCAGCGCCTCATCCAGGGTGTGGGCCTTCTTGTCGACGTAGCGGGTCTTGAGGCGAAAATCGATGCGGGTCTCGTCGCACTCCACGGCGATCATGGAGAAGCCGGCCATGGTGGCCGCCAGGGGCTGGGCGCCGCCCATGCCGCCGAGGCCCCCGGTCAGGATCCAGCGCCCCTTCGGTTCGCCGTTGAAGTGCTGGTTGGCCACCGCGAAGAAGGTCTCGTAGGTGCCCTGCACTATGCCCTGGGTGCCGATGTAGATCCAGGAGCCGGCGGTCATCTGGCCGTACATCATCAAGCCCTTCTTATCGAGCTCGTTGAAGTGCTCCCAGTTGGCCCAGTGCGGCACCAGATTGGAGTTGGCGATCAGCACCCGCGGGGCGTCCTTGTGGGTCTGGAACACGCCCGCCGGCTTGCCCGACTGCACCAGCAGGGTCTGATCGTCCTCGAGGCGGGTCAGCACCTCGACGATCTTGTCGAAGCAGGCCCAGTTGCGGGCGGCGCGACCGATACCGCCGTACACCACCAGAGACTGGGGATGCTCCGCCACGTCAGGATCCAGGTTGTTCATCAACATGCGCAGGGGCGCTTCGGTGAGCCAGCTCTTGGCGGTCAGCTGGGTACCGTGGGGGGCCCGGATGATCCGGTTGGGATCATGACGAGGATCCTGGTGTTGCTCGGACATAGACACTCCTTGTGTATGGATTCGGTCACTACTTGGTTAACTGATGGACCAGACGGGCCGCCACGCGGGCGCTGCGGCTGTCGAGATCCAGGTTCGGGTTGTACTCGGCCAGATCGGCGAGCCTGAGCTTGCCGCTGGCCCGGATATGGGCGATGAGCGGTTCGATGACCGCCAGCTCGACGCCGCGGGCGGCGGGGGCACTCACCCCCGGCATCACGGCGGCGGGCAGCACGTCGAGATCGATGGTGAGATAGAGGTGGTCACAGCGGGCGATAAAGGCATCCAGCCCGTTGAGCAAGGCTGGCAGCTCGCTCTGGGTCATGGCCTCATCCAGCAGGTGCCATACCCCCAGCGCCTCGGCGCGGGCGAACAAGGCCTGAGTATTGGCGGTCTCGGCCACCCCGAGGCAGGCATAGGTAAAGGGGGAGCCTTGCGCCGCGCACTGCTCGGCGATCTGGAAGAAGGGGGTGCCGGAGCTCGCCTGCTCCTGCTTCATGCGCAGGTCGAAGTGGGCGTCGAAGTTGATGATGCCCACCCTGCCCTGGCCGCCCAGATGGCGGTTGAGGCCACTCCAGCTGCCGAAGGCCACCTCGTGGCCGCCCCCCAGCACCAACGGGAAGTGGCCCAGATCGAGCGCGCTCGCGACCCGTTCGGCCAGACGGCCATGGGCGGCGTCGAGATCGCCGTCCTCACAGCGCACGTCGCCACCGTCGTAGACAGGCTGACTCAGGTGCCAGGCGGTGTTGGCGAGCAGCTTGCGAATGGCCAGCGGCGCACCGGCGGCGCCGACCCGACCCTTGTTGCGGCGTACCCCCTCGTCACAGGCAAAGCCGAGCAGCACCACGCCGGGCGCCTCGCCCTGCCAGGGCTGCGCCTCTTGCCAAGGCAGAACTTTGTCGTGCCAGCGCAGGGCCAGGGCGCCGTCTTCCGGGTCCTGACGACCCTGCCATACCTGCATCTCGCTCATACCAGGCCTCCCAGGGTTTCCTGTCCTTTCACCACCCGCGCCACCAGCTGGTCGACGCCGACCTGATAGGCCAGCTCGGCCGGGTGGGCGCACGACCAGACCAGGAAGTCGGCCTCCATGCCCACCTTGAGCTGGCCCAGTCCTGCTTCACCGAGCGCCGTGGCGCCGTGGCGGGTGACGCCGCACAACGCCTCCTCCGGGGTGAGACGAAACAGGGTGCAGGCCATGTTCATGGCCAGACGCAGGGAGACCAGCGGCGAGGTACCGGGGTTGATGTCGGAGGCGACCGCGATGGGCACGCCGGCCTCACGCAGCGCCTGCACCGGCGGCAAGGTGGTGTCGCGCAGGAAGTAGAAGGCGCCGGGCAGCAGCACCGCCACCGTGCCGCTCTCGGCCAGGGCGGCGATGCCGGCGGCATCCAGGTGTTCCAGGTGATCCACCGAGAGGGCGCGGTAGCGGGCGGCGAGCGCGCTGCCGCCTAAGTTGGAGAGCTGCTCCATGTGCCCCTTGACCGGCAGGCCGTGGGCATGGGCAGCGGCGAAGACTCGCTCGCACTGGGACAGGTTGAAGGCAATCCCCTCGCAGAAAACATCGACCGCATCGGCCAGCCCCTCGGCGGCGGCGAGCGGGATCAGCTGGTCGCAGATGAGATCAACCCAGCCGTCCGCGTCGAACTCGGGCGGCACGGCATGGGCCGCCAGCAAGGTGGTGCGTATCCGCACCGGCAGGGCGCGGCCAAGGCGGCGCGCGACTCGCAGCATCTTGAGTTCATCTTCCAGGGTCAGACCATAGCCGGACTTGATCTCGACCGTGGTGACTCCTTCGCGCAGCAGGCTCTTGAGCCGGCTGGCCGCCAGCGTGAACAGCTCCTCCTCGCTGGCCGCACGGGTGGCACGCACCGTGCTGAGGATGCCGCCACCCTGGCGGGCGATCTCGCTGTAGGGGACCCCCTGCAACCGCTGCTCGAACTCCGCGGCGCGGCTGCCCGCATAGATGAGGTGGGTGTGGCAGTCGATGAGCCCCGGAGTCGCCAGGCGGCCCTTCATATCCTGCCAGCTCTCGGGGAAGGGCCCGCTCAGCTCGCTCATGGGGATCAGGGCGTGGACTCGGCCCGCTTTCACGCCGAGGGCGTGGGGGCCCAGGAGGTCATAGCCATCGCTCATGGTGGCGGGGATGAGGTTGATCCAGACCCGATCGCAGGCCAACAATTCCTTGTTCATGCCAGACTCCGAAATGTATATACAATTCTTATACAGGAAGTGGCACAGGCAAACCAGATCACTCGTTACAAAGCTGCAACAACGATCACGCTTAGAGTATAGGCACAAAAAACCCGCCGGTCGGGCGGGTCAGTGGAACAGATTAATGTATATACAATCAGGTGAATCGAGTCTGGGAGCGCATCCGGTAGCGATCCCCGGGCGAGAGCAGACGGGCATAGGAGACCAGGCCCCCCTCTGACCAGGTGCGTCGATGCAGCAGCAGACAGGGGGTATCGACCCGCACCTGCAGCAGGGCCGCCTCACCGGCGCTCGGCAACACGGCCTCCACCAGATGCTCCATCTCGGAGAGGGGGCAGACCTGCATCAGATAGGCGTTGGGAGTGAGGATGGTGAAGTCCTGCTCGCCATAGCCGGGCAGGCGCTCGGCATCGACGAAGCGCTCTTCGAGCTGGAGGGGCTCATCATCGGACTGATGGACGATCAGGCTGTGGAAGATGGGGGCGCCAACTCGCAGGCCAAGCTGCACCGCCACCTTCTCGTCGGCCCTCTGTTGCTCCAGCCGGATCACCCGGGCACTGTAACGGGCGCCGCGCTCGGCGATCTCGTCCGCGATGTTGCGGATCTCGAGCAGGGGCGACTCGGCACGGCGATCTGCCACGAAGCTGCCGGATCCGGCGGTGCGCACCAGCCATCCCTCGGCGGTCAGTTCGCGCAGGGCCTTGTTCACCGTCATGCGGCTAACCGCGAAGCGGTCGCACAGGGCCGCCTCGGTCGGGATGCGATCCCCCGGGTTCAACTCGCCGCGACCGATCGCATCGAGCACAAATTGGCGGATCTGGCGGTAGCGGGGTGCCGTCATCGCCGGGTTCTGGGCTTGATATCGACCCAGGTGCGGTAGAGATCCGGGATCTGCTCAGGACCACTGATGCAGACGTTGAGATCCTGCAGCAGACCATCCTTGATCCCGTAGATCCAACCGTGCACCGCCAACTCCTGACCACGGCGCCAGGCGTTCTGCACTATGGTGGTGTGGCAGACGTTGGAGACCTGCTCGGCCACGTTCAGCTCGCACAGGAAGTCGAAGCGTTCATGCTCATCTTCGACCGCATCGATCTCGCTCTGGTACTTGAAGTAGACATCCTTGATGTTGCGCAGCCAGTTGTCGATGAGCCCCAGCTCCTGGTTCTGCATCGCCGCCTTCACCCCACCACAACCGTAGTGGCCGCAGACGATGATGTGCTTCACCTTGAGCACCTCGACCGCATATTGCAGCACGGAGAGGCAGTTGAAGTCGGTGTGGACCACCAGGTTGGCGACGTTGCGGTGCACGAAGACATCCCCCGGCAGCAGCCCCATCAGCTGGTTGGCGGGGACCCGGCTGTCGGAGCAGCCGATCCAGAGGTACTCGGGCGCCTGCTGGGAAGAGAGCTGGGTAAAGAAGTCGGGATCCTCGGCCTTGATCTTCTCGGCCCACTCCCGGTTGTTAACGAACAGCTGGTTCAGCAATTTCACGAAGATTCTCCCTGTCGTGCTCTGCTGCGCACCTTATCACAGGGGATGGCTGGCCAGGCAAGCCCGCATCACAGAGGTGTGACCTCTCCCCGCGGAAACAAGAACAGGGCCCGCAGGCCCTGTTCTTGGCAGATGCCATCAGGCATCCATGGCGTCCTTGAGCTTCTTCAAGGCGTTTTTCTCGAGCTGGCGTACCCGCTCGGCAGAGACGCCGTAGGCATCGGCCAGCTCCTGTAGGGTCGCCTTGTTCTCCTCATCCAGCCAGCGGGCGCGAATGATGTGCTGGCTGCGCTCATCCAGGGTCGCCAACGCAGAGGCGAGACGGCTGGTCGCGTGATCGTCCCAGTTGTCGCTCTCGAAATTGCTGGCCAGATCCGAGGACTTGTCCTCCAGATAGTGCACCGGGGCGAAGCCATCCTCGTCATCGTCGAGCAGATCGAAGGCCTGATCATGGCCACTCATGCGCGCTTCCATCTCGACCACCTCCTCGGGGGAGACGCCAAGATCGTCGGCCACGGCACGCACTTCCTCCTGACTGAACCAGCCGAGGTGCTTCTTGGCCTTGCGCAGGTTGAAGAAGAGCTTGCGCTGGGCCTTGGTGGTGGCCACCTTGACCATGCGCCAGTTGCGCAGGACATATTCGTGGATCTCGGCCTTGATCCAGTGCACGGCGAAGGAGACCAGACGCACTCCGACACTCGGATCGAAGCGCTTGACCGCCTTCATCAGGCCGATATTACCTTCCTGAATGAGATCGGCCTGGGGCAGGCCATAACCGGAGTAGCTCTTGGCCACATGAACGACAAAGCGCAGGTGGGACATAACCAGCTGACGGGCAGCCTCGAGATCCCCATCCTGCTGCAGCCGCTCGGCAAGAGCGCGCTCTTCCTCTGCACTGAGCACAGGAATCGTGTTCACCCCCTGGATATAGCTCTCCAGACTGCCTTGCGGAACCAAGGCCATGGTGCGCTGCAATGAAGTTCCCATTGAATACCTCTTTCTTCTCAATCCGGCCAGTCTAACACCCTCAGAGGGGCTGTCTACCAACCAAGGCCCGTAATGGGGGCCAGCTCATGCTAGTGAATCGATGGACGACTCGCAAGGTGTCCATACTGTGAATCACCCAGTGAACTCTCAATGAATAAGCATAAAAAAAGGGGTCACAGTGAAGGACCCCTGAAAAGTAGCATGCTAAGTCCATTGTTGCGGAGCTCGCAACCTTCACATGCTTGCCAAGTCGACACAGGCAGGGCCCTTTGCCACACCCGTAGAAATCCAGTAAGTGAGACTCCTCCCCCGGGGGAAAGTTCACGGATCCTCGAAGATCCTTGCCGTCGACATCCACTGTTCAGATTACTGCGAGAATCAATCAGCCGCCAGCGAGGGCACTTCTTGTACTTGATCCGGATCGCAAAATCCAGCGAATTTTCCCGCCTATTAAGTCATCATTAATGAATCAGGAGGGTTCGATATCCCGGATATGCCGGTGCACCGAAAACCAGGATGCAATCAGACCCAAAAACGCACCGAGCAGTATCAGGTTGAGTCCATCCACCAACCCCAACCCCATCAGGCGGAACTCGCTGCCATAGAGACCGGCCAGATCGCTCACCACACCCTCACTCCAGAGCACCATCACCTCGGTCAGCCACCAGGCCAACATGCCACCTATGACCCCAAACCAGATGCCGGTATAGAGGAAGGGGCGGTGGATAAAGGCATCGGTGGCCCCCACCAGCTTGAGCACCTCGATCTCGGAGCGCTGGTTGAGGATGTTCAACCGCAAGGTATTGCCGACGATGAGCAACACGGCCGCCAGCAGCAAGACGGCGATACCCGTGATGGTGTGACGCAGCAGCTTGATGATCCCCTGCAGCCGCTCGAGCCACTGCAAATCCAGCTTACCCTGCTCGACACCACTCTCTCCGTTGAGCTTGGCCAGCAGCTCGCTGGCTCCGCCGGGGCTGCGCCAGCGCGGATCCGGCACCACGATCAGCACGGGCGGGAGCGGATTGCCGTCGAGATAGTCGAGGGCATCACCAAAACCGGAGAGTTCGCGAAACTCGGCCAGCGACTTGTCCCGGCTCATATAGTCCACACTGTCCACCTCGGGATACATCAGGATGCGCTTGCGCAGCGCCAAGATGTTCTCTTCGGGTAGATCCTTGCGCAGGTAGAGGGTGATCTGGGAGCTGTCTTGCCAGCCGCTCTCCACCTTCTCGGCGTTTTTGAGCAATACGTGGAAGCAGGAGGGAAGTGCCAGGCTCACACCGAGCACGGCCAGCGTCATCATGGTCGCGAGGGGATAGCGCCACAGCTCCCCCAGGCTGGAGAAGGCCTGACGCAGGTGATCCACCCAATACATGGCAAAGCGGCGCAGCGGCGGCTGCTTGTGACGGACGACCCCCATTATGCCTCCCTCTCCTGCGAATACATGCGACCGGCCTTGAGCGTCAGAGTCCGGTAACGCATACGGGCGATGAGACCCAGATCATGGGTGGCAATCAGTACCGACACCCCGACCCGGTTGAACTCCTCAAACAGACGCATGATGTCCATGGAGAGCTGGGGATCCAGATTACCGGTCGGCTCATCCGCCAGCAGCAGGGGCGGCTTGTTGACGATGGCACGGGCAATCCCCACCCGCTGCTGCTCACCACCGGAGAGCATACGCGGCTGGTAGCGCTCCTTGCCGAGCAGGCCCACCTTGTCGAGGGCCGCCGCCACCCGCCGGACTATATCCCCATGACCATAGCCATCGATCACCAGCGGCAGGGCAACGTTGTCAAACACGGTTCTGTCCATCAGCAGGCGGTGATCCTGGAAGATCATGCCGATCTGGCGCCGCACATAGGGGATATAGCGACGGTCGAGGCGGGTCACCTCGTCTCCGTGGAAGAAGATACGCCCGTCGCTGGGGCGTTCCATCACGCTGATGAGTTTGAGCAGGGTACTCTTGCCCGCTCCCGAGTGACCGGTGAGGAAGGCCATCTCTCCCTTGCGCAGGTGAAAGCTCACCTTCTGCAAGGCCTGATGACCACCGCTGTAGACCTTGCTGACCTGTTCAAAACGAATCATGTAGCCATCCCGCTAGCTGTACGGGCCCCCGAAGGAGCCCGCCTGTGATTACTCATCCCGGCTGAACAGGGCCTCGATGAAGTCATTGGCCACAAAGGGGCGCAGATCGTCGATCCCCTCACCCACCCCTATGTAGCGGATGGGGATCTGGAACTTGTCCGCCACCGCGAAGATAACGCCCCCCTTGGCGGTACCATCGAGCTTGGTGAGGGTGATGCCAGTCAGTCCCACTGCCTCGCTAAACAGCTTGGCCTGGCTCAGGGCATTCTGGCCGGTGCCGGCGTCGACGGTGAGCATGATCTCGTGGGGCGCCGCCTCATCGAGCTTCTTCATCACCCGCACTATCTTCTTGAGCTCTTCCATCAGGTTGTTTTTGTTCTGCAGGCGGCCGGCGGTGTCGGCGATCAGCACGTCGGCACCCCGTGAGCGGGCTGCCTCGATGGCATCATAGATGACGGAAGCCGAATCGGCGCCGGTATGCTGGGCGATCACCGGGATATTGTTGCGCTGCCCCCATACCTGCAACTGCTCGACCGCAGCGGCACGGAAGGTATCACCTGCGGCCAGCATCACACTCTTGCCCTCGGCCTGGAACTGCTTGGCCAACTTGCCGATGGTGGTGGTCTTGCCCACCCCGTTCACACCCACCATCAGGATGACGTAGGGCTTCTTGCCGGTGTCGATCACCAGGGGCTGTTCAACCTTGGCCAGCATCTCGCCCATGTCCTGCTTGAGCAGGCCATAGAGCGCCTCGGCATCCTTGAGCTGCTTGCGGCTGGCGTGCTGGGTCAGGCCATCGATGATACGGGTGGTGGTGTCGACACCGAGATCCGCGCTCAGCAGCTGGGTCTCCAGCTCCTCGAACAGCTCATCGTCGATCTTCTTGCCACGGAACAGGCCGAAGAAGCCGGATCCGATATTCTCACGGGTGCGCACCAGGCTGCGCTTGAGACGGGCGAACAACCCCTCTCGCTGGGGTTTCTCCTGAGTGTTATCGTCCACGATGGCAGCGGTAGCCATACTGGCGGCCTCGGCGGCGCGGGCCTCTTCGGCCAGACGAACTTCCTCGGCGGCGCGGGCGGCTTCGGCCAGACGAGCTTCCTCGGCGGCGCGGGCGGCTTCGGCCAGACGAACTTCCTCGGCAACGCGGGCTTCTTCGGCCAGACGGGCGGCCTCGGCGGCGCGGGCTTCTTCGGCCAGACGGGCAGCATCGGCGGCGCGGGCGGCTTCGGCCAGACGAACTTCCTCGGCGGCGCGGGCGGCTTCGGCCAGACGAGCTTCCTCGGCGGCGCGGGCGGCTTCGGCCAGACGAGCAGCCTCGGCGGCGCGGGCGGCTTCGGCCAGACGGGCAGCCTCGGCGGCGCGGGCGGCTTCGGCCAGGCGAGCTTCCTCGGCGGCGCGAGCGGCTTCGGCCAGACGAGCTTCCTCGGCGACGCGGGCGGCTTCGGCCAGGCGAGCTTCCTCGGCGGCGCGAGCGGCTTCGGCCAGGCGAGTGGCCTCATCCTCAACCAGCTCGTTGACGATCACCGGGTCCAGTTCGGAGGCACACTCCTCCAGCACCATGGGGGCATCGCTCTGCTCCACCATCGGGGCACAGCAGGCATCATCCACAACGATGCCATCACCAACCCGGGCCGCCGGCACAGCGCTCCCTTGCGGAGCGGGAAGCGGATCGACGGCAGGCTCGGGAGGGGTGGTGGGCTCGGGGTGAGCAACCGGCTCCGGGGTCGCGGTGATGACGGGCTCGGGAGCCGTCTTGGTTTCAGCCTCTTCTTTCTTGCGGCCGAAGCCCAGCCAGGAAAACAAACCTTTTGCCATCTAATAAATACTCACTTGATCGGCGGACTGCTAAAATGGCCGCTCCGCGGAGGTTCGGCACGAAAAATGAACCGCCTTATACTATCACTTTCTTTTCTGACGACGAAACGCGATGCCCAGAGCGAAAAATAGCCGCAACAGCCCGTCCCCACAGGGAAAATCGGGGTTTGTAAGAATCATCAGCGGCCAGTGGCGCGGGCGTAAGCTGCCGGTTCGTGACGTAGAGGGGCTCAGGCCCACCACGGATCGGGTCAAGGAGACCATCTTCAACTGGCTGGCCCCCCATGTGCGCGAGACCCGCTGTCTGGATCTCTTCGCCGGCAGTGGCGGACTCGGCTTCGAAGCACTCTCCCGCTATGCCAGTCGAGTCACCCTGGTCGAACGGGATCGCGGCGCCGCCGACCAATTGCGCAAGAATATCGCCCTGCTCGGCTCATCGGCAGCCGAGGTGATCGAGACCGATGCGGTGAGCTGGCTGCAAGGACCGGCCCGCCCCTTCGATCTGGTCTTCCTCGATCCTCCCTTTCGCAAGGATCTGTTACCTACCGTCTGCACCCTGCTGGAGCAGAACGGCTGGCTGGCCGACGAGGCCCTCATCTATCTGGAACGGGAGAGAGAGGCCGAGCCTCCATCACTGCCGGCAAGCTGGCGCCTGATCAAAGACAAGCAGGCCGGGCAGGTCTGCTACCAACTCTATCTGAGGGAAATCCATGAAGATGCTGCTTAATCTGCTGGCCAGAGGCGTTGTCCTGCTGTTCTGGCTCGGTGTCGGCGCAGCCCTGGCCAACCTGCTCCCCGAACGGCTCAACACCCTGCTTCCCCCCTGTGGCCTGGTAGTCCTGTTGATGCACTGGGCCCAGGCCGGCATGATCCGGCGCGCCTGCGCTCCCCACTTTGCCGTCAGCCGCGGCGAGTATTGGCAAATTGTCCTGTTCGGGGTCTTTGCCACCGGCAGGATCCGCGAGCAACTCGGGCAGATTGCCGAGCGAGCCAGCTGATCGATGGCCCGGCCTTGCGCCACAATGCTGTTCACTTAAGAGAATTTGAGTGCCAGCCCAGGTAGTATCAGGGCTAAAAAACGAGGGAGGCATGATGCCTCCCTCTTTCTATTGCAAGCCACGCTGTACAAGGGCTGGAGGAAGATGGACTTAAAACAGCCTTTCTCCCCCAACTCAACTAGCACTTATGAATAATCAGTCAACAACGTGCTTATCTGAACAACATTGCGGCCTTGCGCCGGGCCTTCTTATTGATCGCGACCGGCCATGATCCCCAGCTTGATGGAGAGCCAGGCCAATAGCAGCAGCATGGCAATGAGCGAGAAGAAGTTGCTGCCCAGCTCGGGGTAAACCACTCTCAGCCAGGCGGTGTGGCCAAAAATGCCGATGAAAAAGCTCAGCAGGGTGCAGAGGGGCACATTTCCCTCCATGGGGACGGTCGCGTAGTAGTGATAGAGCTGCCGCGCCGCCAGCACCAGGGCAATCAGTGGATAGAGGGAGAAGGGAACCACCTCGTTGACGAGCATGGAGAGGGTCGCGTCACCACAGACACCGATTAGCAGCGCCAGGATCAGGGGCATCTTGTCAGGCAGGTGATTCTCACTCATGGGACTCTCCTTCTTCTCGAGGGAATGGACGCGGCTGATAGGCTTCGGCGCCGGCCGCTATGATGCGCAGTTGCGTGATGACACGCTCGCTCAATGCCCGACACTCCTCCCGCGTCAGATCCAGGGCATCGGCCCCGGCACTGAAGACGATGGTCACGATCGCCTCAGCCTGAATATAGGCCTCTTCGCGACTGCGTCCCGAGGTCGCCTCCAGATAGTCGGTCAGCTCGGCGATAAAATGCTGGATCTCACGGGCCACCGCCTGACGAAAAGCCGGTGATGTCCCCGAGCGCTCACGTAGCAACAGTCTGAATACGTTGGGGTTGTTTTCGACAAACTCCATGAAGGTCTGCACCGAGGTGCGGATCACACTACCGCCACCTGCGATACGCTGACGCGCCTGACGCATCAGCTGGCGCAGGGTCAAGCCCCCCTCGTCCACCAGCGTCAGGCCCAGCTCCTCCATGTCGCGGAAGTGGCGATAGAAGGAGGTGGGAGCAATCCCGGCCTCGCGGGCCACCTCGCGCAGGCTCAGATTGGAGAAGCTGCGATCGCTGCTCAGCTGGTTAAACGCCGCCTCGATCAGGCTGCGCCGGGTCTTTTCTTTCTGTTGTGCGCGAATTCCCACGACCACTCCACTTCACGGATCTGAAAAGGAATCATAACCCGAAGCAAGGGAATGGCGCAGCCTTGTCACACACTCCGCCGGTAATGAGACAAAAAAAGGGGGTGATCACTGATCACCCCCATGCAAATGGCATGTTCCATTTCTGGTGCTCTGTCTGCCCCCTCTCCCTGACCTTTCCCCATGGTTTCCGCTACCCCGGGGTATCAGCATCGCTCCCTGATGCCATCGTCACCGGCAACGCCGTGAGTGGGCCGGACATCACACCACACGGCTCCATGGGAGACGTGTTGTCCTTGCACTGCCCATCTTAGGGGCTAGTGATGTATAAAAAAGCACAAATAGAGAAAGAATATGCGCAACTCGTTCATCCCATTCGGATGAACTCAAAATACTCCTTTAAAAACATGTAGATGAAAGTACCTACCGGTACTCTCCCTGTTTGATGCCATCCAGGGCGCACAGGGCTTTGCGACATATCGCACAAACGTTTTCAGAGAAGTGCCCATCACAGCCAACGCTGAATAGGAAGACGCCCCACCAACCAGAGCCAGCACCTTTGCCATCGGCCAGGCGGTGACGAGTGCTCCTCATCATCGCTCTCGGCCAGCCAGGTGGTGCACCAATTGTCCAGCTCCTGCTGTAACGGGGGACAGTCGATCCGCAAGGCAATCTCGGTGTTGAGATAGAGAGAGCGGGGATCGAGGTTGAAGCTCCCCAACAGCAGCAGACCCGGCTCCCCCAGGACCAGCTTGGCGTGCAGGCTGCGCCCCTGCCCCTCCCGCAACTCACAGACCCGAATACCATGCCTGCGCAGGCGTGCCCGCTGCCGCTCATAGGCGCCGTGCACCAACGGGACATCCGTCGTCTCCAGCGCATTGGTAAGCAGTGTGATGCTGACCCCGCGGCGAGCCAACCGTAGCAGCCGCCTCATGAAGGGCGGTGGCAACACCAGATAGGGGGAAACCAGCGTCAACCTGGCGTGGGGCCTCGCCAACTCGTGGCCAATCAAACGGGCAATGCGGCCCTGACGGATCACCCCCTTGCCCGGCACATCGAACAGAACGCTTCCCTTGCCTGTCCACCACGGCAGGGGCTCGGCGACCAGAGGAGCGGGTATGCCGTAGAGGCTGGCAACACCGGGTTGCAGGTAGTCGCCGAGAAAGGCCAGGCGAGCCGCTGACTCCGTATCGAGATCCGACGGATGCCAGGGGTGGCTCCAGCGGCTACGCCAAAACCGCTCGAACCCTCTGACCAACTGGCGGCAGAGTGCCCCGCGACAGGCAATATCGAGATCGACGAAGGCCGGTGAGTCACTCAGGCCAAAATAACTGTCCCCGATATTGCGTCCCCCCATGATGGCCTGACGGCCATCCACCAGCAGCAGCTTGTTATGCATGCGGTGATTGAGATGACGAAAGCGCAGGAGCACTTCCAGCAGGAGGGCAAGGGGGTGCCACAGGCGGGATTGGAAGGGGTTGAAGCGGCGCAGCTCGATATGGTGGTGATGGGCCAGCAGCGGCAGAAACCGAGCCTCATCGCTGTTGAGGTGATCGATCAGCAGGCGCACCTTGACCCCCCGCCGGGCGGCGGCCAGCAGCTCGGCCAGCAGCAGTTTGCCACTGGCATCCTCCTCCCAGCTGTAGTACTGGGCATCGATGGTATGGCGAGCAGAGCGCAACAGCTCGCAGCGCCAGGCCAGCGCCTGCTGTGGAGAGGCCAGCAGCGAAAACGTCCCCTCCTCGGGGGGTGAGGAGACCTCAGAGCCGTGTCCCCACCAGGGCCTGCTCATTGCTCCGCCTGACGACGCAGCACCGCCTGCTTGCCTTCTATCTGCTGCAGGCTGAAACGATAGGCCATGTAGTACTTGTAGATGGTGCCCACATAGTGGATGGGGATCTGTCCCACCTCGTTGGCCACCAGCTGATCCAGGTTACCAAACCACTGATTGGCATCGAGCCCGGCCTCACTGGCCTTGCTACGCAACCGCTGGATACGGTTCGGCCCCGCATTGTAGGCTGCCAGCACCATCAGATGGCGATTGAGACGATCCAGCCCGGGGTCGTTGAAATAGGTGTCGCGGATCAACCTCAGGTAGCGGCAGGCCGCCTCCACATTCCCTTCCAGCGAGGCGAGCCTTGCCCCCGTGATGTTGACCGTCCTCCCGGTCGCGGGAAGCAGCTGCAACAGACCGATAGCACCACCGACGGAGCGGGCGGCAGGATCGAGGCCAGACTCCTTGTAGGCCATGGCCGCCAGCATCAACCAGTCGAGATCGTAGCGATCCGCGTACTTCTGTAACACCAGGCGAATCCGGTTGAGGCGCCCCACCCGCTCGGGAGCCAATATGTTGCTGAGCGACTCGCTCTGGCGCAGATACTGACGCAGGGTGAGATCGCTATAGAGCTGGTGCCTTGGCACCTCGGTCAGGTAACGGTTGACCGCTGTCAACAACTTGGGGGAGCCGGGGCGCAAGGCCCAGGCGGTATGGCCACCGTCCCGCAGCGGAATAAGACGATGGGCTCTCAGCCCGGAGAGTGCATCCAGCCAGGGACGCCCCTTGAAGCTGTCGGTTACCGTGAGAGGAATGAGGCCGGCCGCCACCATCTCCAGCAGATCTCCGTCCTGCAGGTATTCGGGTACCGTCTCCACATAGACCGGGGGGAGACCCAGATCCCGAAACAGACGGTTGAGACGCCTCAGACTCTCGTAATAACTGGAGCTGGCTCGCACCCAGACCCGGCGACCCGATAACTGGGTCAGGCGGGTGAAGGCGGGCAAAGAGTCGGCACTGACGATCCACTCCTCGATAGGTGCGATGACGGGGCGGGAGAAAGTCACACGCTCGCGCCTGTCCTGGGTGACCGTCAGGTTGGCCACCACCAGATCGCCGCGCCCCTCCTCCAGATAGTCGAGCAGGCGATCCTGGCGCACCGGGATGTAGATGACTTTAAGCTTGACCTTATCCCGGGCCAGGTAGGTCCGGTTGAGCCAGCGCTCAAAACCCTGTAACTGATTGACCAGAATGCCCTTCTGCTGTCCCCGGTCCAGAAAGAAAAATCCGCGCTCATAGACCACCAGGGCCCGCAGGACTTTCTGTTCAAGGATGCGGTCGAGATCGCCGGGCTGGGTGAGGACGAGCGGCTTGAGCGGCGCCGCAGGGAGAGAGAGGGAGAGAAGAAGGAGGCAAAACCCGAACCACAGCCGCATGTCGTCCCCTTATGTTGGGTGTGGCACCGGAGCTCAATCCCGGTACCGCTTCAACCAAAGTGTCTGGACCCACAGCCTAAGGGTCAAGGTGGCAGGCATCACCCGCCACCGCATACATTATCCGAGCACGCGCGCACGCATCTCGAAAATCAGCTTCTCGGCAGTACAGGTGAACTGAATGCGAGCCTTGATAAGCACCCCTTCGGCCACCGTCTGCAGTTGCTCGCTGATCGCAACCTCGCTGCTGACCTGATGGGCAAGCTGGATAAACTCAGCCAGACGGGCGCGGGCTTCGGTTTCGTTTGCGGCAGATACCTCGAGATCCAGGCGGTCATCGCCCTCCCCTATGATGGTGCCAATCTCTGCATAGCAGCCGCAGGCATCACAGGTTTCCTGAACTTTCTCTTCAACCGACATGGTTAACTCCTATCTATTTGGATGCGTCATCGTCACGCATCGCCTTACGAAAATCGCGGATGGCAGTACCTATATCCTCTCCGGCTCCGGCCAATCGCTTGCTGCCAAATACCAGCAGAACGACGAACAGCAGGATCAGAGTGTGCCAGATGTGAATGCCGCCAAGTCCCATTGTTGCCTCCGGACAGGTTGTAACAGATCGCGAGACAACTATTGTTGGGCAAAATCAACCCGGGCGTAAATTGTGAGCGGCTTCATATAATTAATCCACATCTTTGATAATGGTAAGCGCGCATCATGGGGCATGCTGCCACAACTCGTGTTATAACCCCGGCATGTGACAGGCCACAACCCGGAACAGATGCGACTCGAACTCCTCAACCGCCTCGACCTCAACCTCCTGATCGTACTGCATGTGTTGCTGGAAGAGCGCAATGGCAGTCGGGCAGCCAGGCGTTTGCACCTGAGCCAGTCCGCCGTCAGCAAGGCCTTGAGCCGCCTGCGGGAGGCTCTCGGCGACCCCCTCTTCCTGCGCACCTCGCACGGGCTCGAGCCCACCCCCAGAGCACTGCAGCTGGAACAGGAGCTCACCCCCCTGCTGCACCATCTCAACGGGGTGCTGCACCCTCCCCGCTTCGACCCCGCCACGACCGAGCGGGAGTTTCTCATCGCCAGCATGGACAGCGCCTTCACCCTGTTTGTGCCCCTCTACCTGCAGACCCTGACCCGACAGGCACCTGGCGTGCGTCTGCGCTACGTGGAGTGGGATGAGGGCAGCCTGGGCAAGATGGCCCAGGGGGGAATCGATCTGGCCTTCACGGTCAGGGAGAACAGCCTCACCTCGGATCTGCGTATCGACACCCTGCCCTCGGCGATCGAGCAACGGCTGCTGGCAAAAGATGGCTTCACCTGCCTGGTCAGGCAGGATCACCCCCTGTTGGGGTGGAAGGCGTGGGGAGTCGAGGCCTTCAGCCACTATCCCCATGTACAGACCTTCTGCGAGGGACGAGATCGCTGGATGCTGGACGATCGCCTGCTGGAAATGGGCATATCACGGCATATCGCCGCCACGGTTCCCAGCTTCGAGGCAGCCCTGCGAATGGGCATGCACTCGGACATGATCGTCACCGTCTCCAGCCTCTATGCCCGCCATGCGGTCCAGGTCTACCCCATGGTACCGCTGCCGCTTCCCATCGGCATCGACAGCATCTCCCATCTGCTGGTCTGGCATCAGGGGAGGCAGCAGGATCCCGGTCACCTCTGGCTGCGCGAGACCCTGCACGGCCTGATTACCGACGGGCTGAAATCCGATGGAAATGGATGGTAACTACGGCACCATCGACAGATAGTGGTGCACTCCATCCAGCAGCATCTGTACCGAGATCATCACCAGCAGCATCCCCATCAACCGCTCGACGGCGGTCAGTCCCCGCTCGCCGAGCAGTTTGTTGAACACCTCATAAAACATCAGGATCACGGCGCTGGCCGCCCAGGCCATGAAGAGGGCCAGGGACCAGTCGGCCATGCGCCCCGGCGCCTGATTGGCCAGTAGCAAGAGGGAGGCCAGTATGGAGGGGCCGGCGATCATGGGGATCGCCATGGGCACCAGGAAGGGCTCCTCACCGGCTGCCAACCCCGTCACTCCACCCGGTCCCGGGAAGATCATCTTGATGGCGATCAGAAACAGTATGATCCCCCCCGCGATGCTGACTGCCTCCTGGCGCAGATTGAGGAAAGTCAGGATCTGCTGTCCCACGAAGAGGAAGAGCATCATGATGGCGAGCGAGAAGAGCAGCTCGCGGATCATCACCTTGCGCCGGCGCTTGGGATCGATATGACGCAGGATGGAGAGAAAGACGGGGAGATTGCCGAGCGGGTCCATGATCAGGAACAGCATAACGGCGGCGGAGAAAGTATCCATGGCGTGGCCAACAACTGAGATTGAGAGGCCGGGAATATAGCAGATCGGCGAGGAATTGGGCGAGCCGAAGGCTCGCCCCGCCCCATTAATGGTTGCAGATGCGATCGGCGCGGGTCTGGAACCCCTCCCCCTCGGCGACGAACTTGCTCTTGCGCTCGAGGAAGGCGATCAGCTGGTCTGCATCCATCCCCTCGGCGCTGCAGGTGTGAAAACGGGCATCACTCCCGAAAGCGGTGTGAATGGCCTGACGCAGGCTCTCGCGGGTAAAGCTACCCCCCTGGGCCAGCATCATCTGCATCACCTCATGACCGTGAATCGAATCGGACATGGTCTCTCTCCAATGAAACAAACAAATGAGATGAACATTAAACATTGCCCCCTCTCATGCCACCTTGATGCAGGCCAAGAAAAAGGTGCATTTCTGCACCTGACGCTGGTAGGGAAACGCGCTTTGTCGATAATGTGGTAACCCGACCGGGCTGTCGCTACACTGGCGCCCCTTTTTCCCGTACATCGATCGAGGACCCCGGCTCACATGCAGTTCCAAGGAATGGTGTTTGCCCCCTGGCGGCTCTGGACTCGCCGTCCCCTCTGGGTGAAAACCCTGCTCGGCATGCTGATCGGCATCGCACTGGGGCTGGGTCTGCCGGATCAGGCGCTACTGCTCAAACCCTTCGGCACCCTCTTCGTCAACACCATCAAGATGTTGATGCTCCCTCTCATCTTCTGCTCGGTGATCACCGGTATCTGCACCCTGGGGCGGCGCCATCTCGACCAGACGGGTATCAAGGCCACCTTCCTCTATCTCGCCTCCACCACCCTGGCCATCTGCATCGGCCTGCTGATGGGCTGGTTGCTCGAGCCCGGTACCGGCATCACGCTGCAACATGCACTGCCTCCATCGCCTCAACCTCATCCCACTCTGGAGCAGGTCCTGGTAGCGCTGGTGCCGACCAATCCGCTCCAGGCCATGGCGGAAGGCCGGGTGCTGCAGGTGCTGGTGTTTGCGGTTGCTCTCGGACTCGCCATCAATGCCATCGGGCGACAGGGGGTTCCGGCGCAGCGTCTGTTTGCCTCCCTGGCGGAAGCGATGAACAAGCTGACCCAGGTGCTGATGAACCTGGCACCCTACGGTGTATGTGCCCTCACGGCCTGGCTGGCGGCCCAGTATGAGCTGGCCCTGACGCTTCCCCTGCTCAAGGTGATCGGTGCCGTCTATCTCGGCTGTCTGTTGCACGTGCTGGGGGTCTACAGCGGCATGCTGGTGCTGCTGGCCCGGCTCAACCCCTGGCACTACTTTCGCGGCATACTGGATGCACAGGCCATCGCCTTCACCAGCAGTTCCAGCGCCGCCACCCAACCTGTCAGTATCCACTGTGCCGAGGCGCGTCTGGGGGTCTCCAAGCGGGTGACCAACACCGTCCTCCCCATAGGCGCCACCATTAATATGGATGGTACCGCCCTCTACCAGGGGGTGACGGCCCTCTTCGTGGCCCAGGCCTTCGGGGTCGACCTCCATCTCATCGACTATATGACCATCGTCGTCATCGCCGTGCTGGCCAGCATAGGAACGGCGGGAACCCCGGGCACCGGCCTGATGACCCTGACTCTGGTCCTCACCTCGGTAGGCTTGCCACTGGAGGGGGTGGCCCTCATCGCCGGGATCGACCGATTCCTCGACATGGCGCGCACCACGGTCAATGTCTCCGGCGATATTCTGGTTTCGGTGCTGATCGCCCGCCGGGAAGGGGAGCTGGATCTGTCCACCTTCCACGATCCGGAAGCCGGCGAAGAGCTGGACGAAAACTCCCGCCAGTGACGACATCGGGCCACAGACCCGATCACTCCTCTTCGGGATCGTGGCCGCAACGCCAGCAGATCTCGAAGTTGGCCCCATTCTCCTCGCCACAACGCCCGCAGAGCCAGCCATTCCCCTGCCGCTTCTGGTAGCGCTCGATGACCCGGGATGCCTTCTGTCGCTGCTCACCCGGCACCATCAGGGTCACCTGCAGCAGATCCACGGGTAACTCTCCCAAAGCGCCTCCAAGCCCCTCACCATTCAGCCGAACACGGATACCCTCCACCTCCAGGGCCCCCTTGATGGCATGGGCCTCCAGTACATGGGAGGCGCGATAGAGATTGATCCATTGTTCCATAACGACTCCTTAGATCAGGCGATCGATGGCATATTCGTCTCTGCGCTCGATCAGATAATCGATAAACATCCGCAACTTGCGCGGCATGAAACGTCGTTCCGGACAAAGCAGATAAATAGGTACCGGGGGCTGTCGCCACTCGGAGAGCAGGGGTACCAGGGCTCCGCTGGCCAACTCCTCCCGACAGAGCATGGCAGGCAGAGAGGCAAGCGCCAACCCGGCCTTTGCCGCCTCGCGGGCGCAGGTAATATTATTGACCCTAAAACGGGATTTTGGCTCGATCAGCACCCGCTCCCCCTCACGCTCGAAGACCCAGCGGGGCGAAAGCAGTGAGGAGCGCACGAAGATACGCTCGTGCTCTTCCAGTTGAACCGGATGGGAAGGCACTCCAAGCCGCTCGAGATATGAGGGGGAAGCACATAGCAGCCGCTCCGTCAGCCAGAGCCGACGGCTAACCAGACTGGTATCGTCGCTCTCCCCTATGCGAATGATGCAGTCAAGCCCCTCGGTGATGGGATCAACCACCCGGTTGGTCAACTCCATGTCGACCTTGAGGTCCGGATGTGACTGTAAATAATCCGCGACCACCCGGGCCAGCACCAGTTGCCCCGTCTCGATAGGGACCGCCATCTTGAGGGTACCGGTCAGTTGATGCTGGGAGGCACTGAGCTGTAACTCGGCCTCGGCCATCACCTCCAGGGCGGTTCGGCAACGCTGGTAGTACTGCTCCCCCTCCTCGCTCAGGGTCAGCTGACGCGTCGAACGATAGAGTAACCTCACCCCCAGATGTCGCTCCAGGTCGGCCATACGCCGACTGACCGTGGCCTTGGTCATGCCGAGCGCGGCGGCGGCGGCGGTGAAGGAACCCCGGTCCACTATGGTGGCAAAGATCTGGGCGGCATTCAGATCCATTGTTTCCTCTATGCAACGATTTTTCTCATTTCTGCACACTAATCTTAAAAATAAGACAATGCTAGCCTGTCCGTTCCACAACGGAGAATGAAATGAGCAAAGAGAAGAAGATCCCGCTGATGGCGGCCATCATACTGGCCCTGCTCGGCCTCGCCTTCGCCCTCTACTGGTACGGTTATGGGCGCTACTTCGAGCGTACCGACAACGCCTATCTGCAGAGCAACGTCACCGCCATCGCCTCGCGCCTGCCGGGTTACATTCATGAGGTGTTGGTCGACGACAACCAGCTGGTTCGCTCCCATCAGATCATCGCCCGCCTCGATGACAGGGAGTATCGTCACCGGCTCGCCATGGCAGAGGCCGAGTTGGCCCTGAACCAGGCCAGTGCCGAGAACCTGACTGCCACCCGCACCCGGCAGCTGAGCCTGATCCATCAGGCACAGGCCCGAGTGCTCTCTGGCAAGACAGAACTGCGCCGTGCCAGCCAGCAACAGAGTCGTACCGCTCAGCTCAAGGCTCGCAACTACAGCTCTCAGGACAGTCTTGATGAAGTCAGTGCCAACCGTCAGGTGGCCGAGGCCCAGCTGGTAGAGGCCGAGGCTGCCCTGCAGGCGGCCAGGGACAACCTGCTGGTGCTCGATGCCGAACAACAGCAGGCCCAGGCCCGCATCGCCGAAAGCCGGGCCAATCTGGATCAGGCTCGCCTCGATCTCAGCTATACCGAGATCCGGGCCCCGGCCGACGGCATTATCGGACGGCGTGCCCTGCGAGAGGGAATGTATGTGCAGTCGGGCATGCAGGTGGCCAGCCTGGTGCCACTCAAGGAGGTATGGGTCGAGGCCAACTTCAAGGAGACCCAGCTCGCACATATGCACCCGGGACAAAAGGTGGAGGTTGTGCTCGACGCCTATCCAAACCAGCCGGTCGATGGCGTCATCGACAGCCTATCCCCGGCTACCGGCGCCAAGTTCGCCCTGCTACCACCGGAAAACGCCACCGGGAACTTCACCAAGATAGTGCAACGGGTACCGGTGAAGATCCGCATCCCGGAGCCGGGAGTGCTGGCCGGTAAACTACTGCCCGGGCTCTCCAGCGAGGTGACCGTCGATACCCGAAATGCCGAACAGGCTCCCACCCACCTGGCCGCCCGCCAATGAGCCAGCCGGTATCCCGTCGCCACTGGATCGCCGTACTGGGTGGCTTGCTCGGTGCCTTCATGGCGATCCTCGATATCCAGATCACCAACTCATCCCTCAAGGATATTCAGGGAGCCTTGTCGGCGACCCTGAGCGAGAGCTCCTGGATATCGACCGCCTACCTGGTCGCCGAGATGATCGCCATTCCCCTGAGCGGCTGGCTCAGCAGGGGATTGAGTGTACGCCGCTACCTCATCTGGACCACTGCCACCTTTATTCTCTCCTCCGTCCTCTGCTCCTTCAGCTGGAACCTGGGCAGCATGATAGTGTTTCGGGCCTTACAGGGATTTACCGGTGGGGCGCTTATCCCCATGGCTTTTACCCTGATCGTCACCCTGCTCCCCCTGGAGAAGCGTGCCACCGGCATGGCCCTGTTTGGACTCTGCACCACCTTTGCCCCGGCCATAGGCCCCACCCTGGGTGGGTGGCTCACCGAGCAACTCTCATGGCACTACATCTTCTACCTCAACGTGCCGCCCGGACTGCTGGTGCTGGCCATGTTGGCCCATGGCCTCGATCGCAAGCCCGTCGATTGGGAGGTGATTCGCCGGGTCGATCTGGTGGGTATATTCACCATGGCGGT
The DNA here is from genome assembly GCF_000820105.1 of Aeromonas schubertii. Lineage (GTDB taxonomy): Bacteria > Pseudomonadota > Gammaproteobacteria > Enterobacterales > Aeromonadaceae > Aeromonas > Aeromonas schubertii. The sequence continues at coordinate 49,452 of NZ_CDDB01000049.1, read as the reverse complement.
CGGGCTGGGCCTGCTGGAAGTGGTGCTGGAAGAGGGCAATCGCGAGGAGTGGTTTGGCTCCTCCTTCATCGTACGCCTGTCGGTGATCTCCGCTGTGGCCATGATCTTCTTTATCATCAGCCAGTTGCTGCGCCGCCATCCCCTGGTCAATCTGCGATTACTGGGTAACGGGCGCTTCGCCCTGGCCTGCTTTGCCTATCTGATCCTGGGGATGGCCCTGATGGGCTCTATCTACGTCTTGCCCCTCTATATGGCCCAGATCCACAACTACAACGCGCTGGAGATCGGCAAGGTGTTGATGTGGATGGGGCTCCCCCAACTGCTGGTCCTGCCGCTCGTCCCCAGGCTCACACGCAGCGTGGACCCCCGTTATCTGGTCTGTTTTGGCTTTCTGGTCTTCGCCGTCAGCTGCTTTATGAATACCGGCATGAGCGTCGACTTTGCCGGTCCCCAGCTCACAGACTCCCTGATCATTCGAGCTCTGGGGCAGCCCTTCATCATGGTCCCCCTCTCCATGGTCGCCACCGCCAGCCTGACCCCGGGCGATATCCCCAGCTCCTCGACCCTGCTCAACGTACTGCGCAACCTCGGAGGAGCCATAGGCATCGCCATCATAGCGACCATGCTCGATAACCAGAGCCGGGTTCACCTGACCTACATCGCCAGTACTCTGGACGCCAGCAGCATCGCGGGACAGCTGTGGCTACAGCAGACGGCCGGCACCCTGGCATCCCAGAGTGGTGACCCGGTGGGGGCCGCCGAGCAGGCGCGAGCCCTGCTCAGCCAGACCATGCAACGCGATGCCGCCATCATGGCCTATAACCAGATCTTCTTCCTGATGGGGGGATTTCTGTTACTGGCGAGTGCCATGATGTTGTTACTCAAAGCACCCAAGCCGACCCCCTCTGGCCAACACGCCGAACCCATCGAGGCATAAGAGAAGGGCCACTTAGCGGTGGCCCTTTTACTTTGCGCTGCCACGCCCCTGGAGCATGTGATGCCCCTATCTGCTCAGACCCTCCGGCGAGCCAGGCGTGCCGGCACTGATGCGAAACCGCCAGCTTCCCCCCTCGTATCAAGCGCGCCGACACAATACAGACCCTTGCCACGCACGGTGCACAACATGGATATGGTGGATCGCGGATATGAGGTAAGCGGTAAGCGGTAAGAAAAATGCAGGAAAAAGAAAAGCCGGGCAAGCCCGGCTTTTTCTATCTTACTCGGCAGCTGCTTCAGCAGCGGCCGGGCGGTCTACCAGCTCGATGTAAGCCATCGGAGCATTGTCACCGGCACGGAACCCGCACTTCAGAATGCGAGTATAACCACCGGCGCGCTCTTGGTAGCGCTTGCCCAGTTCGTTGAACAGTTTTGCCACAACTTCGTTATCACGAGTGCGGGCGAATGCCAGACGACGGTTAGCAACGCTATCAGTCTTGGCAAGGGTGATCAGCGGTTCAACTACACGACGCAGCTCTTTTGCCTTCGGCAGAGTCGTCTTGATGATCTCATGACGAACCAGGGAGCTGGCCATGTTGCGGAACATAGCCTGACGATGGCTGCTGTTCCGGTTCAGTTGACGACCACTCAAACGATGGCGCATGACCTTATCCTTCTAACTAAATCTGTGAACCCGTAATCTGGATTTACTCGTCAGCGATGCTGGCGGGCGGCCAGTTCTCCAGGCGCATGCCCAGAGACAGACCACGGGAGGCCAACACGTCCTTGATCTCAGTCAGGGACTTCTTACCGAGGTTCGGAGTCTTAAGCAACTCGACTTCGGTACGCTGTACCAGATCACCAATATAGTGGATAGCTTCTGCCTTCAGACAGTTCGCGGAACGAACTGTCAGCTCCAAATCATCGACAGGACGCAGCAGAATCGGATCGAACTCGGGCTTCTCTTCCTTCTTCTCGGGCACGCTTACGTCACGCAGGTCGACGAAGGCTTCCAGTTGCTCTGCCAGGATAGTGGCGGAACGACGGATAGCCTCTTCCGGATCCAGGGTGCCGTTGGTCTCCATTTCGATGACCAGCTTGTCCAAGTCGGTACGCTGTTCCACACGCGCCGCTTCTACATTGTAGGCGATGCGAACGATGGGGCTGAACGCAGCGTCCAGCAGCAGGCGACCAATCGGGCGCTCCTCATCGTCATTGTGGACGCGAGCGGAAGCGGGCACGTAACCACGACCGCGCTGAATCTTCAGGCGCATGCTGATCTCAGCGTTGGCGCTGGTCAGGTGGCAGATTACGTGCTCCGGGTTTACGATCTCAACTTCATCACCGTGAGTGATATCACCAGCGGTAACGGGGCCTGTTCCAGACTTGGTCAGGGACAGAGTTACCTCGTCCTTGCCTTCCAGCTTCACAGCGATGCCTTTCAGGTTCAGCAGGATTTCGAGAACGTCTTCCTGAACACCTTCCTTGCTGCTGTACTCGTGCAGTACGCCATCGATTTCGACTTCAGTGACTGCACAACCGGGCATAGAAGAAAGCAAAATACGACGCAGGGCGTTGCCCAGCGTGTGACCAAAACCACGCTCAAGCGGCTCAAGAGTCACTTTTGCGTGAGTCGGGCTAACTTGCTCGATGTCAACTAGCCGCGGCTTAAGAAAATCTGTTACAGAACCCAGCATTGTGTCCTCTCTTTAGAAGCTAGCTTTACTTGGAGTAAAGCTCGACGATCAGCTGTTCGTTAATGTCGGCAGACAGGTCAGAACGCTCCGGCAGGCGCTTGAAGGCACCTTCCATCTTGGCAGCGTCAACCTCTACCCAAGTCGGCTTCTCACGCTGACCAGCAACCTCAAGGGCAGCCTTGATACGTGCTTGCTTCTTAGCCTTCTCGCGAACAGAGACCACATCCTCAGGGGAAACCTGGAAAGAAGGAATGTTCACAACGCGGCCGTTAACCATGATGGCCTTGTGGCTGACCAGCTGACGTGCTTCAGCACGAGTGGCGCCGAAGCCCATACGGTATACGACGTTGTCCAGACGACCTTCCAGCAGCTGCAACAGGTTTTCGCCGGTGTTACCCTTCTGACGGGCAGCACTGCGGTAGTAGTTGCGGAACTGTTTTTCCAATACGCCGTAGATACGGCGAACTTTTTGCTTCTCGCGCAGCTGAACACCGTAGTCGGACAGACGCGGCTTACGAGCGCCGTGCTGACCCGGGGCGGTGTCAATCTTGCACTTAGAATCAATCGCACGAACACCAGACTTCAGGAAGAGGTCGGTGCCCTCACGACGGCTAAGCTTAAGCTTAGGACCGATATATCTTGCCATCTTCTTTCTCCAACAATCCTAGACCAAGTAGCTAAACGCGTTACACGCGGCGCTTCTTGGGAGGACGACAACCGTTGTGCGGGATCGGAGTCACATCAGTGATGTTCGTGATGCGGAAACCAGCCGCGTTCAGAGCGCGGATGGAAGACTCACGACCGGGACCCGGACCCTTGACCATGACTTCCAGGTTCTTGACGCCATATTCTTTGGCCATCTCACCGGCACGCTCGGCTGCAACCTGGGCAGCGAACGGGGTGGACTTACGAGAACCACGGAAACCGGAACCACCAGCGGTGGCCCAAGACAGAGCGTTGCCCTGACGGTCAGTGATAGTCACGATTGTGTTGTTGAAAGAGGCATGTACGTGTGCGATACCGTCGCTCACTTGCTTTTTAACGCGCTTGCGAGCACGAGTCGGAGTTTTAGCCATTTTCTACCTTCCCGTTACTTCTTGATAGCCTTGCGCGGACCCTTACGGGTACGAGCATTGGTCTTGGTACGTTGACCACGGACAGGCAGGCTACGACGGTGACGCAAACCACGGTAGCAACCCAGGTCCATCAAACGCTTGATGTTCATAGAAATCTGACGGCGCAGGTCACCTTCTACGGTGTACTTACCTACTTGTTCACGCAGACTTTCTACCTGAGCTTCATCCAGGTCTTTAATTTTTACATTCTCAGCGATACCGGCTGCGGCACAGATGGCCTTGGAGCGGGTACGACCGACGCCATAAATAGCAGTCAGAGCAATGACTGCATGCTTATGGTCAGGAATGTTAATGCCAGCGATACGGGCCACTATTCACTCCTACATATAGTAGATTACGACCACCACAAAGCCCGTGAGCGGATACGTGGCGGTCAACCAATACACAACAAAAGTTGGCTGGCTATCTTAGCCAGCACAACTATTTGTTGCAAGTACTAACCGTAACTAAATTAGCCTTGACGCTGTTTATGCTTAGGCTCGCTGCAAATCACACGCACCACACCGTGACGCTTGATGATTTTGCAGTTACGGCAGATTGCCTTAACGGAAGCACGAACTTTCATTGCTTAACTCCGTAACTACGCCGACCTTAGCGGCCGTAGCCCTTCAGGTTGGCCTTCCTCAGGACATCGCCATACTGATGAGACATCATATGGGTCTGAACCTGAGCCATGAAGTCCATGATCACTACCACGATAATCAGCAGCGAGGTGCCACCGAAATAGAACTGAACGTTCCAGGCAGTCATCAAGAACTGTGGTACCAGACAGATAAAGGTTATATAGAGCGCGCCAGCCAGAGTCAGGCGGGTCATAACCTTATCGATATAACGTGCTGTCTGCTCGCCCGGACGAATCCCCGGGATAAAGGCTCCACTCTTCTTCAGGTTATCTGCTGTCTCGCGCGGGTTGAACACCAACGCGGTGTAGAAGAAGCAGAAGAAGATAATGGCTGCTGCATACAGCATTTCGTACAGGGGCTGGCCCGGCTGCAGAACCATAGAGATCTGCTGCAGAACATCAGCCACAGTACCCTCACCCTGACCAAACCAGGAGGTAATGGTGCCCGGGAAGAGGATGATACTGGATGCGAAAATCGCAGGAATCACACCAGCCATGTTGACCTTCAACGGCAGGTGCGTGCTTTGCGCTGCGAATACCTGGCGGCCTTGTTGACGCTTGGCATAGTTAACGACGATACGACGCTGACCACGCTCCACGAACACCACAAAGTAAGTCACTGCGAAAACAATCAAGCCCAGCAACAGCAACAGCAGGATGTGCAATTCCCCTTGACGTGCCTGTTCGGCCGTAGCGCCAATGGCATGAGGCAGACCGGCAACGATACCCGTGAAGATTATCAGCGAGATACCATTACCAATCCCACGCTCGGTAATCTGCTCACCCAGCCACATCAAAAACATGGTGCCGGTGACCAGACTCACAACCGCCGTGAAATAGAAGCCAAAGCCCGGATTAGTCACGAGCCCCTGCATCATATTCGGCAGGCCGGTTGCGATACCAATGGCCTGGAAAGTTCCCAATACCAACGTGCCCCAGCGAGTATACTGGCTGATCTTGCGACGACCGGCCTCACCCTCTTTCTTGAGTTCAGCAAGAGCGGGATGAACCACGGTCAGCAACTGGATGATGATCGATGCCGAGATGTACGGCATGATCCCCAGTGCAAGAATTGAAGCACGGGCAAGTGCACCACCACTGAACATGTTAAACATCTCAATGATGGTGCCCTTCTGTTGCTGGAACAATTCGGCCAGTACGGCGGCGTCAATACCAGGAATAGGCACATAAGAGCCTGCACGGAAGACGATAATCGCTCCGAGAACGAAGAGCAGACGGCTCTTCAGTTCACTCAGACCACCCTGTGCTTTTACATCCAATCCTGGTTTCTTAGCCATTGTACTGATTATTCCTCGATTTTACCGCCAGCGGCCTCGATGGCTGCACGTGCACCCTTGGTGACGGGCAGACCACGAACGGTCACAGCGCGGTCGATGTTACCGGACAGAACAACCTTCACAAACTCGATGTTCTTGTTAACAACACCGGCTTGCTTCAGGGTGCTCAGATCCACCACATCACCTTCTACCATCGCGATTTCGTTCAGGCGAACCTCGGCAGATACCAGAGACTTGCGAGAAGTGAAACCGAACTTCGGCAGACGGATTTTCAGCGGCATCTGACCACCTTCGTAACCGCGACGGACTTTACCGCCACCGGAACGAGAGGTCTGGCCCTTAACACCACGACCACCAGTCTTACCCAGACCGGAGCCGATACCACGACCGCGACGAGCCTTTACAGGCTTGGAGCCAGCGGCCGGAGACAGAGTGTTCAGACGCATGCTTAGCCCTCCACCTTAACCATGTAATACACCTGGTTGATCATACCGCGAACGCAAGGAGTATCCTCCAGCTCAACGGTGTGACCAATGCGACGCAGACCCAGGCCACGCAGAGTCGCCTTGTGCTTGGGCAGGCGGCCGATAGAGCTGCGGGTTTGAGTTACTTTTACAGTCTTGTTAGCCATGTCGCATTACCCCAGAATTTCTTCAACGCGCAGACCACGCTTAGCAGCGATCTGTTCCGGAGACTGACCGTTAACCAGAGCGTCTACAGTGGCGCGAACCACGTTGATCGGGTTGGTGGAACCGTAGGTCTTAGCCAGGATGTTGTGAACACCAGCCACTTCCAGAACGGCACGCATAGCACCACCGGCGATGATACCGGTACCTTGGGAGGCCGGCTTCATGAATACGGTGGAACCGGAGTGGATGCCCTTCACCGGGTGGTGCAGAGTACCGTTGTTCAGTTCTACCTTCTTCAGGTTGCGCTTGGCCTGTTCCATTGCCTTTTGAATGGCAGCCGGAACTTCACGGGCCTTACCGTAACCGTAACCTACACGGCCGTTGCCATCACCCACCACAGTCAGTGCGGTGAAGGACATGATACGACCACCCTTAACAGTTTTCGAAACACGGTTTACCGCAATGAGCTTCTCGTGCAGTTCACCGGCTTGAGATTCGATTTTAGCCATCTTCGACTCCTAGCTTAGAACTGCAGACCAGCGTCACGAGCAGCAGTAGCCAGAGCGGCTACACGACCGTGATACTTGAAACCGGAACGGTCAAACGACACGTTCTGTACACCCTTGGCGATGGCGCGCTCGGCGATAGCCTTACCTACAGCGGCAGCCGCGTCGGCGTTACCGGTGTATTTGATGCTTTCGCTGATAGCCTTCTCTACTGTGGAAGCAGAGGCCAGGACTTCGGAACCGTTGGCTGCAATGATCTGCGCGTAGATATGACGCGGAGTACGGTGAACAACCAGACGAGTCGCACCCAGTTCCTGCATCTTCTTACGTGCACGAGTAGCACGACGGAGACGAGCTGCTTTCTTGTCCATAGTGTTACCTTACTTCTTCTTAGCTTCTTTAGTACGCACTTGCTCATTGGCATAGCGTACACCCTTGCCCTTATAGGGCTCCGGAGCGCGGTAAGCACGGATATCCGCGGCAACTTGGCCAATCACTTGCTTGTCGATACCACGCAGAACGATTTCGGTCTGGGTGGGGCACTCGGCAGTGATGCCAGCCGGCAGTTCATGCTCGACCGGGTGGGAGAAGCCCAGGGCCAGAGCGACAGCGTTGCCCTTGATGGAGGCACGATAACCTACACCAACCAGCTGCAGCTTGCGCTCGAAGCCTTGGGTAACACCGATGACCATGTTGTTAACCAGGGCGCGAGCGGTACCAGCTTGAGCATCGGCACCGGCAAAGCCAGCGCGCGGAGCAAACTTCAGTACGCCCTCTTCCTTGGTCACTTCAACAGCCGCGTTGATGGAACGAACCAGAGAGCCCTTGGTACCTTTTACGGTCAGCTCTTGGCCATTCAGAGTCACCTCTACGCCAGCAGGAATCGCGACGGGTGCCTTAGCAACACGAGACATTTCCTACCTCCTTAAGCGACGTAGCAGATGATCTCACCGCCCATGCCAGCCTTACGGGCAGCACGGTCAGTCATCACACCTTTAGAAGTGGACACAACGGCAATACCCAGACCGCCCATTACCTTCGGCAGATCATTGGTACGCTTGTAAATACGCAGGCCGGGACGGCTCACGCGTTGGATCAGTTCTACAACCGGCTTGCCTTGGAAATACTTCAGTTCGATTTCCAGTTCCGGTTTCACGTCACCAGCTACGTTGTAGCCAGCGATGTAGCCTTCGTCCTTCAGCACTTTGGCAATCGCCACTTTCAGCTTGGAGGAGGGCATGGAAACCGCAACCTTGCTAGCCGCCTGACCGTTACGGATGCGGGTCAGCATATCCGCGATCGGATCTTGCATGCTCATAGTCTAACTCCCGAGATTCTTACCAAGAGGCCTTTTTCAGGCCCGGAATTTCACCCTTCATGGCATGCTCACGCACCTTGATGCGGCACAGGCCAAATTTACGCAGCACACCGTGCGGACGGCCAGTAATGGCACAACGGTTACGCTGGCGGATCGGGCTGGAATCACGGGGCAGCTGTTGCAGCTTCAGAACAGCTTCCCAACGCGCTTCTTCAGAAGCGTTCATGTCAACGATCAGAGCTTTCAGCTCGGCACGCTTGGTAGCGTACTTGGCTGCCAGCTTGGCACGCTTGACTTCACGTGCTTTCATGGAAAGTTTTGCCATAACCCTACACCTTACTTGCGGAACGGGAAGTTAAAGGCAGCCAGCAGAGCACGGCCTTCATCATCGGTTTGCGCGGAGGTGGTGATGGTGATATCCAGACCACGAACGCGATCGACCTTGTCATAGTCGATTTCCGGGAAGATGATCTGCTCGCGTACACCCATGGAGTAGTTACCACGACCGTCGAACGACTTGGCGTTCAGGCCGCGGAAGTCACGGACACGGGGTACTGCGATAGAGATCAGGCGCTCCAGGAACTCCCACATACGCTCGCCACGCAGGGTTACTTTGCAACCTATCGGGTAGCCTTCACGAATCTTGAAGCCCGCAACGGATTTACGAGCCTTGGTGATCAGCGGCTTCTGACCGGAAATGGCAGCCAGGTCGGCAGCAGCATTTTCCAGCAGTTTTTTATCAGCAATCGCTTCACCTACACCCATGTTCAGGGTGATTTTCTCGATCCGAGGGACTTGCATGATAGTCTTGTAACCGAACTGCTTGGTCAGTTCATTTACTACATTTGCTTTGTAGTAATCATGCAGTTTCGCCATCGTTAAACTCCAATTACTTCACAAGTTCGCCGGTGGATTTGAAGACACGGACTTTCTTGCCGTCTTCAATCCGGAAACCTACGCGGTCAGCTTTGCCAGAGGCAGAGTTGAACAGCGCTACGTTAGATACGTGGATCGGGGCTTCTTTGGTTACGATGCCACCGGCCTGACCCAGAGCGGGTACCGGCTTCTGGTGCTTCTTAACCAGGTTGATGCCTTCCACAACGACCTTACCTTCAGCGATCAGGACTTGAGTGACTTTGCCACGCTTGCCCTTGTCTTTGCCGGTGAGGACGATTACTTCGTCTTCGCGACGGATTTTAGCTGCCATCGTTCGACTCCTTACAGTACTTCGGGTGCCAGGGACACGATCTTCATGAACTTCTCATTACGCAGTTCACGGGTCACCGGCCCAAAAATACGAGTACCGATCGGCTGCTGGTTGTTGTTCAGCAACACAGCTGCGTTGTTGTCGAAACGGATGACAGAGCCGTCCTGACGACGAACGCCTTTACGGGTGCGTACGACCACCGCGTTATACACATCACCTTTCTTCACTTTACCGCGAGGAATGGCTTCCTTGATGGAAACCTTGATGATGTCGCCGATGCCGGCGTAACGGCGGTGCGAACCACCCAGAACCTTAATACACATTACGCTGCGTGCGCCGGAGTTATCGGCAACATCCAGCATACTTTGCATCTGGATCATCTTAGTGCTCCGCTTTGTTTACTTCTTATCCCTCTCGGGATCTGGCTGCCTTCAAAAGGCGCGAAACTATAACACAGGTATTTTCGAAAAGGTAGCCTAAAAAACAAACGGCCCCAGCAGGGGCCGTTTGAGCTAGAAAGAACCTGACTTAGGCCTTTTCTACGATACCAACCAGGGTCCAGGACTTGGTCTTGGACAGCGGGCGGCACTCGCGGATTTCCACGAGATCGCCAGCCTTGCACTCGTTGTTCTCGTCGTGCACGTGCAGCTTGGTAGTACGCTTGATGATCTTACCGTAGATCGGGTGCTTTACCTTGCGCTCGATGGCAACAGTGATGGACTTGTCCATCTTGTCGCTGATTACACGACCCTGCAGAGTACGGATCTTGTCAGTCATTACGCACCTGCCTTCTCAGTCAGTACAGTCTTGATGCGCGCGATGTCGCGACGCACTTGTTTCAGAGTGTGAGTCTGAGCCAGTTGACCGGTGGAAGCTTGCATGCGCATGTTGAATTGCTCACGCAGCTTGGCCAGCAGTTCCTGGTTCAGTTCTTCAACGCTCTTTTGGCGCAGATCTTGTGCTTTCATCACATCACCGTCCGAGTTACGAAAGTGGTCTGAACAGACAGTTTGGCTGCGGCCAGGGCGAACGCTTCGCGTGCCAGAGCCTCAGGAACACCGTCCATCTCGTACAGGACTTTGCCCGGCTGGATCTGAGCGACCCAGTATTCCACGTTACCCTTACCTTTACCCATACGAACTTCGAGGGGCTTTTCGGTGATGGGCTTGTCCGGGAACACACGGATCCAGATCTTGCCTTGACGCTTAACGTGACGAGTCATAGCACGACGAGCTGCTTCGATCTGACGAGCAGTCAGGCGGCCACGAGTGGTCGCTTTCAGGCCAAAGGAACCGAAGGAGACTTCGTTACCGGAAGTGGCCATACCGCGGTTACGACCCTTATGGATCTTGCGGAATTTAGTACGCTTAGGTTGCAACATTTACCGAATCTCCTTACTTACCGCGGCGTTTGTTTTCGCGCTTGGGCTTTGCAGGAGCTTGCTCTTGAGCAGCGGCAGCGTTAACGGCAGCCAGACCACCCAGAACTTCACCCTTGAAGATCCAAACCTTAACGCCGATCACACCGTAGGTGGTGTGGGCTTCAGAAGTTGCATAGTCGATGTCGGCACGCAGGGTGTGCAGGGGCACACGACCTTCGCGGTACCATTCGGTACGAGCGATTTCAGCGCCGCCCAGACGACCGGAAACTTCAACCTTGATGCCCTTGGCACCCAGACGCATGGCGTTCTGTACGGCGCGCTTCATGGCGCGACGGAACATAACGCGACGTTCCAGCTGGGAAGTGATGCTGTCGGCAACGAGTTGACCGTCCAGCTCCGGCTTGCGGACTTCGGAAATGTTGATCTGAGCAGGCACGCCAGCGATCTGGGCAACAGCCTTGCGCAGTTTCTCAACGTCTTCGCCTTTCTTGCCGATCACGATGCCCGGACGAGCGGTGTGAATGGTCACACGGATGCTCTTGGCCGGACGCTCGATGGTGATCTTGGACAGAGAAGCGTTTTTCAGTTCCTTGGTCAGGAACTGGCGTACTTGGAAATCGCTGTACAGGTTGTCAGCGAAGTCTTTGGAGTTCGCGTACCAGGTAGAATTCCAAGGCTTGGTAATACCCAGGCGAATGCCATTAGGATGAACTTTCTGACCCATTGCTTATCTCCCAGCCTTAGCGTCGGATACCACTACAGTGATGTGAGCGGTACGCTTCAGGATACGATCCGCGCGACCTTTAGCACGAGGACGGATGCGCTTCATGGTCGGACCTTCGTCAACCATGATAGTAGCAACACGCAGTGCGTCGATGTCGGCACCTTCGTTGTGCTCGGCGTTAGCAATGGCAGATTCCAGCACCTTCTTCACCAGCACAGCAGCCTTTTTCGGGCTGAATGCCAGGATGTTCAGAGCCTTGTCTACCGGCAGACCACGTACTTGATCAGCGACCAGGCGAGCCTTCTGTGCAGAAGTACGGGCGAAACGGTGTTTAGCGATAGCTTCCATCATTTACCCCTTAGCGCTTCTTGGCCTTCTTATCAGCGGCATGACCGCGATAAGTACGAGTCGGTGCGAATTCACCCAGCTTGTGACCGATCATTTCTTCGGTAACAAACACAGGTACGTGCTGACGACCATTATGGACAGCGATGGTCAAACCGATCATGTTCGGGATGATCATTGAACGACGGGACCAGGTCTTAACCGGTTTTTTATCCCCGCTTTCCACCGCTTTCTCTACCTTCTTCAGCAAGTGCAGGTCGATAAATGGACCCTTCTTGAGAGAACGTGGCATGGTGATTCCTCTAAATTAACAATTACTTGTTACGACGACGTACGATGTACTTGTCGGTACGCTTGTTCTTACGGGTCTTGAAGCCCTTAGCCTTCTGGCCCCACGGGGATACCGGCTGGATACCCTTGTTGCGACCTTCACCACCACCGTGCGGGTGGTCGACCGGGTTCATCGCCATACCGCGAACGGTCGGGCGGATACCACGCCAGCGGCTGGCACCAGCTTTACCCAGCTGACGCAGCATGTGCTCGGCATTGCCGACTTCGCCGATGGTGGCGCGGCAGTCAGCCAGCACCTTGCGAACTTCGCCGGAGCGCAGACGCAGGGTAACGTAGTTGCCTTCACGAGCCAGGATCTGAACGAAAGCACCAGCAGAACGAGCCATCTGGGCACCTTTGCCCGGCTTCATCTCAACGGCGTGTACAGTGGTACCAACCGGGATGTTGCGCATCGGCAGGGTGTTACCTACCTTGATGGCGGCGTCAGAACCGGAGGCGATAGCGTCACCAGCCTTCAGGCCTTTCGGGGCCAGGATGTAACGACGCTCACCGTCTGCATACAGCACCAGGGCGATGTTAGCGGTACGGTTCGGATCGTATTCCAGACGCTCAACCTTGGCAGGAATACCGTCTTTGTTGCGCTTGAAGTCAACGATACGGTAATGCTGCTTGTGACCACCACCGATGTGACGAGTGGTGATGCGGCCGTTGTTGTTACGACCACCGGTCTTTTCTTTCTTGTCCAGCAGGGCTGCGAAGGGCTTACCCTTGTACAGGTCCTGGTTGACGACCTTGACGACGTGGCGGCGGCCCGGAGAAGTAGGCTTGCACTTAACGATTGCCATTTTTCAGAACTCCTCTTACTCGGCTGCGCCCATGAAGTCGATGTCCTGACCAGCTTTCAGGGTCACATAAGCCTTTTTCCAATCGGAACGACGGCCTACGCGCGCACCAGTGCGCTTGGTCTTACCCTTCATGTTCAGGGTACGGACGGTCTCAACTTCGACCTCGAACAGTTTCGCAACTGCGGCTTTGATTTCCGCCTTGGTAGCGTCGGTAGCAACCTTGAACACGATAGTGTTCTGGTGCTCGGCGACCATGGTGCTCTTTTCAGAGATGTGCGGAGCCTTCAGAACTTTCAGCAGACGCTCTTCACGGATCATGCCAGCATCTCCTCGATTTGCTTAACTGCATCAGCAGTCATCAGAACCTTGTCGAAAGCGATCAGGCTGACCGGATCGATACCGGCAACGTCACGCACGTCGACCTTGTACAGGTTGCGAGCAGCCAGGAACAGGTTCTCATCGACTTCAGCAGTCACGATCAGAACGTCGGACAGCTCCATCTCTTTCAGCTTGGCAGTCAGAGCCTTGGTCTTCGGAGCTTCGATGCCGAATTTCTCGACAACGATCAGGCGCTCTTGACGAACCAGCTCGGACAGGATGCTGCGGATGGCACCGCGGTACATCTTCTTGTTGACTTTCTGGCTGTGATCTTGCGGCTTGGCTGCGAAGGTCACACCACCGGAACGCCAAATCGGGGAGCGGATAGAGCCAGCACGGGCACGACCGGTACCCTTCTGACGCCACGGCTTCTTGCCGCCACCAGATACTTCGGAGCGAGTCAGCTGCGCGCGGGTACCCTGACGAGCACCAGCAGCGTAGGCAACGACGACCTGGTGAACCAGGGCTTCGTTGAATTCACGCCCGAAGGTAGTTTCGGAAACTTGAAGAGCGCTCTGGGCGTCTTTCATTACCAATTCCATTACTATCTCCTCAGACGTTACGCTTTGACGGCGGGTTTAACGATCACGTCACCGTTGGTAGCGCCCGGTACTGCGCCTTTGATCAGCAGCAGGTTGCGCTCAACGTCAACGCGGACCAGTTCCAGGTTCTGAGTGGTTACACGCTCATTGCCCAGATGGCCAGCCATCTTTTTGCCCTTGAATACGCGGCCCGGGGTCTGGTTTTGACCGATGGAGCCAGGTACACGGTGGGACAGGGAGTTACCGTGGGTCATGTCCTGGGTGCGGAAGTTCCAGCGCTTAACAGTACCGGCGAAGCCCTTACCCTTGGAAGTACCGGTAACATCTACCAGCTTAACGTCAGCGAGAAGATCAACTTTCAGCTCGCTACCAACACTGAAGGTCTCACCGTTGTTCAGACGGAATTCCCACAGACCGCGGCCGGCTTCAACACCAGCTTTGGCAAAGTGGCCAGCTTCCGGCTTGGTCACACGGCTGGCTTTCTTGGCGCCAGTGGTAACCTGGATAGCGTTGTAGCCGTCGGTTTCAACAGACTTGACCTGAGTTACACGGTTAGCTTCAACTTCGATAACGGTCACGGGGATAGAAACGCCATCTTCGGTGAAGATGCGAGTCATACCCACTTTGCGACCTACAAGACCGATTGTCATTGTTATCAACCTCTTTCCGTAATTAACCCAGGCTGATCTGGACGTCTACACCAGCTGCCAGATCCAGACGCATCAGGGCGTCTACGGTCTTGTCAGTCGGCTCAACGATGTCTACCAGACGCTTGTGAGTGCGGATCTCGTACTGGTCACGCGCGTCCTTGTTGACGTGCGGGGAGATCAGTACGGTGAAGCGCTCTTTGCGAGTCGGCAGCGGGATCGGACCGCGAACCTGTGCACCAGTGCGCTTGGCAGTTTCTACGATTTCCGCAGTGGACTGATCGATCAGACGATGATCAAAAGCCTTCAGGCGGATACGGATTCTTTGGTTCTGCATGGACCAGAGCTCCAAAAGGATGTAAAGAACATAAATCAACACCGCCCGACCGAGAGTACTCCCGCCAGAGGTGTGATTTTTAACGGTTCCCCCACAGATCGGGGGGATTGTATGGCCGCTTGTTGCGGCAAACTGACCCAGAGGTCAGGCTCACCTCAAGGGAGAGCGGAGGGCATTATACCGATTTTCACACCTGACGCAACCTGGAAAGCGCAGTTATTGCTCAATTTGGCACTCATCTCCAGCTGGCCTGGCAAGTCTGTTAGACTCGACCCTCCCCGTCGCCCAGCCGAAGAATGGATCTCATGAAAGACCAGAAGAAGGCCTACCTCTACGCCCTGTGCACCGTCGCCATGTGGTCGACTGTGGCCACTGCCTTCAAGCTCTCCCTGCAATACTTCCAGCCGGTACAACTGCTGCTGGTTGCCGCCTGCACCTCGGCGCTGACCCTGTTTGGCATAGTCGCCCGCCAGGGCAAACTGGCACTGCTCGGGGAGTATATGAAGGCCCGCCCCTTCTATTATCTGGCCCTCGGCACCCTCAACCCCTTCCTCTATTACCTGCTGCTGTTCAAGGCCTATGACCTGCTGCCGGCCCAGCAGGCCCAGACCCTCAATTACACCTGGGCCATCACCCTCTCCCTGCTGGCCGTCCCCTTCCTCGGCCAAACGCTGCGTCGACGCGACGGCGTAGCCATCGTGCTGGGCTACTTCGGTGCCCTGGTGATCGCCACCAAGGGGGATGTATTTGGCCTGCAGTTCGATAATCCGCTCGGCGTTGCCCTGGCACTCTGCTCCACCCTGATCTGGGCCGGCTACTGGATCCTCAACACCCGCAACCAGGGCGACCCTGTGGTGAGCCTGCTGCTGGGCTTTCTCATCAGCATCCCCTGGATTGTGGTGGCCACGGCCGTGCTGGCCGACTTCAGGCTGACCGCCTGGCAAGGGTGGGCCGGCGCCATCTATGTGGGGTTGTTCGAGATGGGGTTTGCCTTCGTGCTCTGGCTGCTGGCCCTGCGCCACGCCACCAATACGGCCCCTATCAGCAACCTCATCTTCATCTCACCGTTTGCCTCCCTGGTGCTGCTGCGCCTGTTGGTCGGCGAGGAGATCCACCCTGCAACGCCGGTAGGGCTGGGCCTCATCATAGCGGCGCTACTCATTCAGCAGCTTAAATACGGCAAGCGCTATCGCAAGGTGGCCGATGATGGCCACATCGGTTGAGCTCGCCCCGGACTACTATCTGACCAACTTCCGCCTGCTGCTGGCATGGGTGGAGGAGCGCTACGGGGATCTCTTGCTCCCCGAAGAGTTGCGCTGGCTGCATCACTTCGCCGCCCTCTCCCACCCGGCTGCCTGTCTGCTGGTGCGCCTGCTGTCGCGCAAAGGGGAGTGGTTTCGCGCCGACAGGCTCCACTACCCCGAGATCGGCCAGCTGCCGCTGGCAGAACTGGCCGAGGCGGGCCTGATCCGGTTGGCCACACCACGCTGGAGCGAACTTGGCCCCCTGCTGACCCGTCCCGAGCTGCTCGCCCTGGCGCCATCGCTGCCCAAGGAGCAACGAAAAGAGCAGTGGCTGGCCCGACTGGCCGACACGCCCCTGCCCACACTTCCCTTCCAGACCCTGAAGGTCGAGGATAAGCCCCTGCTGGGGCGCTTTCTGCTGCTCTTTTTCGGCAACCGGGAGCAGGATCTCACCGAGTTCGTACTGCTGGATCTCGGCCACTACCGCTACGAGCCCTATCCCCTCTTCCCCGCCGATCGTCTGTTCGACAGCCGGACACGTCTTGAGGAGTGGCTCTCCCTCGATGCCTGGCACGACAGCTGGCAACAGGCGCGCGAGCAGGGCGGTCCGGCCGTCGCCAGTGCGTGGTTGGCGCAGCTTCCCCCGCCCAGCGACTGGCCGCCGCTGGCCGCCCGCCACGAGCGCCTGCGCCTGGCCCTGGCCCGGGATCTGGAGCGCGCCGGTGAGAACGCCCAGGCACTCGCCCTCTACCGCACCTGCCAACGATCTCCCTCCCGCGAGCGGCAGGTGCGCCTGTTGCTGGTCGCAGGGGAGCTCGCCGAGGCCGAGCGACTGCTTGCCGAGATGGAAGCGGCACCGCACAACGAGGAGGAGCGCGCCGTCACCCGGCCGCTCAGAGACAAGCTCTGCCGGCTTCGGGGTGACAAGGTGACGCGCCATCGCCGGCCGACCCACCCGACCTGGTCACTGGCCCTGCCCTCCTGGCCGGGCCGGGTCGAGGAGGCCACCCTGGCCGCCCTGCACGCCGACGGCTGGCAAGGCTTCTGGTGCGAGAATGCCCTTATCAACGGTCTGTTTGGCCTTGCCTTCTGGGACATCATCTTCAGCCCCCAGCCCGGCGTCTTCTTCAACCGCTACCAGCGCGCTCCGGCCGACATGTTCTCCCGTCGCTTCGGCGAGCGGCGCCAGGCCCTCATCGACACCCGGCGGCAATCATTGGCCGCTCCGGCCGGCTGGGAGGCGCTACTGGATCGCTATGATGAGAAGGTCGGCACACTCAACGCCTGGGTCGAGTGGGAACGCCTGCCACGAGTGTTGCTGGAGCTGGCCCTGCGCCACATCCCCCTGGCCCACCGGCTCGCCATGCTGGATCGCCTCTGTTTCGATCTGCGCGGCAATCGCAGCGGCCAACCGGATCTCGCCCTGTTTCGCGAAGAAGCGTACTGTCTGGTAGAGGTAAAGGGGCCCGGCGATGATCTGCAGCCCCATCAGATACGCTGGCTGCAACACCTTGCCGCCTGTGACATACCCCACGCCGTGGCGCGTATCGAGCGAAAGGAATAAATCGCTTCTGCCTCAGTCCATTAACCGCCAACTCTCTTCTTGATTAAAAGATGGCCTGACACATGCAGTAGTGATGTGGTGTGTTACCCCCCCCAGAGGATCGAGGCCATGTCCATCACAGCTCTGCTCCCCCTTGTCTCCCTGGCCGTCAAGATAGGTGGCGCCCTGCTTAAGGAGAAACCGGCAACCCCGCAGGCGCAGTCCGAGCCACGCCGTGAGCCTCTGCCTCCGACCCTGCAGGGCATGTTTCGCCGCCTGGGTGCGAGCGATCCCAATGGCGAAACCCAGCGCCCGGCCATCGATCACTTCATGGGCGAGGTGATGAATACCTTGCGAGAGCGCTCCCCCGGGGTCTCACTGGATGAGGCGATCGCCAGGCTGCAGCAAGATCTGACCCGTGGCAGTGCCGGGGCCGGTGGAGATACCCTGCTGCAATCCTTTGACAGCCTGCGCCAGCAGCTGGGGATAAAGGGGGATCTCAACGGCTTTCTCGATGAGATGAGTCAAAGCCTGCCCCGTGGTCGTGGTGAAGGAGTAGGAAGGCTGCTGGCCACTCAGGCCTGAAGCTAATCCCCCACATCCTGGTACCGGAATAAGAGACGGCAACCCTGGGGTTGCCGTCTTGTTTAAACGAGAAGAGCGATTAGCCGACCCGCCCGGCCAACCAGGTTTCTGCGGCAATCAGGGCTGTCTCTACCTGCTCGCGGGCCACCCCGCCCTTGGCAACCCGCTTGGCCAGGGTCGCCTCCAGCTCCAGATTGGGATAGACGTCCTCACCAATAAGCGAGCTGAAGCGCAGGAATTCGGCCAGCGACAGCTCTTCCAGCGGCTTCTTCACACCGATGGCATAGACGACGGCCTCACCGACGATGTGGTGCGCCTCGCGGAACGGAATCCCCTTGGCCACCAGGTAATCGGCCAGCTCGGTGGCGTTGGCGTAGCCACCCTGGGCGGCCGCCTTGGTGCGCTCACCGTTGACCTTGAGATCGACCAGTACCAGGGCTGCCATGTCGAGGCAGTCGTGCCAGGTATCCAGCGCGTCGAACAGCCCCTCCTTGTCCTCCTGCATGTCCTTGTTGTAGGCCAGCGGCAGTGCCTTGAGGGTCATCAGCATGGCCACCTGGGCCCCCACCACCCGACCGGCCTTGCCGCGGATCAGCTCCAGGGCATCCGGGTTCTTCTTCTGGGGCATCAGGGACGAGCCCGAGGTGACCGCGTCAGAGAGCTCGACAAAGCCCGCCTCACCCGTGTTGTAGAAGATAAGGTCCTCGGCCAGGCGCGACAGGTGGGTCATGGACAGCGACGCCACGTGCATCAACTCCACCACGTGATCCCGGTCCGAGACCGAATCCAGGCTGTTGCGAGTGGCACCACCAAAGCCCATGTCCAGGGCCAAGGCTTCGCGGTCGATGGCGTAGGCGGTGCCGGCCAGGGCGCCGCAACCGAGCGGGCTGGTGTCGAGGCGCTTCAGCGCATCCTGCAGCCGGGAGTGGTCCCGCTCCAGCATCTCCACATAGGCCAGGGCCCAGTGGGCGAAGGTGACCGGCTGGGCCCGCTGCAGATGGGTGTAACCGGGCAGCACCGCGGCCTGGTTGGCCCGGGCGGAGGCCACCAGCCCCTGTTGCAGGGCGGTGATGGAGGCGGCCAGCAGTTCGCCTTGCGCCTTGCACCAGAGCTTGAGATCGGTCGCCACCTGATCGTTACGGGAGCGCCCGGTGTGCAGCTTCTTGCCGAGATCGCCGACCGCGTCAATCAACTTGCCCTCAACCCAGGAGTGGATGTCCTCGGCATCGGAGACCAGGATCTGCTCGGGGTCGAGACGCACGCTCACCAGCAGAGCGTCGAGGGCCTGTTGCAGCGTCTCCTGCTCGGCGGCGGTCAGCACCCCCACCTTGACCAGGGCGCGTGCCCAGGCCATGGAGCCCTGAATGTCCTGCTCCGCCAGGCGGTAGTCGAAGCGCAGTGAGTCGTTGAACTGCTTGAATCTTGCGTCTGCGCCCTGACTGAAGCGCCCACCCCAAAGTGCCATACTGCTCTCCTTCTTATTCCAGCCGATACTCATGCGAAGATTTTTATCTCTCAGCTTGGATGCTTACTGATAAGACCATTTTCTCCGACGGTTGCGGCCACCTTTGAATCCTCACATGACATATCAGCCACATTAAGTTGGTCTAATAAACTCACTATGTACGACACGGAGTTATCCATGAGGCACCCCGTTAACCGCAATGAAAACGAGACGTCACCTGAAGTGATCTTAAATAGATAAGCATCTGTTTTGATACACGCCTGACATTCAATATGCTCGGCAAAAGGGAATTTCCCATGTAGATACTGAATTACAGTTAAGATTTTCTCTTCACTCATCTCGGTCTCCCGTCTCAAAAGTGGAGGGGACTGCCCCCCCCTCTTTCTTAGTATTAACCGTGAGTGTGATCACCCCCGATGGCCATATGCTGCTCCTTCATGGCGCGGATCCGGCTGGCCAGGGTGTAGAGGCGGATGAAGCCTTCGGCGTGGCTCTGGTCGTACACCTCGTCGGCACCGAAGGTGGCGAAGTCCTCGGAGTAGAGGCTGTTGGGGGACTTCTTCTGGGTCGCGGTGACCTGGCCCTTGTACATCTTCAGCACCACTTCCCCGTCGAGATCCTCGGCGATGGCGTTGGCGGAGGCGAGGATCGCCTTGCACAGGGGGGTAAACCAGCGGCCGTCATAGACCAGATGAGAGAACTCGGCCCCCAGCTTCTCGCGCCAGGCACGGGTCGGTCTGTCCAGCACCAGCTCTTCGATGGCGCGCAGGGCCGCGACCATGACGGTACCGCCCGGGGTCTCGTAGCAGCCACGGGACTTCATGCCCACCATCCGGTTCTCGGTGATGTCGATGCGACCCACGCCGTGCTTGCCGGCCCGCTCGTTCAGGGTCATCAGGATCTGGTGCGGGGTCAGCTTCTGGTCGTCCACCGCCACCACTTCGCCCTTGGCGATGGTCAGCTTGACGTATTCCGGCTGATCCGGCGCCTGCTCGGCCGGCACGGTCCACTGCCACACGGCTTCGGAGGGCTCGTTCCAGGTGCTCTCCAGCTCGCCACCCTCGGTGGAGATATGCCAGGCGTTGGCGTCGCGGCTGTAGATCTTCTTCAGGGTCGCCTTGCAGGGGATGTTGCGGGCCTCCAGATAGGCCAGCAGATCTTCCCGGGAGCGCATGTCCCAGATCCGCCACGGGGCGATCACCTTCAGTTGCGGCGCCAGGGCGGCCACGGCCCCTTCGAAACGCACCTGGTCGTTGCCCTTGCCGGTGCAGCCGTGGGAGATGGCATCGGCACCCTCGGCCAGGGCTGCCTCGACCATGGCCTTGGCGATCACCGGACGGGCCATGGAGGTGCCCAGCAGGTAGGTGCCTTCGTAGACGGCGCCGGTCTTCAGGGTCGGGTAGACGTACTCTTTGACGAACTCTTCGCGCAGATCCTTGATGATGCACTTGGTGGCGCCGGAGGCGATGGCCTTCTGCTCGATCCCTTCCAGGTCGTCGCGCTCCTGGCCCACATCGGCCACAAACGCCACTATCTCGGCGTCGTAATGCTCTTTCAGCCAGGGGATGATGGCCGAGGTGTCCAGTCCGCCGGAGTAGGCCAGTACTATCTTGTTAATGCCGCTCATAATCTCTTCTCCTTGAAAGTGAAATCAGTGTTGGCCGCCCAGCAGGGTCAGCAGAATGGCGTTCTGGATGTGCATGCGGTTCTCCGCCTCATCCATGATGAGAGAGGCGGGACCGTCCATGACCTCGGAGGTGATCTCGAGATCCCGATGGGCCGGCTGGCAGTGCAATACGTGGCGAATGCCGGTGCGATCCAGCAGCGCCTGGTTGATCTGGTAGGGCATGAAGAGGTCGGTGACCTGCTCCATGGGGGTGGTGTCACCCATCGATACCCAGGTATCGGTGTAGGCCACATCGAATCCTTCGATGGCCGCGATATCGTCGCTCACCGCCAGGGTAGCGCCGCTCCGGGCCGCCAGGGCCTGAGCCTGCTGGAAGATCTGCACATCCGGGCCGTGCCCCTTGGGGCAGACCAGAGTGACATCGGTGCCGAGGATGGCGCCGGTCAGCAGCAGGGAGTGGCTGACGTTGTTGCCATCCCCCAGATAGGCCAGCTTCACCTTGCCCGGATCTGAATAATTTTCCGAGATGGTCATAAAGTCGGCGAAGGCCTGGCACGGGTGATAGAGGTCGCACAGGCTGTTGACCACAGGCACGCTGCCGTGCTCGGCCAGACCGACCAGGGTCCGGTGGTCGAACACCCGGGCGACGATGGCGTCGCACCAGCGCGACAGGTTGGCGGCGAAGTCCTTCACCGACTCACGCTTGCCGAGCGCCCCGTTTTGCTGATCCAGATAGACACTGTGGCCACCCAGTTTGGCGATGCCGATGTCGAAGGTGACCCGGGTGCGCAGGGAGGGCTTCTCGAACAGGGTGACGATGCTCTTGCCCGCCAGGGCCTGGCTGTACTTCTTGGGATTGGCCTTAATGGCCTTGCCCAGGGCGATGAGGGCCAGCAGTTGGGCCTGATCGAATTCGGTGCCGGTCAGAAGATGCTGCATGGGCGTGCTCCTTTTACAGGGTGACCTTGGTGCCGACGGCGCCGCCCGAGAGCAGCTTGTGCAGCAGATCCGGATAGCGCCAGCTGGCCACCGCCACCGGCTTGCCGAGGGTCTCGGCCGCGTGCAGTGCCGCCTTTACCTTGACCGCCATGCCGTCGGCGATGACCCCCTTCTCCATCAGATCCAGCGCGGTCATCTTGTCGAGTTCGGGCACCAGCTTGCCCTTGCCATCCAGGATGCCGCTCACGTCCGACAACATCACCAGATCGGCGCCGAGGGCCTCGGCGATGGCGGTCGCCGCCTGGTCGGCGTTCACGTTCATCAACTGGCCGTTTGCCGTGATGCCGATGGAGCTCACCACCGGCAAGAAGTTCTGAGCCAGGATCCCGTTCAGCAGAGCCGGGTTGCCCGGCTGGCATGCCCCCACGGCACCGAGCTCCGGATCGAGCTGGGTCACCTGGCACAGGCCGCCATCAGCCAGGCACAGCCCCACGGCCGGGATACCGGTAGCGATGGCCTTGGCCATCATCTGCTTGTTGGCGGTACCCGCCAGGGCGCCGGCGATGTAGGGGATCTGATCGAACGGGGTCACCCGCAGGCCATGCTTCTTGGTGGAGGTGAGACCCAGCCCCTTGAGCAGGTCATCCACCAGGCAGCCGCCGCCGTGCACCAGCACCAGGGGTCTGTGCTGCTCGTCGAGGAAGCCCTTCAGGGTTCCGAACAGGGCAGTCAACGCCTCGTCGCTCTCGAGCAACGCGCCGCCCAGCTTGATCACCAGAGTCTGCTTGTTCATCACTTTCATCCTTGTGCTTGAGTGACCAGGCCACAGCCCGCGTCGAAACCGAATTTGAGGTTGATACATTGAATCGCCTGGGAGGCGGCCCCCTTGAGCAGGTTGTCGATGGCGCTGAACACCACCAGCGCCTTGCCCTGCTGCCGCCAGGCCAGATCGCAATAGGGAGTGCCTGCGACGCCGCGGACTGAGGGTGCGGCACCGGTCAGGCGCACCAGCGGCTTGCCGGCGTAGGCCTCCCGATAGGCAGCCTCGACCTGCTCTGGGGTCACGTCATCGGCCAGCTGCACATAAATAGTGGCCAGGATGCCGCGCAGATAGTTGCCCATATGAGGCTGAAACAGCACCTCACACCCCAGGTGGTGGCTGATCTCAGGCTGGTGCCTGTGATTGAAGGTGCCGTAGGGGTTGAGGCTCACCTCGCAGAAGCTGGTGGTGAGGGAGGCCTTGCGCCCGGCTCCGGAGACGCCGGAGACGGCATTGATAATGGGCAGGCTGTCGGCCGCGATGAGGCCCTTGGCCATCAGGGGTTTGAGGGCGCACAGCGACGCCGTCGGGTAGCAACCCGGCACGGCGACAAGCGTCGCCTTCTTGATGGCGTCAGCATTCCACTCGGCCAGACCGTAGACCGCCTGATCGAGCCACTCGGGCGCGGTGTGGGAGAAGCCGTAAAACTGCTCGTAGAAGCCATCCTGCTTGACCCGGAAGGCGCCGGAGAGATCGAACACTGTCACCCCCTTGGCCAGCAGCTTGGGGGCCAGATCGGCGCTCACCTCATGAGCGGTGGCCAGCAGCACCAGATCGGCCTGGGTCAGGATGCGGCTCATCCCCTCTTCATCCAGAGGCAACAGGGGAAGATCCACCCGGCCCAGCCACTGGGGGTGCAGGGCCGAGAAGAGTTTGTGGGCATCCTGGCTGCCGGCAGAGACGTAGAGGGCGCCCAGGGTCAGCTGGGGATGGTTCTGTACCAGTGCGGCCAGTTCGGCACCTGCGTAGCCACTGGCACCGACGATAACGGTGTTGAGCATCATTCAATCCGGTTTTTGTTAACTTGCGGGCGCAGCGGAACGCTGCATAAGGATGTCGGGGCCTGTAACCGCCCCTCGAGAGAAGGGGGCTCAGGCGATAGTGCGTCGTCGGTTGATAAACAGGTGACAGAACATGGTGTTTCCCTTACAACTAGAGCCTCATCCACGGGAGAGAAATGGAATATTCATTCACTCTCGGTGCATGAAGATGTTCTATCAAAATCCCGGAGGGGGCGCAAGGAGCTTTTATGGCCAACATGGATTTTTTTTCACTTTATAAGAATATTATTGCGATTCCCTCCATCAGCAGCACAGACCCCAAGTGGGATCAGAGTAACGAGCAGGTGATCCGGCTGCTGGCCGACTGGTTCACCACCCTGGGGTTTAGGGTCGAGGTCACCCCTCTGCCGGAGTTGCCGGGCAAGTTCAATCTGGTGGCGACGCTGGGCGAGGGAGAAGGCGGGCTACTGCTGGCGGGCCATACCGACACAGTGCCGTTTGACGAGGGACGCTGGAGCAAGGATCCGTTCAAGGTAACCGAGGAGGGCAACCGCTTGTACGGGCTGGGAACCATCGATATGAAGGGCTTCTTCGCCTTTATCGTGGAGGCGCTCAGGGAGATGGACCTCACCCGACTCAGCAAACCTCTGCGCATCCTCGCCACTGCCGACGAAGAGACCACCATGGCCGGCGCGCGCGCTATTGCCGCTGCGGCCGAGCTCAAGCCCGACTATGCCGTCATCGGCGAGCCGACCGGCCTGATCCCCGTGGTGGCTCACAAGGGGCACATGTCCGAGGCTATTCGCATCACGGGACGCAGTGGCCACAGCTCGGACCCGGCCAACGGGGTCAATGCCATGGAGATCATGCATCAGGCCATGGGGCAGCTCCTCGGCCTGCAGCGCTCCCTCAAGGAGAAGTATGCCGACCACCGCTTCGCGGTACCTCAACCGACCCTGAACCTCGGCTACATCCAGGGCGGCGACAGCCCGAACCGTATCTGCGGCTGCTGCGAGCTGCACATCGATCTGCGCCCCACCCCGCAAGTGGGACCCGACGAGCTGATGGGGCTGCTCGAAGAGGCCCTCTCCCCCATCGAGATCCACCAGCCGGGCTGCCTGCATATCCGCCACTTGCACGAGCCCATCCCCGCCTACGCCTGCGGTGATGACGCTGTGCTGGTGCGCGAGGCAGAACGGGCCAGCGGGCGGGCCGCCGAGAGCGTCAACTACTGCACCGAGGCCCCTTTTATTCAGCAACTCGGTTGCGAAACCATAGTGCTGGGGCCGGGCCATATCACTCAGGCCCACCAGCCGGACG
The DNA here is from genome assembly GCF_000820105.1 of Aeromonas schubertii. Lineage (GTDB taxonomy): Bacteria > Pseudomonadota > Gammaproteobacteria > Enterobacterales > Aeromonadaceae > Aeromonas > Aeromonas schubertii. The sequence goes on along the minus strand of NZ_CDDB01000049.1, from coordinate 24,069 downwards.
AGTATCTGGATCTCTCCTTCGTGGAGCCGACCAAGCAGGTGTTGCAGCACCTGATCCGCCGTTTCTGCCTGTAGGAAAGTTACACAACCTGATGCCGCCGTAGAGAGAACCGAAATACATGTTTTCTATCGCGGCGTTATTTGACCTTGCGCAGGAGACACGGGTAGATTGTCCCCATAAGATGAGGGAACGAATGTTGTAATCACACAACATCGATGATGAGCAGTTCCCGCCATGAACCGGCGGGATTGATCGGCAATAAGGATGTGGAATGAACGAAAAGTACGCCGCGCTACGCGCCAATGTGGGTCTGCTGGGCCAACTGCTCGGCAAGTCCATCAAGGATCACAAGGGTCAGGCCTTTCTCGACAAGATCGAGACCATTCGCCAACTGGCCAAGTCCTCCCGCAAGGGAAACGAGCAGGATCGCCAGTCGCTGATCGATACCCTGCAGACCCTGAGTGATGAAGAGTTGCTGCCGGTGGCCCGCGCCTTCAGCCAGTTCCTCAATCTGGCCAACGTGGCGGAACAGTTCCACACCATCTCGCGCAGCTTTGCCGATCAAACCGGCGCCTCTGACCCCCTGGAGCAGCTCTTTACCAAGCTGAAAGCCTCCAACCTCTCTCAGGAGGCCATCGTCCAGGCGGTGCGCGAGCTCGACATCGATCTGGTGCTGACCGCTCACCCCACCGAGGTGACCCGCCGCACCCTGATCCACAAGCATGTGCAGCTCAACGACTGCCTCGAGGCCCTCGAGCTCTCCGACCTGCTCCCCCAGGAGCGCGATCGCCTGATCAACCGGGTCGAGCAGCTCATCAACCAGGCCTGGCACACCAACGAGATCCGCGAGCAGCGCCCCACCCCGGTGGACGAGGCCAAGTGGGGCTTTGCCGTCATCGAGAACAGCCTGTGGCCGGCCATCCCGGAATTCATGCGCCATCTCGACGAGCAGTTGCAGCAGCACCTGGGGGTGCGCCTGCCCCTGGACGCCGCGCCGGTGCGCTTCACCTCCTGGATGGGGGGCGACCGGGACGGTAACCCCTTCGTCACCGCCGAGGTGACCGCCAAGGTGCTGGAGCTGGGTCGCTGGATGGCGGTCAGCCTCTTCTACAAGGAGATCAAGGAGCTCACCTCCGAGCTCTCCATGAGCGACTGCAACGACGAGCTGCGCGCCCGGGTCGGCAACCACAACGAGCCCTATCGGGTGGTGATGCGCGAGCTGCGCGAGGCCCTGCGCGAGACCAAGGAGTACCTGACCGCCAAGGTGCAGGGACAGCAGAGCGAGAACCGCGACCTGGTGCGCACCACGGCCCAGCTGCGCGAGCCCCTCGAGCTCTGCTATCACTCACTGCACGCCAGCGGCATGGGCAACATCGCCGACGGCATGCTGCTCGATGTGCTGCGCAAGGTGGCCTGCTTCGGCATCCATCTGGTCAAGCTCGACATTCGTCAGGACGGAGAGCGTCACGCCCTGGCCCTGGCCGAGCTGACCCGCTATCTGGGGATCGGTGACTACGCCGAGTGGAGTGAGGAGAACAAACAGGCCTTCCTGCTGGCCGAGCTCAACTCCCGCCGCCCCCTCGTCCCCGCCGACTGGACCCCGAGCGACGAGACCCGCGAGACCATAGAGACCTGCCGCGTCATCGCCGCCAACGATCCCGATGCCTTCGGCATCTACATCATCTCCATGGCCGGCGCCCCCTCCGACGTGCTGGCGGTGCAACTGCTGCTCAAAGAGGCGGGTTGCAAGTTCCGCATGCCGGTGGCCCCCCTGTTCGAGACCCAGGAAGACCTGATGGCGGGCACCCGGGTGATGGAGCGCCTGCTGTCGGTGGACTGGTATCGCGGCTATATCCAGGGTCGCCAATACGTGATGATCGGCTACTCGGATTCGGCCAAGGATGCGGGCATGATGGCCGCCGGCTGGGCCCAGTACGCCGCCATGGAGTCCCTGGTCGCCCTGGCCGAAATCAACCAGATCCGCCTCACCCTGTTCCACGGTCGTGGCGGCACTGTGGGACGCGGTGGCGCCCCGGCCCACCAGGCTATCCTCTCCCAGCCCCCCGGCTCACTGCGTGGTGGCCTGCGCACCACAGAGCAGGGGGAGATGATTCGCTTCAAGTTCGGCCTGCCCAAGGTGGCCATCAACAGCCTGCTCCTCTACACCAGCGCCGTGCTGGAGGGGAACCTGCTGCCCCCGCCCAAACCCCGTGAGGAGTGGCGCCAGGTGATGGAGCTGCTGAGCACCGTCTCCTGCGAGCACTACCGCAGTATCGTGCGTGGCCATCCGGACTTCGTCCCCTACTTCCGCGCCGCCACCCCCGAGCTGGAACTGGGCAAACTGCCACTCGGCTCCCGCCCCGCCAAGCGCAAGCCCAACGGGGGTGTCGAGAGCCTGCGCGCCATCCCCTGGATCTTCGCCTGGACCCAAAACCGCCTGATGCTGCCGGCCTGGCTCGGCGCTCACAAGGGTCTGCAACAGGCCATCGACGAGGGCAAGCTCGAGGTACTCGAAGAGATGAGCCGCCAGTGGCCCTTCTTCCGCACCCGCCTCGAGATGCTGGAGATGGTGTTCCTGAAGGCGGATGCCTGGCTCGCCGAGTACTACGACACCCGCCTGGTGCCCGAGGCCCTGTGGCCCCTCGGCCAGCAGCTGCGTCGGGAGCTCGCAGACTCCATCGCGCTGGTGCTCAAGCTGCGTCCCCAGGGCGGCCTGCTCGATGACCAACCCTGGATTCAGGAGTCGATTCGTCTGCGCAACCCCTACACGGATCCCCTCAACGTGCTGCAGGCGGAGCTGCTCGGTCGCTCCCGCCGGGATCCGGACTCCCTCCATCCGGAGCTGGATCAAGCCCTGATGGTCACCATCGCCGGTATCGCAGCCGGGATGCGCAATACAGGTTAATAGCGGGAGACTCCGCCATGACAAAGGGCGCCTCGGCGCCCTTTGTGTTTTCTGCTTACCGACAGCTGGCGAACCGCGCTACTCCTGCTGCCCGATGAGGTAGTCGACCAGAGCCTGCTCGGCCCGGTTGGGCTGGCGGCTAAAACCAAGGTAGAGATCACGATGCAGGGGATAGGCCGGGTTAAGACGTTGATCAGGCAACAGCGGCGGCTCCCCCTCGAGAGAGAGCGGCCGTGCCCCGGACAGCGCCTCGTCACGCATCCGCCCCAGAGAGAGCCACCCCAGCCCCTGCTCATCATCCACCACATTGGCGATCACCAGCTCGGGAGTGCGCTGGGGATGCAGACTCTGGGGAGTGCCGGCCGCCCCGAAGATCTGACGCACATAGTGCATGGTCGCATGATTGACGCCCATGCTGTAGAGCACCACAGGGCGGCCATCCGGCCAGCGCGCCTGCGGTTGCAGCAGGGCTTCGAGCTCCTTGAGGGTCAAGGCCCGCAACGGGTTGTGCCGGTTGACCAAAAACACCACGGCATCGCTGCCGATGCGATAGAGATAGGGAACCGGATGAGCGGGAAAGGGCTCGGAGAGCATGATGCCACCGGGCCACTGCTTCATGCGCACCAAGGCTGGCAGACTGCCCGTGATCCGCAACTTCAGACCATGGCCGGTTTGTTCGGTGAAGCCGGCCTGATAGGGCTCGATGAGGCTGGCCACCGTATCGGAACCGATGAGTTCAATCTCGTCCGCCCATGCCAACATGCCCCCCCACAGGGTAAGAGCCAACCAGAGACCCTTCATCCGCCACCTCCTTCGAATCTTAACTCCATTATAAGTGGCGTCCCGTTATCGGCACTGGTGCTTGCCTCACCGGGGTCACAGGCGCAGACTGTGTGGCCTTGTCTTGCCCCAAGGTGACCACCATGACCCCTGCCATCAAGCTGCTCGAGAAGCTCAAGATCCCCTTCAGCCTGCATCCTTATGAATGTGAGGCTCACGATGACTTTGGCAAGCATGCGGCGACCCAGCTCGGGCTACCCGAAGCTCGGGTATTCAAGACCCTGATCGCCCACCACGACAAGCAAGCCGTGGTGGCCATAGTCCCCTCCTCGGGCATGTGCAGCCTGAAGCAGCTGGCCAAGGCCACCGGGCTCAAGAAGGTCGAGATGCTCCCCCCCGCCGAGGCCGAGAAGCTGACGGGCTACAAGGTGGGCGGTATCAGCCCGCTGGCCCAGAAGAAGCGCCTGCCCACTGTGCTCGACGCCTCGGCCCTGCAGTTCGATAGCGTGCTGGTGAGTGGCGGAAAGCGCGGCCTCTCTGTGGGTGTCTCGGCACGGGAGATGCAGGAAAAAATGGGCTGGATCATCGCATCCATCGCCGAATAGGCCCTCTTCCTTCTGTCAAAGGGCCAAGGATGACAAGGCAGGCTAGGCTTTTCCTGTGGAGTGACCACAGGAGAGGCCCATGTCAGCCTGGTATCAATGGCTCAGACTCTATCGCATTCATGTCAGGCTGCTGGGTGCCTTTGTCTTCCTCTTTCTCATCACCCTGCTGCTGAGCAGCCTGCTCTTCATCCCCTTCTACTACCAGCAGCTCAAGCAGAGCCTGGATGCCCAGATAAGCCAGGGCACCCATGCCATCATAGGGGAGATCTCCACCAGCGCCGAGACGGCCGTCCGTAGTCACCTCAAGGGGATCACCGACGCTGAGCTCACCGCCGTCCGCTCCTTCTACGAGGCCTATCGCCGTGGCGAGATGAGCGAGCAGGCGGCCAAGGAGGCCGCGAGTCAGCATCTTCGCCACATCACCATAGGTAGCAGCGGCTATCTCTACGTGATCGACAGCAAGGGCATCATTCGTACCCATATCAAGCCGGAGCTGATCGGAAAGAGTTTGGCCCGCTACGAGTTTATCCGTCAGCAGATGAAGACCAAACAAGGCTATCTGGAGTACGACTGGCAAAACCCCGGCGAGAGTGCCCCGCGCAAGAAGGCTCTCTACATGACCTACTTCGCCCCCTGGGACTGGATCATCTCGGCCTCCTCCTACCGGGATGAGTTCAACCAGCTCATCAATATCGATGACTTCCGCCACCGCATCCTCGAGATGCGTTTTGGCCAGAGCGGCTATGCCTATGTGCTCGACGGGCAGGGAGAGGTGATTCTCCACCCCTTTATCAAGCGCCACTCGCCGGAAGCCGACTATTTGAAAAACACCCCCTTCGTGCGCCAGATGCTCGAGCAGCGTAACGGCGCGCTGAGCTACGACTGGCAAAACCCTGATGAACCCACACCACGGGAGAAGGTAGCCCGCTTTATCTTCCTCCCCTCCTATGACTGGCTCATCGTCAGCACCTACTATGTGGACGAATTCGATCAGCCCCTGCACCAGTTACTGAAGATGAGTGCCCTCTTTCTGCTGATCCTGCTGGGAGTCATAGTGCTGACCGCCATGAGCCTCAGCGAGTCCATCGTCCGTCCCATTCGCGAGTGTATCGGTCGGGTTAACCGCATAGGCCGGGGCGGCGAGGGAGTGCTTATCGCCAGCACGGAGCGGGCCCGGGACGAGGTGATGTTCATGTCCCGCTTCTTCGACAAGTTCATTCAGCGGCTCTCGGTCTCCCATACCCTGCTGGAGGAGAACCATCGCCAGCGGGTGGATCTGCAGGAGAAGACCGAAGCACTCAACCGGGAGCTGGCCGCCATCAACCAGAGCCTGGAGGTCAGGGTGTGTGAACGCACGGCGGCACTGAACGAGACGATCCGCCAGCTGGAAGAGACCCGCACCCATCTGGTAGAGGCTGAGAAAAACGCCGCCCTCAGTCGCCTCATCGCCGGGGTGGCCCACGAAATCAACACCCCACTCGGCAACCTGGTCACCAGTACCTCCTACCTGTTCGAACTGATGCAAGAACATAGTCGACAGCTGGCCGAGGGGCGCCTCTCACGCACTCACCTCACCGACTATGAACAGGGAACGGGAGAGCTGCATGCCATGATGGAGCAGAATCTGCAGCGGCTGGTGCAACTCATCCAACGCTTCAAGATGCTCGACCTGCAGGATGAGGGGGATGGCCCGGCCCTTTTCACACTCGGCGAATTGCTGGAGGAAGCGGCCCAGTTCAGCCACCTCGACCGCCAAGGGGTTGAACTGAAGATAGAGGGGAATGGCGAGACCCTCGTCAAGGGGGTGAAGAAGTGGTTCATGCTCTCCTTCTCCGAGCTGATGCTCAACTCCCTGCAGCATGGTGGGGAGAGGCTGGGCCAGGTGCACATCACCATCACGGCCACCGCCGGCCAGCTTCGTATCGGCTATGGGGACGATGGAAAGGGAATCGATGAACGCCTGATCCCCCATCTCTTCGAACCCTTCGTCACCGACGCCCGCTTTCGCGGCAATGCAGGCCTGGGACTGCACCAGATCTACAACATAGTGACCCAGAAGATGGGGGGTGAGATCCGTTATGAGCCGTCAGAGGGCCAATTCTGGCTGACCCTGCCCTTCGAGGAGTCCCCTGCATGAGCGCCAGCTTCTCCCTGAAAGTCGACCATCCCCGGGTCAGCAGAGGGAACCCCTGGCCGCTCTTGCTTCTCATTCTGCTGCTCTTTGCCCGGGCGGCCTTGGCCGGGACCACCTTTACCTATATCAGCCCCGAGAGTGACAAGGATCCCCGCCAGACCTATGACAGAGATCTGCTGCAACTGGCTCTGGAGAAGAGTCGCCCCGAATACGGCCCCTATGAATTGGTCGCTGCCCCTCCCATGAACCGGGATCGCATCCGTCTCAGCATTCGCCAGAATCGCTACCCCAACCTCTTTGCCATGGACAGCTGGAGCAACCGCCTCGACTTCGAACAGATGCACTATGTCCCCTTCCCCATCCATCTTGGGTTGACCGGTTATCGCATCTGCTTCGTCAACCCCGAGCGGGCAAAGGCAGTGGCGCAAATACGCAACCGGGAGGAGGCCAGGCTCTTCCTTCACGGTCAGGGCAAGGGGTGGCTCGATGTGGAGATACTGAGGCAGGCCGGCTTCAAGGTGCTCGAGCGTTCCGAGTACGAGAAACTCTTTCTGATGGTGGCACGGGGGCGTATCGATCTCTTCTGCCGCGGGGTGGGCGAACTGCAGCAGGAGTGGAAGAGCCACACCCACCTCCCCGGGCTGACAGTAGACTCACACCTGCTCTTCTACTATCCCCTGCCCCGGGTCTTCTTTACCCATGTCAGTAACAGAGAGGGACTTGGCCGTATTCGGCTCGGGCTGGAGCGCGCCTGGCGCGACGGCTCCCTGGAGGCGCTCTGGCGCCAGGCATTTGGCCCCTCCATCAAGGCGGCCCGGCTGGAACAGCGGCTGCTGATTCCCCTCGACAATCCCTATCTCAAGGGGATCGGCTTCGACTACCGGCGCTACTTCTACAATCCGGCCACCGACAGGGTCGGCGACGCCCGGTCCCATCACACCCCACCATGAGAAAGGGGCGCCTGACGGCGCCCCTCTTGCCCTTACAGGGCGGCACAGATCTGCCAGAGATCGTACTGGATGGCCGCCGCCGTCACCTCCCGTCCCGAGCCGGGGCCCTGAATGACCAGGGGGTTGGTTCGGTAACTGTCGCTCTCGATGGCAAACACGTTGTCACAGGGCAACAGGTTGGCAAAGGGGTGATGGGGCTCAAGGCTCTCTAGACCCACCCTCGCCTTGCCGCTACGCTCCCAGCGGGCCACATAACGCAGCACCTTGCCGAGGCGCCTGGCACTCTCGAAGGCGGAGAGAATGGGGCCGTCGAGCTCCTGCAGACGATCCATAAACTGCTCCGGACTGACCTTGCGCAGGGGAACGGGGACCAGGTTTTCCAGCTCGATGTCGTTGGAATCGAGCTCATAACCCGCCTCCCGGGCCAGGATCAGCAGCTTGCGACGCACATCCTGACCGGAGAGATCCTCACGCGGATCCGGCTCGGTCAGGCCATGCTGCCACGCCTCCTCCACCAACTCGGAGAAGGGACGGCTACCGTCATACTGCTGGAACAGCCAGGAGAGGGTGCCCGAGAAGATGCCGGCGACGCCGTGGATGCGGTCGCCGCTCTGACGCAGCATCTGGATGCTCGACTGCACCGGCAGGCCGGCCCCCACGGTGGCGTTGTAGCGCCACTGCACCTGATGATCACGGCAGCTCTGCTTGACCCGCAGGTAGAACTCGCTCTCGGCGGCACCGGCAAACTTGTTGGCGGCGATGAGGTGAATGCCGAGCTGGGCCAGCTCCGGGTAGTAGCGGCTCACCGTCTCGCTGGCGGTGAGATCGAGGGCGATCAGGGCGTCGAAGCTGTGCTGCTCGAGCTGGCCGAGCAGCTCGGGCCAGATCAGCGGCGACGGGTGACTGGCTTCCTGTACCCGCAGGGGATCGATCCCCTCCTCGTCCAGCCAGCCCCCTTCCGAGCCGTAGACCCCGTACAGGGTCAGTGCCAGGTTGAGCTCCTGCTCCAGGCGTTGACGCTCGCGGGCATAGAGGCTCAGCCACTGGCCGCCGATGTTGCCCTTGCCAAACACCACCAACCCGACCCGGGTCGGACGGCTGAACAGGGCACCGTGCAGGGCGATAAGCAGCGGCTCCAGCACCACCTGGCGCAATACGGCCACCAGGCTCAGACCATCTTTCGCCGCCTGCACAAACTCGACCGGCTGATCCGCGGTGAGCTGATAGAAGCGGTGGCACTGCTCGGCATTATCGGTCACGCCGGCGCCCACCAGGGCGACCAGACTATACCCCTCCTTCTGGATGAGCCCGGTGAAGCCTCCCTCCAGCTGGTAGTCACGCAGCAGATCATAGGCGCCGGTGGCCACCTCCAGGGTGTAGGCCAGGCGCAGCATGCGGCGATCCGGCTGGCGTTGGGCCGTCAGTGGCTGAATGCGATGACGGGCCAGGTAGGCCTCGATGGCGGCGGCAGCGCGCTCAAATTCCCCTTCAGGCAACACCTTGAGTTCGATCAGGGCGATCTGGTCGACCGAGGAGACGATGCGGGCGCCACCGGAGCGCGGTGCCCGACGCAAGATATGGGTACACCCCTCGTCGGGGTTGTAGCTGCAGCGCAGGGTGAGGCGCTGACGGCTCTCGGCCACCGGCTGCAGGGTGCGCGAATGGAGTACGGAGGAGCCCAGACGCGCCAGCTCGTTGGCCTCTGCCAGACTGAGACGCTCCAGCAGGCGAGCCTCCTTCACCCGGCGCGGATCGGCGCTGTAGACACCGGCCACATCGCTCCAGATGGTGGTGGACTCGCCATCCGCCAGGGCTGCCAGCAGGCTGGCGCTGTAGTCGGAGCCGTTACGGCCGAGCAGCAGGGAGCGCCCCTCCAGGTCGGCGGCGATGAAGCCGGTCACCACGATGCGGCCATCGTGCTCGGCCAGGCGAGCCTTGAGCAACTCGCTGGAGAGGACGTGATCGACCCGGATAAGGGGGCCATCTTCGGCCCGCAGGAAGCTGCGTGCATCGAGCCAGCGCGTCTTGTTGCCGCGCTGGGTCAGCAGGGCGGCCAGCAGGCGGGCCGACCACACCTCACCAAACGCCAGCAGGCCGTTGCGATCGAAGCGATCGAACTGGCGCTCCAGAGTGCGGGCGATGGCGCGAAAGTCCTCGGCCAGCTGGGCGCCGAGCTCCACCTGCAACTCCCCCTCCAACAGACCATCGATCAGGCTCTGCTGATAGGCGTGCAGGGCGGTGTGCGCCTCACCGGCCGCCTCGTCCCCCGCCTCGGCCAGCTCCACCAGCTGGATCAGGCGGTTGGTGGTCTTGCCGGCGGCGGAGACCACCACCAGTTCATTGCCGCCGCACTGCTGCTCAACGATGGCGGCGACCCGACGGTAACAGACCGGATCGGCCAGGCTGCTGCCGCCAAACTTGTGAACATGACGACGCTTCACACCCGCCTCTGCTGCCACCGCACTCTCTCCATTTAATACTGTCATTTATGCTTCTACCCTTGTTGCGATCGCCAGCGCCTGAGCCAGATCGGCCACCAGGTCCGGACCGTGCTCGATCCCCACCGACAGCCGCAGGAGCTGTCCGCTGATGCCGGCCCTGAGTTGGGCCTCCGGTGTCATGGCCCTGTGGGTCATGCTGGCCGGATGGGCGATAAGGCTCTCCACCCCGCCCAGGGACTCGGCCACCGAAAAGCAGCGCAGCGCCCCCAGGAAGGCACGGATCCCCGCCTCGTCGAGACTGAGCTCGAAACTTACCATGGCCCCGAATCCCGCTTGTTGACGGCGCGCAATCTCGTGCCCGGGATGGCTCGGCAGGGAGGGATGATAGATCCGCTTGACCACGGATTGCGACAGCAAGAAGTCAAGGATCTGGCGGGCATTCTCCTCGTGGGCGCGCAAGCGGGCCCCCAGGGTACGCAAGCCACGCAGGGTGAGGTAGGAGTCAAACGCCCCGCCGGTGACCCCCAGGCAGTTGGCCCACCAGGTGAGGCGCTCGGCCAGCTCACCATCGGCGGCCACCACGGCACCGCCGACCACATCCGAGTGGCCGTTGATGTACTTGGTGGTGGAGTGCACCACCAGATCGGCCCCCAGCGCCAGCGGCTGCTGCCAGAAGGGAGTGAGGAAGGTGTTGTCCACCGCCACCAGGGCTCCAGCCTCATGGGCTGCGTCGCAGATGGCGGCCACATCCACGACCCGCAGCAGCGGGTTGGAGGGGGTCTCGACCCACACCAGCTTGGGCCCCTCGGCCAGGGCGGCGGCCAGGGCCTCCGGGTCACCCTGATCGACAAACTTGACCCGATAACACCCCTTGGCCGCCAGATGCTCAAACAGGCGCCAGGTGCCGCCATAACAGTCGTGGGGGGCGATCAGCAGATCCCCGGCCGCCAGCAAGGTGGTGCTCACCAGGTGGACTGCCCCCATACCGGTTGAGGTAACGATGGCGCCACTTCCCCCTTCCAGGGCGGCCAGGGCCTCGGCCAGGTGGCTGCGGGTCGGGTTACCGGAGCGGGCATAGTCATATTGACGGGGCTCGCCAAAGTCGGCGAAGGTGTAGTTGCTGGAGAGGTAGATGGGCGGCACCACGGCCCCGTGCTGGGTGTCGCTCTCGATGCCGATCCGGACGGCCCGGGTTCCCTTGTCACTCATCTGCTCTCTCCTCTGCTCCGTGGGTTGGAGACCACACTAAACCAGACAAACAAAGCCGTCAATATGTCTGGACGTCTAAATGGCTTTGCCGTTGGATTGCCAATGCTATCCATAGGGGTTAAAATTCGCGGTCACGGCCAAATCGAGAACAGGTGAATCATGGGTACAGAGTGGAACGGCGACTACGTCAGCCCCTATGCAGAGCACGGCAAGAAGAGCGAGCTGGTGAAGAAGATCACCGTCTCCATTCCGCTCAAGGTGCTCAAGGTGCTGACCGACGAGCGCACCCGCCGTCAGGTCAACAACCTGCGCCACGCCACCAACAGCGAGTTGCTCTGTGAAGCCTTCCTTCATGCGTTCACCGGCCAGCCCCTGCCGAGCGACGACGACCTGCGCAAGGACAAGCCGGACCATATCCCGGCCGAAGCCCTCGCCATCATGCAGGCGCTGGGCAAAGAGATCGAAGAGTTCGACAACGACTGACGTTTCACTGATAGCAAAGAGGCGACCCCGGGGTCGCCTCTTTCTATTTGTGGCTCGCTTAACGGAGCAGGCTGAACAACAGCGCCGAGACGGAGAGGGCCCCGGTCAACAGGATAAAGCCGTTGGCTATCCGGTTCTCCTTCAGATGGGCCATGGCCGGTACCTTGTAGATGGCGATGACCGGCATGATGAAGAGGATCATGGCGATCACCGGGCCAGAGAGCACCTCCATCAGGCCGAGGATGCTGGGGTTGACCACGGCCGCCCCCCAGATGGCGAAGAACATGAAGGCGATCCCCACCTTGTCGGCCCGCTCGCTGGAGAGCCCCTGCCTGGCAAGCAGGTTTTGCAGGCTGGCACGTGCCCCCAGGAAGTGGCCGAGGAAGGAGGAGGTGATGGCGATAAAGGCGATCACCGGCCCCAGGGTCACGATCACCGGATTATCGGTGACGTTGGCCAGATAGGAGAGCACCGAGACATTTTGCGCCTTGGCGGCGGCCAACTGCTCCGGTGACAGGGCCAGCACACAGGAGAAGACGAAGAAGAGCACGAAGCTGACCAGCATCAGACTGGTGCGCAGCAGGATCTGGCGACTCTTCTCCCCGGCACCGTCACCGTAGTGACGCTGCTGCACGTTGGCAAACCCGGAGAGGGCCGCCGCGTGGCTGAAGGCAAACACGGTCACCGGCAGGGCCAGCCAGACCGTCTTGGCAAAGTCGAACCCCTGCAGTTCACTCCCCGCAGGCCAGCGCCACTCGGGCATCAGGTAGAAGGAGAGGGCCGCCAGGATCGCCGCCAGCGGGTAGACCATAAAGGCAAAAGCCCGCAACATCGCCTTCTCCCCGGCCAGCATTACGGCCACCATGAGGAATACCAGCAGACCGGAGAGCATCACCCGTGGCGGCATCGCCATCCCCAGCTGGTTGACCATGAAGCTCTCGACCGTATTGGTCAGCCCTACCCCGTAGATAAGCAGGATCGGAAAGATGGAGAGGAAGTAGAGCACCGAGATGAGACGCCCGCTGACGGCTCCGAAGTGCTCCTCGGCCACCTCGGTGAAATCGGCACCGGGACGGGAGGAGGAGAGCACGAAGCGGGTCAATCCCAGGTGAGCCAGATAGGTCATGGGACCGGCCAGCACGGCCACCAGCAGCAGGGGCCAGATCCCCCCCAGACCCAGATTGATGGGCAGAAACAGGATGCCGGCGCCAACGGCAGTGCCAAACAGGCTGATGACCCACTGGGTGTCGTGCCGCTGCCAGCGGCTCAGGCTCTCGGCCCTGGGAGTAACCGGGGAAGAAACGGAGATATCCATGATAAAACCACAATTAACGCTATTTTGAACTGGGCGGATTGTGGGCTATCGACATTTAATTCTCAAAAAAGGGAGGTAACAGATCCCGCTATGGTTTCACCTCAGAGCCAGTGCAGCATGCAGGGTTAGCAAGAAACCCTGAACCATCGCTCTAAAAAACAGGAAAAACACAGACCAATAATTCAAAATTTCACATCAAATCAAATTTTTATTTCACAAAAAACTCAATGACCGGATAAAGCTCTCAAATGCAACCCAGGCATGAGTCGCCCATCCATTTTTAACTCATTGAATAAAAAAGTGATTTTGCCATGAAAAAGGGCGGCCATCGGGCCGCCCACAGGGGTTAAACACGGCGTCGCCGCTGCAGCCAGACCACCAGGGCAAACAGCATGAAGCCGGGGATCCACATAAACTCCTTGCGGATACGATCGGTGGGCGCCTTGACGCTCAGGATCTGCTGGTCGAACTCCAGCCCCAGATCGGCGGCGGTACTGCCGAAGGTGACGCTGTCGATCAGGGTCTTGCCCTCCTGCTCATAGAGCATCAGCCCCAGCTTCTCCAAACGCGCCTCGCCACTGGCCCCGTCGGGAACCGGTAACAACACGGTGAAACGACGGATCTTGCCCACCGCATCGGGTCCCTCCAGACGCAGGCGCAGGGTGCTGTCAGCCTCGACCTGGCCCAGGGTCTGCACCAGTTGGGCCGGCGGGGTCTCCACATAGGGGTCGTGCACCATGTCCATCCAGAAGCCGGGACGGAACAGGGTGAAGGCCACCAGCAGCAGCAGCAGGCTCTCATACCAGCGACTCTTCACCAGGAAGTAGCCCTGGGTCCCGGCGGCAAAGATCAGCATGGCGAAGGTGGCCACGATGAAGATGAGCACGCCGTGGGCGAAGTCCACGTTGATGAGCAGCAGATCGGTGTTGAAGATAAACAGGAACGGCAGCGCCGCGGTACGCAGGCTGTAGTAGAAGGCGGTGATCCCGGTCTTGATGGGGTCTCCCTTGGAGACGGCGGCCGCGGCGAACGAGGCCAGCCCCACCGGCGGGGTCACGTCCGCCATGATGCCGAAGTAGAAGACGAACAGGTGCACGGCGATGAGCGGCACGATCAGGCCGTTCTGCTGCCCCAGCGCCACCACCACGGGTGCCAGCAGGCTGGAGACCACGATGTAGTTGGCGGTGGTGGGCAGCCCCATCCCGAGGATGAGACTCAGCAGGGCGGTCAGCATCAGCATCAGCAGCAGGTTGCCCATGGAGAGGAACTCCACCAGATCCGCCAGCACCAGACCGACGCCGGTCTGGGAGACGGCCCCCACTATGATACCGGCGGTGGCGGTAGCGATGCCGATGCCGATCATGTTGCGGGCACCGGCAATCAGCCCCTCGCGCAGGTCCACCACCCCGTCCATCAGGCTGCCGTAGTCGTGCTGGCCATCGGTGCGCAGCCAGTTCAGCAGCGGGCGCTGGGTCAGCAGGATCACCACCAGCATGATGGTGCCCCAGAAGGCCGACAGGCCCGGGGAGAGGCGCTCGACCATCAGGCACCACACCAGTACCACCACCGGCAGCAGGAAGTGGAGACCGGAGAGCAGTACGGCGCGGGTATCGGGCAGGTCATCCAGAGGCTGTTCCGGGTCTTCCGGCGGCAGCGGGGCATTGCTGGCGGCGATCTTGAGCAGGCCCAGATAGACCAGCACCAGCAGGGCGCCCACCACCGGCAGGGCATACTCACCCAGCACCGGCTTGAGCCAACCCAGACCGTAGTAGACCGCCATGGAGAGACCGCTGATCAGCGCCGCACCGAAGGCAAAGCCGGTCAGGCGCTGCAGCCAGGTGCGCGGATGACGGCTGCCGATGGGCTGCATGCCGAGTTTCAGTGCCTCGAGGTGCACGATATAGAGCAGGGCGATATAGGAGATGGCCGCCGGCAGGAAGGCGTGCTTGATGATATCCACGTAGGGAATGCCGACGTACTCCACCATCAGGAAGGCCGCCGCCCCCATCACGGGGGGCATGATCTGGCCGTTGACCGAGGAGGCGACCTCCACAGCACCGGCCTTCTCCTTGGAGAAACCGACCCGTTTCATCATGGGAATGGTGAAGGTACCCGTGGTCACCACGTTGGCAATCGACGATCCGGAGATGACCCCGGTCAGGGCCGAGGCCACCACGGCCGCCTTGGCCGGGCCGCCACGCAGGTGGCCGAGCAGGCTGAAGGCGAGCTGGATAAAGTAGTGGCCGGCACCGGCCCGCTCCAGCAGAGCACCAAACAGCACGAACAAAAAGACGAAACTGGTCGAGACCCCAAGGGCGATGCCAAACACCCCTTCGGTGGTGATCCACTGGTGATTGGCGAGGGCATGCAGGCTCACCCCCCGGTGCGCCAGCAGGGAGGGCATCCAGGGGCCGGCCAGGCTGTAGCCGAGGAAGACGATGGCGATCACCGCCAGGGCCGGGCCAAGAGCACGGCGGGCCGCCTCCAGCAGCAGCGGAATGCCGACACAGGCGACCATGAAGTCGAGATCGGTCAGGTTGCCCGGGCGCAGGGCCAACTGGTCATAGGCGAGGAAGAGATAACCGGCCACCAGGGCGCCGATCAGCCCCAGCCCGAGATCCGGCAGGGGAACCCGATCGCGCGGGGAGCGCCGGCCAAAGGGGAAGACCAAGTAGGCGAGCAGGATGGCGAAGGCCAGATGAATGGAGCGTGATTCGGTGTCATTAAGGACCCCAACACCCAGCATGAAAGGGAGCGGTGAGGCGATCCAAAGCTGGAACAGGGACCAGACCAGCGCCAGGCCGGCGATGACCCAGCTCATGGAGCCGACCGGCAGGCGGGCCCCCACGTCCTGGGCAATCAGCTCCTCGGCGGAGAGCGCGTCATGTTGTTGTGCTTGTTGCATAGGCTGACTCTGTTGGTACTACTATGAGCAGGCTCGCCCCCAGGAGGGGGCGAGCCAAAGGGTGGAACCAAGGGGGGGTGGATTACATCCAGCCACGCTCCTTGTAGTAACGCACCGCACCCTCATGCAGGGGAGCGGAGAGGCCCACCTTGATCATGTCGGTCTCTTTCAGATCGGCGAAGGCCGGATGCAGACGCTTGAAGCGGGCCAGGTTGTCAAACACCGACTTGGTCAGCTGATAGACCACTTCCGGATCCGTCTTGGCGCTCACAGAGAGCACCGCCTTGCCACCGATGGAGGGAGTCGGGTTCGGGCTGCCCTTGTAGAGACCACCCGGGATCTCGGCCTTGCTGTAGTAGCTCCGCTCGGCCAGCAGCTTGTCGATCTCGGGGCCGGTCACCGGCACCAGCACGGCGTCGGTGGTGGTAGAGGCCTCCTGAATGGCACCGTTGGGATGACCGACGAAGTAGCTCATGGCGTCGATGTTGTTGTCACCCAGGGCGGAGGCCTGCTCGGCAGGCTTGAGCTCGGAGACCAAGCTGAAGACCCCCTTGTCCCAGCCCTTCACCGCCATGATCTCTTCGAAGGTATCGCGCTGGCCGGAACCCGGGTTACCGATGTTGACGCGCTTGCCCTTCAGATCGTCAAAACCAGCGATCTTGGCATCCTTGCGCGCCAGAATGGTGAACACCTCGCTCTGCAGGGAGAAGACGGCACGGATATCCTCCATGGCCCCTTCTGCCTTGAACGGCTCCAGACCCTTCATGGCCTTGTACTGGTGATCCGACTGCATGATGCCAAAGTTGAACTCACCGCTGCGAATACCGTTGACGTTGGCGACACCACCACCGCTGGCCGGAGCGTTGCACTTGATCTCGTGGGTCTTGGTGCCCTGATTCAGGAAGCGGCAGATAGACTGGCCAGCCACGTAGTAGACGCCGGTCTGGCCACCGGTACCTATGGTCACGAAACGCTCGGCAGCCTGGGCCTGGGTGCCCGGCAACAGGCCAAACAGGGCGGCAGAAACGGCGCAGGCCAAGGTTAATCCCTTCATGTGTACATCCTTTTGTTATGGTCTGGGGGGCTCGCCTCATCGTGAAGCGATAGGAATGGATCAGGTGGCGGACACCTGCAAGGGGACGGGACGTAGACGACCTACGGCAAAAGGTGACGACATCCTGTCACAACAATACAACATTCCAAAAATAACCCGATATCCTGGGTCTGATGCAAATATTAATCTGCAAACAGCCGAATATTTATCGAAAAATTTGAAGGTGATCAACCTAACTCTCTCTTCCCTTGTGACCCCGCTCTCGGCACGGGATCGCGATCTATGTCCCCCTTGAATCCGGATAACAGAAGAGGGGGCCGCAGCCCCCTCCCATCGTCGCTCTGGCAACCGCCCTGTCAGCCCACCGGAGTGAGGGTGATGGTGACCCGGCGATTCTGCGCCTTGCCTTCGGCCGTGCTGTTGGTCGCCACCGGCTGGTCCGGGCCCACCCCTGTGGTGGCGATGCGCGAACCGCTCACGCCGCTGGCGATCAGCTGGTTGGCGACTGCATCGGCACGCTGTTGGGAGAGGCGCATGTTCAGATCCCGCGAGCCGGTGCTGTCGGTGTGACCGACCACGTTGAGGCGGGTTTTGTCGAACTCGGTCACCACCATAGCCACCCCGGAGAGGGTGTTGGCGCCGGCGGCCTTCAGTTGGACGCTGGAGCTGTCGAAGGTGACGTTGTTGGGCATGTTGAGGATCAACTGATCGCCGCTACGGGTCACGCTGACGCCGGTGCCCCTGAGCTTGTCGCGCAGCTTGGCCTCCTGCACGTCCATGTAGTAGCCGATGCCACCGCCGAGGGCCGCGCCGGCGGCCACACCGGTCCAGACCCCCTTCTTGCGATCCCCCTTGCTGGAGGAGAGTGCCCCCACGGCTGCGCCGGCAGCGGCGCCGGCCAGAGAGCCCCAGACCGCCTTCGAGGTCTGCTCTTCACCGGTATAGGGATTGGTGGTACAGCCGGATACGGCGATGGTCAGTGCCAGCATGGGCACCAGAGTCTTGGCTCGCATGAAAAAAACCTCTGAGAAATCGGACCGGCACCGCGCCGGGGCGGCGATTGTAGATCAGGGCTGCGCCACTGTCTGACGCTAACCTTAACCGGCGAAGCGAATGGCGATTTTTCAGGCACGACTGCGCCGCATCAAACGGCCCCTTCCCCCCGATGCGTCACCCCGATGCCCCACGCCTGCTGACACTCCGCATGACAGGGGCAGCTCACCAGATGATCGTTCACCATCCCCACCGCCTGCATGAAGGCGTAACAGATGGTGCTGCCGACGAAGGTGAAGCCGCGTTTTTTCAGCGCCCTGGACATGGCATCCGACTCCTTGGAGGTGGCCGGTATGTCACCATCACCCTGGTGCCGGTTGACGATGGGGCGCCCCCCGACGAAGTCCCACAGGAAGCCGGCGAAGTCGACCCCCTCCTCTTGCATGGTCAGGTAGGCGCGGGCATTTTTGATGATCGACTGCACCTTGAGCCGGTTGCGGATGATGCCGGTGTCTTGCATCAGGCGCTCCACGTCGGCCTCGCCGAAGGCGGCGATGGCCACCGGATCGAAGCCGGCGAAGGCCCGATAGTAGCCGGGCGTGCGCTTCAGGATGGTGATCCACGACAGCCCAGCCTGCTGCCCGTCGAGGCAGAGCTTGGCAAACAGCTCGCCGCCATCGCGCACCGGGCGACCCCACTGGGCGTCGTGATACTCGATGTATTCGGGATCCCGGGTTACCCAGGCACAGCGCAGGGTCAATTCGGTGCTCATGTAATTTCGCCTATTATCCGACCATGCCAGACGGTATACTCCTTCGGTTCAATTTCAGCAATTTCGCGCGAAATCCAAGCCATGCAAAAATTCGATGTCAAAACCTTTCAGGGCCTGATCCTGCAGCTGCAGGACTACTGGTCCCGCCAGGGCTGTACCATTATCCAGCCGCTGGACATGGAGGTCGGTGCCGGTACCTCCCACCCGATGACCTGTCTGCGCGCCCTGGGGCCCGAGCCCATCGCCTGCGCCTACGTGCAGCCCTCCCGCCGCCCGACCGACGGTCGTTACGGCGAGAACCCCAACCGTCTGCAGCACTACTACCAGTTCCAGGTCATCATCAAGCCCTCTCCGGACAACATCCAGGAGCTCTACCTGGGCTCCCTGAAAGAGCTGGGGATGGATCCGCAGGTGCATGACATCCGCTTCGTCGAAGACAACTGGGAAAACCCGACCCTGGGCGCCTGGGGTCTGGGCTGGGAAGTGTGGCTCAACGGCATGGAAGTGACCCAGTTCACCTACTTCCAGCAGGTGGGCGGCCTCGAGTGCAAGCCGGTCACCGGCGAGATCACCTACGGTCTCGAGCGACTGGCCATGTACATCCAGGGCGTCGACAGCGTCTATGACCTGGTCTGGTCTGACGGCCCCCTGGGCAAGACCACCTACGGCGACGTGTTCCACCAGAACGAGGTGGAGCAATCTACCTACAACTTCGAACACGCCGATGTGGAGTTCCTGTTCCACTGCTTCGAGCAGTACGAGAAGGAAGCCCAGTCCCTGCTGGCGCTGGAGAAGCCGCTGCCGCTACCGGCCTACGAGCGCATCCTCAAGGCCGCTCACTCCTTCAACCTGCTGGATGCCCGCAAGGCCATCTCGGTCACCGAGCGTCAGCGCTACATACTGCGCATTCGCACCCTGACCAAGGCCGTGGCCGAGGCATACTACGCCTCCCGCGAGGCGCTGGGCTTCCCCATGTGTCAGCGCGCAGAGAACAAGCAAGGTTAAGGAACGAACATGGCACAACATACATTTCTGGTAGAGATCGGCACTGCCGAGCTGCCGCCCAAGGCCCTGCGCTCTCTGGCCGAAGCCTTCGAAGCCAACTTCAAAGCCGAACTGACCAAGGCCGATCTGGCCTTCGGCGACGTCGAGTGGTTTGCCTCCCCGCGCCGTCTGGCGCTCAAGGTGTTCGGCCTCGCCGCCGAGCAGCCGAGCAAGAGCGTCGAGAAGCGCGGCCCGGCCGTGGCCCAGGCGTTCGATGCCGACGGCAAGCCGACCAAGGCCGCCGAAGGCTGGGCCCGTGGCAACGGCATCACCGTCGAGCAGGCCGAGCGCCTGGTCACCGACAAGGGCGAGTGGCTGGTCCATACCGCCAAGGTCGAAGGCCGTCCGGCCAAAGATCTGCTCGGTGAGCTGGTAGCTTCATCTCTGGCCAAGCTGCCCATCCCCAAGATGATGCGCTGGGGCGACAAGACCATTCAGTTCGTGCGTCCGGTCTTCACCGTGACCCTGCTGCTGGACGGCGACTTGGTGCCCGCCCACATCCTGGGTATCGACTCTGCCCGCACCCTGCGCGGCCACCGCTTTATGGGCGAGCCGGAACTGACCATTGAGTCTGCCGACCAGTACCCGCAGATCCTGCAGGAGCGCGGCATGGTGATTGCCGACTTTATGGCACGCAAGGCCAAGATCAAGGCCGACGTCGAAGCGGCCGCTGCCGCCTTCGGTGGCGTGGCCGATCTGGACGACGCCCTGCTGGAAGAGGTCACCGCCCTGGTCGAGTGGCCTGTGGTGCTGACCGCCAACTTCGAAGAGAAGTTCCTGGCCGTGCCGGCCGAGGCGCTGGTGCACACCATGAAGGGTGACCAGAAGTACTTCCCGGTCTACGACCAGAGCGGCAAGCTGCTGCCCAAGTTCATCTTCGTCACCAACATCGAGTCCAAAGACCCGAGCCAGATCATCGCCGGTAACGAGAAGGTGGTGCGTCCGCGCCTGTCTGACGCCGAGTTCTTCTTCAAGACCGACCTCAAGCAGACCCTGGCCTCCCGCCTGCCGCGCCTCGAGACCGTGCTGTTCCAGCAACAGCTGGGTACCGTGCGCGCCAAGGCCGCCCGTATCGAGGCCATGGCCGGCTTTATCGCCGCCAAGATCGGTGCCGACGTGGGCCAGGCCCAGCGCGCCGGTCTGCTCTCCAAGTGCGATCTCATGACCAACATGGTCAGCGAGTTCACCGACACCCAGGGTGTCATGGGCATGCACTACGCCCGTCACGACGGCGAAGCCGAAGCGGTGGCCCTGGCCCTCAACGAGCAGTACATGCCGCGCTTTGCCGGCGATGCCCTGCCCGCCGGCCTGGTCTCCTGCGCCGTGGCCCTGGCCGACAAGTTCGACACCCTGGCCGGTATCTTCGGCATCGGCATGCTGCCGAAGGGTGACAAGGATCCGTTCGCCCTGCGCCGCGCCGCCATCGGTGCCCTGCGCATCATGACCGAGAAGCAGCTGGACCTGGATCTGGTGGAGCTGGTCGAAGAGGCCGTCAGCGTCTACGGTGACAAGCTCACCCACAAGAGCGTCGTCACCGACGTGGTCGACTTCATGCTGGGCCGCTTCCGTGCCGCCTATCAGGACGAAGGCATCGGTGCCGACGTGGTGTTGGCCGTACTGGCCCGCCGCCCGACCCGTCCGCTCGACTTCGATCGCCGCGTCAAGGCCGTCAGCCACTTCCGCACCCTGGATGCCGCCCTGGCCCTGGCCGCCGCCAACAAGCGCGTGAGCAACATCCTGGCCAAGGTCGAAGGCGAATTGCCGACTGCCGTCAAACCGGAACTGCTGGTCGATGCCGCCGAGAAGGCCCTGGCCACCCAGGTTGCCGAACTGCAAGCCGAACTGGCCCCGCTGTTCGCTGCCGGTGACTATCAGGCTGCCCTCACCCGTCTGGCCGCCCTGCGCGAACCGGTCGACACCTTCTTCGAAGAGGTGATGGTGATGGCCGACGACGAGGCCCTCAAGGCCAACCGTCTGGCGCTGCTGAACAACCTGCGCAACCTGTTCCTGCAAGTCGCGGATATCTCGCTGCTGCAGTGATTTGAGTTGAGTAAGTGATATTAAAAACGGCGCCTTAAGGCGCCGTTTTTGTTTGCTATGAAAATAGAAATTCTTTTTTAAAAATTCTACTGCAAATCCAGACTTATTAATAACCAATATCCAGAGCCTCGATTTATAGGTTAAAAATAAAATTCTTCATAAAGAATTTACATATAAAATAGATCAGGATCACAACAACGCATACTAACATTTTATACCCTATTCAACGAACGTAAATACAACACTATATTATACTTGGAGCATGTAATGGCTGAGCTTTCATCACAACCTACATCCGTTCAATCAGTCTATTCGTGGCATAATGAAGAACGATTATATGTAAATAGGCGTTATCAACGCAAATTAGTATGGACTCTCGAGGAAAAACAAAAACTAATAGAGTCGCTGCTTAAAAAATACCCAATACCTGCAATTCTTTTGGCTGAAAAAGAAAGCGGTGACGGAGTCTATGAAATTATTGACGGGCTTCAACGACTTAACGCCATCACATCCTTCATTGAAGGAGCATTTCCTACTCTGGATGGTAGATATTTTGATATCTCATCCTTCCCAACAGCACAGTCTAGACTTGCTGAAGGAAAATTTTCACCAGCATCCCAAGAGAAAAAACTTTCTATAAAAGAAATATCTATTCTTTTAGATTACTCCATGGCCTTTTCCATAATGAGAGGGGCAACCAATGAAGAGGTCGACGATGTTTTTGACAGAATAAATTCATATGGGCACCGTCTTAGCGACCAAGAACGTCGCCAATCTGGTATACAAAACAGTTTCTCAGAACTTGTCAGGCATTTAGCATGCAAAATCAGAGGAGATAGCTCTCCAGAATTTATGTTAATATCTAAGATGCCTGAAATATCTATAGACCTGCCAATGATGAGGCATGGCTATGATATAAAAGCAGATGAGGTTTTCTGGGTTCAACAAGGAATTTTGAACTCTACAGACCTTAGAGATAGCATGGATGAACAATGTATTGCGGATATTGTAGGTTCTATCATCTCCGGGACCATACTAGAAAGAGCGAAAGATGTTTTAGATAAGATATATGCTCGAGGTAGTGCTGAATCAAATCAAATGCTAACTGCGCTTGGTGTATACGGCAGCGAGACTTTAGCTGGTGAATTTGAATATTGCACCAATGAAATAATTCAAGTTTGTAACGCAACGAAAACTGAAAAACTGCGTAACATAATATATTCTAAGCGAAACACAAATGCATTCCCAGCCGTTTTTGCGGTATTGTTTATTGCATTTCATGATTTATTTGTAAACGAGAAAAAATCTATTTCAAACTATAGCGGAGTGAAAGGTGCAATTACTAACATTACTGATAGGATAGTAACCTCACGCCAAGCGACCTCACCTGAAGAAAGACAGAAAAATGTTAACACAATCAAAGCCTTGATCTCACCCCACTTTGTTAATATTGACCCAACAAAGTTAATATATGCTAACCATTCATCTCTCGATATTGATTCTTATATTAGATGTTCCGGTATGGAATTGGCGCACTTTGAACTAAAACAAGGTGTTGTATCTTTAGGTGATAAACGAGAGATAAATAGAGACTTAATTAACAGAATAGTAAACACTATATGCGCCTTGGCAAACAATGGACCAAATCGTACTGGGCGTATTGTCTTGGGAGTTGCGGATAAAGATGATGATGTTAAAAGAATCATCGAGCTTGATAGCATCACCCCAAGACAAGTAGGTGCTTGGACTGTTGTGGGTGTTAATCGAGAAGCAAAAGCTCTTGGGATAAGTCTAGAAGACTATCATAACTTGATCCGCTCTAGCATTGAAAAATCTGAACTTTCAAACCCATTGAAGAACTCTGTTTTATCCTCAATTGACTTCAATGCCTATTATGGTCTTGGTATTATCATCATAACTATTCCTGAGCAACAAGAACCATCATATGTTGGAGATGATATGTATTGGCGAGATGGGGATAATACAAAAATTGCGACTGGAGCAAAACAAATTGCAGAGATAGGTCGTCGCTTCTAAAAACCAAAACATATTTAATAAAATTACTCTTACAAATCTAGTTATCACCCGACACCGGCCTCAAACCGGTGTCTTTTTTATGCAACTAAATAATATTTTTCCTTCATTACCGACACTAACGTAAATCCATTTTCTCACCATGATGGTAAGCCTAAATTAGGGAGGGTGCGAACAAGTCCCTGATGTGAGATCATGAGCCCCACTTGGCATCAGGTATAAGGTTCAGCATGAATCATCAGCTTACCTTCGCGGATAGGGAAAATTCTGGGACACCCACCATTTTGACAGAGGCGTAATGGCCTGCTTGGCTTGAGGCATCACTGCCGAGGAATTCGCCATGACCATCGCCCGTTCACGTCAAATCAGTTTGCAGGATACGCCCTACTACCACGTGGTCAGCCG
>NZ_CDDB01000048.1 GCF_000820105.1 Aeromonas schubertii | reverse complement strand
AGGGACTTGTTCGCACCTTCCCTAATCCTGAGCGACAGAGCAACACGTGATCCGACCTCCTCAAAATCATGACTGGATTTGTGAGCAAAGAACCGTTTCAACCCTACAAAATGTGATAGTTGCAAAGGTGCCTGGCTATATGATGTCGGGCCGGGCATAATTGGTCTGTCACCTACCTAACTGAAATACCAAAGAAACAAACACTATGCCAAGAACCTCCACTAAACCATTGACATTCATCGACGCTTTCGCAGGTTGTGGCGGTCTTTCTCTCGGTTTGATGCAGGCAGGGCTAGTTGGCCACTTTGCCATTGAACGTGACGCCTTTGCTTTCGCCACGCTAAAAAAGAATCTGTTAGCTGAGGAAACGCCCCATAGTTACACTTGGCCAAGCTGGCTCCCTACGGAGCCCATTGGTGTTAATGAAATTCTTAGTGATTACCGAGAACAACTCGAGAAAATCTCGGGAAGCATTGATGTATTAGTTGGCGGTCCTCCATGCCAGGGTTTCTCTGCTGCAGGACGTCGGCAACATGATGATCCGCGTAACCAGTTATTTGATTCATATTTGAAGTTGGTCGATATACTCAAGCCTAAGGCCGTATTGATCGAGAATGTGCGTGGATTTACTATCGATTTCAGTGCAGGTGACGAGATCAAGAATTTTTCCCAACTCCTCAAGAATCGGCTGTCTGATGGCTATATGGTTTATGAAGAGCTACTTGATCTCTCAATCTTTGGCGTGCCACAGGCGCGCACACGCTACTTTATCCTTGCTTTCCGCACTGAGCTGAATGTACCAAATCCATTCTTGCACCTTCAAAACCGCCTTCCCTCATTTTTACGCTCACTTCGCTTGACGGCTCCAGTTTCTTCATCTGCCGCTATTTCTGATCTCGAAGTTGCGCGAAACGGAAAACGACAATCATTGGAGAGCAATGGCTTTGAAGAAACATGTTATCTGGGACCTCTTACCCACTACCAAAAATTAATGAATACAGGGGGCATAATCCCCACTGATTTGCGTCTAGCTCGACATCGCGAGGATATTGTTGATCGCTTCAAACAGCTCATTGAGCTTAGCCATGCTGAGGGGCGTTTAAATAAAAGCGTCGGGGCCGAAATGCGTGAGAGATTTGGTCTGAAGAAAATGGCTTTGCGTGTACTTGATCCAGATCGCCCATCGCCGACTATAACAAGCATGCCTGATGATTTACTGCATTATTCCGAGCCGCGCACTCTGACCGTTCGGGAGAACGCGCGGCTACAAAGCTTCCCCGACTGGTACTCATTTCAAGGCAAGTACACATCAGGCGGCCACCGGAGGAAACAAGAAGTGCCTCGTTTCACACAGGTGGCCAATGCTGTACCACCACTCGCCGCAAGAGCGATTGGAGAAACATTAGTGGAACTGTTCAGTCGTCAATCAGCGAATCCGAGGATAGATGAGCATCAGGTCGACTCAGGTCTGCATGGAGTCCAGCAAGGCGCGGAAGTCAGCACGTAGGTTCAGAATCAATTTGCGAAGCTCTCGCATCTGCACCATGTCGACGACTTTGCCTGCATCATCAATGACGGAGTTGGGCTTGCCCTGGGGAACCATAACTGCATGTCCGAGGGTATTGCGCTCACGAACAACACCCTCGCGATACGCTTTAACAGTCGCTATACCAGTCGCATGCGCCTCGAATTCGTCCATACCCAGAATACTCGCCAACATGCGAAGGCGATGGTCCGATGTAAAAAGCATATGAGTATTAAATAGAGCTTCAACACTAGGTGCGACTTTTAACTTCTCGCCTTGCCTCGCGATATTCTCGACTTGTTCCATCACACGCCTCATCGCTTCCTCAATGAATTTGGCCTTGCCCATGTCATTGAGCTTGTTGTGCGCCAAAGTCAGGCATGTGTTGACCATATGGTCGATGTCACTCGTGGCTCCCATAACTATGCCACGAGTATGATCGAGGTCGAGGACCTTCTTGATCAGTGACTCAAAAACGCCTATCACTTCGTCGACAAGGTCTGCTCGACCGGCACAGTAGACACCCTCTAGTTGCTTTTCGTAGGCCTTTTGTCGTAACTCTACGACCGCAGCCTGCCCAGAATAGAAGACCACGTCTTTGTACTGAACGATCTGGCGAATACGCTCGATTGCATCTTCGCCGTGTTCGTTGTTGCCTAGATCCCAATCCACCAGGATCAGATCAACCTCATCCGTGAATACGTCTTCAGAAATGACCTCTTCCATTTGAGCGAGCGTCGTGCACTGACGAGGCTTGAACTCAAATCCCTCGTTAGCCATCTGCAACGCGATGCTCTTGATCTGATGGGCCACACTAGCAGGCTGGTCATCCACCCACAGCACGTTAAAATCGAGTCTCACACCTTTCTCCCCTTTGCTGCGATCTTAATGACGAGACCCAGCCCTTTTTCTATTTCATCATCGAGTTCGATACTGCCCCCCATTTCGCCAAGAGCTTGCCGGACATGGTAGAGACCGAGGCCTGAGCCCATCGTTGTCGTGTAACCCATTTCAAAAATGCGCGAACCATTAGTGCCTGGAGCAAGACCTCGCCCATTGTCACTCACATGAATAGTAAGGCCGCTCTTATTCTCTTGCGTGAGAATGAAGTTAATACGAGACGCCTTAGCCTTTCGTGCATTACTAACTAAGTTGTCAACAACAATCGCGGCATCGATTGGATTGAAGCGTAGTTTCATACCAGGGTGAGTATTTTCGGCTGCAATCTGCAACCGAGCACTGCCGGTGGTACGAGCAATTTGCTCGATGTAGTCATAGATAAAAGCAGCAAGATCGGTCTCTATTTTTTCGGAATCAAGCTTGAATTTCGCTTTTGCAGCAAACTTCGTTACTGACATGACTTTCCGATTGAGGAAGGCCATCTGCTCCAGCGTCTTAAGAACTGTGTCGCGGGGAATTGATACCTCCCCAGCAGTCTCAGTTAAGAAATTCTCAATTTGCTGAGCGATGTCTACGGCATATATAGTCACCTGATGATGAAGATTTAGTATTGTGGCGGAATCTACGCTGACAAACGACTCCAGAAAATGCGCACGCCGCTGCTCCGTCTCTACCTCCGCCTCAGCGGTATCTGCGCGGCGGTTTGCGGCCGCAGCAGCCTCCAGCGCCTGATCGGCTACTCTGCGTGCGTCGGCCTCAGACCTTTTCAAATCATCGAAGCGGCGCTCGGCTGCGTCGAGCCGCGCAAGCATCCCCTTATCGTCCGTTTTTTCGGCAATAGAACGCAGACTGACCAGCGATGTCTCGAAATCGCTGGAGCGTTCGTTAATCAAGTCGATAAGCCGCTTGCTGTACTCAATGAGCTGCACCTTCTCGTTGTCAACGAGATTGGCAACGGCTGCTGTTACACGTGCGCGTCCAGGATCTGTCAGCAATCTAGACAGGTCGTCGGTCTCGGCATCCGGTTTGTCGACCCAAGATACCGGAACCACATACTTCTCCAGACGTTTCAGGCAGTGCTCCATGACCGCCTTGCGGAGCTGTTCGACAGCAGGAGTATCGATCAGACCTTGGTTGCGACTGGAGGCTTCTTGGAAGTCTTCATCGGCCCCGGAAACGTCGACGCGTCCAATGATTTCGCGTGAGCCCAAAAAGCGTGCATAACCTTGCTGCTTGCGACGATTGAAGCCAAACCAATCATCTCCGTCTTCGCCGATCGGATAGACGCGAAAATCGTTCCTAAAGAGAAAAACCGATCCAAACTGAACTGACGGCAAGCCGACACGTCGAGTGAACGTAACCTTTGCAGACTGGTTGAGGTAGTAGATATCGCACCTGAAACCCGCCGTCGAGAGATGCTGATATGGATTTGGCTCGACAATTCGGTAGATGACCTCGCCACGATCCGTAAGTGCCGTGTGCAACTCATCACCATCGATAGTTACCCGAATAAATGTCGTCTTGTCCTGCAATGTGGCAAAGATGAAATTACCAATCTGGCCATTGACCAGATCTTTGGGCAGAACCTCTTTTCCCTCCTTTACTTGAGAGGCAATAAATCGCTCGTCCTCTGCCTTCTCGGCAGGCGCAGTGATATAAATGCCGAAGCCGTCAGTCTCTTCGCCAAAGGGGTTGATAAGTTTTGCCAGCGACGCCTTTAGGTCCAAGATGCGCTGTCGCGACCAAGGCAGTCTCAGCCGCTGGATAGTGACCACAGTGCCATGTTTGAGGGTTGACTTGAACTCATCCAGCTCGGTCGGCAGCTCAAAAGCGCCCTGCTTGACGTATCTAACGGGAACTTTCTCGAAATGCTCCTGGGCATCCTTTTCGAACAGCTCCCAATCGACAGTCAGCCGATGGACCGCATTGGTTTCGCCCCGAGGGCGGCTTTGTATGACAACCTCCTCACCCAGGCGATCAGACGAAAAACGACCAATGCCTTTGCTGCCGGCATAGTGCCTACGCTCGGCTGCAATATTGCGGAAGTCATCAGCAGGCCGATCGCTACGCTTTGACGAGTAGGCAACAAACAGCCACTTGCCTGTAAGATCCTCATAAGACATGCCGGAACCGTTGTCGGCGATGACAATAGCTTCATCGCCCAAGTACAGTTGCACGCTGTCTGCACCTGCATCGAATGAATTTTTGACGAGTTCGAATATCGCGACTTCGTCATCAGTAATGAGCTCCCGACCCAACACACGTTTTAGGCCAGTACTGACATCGAAGTGTAGGTTTTGTTTTTCAGACAAATTCATCATCCTTTGCCAGATCTCGACTTATCTGGATATGTTTGATTTTTAATCGAAAATAAGCGGTGTATTCATGCCGAGGGTTGAGGCCATCTAAAGATGTGGTAGTCAAAAGACTCTGTTTATATTGCCGCCATGACTCATCATCACCTATAACGCTTTCACTCCCTCCTTCAACCGCAGCACCCAAGCATCAACTCTTACCTGAAGTTGATCCGTCGAATTTTCTTTTGGGTGATGAATCGAATGAAAAGACTTGCAGACCTTTTCCATGAGTGTTGGCCATCTCAGAGAGAACTTAACCATATCTTTAAGTATTCTATCGATACAATCTCTAGCGTTTGCTTCTGCTCGGAAGATCACGATTCGGGTGGACAGTCGCTTCTTGTTATCGGAAGTATCAACTTCCAACAAGTACCGCTCCCATCCATCTTCCAGCCTGAACCTCGCCATCAAGTAACAACGGAGCGTATTTTCGTCCATCATATGGTAGCTGCAGCGCGGCACCTGGGGCAGGGGCTTCACCTCCAACTCCAGCAGCTCGATGCCGGGCTCCTCGGCTATCTGCCGGATAATATCCCTGAGCATCACGAAGCGGTTGGGAAACTGACCTGTGTCTTTCGGTACATCCAACTGCTGGAACTCCCCAGGTACCACTGTGCCTCCCGTGACGTCGTCAGCCAAACCCAGAATTCTCGCCTCCCCGCCGGGAACCGTGTCGTCATCCACCCTCTTACCTTGGCCGGTAGCTCGCTGGCCTTGGTAGGCGATCCGTGTCGCCGGATGTTCGTCGAAGGCTATGCCTTCTATGGGCAATTCGAGCAACTGCCGCCCCCTACCATCATCAGGCTCTTCTTCCTCATCCACCTCGATTTCCTCGGTCCCCGGGGCCGGAGGCATCCGGCCGCCGCCTTCCCCCTTTACGGACAGGCGGAGCGAAGGATGGTGGAAGTGGATCTCGTCCCGGCAGTCGAACCTGAGCCCCAGCAGCCCCCTGATCTCCCATACCAACAACTCCCTCCTGTCCTGGTCCAGGGGGCCCTGGGCCTCCATGGTGACGCCGGATAGGCAGCTCGGCGGGATGAAATTGAACCGCCATCTGGCATACCTCGTCCCCCCAGTGTCCTGCTCCTCGTTGAGGCTTCGCCAGATAGATTCGAAGGAACTTCGCACGTCCGGGTCCAGCAGCAGCCAGCTGAAGTGGTCCCGGTACCCCTTGATCTTAAGCAGCTGGCTGGGGGCCCCGGTCTTCGCCGGCGTTCGGATGTGGATGGTCTCTTCTTCCTTCTGCACCGAGAAGACCATGTCCAGGCCGTTGGGCTCGAAGGCCGAGCGCACCAGAAAGCCAGCATGGAAGAAAAGCTTGCGTGCCAGTTCGAACTTGGGGAGCCAGACGATCAGGCCATTCGCCTCGAATACGAAGCAGCGTTGGCTGGCCACCTCAGGATTGCGGGCAAGCCTTCTGGACAGGCGGGGGCATTCGCCCAAGGTGCTTTCCCGCCATGTATCCACTGGCGGCAACACCAGTCTTTTAAGGAAACCGTGCGATATGTAGGGGGTCTTATCTTCCGCGATGAACTCACGGCCAAGCCCCATCACGCATAGCATCTCTAGGCCGAATCGGCGCGGCAGCATATCACTGCCCAGGTTGAGGAAAGCCGCCAGCCGCCACTGGGCGTCTGGGTCGCTTTCTTTGAAGAAGTTTCCCATTGCCAGCAGCCTGGCTCCCTTGGGTATCTGACGAAATAGCACACGGCTCAATCCCACTCTCCCATGTACGCGATAAATGCGGCCGCCAGAGGGGCTGTCCTTCCCTTGATCAGCCCGCAGCGTCTCTCCAACTGCCAACGCTTGGAACACCTTCCGGCCGCGGCGTCTTCCAGCGCCGCCCGGGTCAGGCGGCGGATCTGGTATTCACCCACTGACTCGGCATAGCGTTCCAGAAAGGCGTGGCAGAGGGGAAGTTGAGCTAGATGACGCTCAACCGAGGCATGATGATGCAGTTGGTGCAGGAACCAATTGCGGCTTCGGCGCGGCAGGCCGATCTTCTCGGCAGAGTCCAGCTCGATCCTTATCAACCGGCGCACCAGATCTCTATCACGGCGCCTCCAGTCGGTATGATCGTGGTTGCCTTTCCGGGATGTCCTGCTCCGGTTGGTTGCGAGCAGCCATCCCCTGTCATGCCGATACAGCCAGGCGTAAACCGCCTGACCTTCACATTTCCTTGCAGCTTTAGGACCACCATGTGCAGCAAGAGCGGCAGTCCAGATAGCGCGATAGCACTGCCGTTGTTCAGGTTCTGCCGAGAGCAAGAACTCTGGCTGGTCAGCCTGATGCCTGCTTAGGCGGCATGTCCACGCCTCCTCTATGATCCCGCCGACATCATGTCCCGGGCGTAAGCTGGTCCAGACGATCAGGTGCTGAAGGCAGCCGAAGGCCTTGCGGTGTTTCCTGAACAGGGCCAGTAGCCAGGGCGGCGGTTCGGCGGCCCAAAGGCCGTTGGCAATGATCCAGTCCCTAGAATGGGTGTCCTGGATCATCCGCCAGATAGCATCGGTCCTGACTTGTCTACCCCGCCGGGCGCCGCAGTCCGTGGCCAGCCGCTGGTAGAAGTTGCTCCAGCCCGCAAATCCTGGGGATCTCCCGCCCCGGTACGCCAGGAGCTGCGTCAGGGCGGTGGCGAGCCTTGTCAATGCGGCTTCGGCAGGGATAGCTCTGCCGCCGGGGAGCAGGGTGGCAGCGTGGAACTCATGCCTGTGCGTCCGCCGAAACGGGATGGGGGAATCGAGAAGTAGACAGCCGTGCTCGAGACAAGCGTCCACGCCCTGCACCTGCCAGCAGCGCCGCCAATAGGGCTCGCCGAGGTTCGCCACCATCTCCTCGAAGCAGAGCGGGCAGTAGCGCAACCATTCCGGCCATTTGACAAGGGCTGTCGACGCGCCCGCCAAACCTATGGAGCCGGGTTGGTCCGGGGCAAGCATGGATTGATGAAGCTTGAAACGGCGCTGCTTGGGGATGAATGGCGCGTAGAGGGGGAAGAGGGTGTGGTTGGCCACCAGTGTTTCCGGATCCAAGCCGGTGTTGCCTGCCAGGCTTTGCAGGTGGCTGGGCAGGTCGGTGACCGCAGCCACCCTGGTGTCGCCAAACAGCATGGCTAAAAGGCCCTTGTGGCTACCTATTCCCAGGTGCACCCGGCAGCGTGCGATGGCGCTGTAGAGCAGTTCGTCCGGGTAGAGCCTGGGGAAGTACATCTCAGCCCACCTTTCCCAGCAGCGACTGTAGGTTGAACACCAGACCTGCTTTCTTGAAGCTGTCGTAGGCCGTCACCTCGGACCCGTCCGCATAGAGCCGCCTCAAGTCACCTTGGGGTAGGCGGCCCCACTCGGTCCGTTTCACCTTAGAGATGGTCGGCGCCTTGGGCCTATCCTGGGCGAGGTAGGCCGTCGCTTTATGAACCAATGTCGCCAATGGAAGGCTAGGGTGATCGGCCACTAACTCGTCGGCCATGGGCATAGCAATGTCCAGCGGGATCTCCATCGCCTCGAGCAAGGAGGCCAGCTTTTTGGCCTTGTCGTCGACCGGGGGCGACAGTGACTTGAGTGAAACTGCCCTGTCCAGCGACCGGCTGAGGGAGATCAGCCGGCCTTCAATCTCCGGCATCAGCAGATCGTCGTACTTGGCGACAAGCTCCGGTCTGCCGCTCCTCAGGGCAGCCAGCATTGGATGAACCGGTTTAAATTCATCCTCAAAGACCTTACGTAGCAGCGGTGGCCTGATGTGTTCGGCGCCCGTCACTATGGCCCGGATCTGCGCCAGAGCGAAGAGCTTGACCACGATATCCATGACCCCCTGGGTCAGCTCATACATGGTTGCTTCCAACTCCTCATCAAGGGGAGCAGCTTCCCTCAACCACTGGAACTTCCAGAGGCGCTTCAGGAGCCTCGTCCAGTGCTCGTCCCTAGGCAGCCTGTCCCAGCGGATGCTGCCCAGCCCGGAAATCCGCCGCGCCGCCCTGAAGGTGCGCTGGAAGAACTTGCTGGCCCGGTGTGTGCCCACTTGGATGATGGGCACCCCTATGGTGTTGACCAGGGACACGAAGAAGTTGTGCATCTTCTCGGCGCCACCCGACCTGGCCTCGTTGAGGTTCTGGACCTCGTCGATGATGAGGGCCCCGAGGGCATGAAGGTTGGCTATCTGGCACATGCTGGCCAGTAGGCGCTTGGTTCCCAGCTTCTTGCGGCCGTGGCTACGGCTGTAATGGGTTCCAAGTACCCTGTCCACCTGATTGAAGAAGCTCAGGCACAGCTCGTCCAGATCGCCATCTATGGGGCAGTCGACCTTCAAGTAGGTCAGCTGAGTGATGTTGTATTCGGGATGGTGGAGGGCTTGGGGATACATCCCCAGGATCCGCTCCAGAGTGCGGGTCTTGCCGCAGCCCGAGCAACCGAACAGCGACAAACTGCTGGCCGTGGAGGAAACACTTTGGTAGATGGCTACATCCAGATCCTCTTCCTCCACTCGGCGGTAGCCGTTTTGGAGGTGTGAATACCAGGCGCCATTGGCCGGGTTTCGGCCTATGTAGCCCTGACGGATCATCAGGCTGATTTTGCCTTCCAACTCCAGATGGTGGGTCAAGGGCTGGAAGAAGCCATGAAGCAAACGGGCTATGGCATGGGCTCTGACCCGACCGTCCAGCAAAGCCTCCTGAGGATCGAAGGCGGGCAAGGCCTGGAGCTGGGCTACCACGTCCTGAAAACCGGGGATGGGCGGCAGGGCGCTAATGAGGGGGTTGCCGTCGTACTCGGGCAGTTGCTGCTCCTGATAGCTAGCCTGGGGGATGGCGCCGCGGCGGACCTTGTCAGTCATCGTCACCCTCCCCGAAGATAAGGTCGCTCATGTCTGGGTAGGCGTAGTCGTCCGGCTTGCCGCCTTTGAGCGGGACCACATCGGCAGGTTTGTCCTGCCGCACCTTGGCAGGCTTGAAGGCTGCATGACGGCGTTCGTGGCGTTTTTCCTGTTGCTTGTTCTCGCGAATCTGGGTACCCAGGTTCTTCTTGGTGAGGCCTGTCCGTTCCGGACGTTGCGCCTCTGCTTGCGCTGTAACCTCCTCCATCCTCTCTAGCAGCTTGCCACGTTCCTCAATCGCCGCCATGGCCGCGTTGGCGTCGGCTTTCCGTTCAGACCTAGTCTGGTTCCATACGTCCCAGAAAGTGGTCCCTCTGAAGCGCCGGCTGAAATCGGCAAGGTCGCAAACCCAGTAATCCTTCAGACTTTGGTTCGGCCTCACATAGATATGGTCCGCACTACGCGGATCATAGGCTACTTGAACTTTGGATGGCCGCTGGCCAAGCCCCCTGTGGAACCACCCCAACTTCATTGCCTCGGCGCAGGTGTAGTAGCACCCGAACAGGCGTATTCCCCTGTCGGACAATGTGGCGAAGTCGTGGGGAAGCAGGTTGATGCGCACCAACTCATCCGGCGCCTGGCGCAAACGGCCGGTGAGGTTGGTCAATCCCCAACGCCACAACGCCAGGGGGATGGCCGGCAAGTCGCCGGGCATACCTTCAGACCTGTCGTATTTGGACAGGGGGCGATAGTTGTTGTAGTACAGCACCGAGTCGAGGATCTGCTTGGTGAACTCCGGCAGGGTCAAGGTAGCATCCAGCCGGTAATCCTTACCGCCGCGCTTGCGGCTGGTGATTTCCCCCACCACGCCAGGGACGTAAGGCTTAAAGTCTCCCTGCACGGTGCGGAACTTCCTTTCGACGATTCCCTTGGCATCCCCGCGCCGAGCTGGCGCGTTCTCGATGCGGACACCGAAGGCTTCGGCAAACGGCTCGACTTTGGTGCCGTTCAACTCACCCTTGTCGGCGAGGATGACATCAGGGAGGCCACCAACCGGCCAGTGCTCAGGCTCGATGTCTATGCCGAACGCCCGGCAGTAGGCCGTTTTGTCGGTTACTGCGTTGGCTAGCGCCATCATGGCGCTGGCCCAAGAAGGCCCCTCGAACCCAACGTACATGCCAGTCACCATGCGGCTGAAGACATCGACCACGAAGTAGATGACGGGTCGACCGACTATGAGGCTGCGGTCCTGTTCGGACACTAGGTAGATATCCGCAATGGTGGCGTCAATTTGGTAGCGATGACCTGGACCCAAGGTGTCGGCCGTAGACGTGCCCTTGAGGGGCCTGACGTCCTTGGCGAAGTCCACTGAGGTGAACTGCTTCTCGGCCACAGAGACCGCTGTGTATTCCCTCTTGAAGAAGTACCTGAACTGTTCCGGGGTCGGCAGATCCTCTACCACCATCGCCGGGTACCTAGCCCGGATCAGATTCACGGCGCTGGCGTAGGCATCAGTGATGACAGGGTGGCTCTCCTTGAGAAGCCTTCCTTCGATCACCTGCCGGAAGATCCGGGCTATGTCTTCGGTGACGTTGCTGCCCGTCCCGTTGCGAACAATCCTCGGCCTTCCCAGCTTCTGCCCACCTGGTTTCCTTGCCTTGCCCTTGGCTCCAGATTTTACGTAGTCTGGAAGCAGCGCATTCTTGCACATGCCCCTTTGCCAATACCGTTTCAGCAATCGGTAGACGGTCTGGTGGGTGACGCCATGTGTCTGGGTTATTCGGATAACGGCTGGCCCTCGCCCTTTCCTGAAGAAAAGTCCGACGCCCCCTACCTCACCTCGGAGCATTTCCCAAGCAGATTCTCTTTTCTCCCATTCCGGGCTGCCTTCCTCTATTTCCCTGAGCGTCGAGTCTAAGAACGGGTCTTCGGCGGGTTCCACGGCACCGTCCAGCAGCATGTTTTCCAACTCGCTGGTAGCTATCGGCACCGGCCAAGCCGTCTTGTCCTCGAGATCGATCCAAAAGGCCGTCTCGGCATCGCACCACAGGAGGCGAAAATGCTTGTCTCCAACCCTGAAAACTTGGTTAACCGGCAGCATAGGCTTGGGTGACTCCTTGCCAGTCGTCGTTGAGTGTGAGCTGGCTTCCCCGCAAGGTCCTGTAAGGGGCCGTGATGTCGAAGATGAAGTAACGGCGGGCCAAGAGTTGGCGAAGCCAGTACAACGCCTGTCCTGGTTCCAGTTCGTAAACCATGTCGAGGCTCTGCGCCACTGCGGTTATTTGCCTGTCGGGAGCTTGCATAAATTCCTTTGAGAAGAGCTCCAGGTAGCGTTCCAGATCATCTGTTGCTACTTCATTCTCCGTCTGTACCGGGTAAAGCCATTGGATGTTGTTGAAAGCTGTCTTGGCGAAATCCATCTCGGTGACGATGTACCAAGGTATGTTCTTTTCAGCCCAATATTGCCTCTCTAACTCAAGGCGTTCTATGACTTCGGGTTTCGCCAGATCGGCGCTGTACTTGGCTTGGAAGACAATGGTCGGCCTGGACTGATCGTCGAAGTCTACCAAGAAGTCACTGGTCAGCACCTGCGCGGCTCCTTGGAATTTGCCGTGGGGGAGGCCGTGCTCTTGGGCAAGCCTGACGGTGTCTTCGACACGTAGGGGAAACTGCTCTCGGATGTCGATGACATGAGGGGACCAGTCGAATGTAAGGAGAACAGCCAGTTCCAGATCGGAGAGGAGGTGGTGTAAACGCCGGCATTTGTTGCCGTAAATACGGTGGGAACGACCGAGAGACGATACGTCCCTGGTATAGATAAACGGCTTGTAGTCAGGTCCGTGACCTTGGCCACGGCCTTCCCTGATCCGTCTGTCTATCTGTCCCTGATTCAGTCCCTTGTAAATCCCTGACATAGAAAGGCCAACATCGACTGTTGATAACTTGAGGTTAGTCGATGTTGGCCAAATGATGAAACTCTATTTTTAATGGTGAGACTTTATTTTCAAGGATGAAACTCTATTTTCATCCCACAAGGGCCCCTTTCGGGGCCCTGTTGCTTACTCGACGGTGACCGACTTGGCCAGGTTGCGGGGCTGATCCACGTCGGTGCCCTTAATGAGGGCCACGTAGTAGGAGAGCAGCTGCAGCGGTACCGTGTAGACGATGGGCGCGATCACCTCTTCCACGTGGTTGAGGTTCATCACCCGCATGGTGTCGTCGCTCTTGAAGCCGGTCTCGGCGTCGGCGAAGACGTAGAGGATGCCACCGCGGGCGCGCACCTCTTCCACGTTGGACTTGAGCTTCTCCAGCAGGTCGTTGTTCGGCGCCACGACGATGATGGGCATCTCGGCGTCGATCAGCGCCAGCGGGCCGTGCTTGAGCTCACCGGCGGCATAGGCCTCGGCGTGGATGTAGGAGATCTCCTTGAGCTTGAGCGCCCCCTCCATGGCGATGGGGTACTGATCCCCACGGCCCAGGAACAGGCTGTGCTGTTTGTCGGCGAACTCCTCGGCCAGGGTCTCGATCTGCTTGGCGAGCGAGAGGCTCTCCTTGATGCGCTGGGGCAGGGCTTGCAGGGCCTTGACCAGGTTGGCCTCGGCGGCGGCATCCAGGTTGCCGCGGCAGCGGCCGACGGCGGCCACCAGCATCAGCAGGCCGGCCAGCTGGGTGGTGAAGGCCTTGGTAGAGGCCACGCCAATTTCTGCCCCCGCGCGGGTCATGAAGGCGAGATCCGACTCACGTACCAGAGACGACCCCGGCACGTTGCAGATGGCCAGCGAGCTCATGTAGCCGCTGGTCTTGGCCAGACGCAGGGCGGCCAGGGTGTCGGCGGTCTCACCGCTCTGGGAGAGGGTCACCAGCAGGCTGCCGGGGCGCACCACCGACTTGCGATAGCGGAACTCGGAGGCGATCTCTACGTTGCAGGAGACACCGGCGATGGACTCGAACCAGTAGCGGGCCACCATGCCGGAGTGATAGGAGGTGCCGCAGGCGACGATCTGGATGTGCTCGACCTGGTCGAAGATGGCGCGCGCGCCGTTGCCGAAGGACTCGACCACCACGTGATCGAGGCCCAGACGCCCGTCCAGAGTCTGGTTGATGGCGGCCGGTTGCTCGTGGATCTCCTTGAGCATGTAGTGGCGATACTCGCCCTTGTCACCGGCGTCGTGGGAGATGTCGGACTCCTTCTCCTCGCGTACCACCGGCTTGCCGTCCACGTCGAACACCTGCACGTCGCGGCGGGTCACCTCGGCCACGTCCCCCTCCTCCAGGAAGATGAAGCGGCGGGTCACCGGCAGCAGGGCCAACTGGTCGGAGGCGATGAAGTTCTCGCCGATGCCGCGGCCGATCACCAGGGGGGAGCCGGAGCGGGCCACCACCACGCGGCTGTCGTCACGGGTGTCCATCACCACGGTACCGTAGGCGCCGCGCAGCTGCTTCACCGCGCGCTGCATGGCGGCGATCAGGCTCGGCGCCTCTTTGAGCTCATGATGCACCAGGTGGGCGATCACCTCGGTGTCGGTGTCAGAGGTGAACTGGTAACCCTGGGCTTTGAGCTCCTCGCGCAGCGCCTCGTGGTTCTCGATGATGCCGTTGTGCACCACGACGATGTGCTCGGAGAGGTGAGGGTGGGCGTTGCGCTCGGAGGGTTCGCCGTGGGTCGCCCAGCGGGTGTGGGCGATGCCGGTGCCGCCGTGCACCGGTTGTTCGTCGAGGGCCTTGGCCAGCTCGGCGACCTTGCCGAGACGGCGCACCCGCTGCAGGGGGTGCTGGGCGCTGAACACGGCCACCCCGGCCGAGTCGTAACCGCGATACTCGAGGCGGCGTAGCCCCTCGACCAGGATCTCTGCCACGTCACGCTGGGCGACGGCCCCGACGATGCCACACATAGAAACTCTCCTAAAAATAAACAGTTAGTTATTGATGGGGGCGCAGATAAGCGTCACCCCCTGAGCCTGAATCTTCTCCCTGGCCTCGGGGGCCAGGGCGTCGTCGGTCACCAGGGTCTGGATGCGGCTCCAGGGCAACTCGAGATTGGGGATGCGGCGGCCGATCTTCTCGGACTCCACCATGACGATCACCTCGCGCGATACCTCGGCCATCACCCGTGACAGTCCCACCAGCTCGTTGAAGGTGGTGGTGCCCCTTTCCAGATCGATGCCATCGGCCCCGATGAAGAGCTGATCGAAATCGTAGGAGCGCAGCACCTGTTCGGCCACCTGACCCTGGAAGGATTCGGAGTGGGGATCCCAGGTGCCGCCGGTCATCAGCAGGGTCGGCTCGTTCTCCAACTCGCGCAGGGCGCCGGCCACGTTGAGGGAGTTGGTCATGACGATGAGGCCGCGCTTGCTGCCAAGCAGGGGGATCATGGCACTGGTGGTGGTGCCACTGTCGATGATGACCCGGTTGTGGTCGCGCAGCCGCTCGGCGGCAGCACGGGCAATCGCCTGCTTTCGCTTCGAAACCTGCTCCGGGTTCTCTTCGGCCACCATCTCGGTGGGCAGCGGGATGGCCCCGCCATAACGGCGCAGCAGCAGCCCCCCGGTTTCCAGCACGGCGAGATCCTTGCGGATGGTGACCTCTGAGGTAGAGAAGTGCCTGGCGAGGGTGTCGACGCTCACTTCGCCCTGCTCTTGTACCAGGGCGACGATGGCGTGGCGGCGCTGTTGGGTATTGCGTTTTGTCACTTCATAAGTTTCGATTCGAAAGAATGTCGAAAGTTTAGCAGTGAATTTGTGGAAAAGTGAAGCGCTTTAATCACAGATGCAGTCTCTTCCTGCCCCCTTGGCACGATAGAGGGCCCTGTCTCCTCGCTGGGTAAGCCGCTCCGGGGTGTCGTCGGTCTGGAATTGGGCCAGCCCCATGCTGAGGGTCACCGGCTCTTGCTCCAGGGGGGAGTGGGCGTGTACCAGGGCTTGCAGCTTTTCGGCCACGGCACGGGCGGCTTGCAGGGGCGTGCCGGGCAGTATGATGAGAAACTCGTCGCCTCCCCAGCGAGCCAGCAGATCGATGCGGCGCAGGTGGGGATTGATGAGGCCGACCAGGTTGATCAGGGTGCTATCGCCGGTGGCATGACCGAAGCGATCGTTGATCCCCTTGAAGTTGTCGATATCCAGCACGATGAGGGAGAGGGGGTGGCGAAAGCGATGGGCCCGGGCGCACTCCTGCTCCAGTACTCGCTCGGCCTGATAGCGGTTGGCCGCCTGGGTCAGGCTGTCGGTCTCGGCCAGGCGGCGATTCTGTTCGAGCTGCTCGAGCAGGGAGGCGTTGAGCTCCTGCAGCTCGGCGGTGCGCAGGGCCACCTGTC
Source organism: Aeromonas schubertii (assembly GCF_000820105.1). Taxonomy (GTDB): domain Bacteria; phylum Pseudomonadota; class Gammaproteobacteria; order Enterobacterales; family Aeromonadaceae; genus Aeromonas; species Aeromonas schubertii. The sequence continues at coordinate 29,906 of NZ_CDDB01000048.1, read as the reverse complement.
GTTCCAGACTCAGGGTATGGCTGTTGAGCTGCTCGAGGCGATCCTTGCGATCCTGCGCCAGACGCTGGCTGCCCGCCATCAGGGCCACGCTGCCATCGGGGTTGCGGCTCAGGATGCGCGCCCGCTCTTCGGTCCAGAGGTAGTCGCCGCTCTGACTCAGGCAGCGATATTCGCTGCACACCTCGTCTCCCCCCTCCTCCATCAGTTGATCGAGGAGGGCCAGGATCCTGGCATGGTCATCGGGGTGGAGCAGGCGCTCCCAGGTGAGGGGATTGGCGGCCAGTGTGCCCGGCTCATAGCCCAGCATGCGGCACCAGGAGGCCGAGCGCAGCACCTCCCCGCTGTTGGCATTCCATAGCCAGAGCCCATCGCTGACGAGATCCAGGATCTGTGTCCTGGTCTGCTCGTCGAGCGTGGAGAGCTGCAGTAACCCCTGCTTCTCCACCTTGTGTTCCTTTTACCTGCGATCTCCGCCTAAGTGTAGGCCAGGAGTCCGGGCCTTATTCGAGCAGGCGTTGCCACAGGGTGAGCACATGGTGGCGCTCCGCCGTGAGCCGATCATCCGAGACCCGGCGGGATATCTCCGAGAGATTGAGGCGATGCCCCAGATCGCGGATCTCCAGATAGGCCTGCTTGAGCCCTTCGGCCTCCTCCAGGGTCAATACCCCTGTCATGACGCACTCGTCGAAGATGCGCACATTATCGGACCAGCGGGTGAGGGCCTCCGGGTATTCGGCGGCATGGGCCAGCACCAGGTACTGGGCGATGAACTCGATATCCACCATGCCTCCCGGCGACTGCTTGAGGTCGAACTCGCCGGGGCCGGCCTTGAGCAGATGGTCGCGCATCTTGGCGCGCATCTCGCGCACCTCTTTGGAGAGGAGGGCCCGCTCCCGTTCTCGCGAAAGCACGGCCTGGCGCACCCGGGCAAAGCCTGCCAGCAGTCGCTCGTCCCCATAGACGGGGCGGGCTCGCACCAGGGCCTGGTGCTCCCAGGTCCAGGCATCGCGCTGCTGATAATGCTCGAAGGCGTCGAGGGAGGAGACCAGCAGACCCGCGTCCCCCGAGGGACGCAGCCGCATATCGATCTCGTAGAGGATGCCCGAGGGGGTGCGGGTACTAAAGAGATGCAGCACCCGCTGGGCCAGGCGGATGTAGAATTGGCGGCAGTCGATGGACTTGGCCCCGTTGGTGTAGCCAGCAGGCTCGCCGGTGTGCAGGAACACCAGATCGAGGTCCGAGCCGTAGCCGAGCTCGATGCCGCCGAGCTTGCCGTAGGCGATCACCGCAAAGCCGCGCTCGCCGCTCTCGGCCACTTCCGGTGGCACCCCATAACGTTCGGTGATCTGGCTCCAGGCCTGGTTGACCACCTCTTCGATGATGGCCTCGGCCAGCCAGGTGAGGTGATCGCTCACCTTCATCAGGGGCAGGGCGCCGGCGATGTCGGCCGCCACGATGCGCAGCAGCTGCACCTGCTTGAACTGGCGCAGGGCCTCCATCTGTTGCTCCACATCCTCCTCGGGGATGCGCAGCAGGAACTGACGCAGCTGGGGCTTGTAGTGATCGAGCGGGGTCGGGTGATAGAGGTGCTGGGGATCGAGCAGTTCGTCGAGCAAGATGGGGTAGCGCGACAGCTGCTCGCTCACCAGATGGCTGGCGGCGCACAGGCGCACCAGCTGGCGCAGGGCTCCCGGGTTTTCGGCCAGCAGTTGCAGATAGGCGCTGCGGGTGAAGATGCGGGTCAACAGTTGGCAGAGGCGATCGAACAGGGGGCCGGGTTGGGACTCTCCGATCACCAGCCGCAACAGCTCCGGCATCAGCCAGTCCAGGGCGGTGCGCCCCTGAGGGCCGATGGGGCGGCGTGATGCCTCCTCCTTAAAATGGAGCAGATGGGTAGTGATGGCGCTGCTCGCCTCCTCGTTCACCCCCTGCTCCCCCAGCAGGGCGATGATCTCGTCGCGATCGAGCGTGGTGCGCCAGAGATCCACCCACACCTGCTCGAGGTGGGCCGGCGCCTCCTTCTCCTCGCCCACGACCTTGACGAACTCGCCGTGCACCGCCGCCATCTCCCCGTCGAGGCGAGCCATCAGGCTGGCCCAGTCTGGCAGCCCCATGGCATGAACCAGGCGGGTGCGATCCCGCTCCTCGGTGGGCAGGGTCTGGGTCTGCTGATCGCCGATCTCCTGTAGCAGGTTCTCGACCCGGCGCAGCAGGCGATAGGCACAGAGCAGGCGCTCACTCTCCTCGCCGGTGAGGGCACCGCACGCCGCGATGGCCGAGAGCGCGTCCGGCAGGTGGCGCACTCGCAGCGCCGGCTCGCGTCCACCGCGGATGAGCTGCAGGGCTTGCACGATAAACTCCACCTCACGAATGCCGCCGGCGCCCAGCTTGATGTTCCCCTCCAGTCCCTTGCGGCGCACCTCGGCGGCGATCATCGCCTTCATCTGGCGCAGGCCGTCGATGACCCCGAAGTCGATGTAGCGGCGAAACACGAAGGGGCGCAGCAGCTCGCCCAGCTCGCGGCCGTAATGGCACTCGTCACCGATCACCCGCGCCTTGACCATGGCGTAGCGTTCCCAGTTGCGTCCGTGGTGCTGGTAGTAGTCCTCCATGGCGGCAAACGAGATGGCCAGTGGACCTGCGTCCCCGAACGGACGCAGCCGCATGTCGACCCGAAACACCTGGCCGTCGACCGTGCTCTGGTGCAGGGCGTTGATGATGCGCTGGCCCAGCTTGATGAAGAACTGCTGGTTGGCCAGCTCGCGGCGGCCACCGTGGGTGTAGCCGTTCTCGGGGAAGGTGAAGATAAGATCGATGTCGGACGAGAAGTTGAGCTCGCCACCGCCCAGCTTGCCCATGCCGAGGATCAGCAGGGGTTGGGGGTTGCCCTCGCCGTCGAGCGGGGTGCCAAGCTCGCGGCACTGCAACTCATAGAGCCAGTCACGGGTCTGACCGATGAGGGCATCGGCCAGCCTGGTCAGGTGGACGAAGCTCTCCTCCACCGGGGCCAGTCCCAGTAGCTCGCGCCAGGCGATCACCACCATCTGATGGCGGCGGAAGCGGCGCAGGGCTCGCTTCAGTGACTCCTCATCCTGCACGTCGCTCAGGGCCTCGGCCAGCTGGGCCGGGTAATTGGGCCAGCGTTCGGCCTGCTCCAGCTCTCCACTGCCGAGCAGGGTTTCGAGCAAGGCAGGCTCCCGGTGCAGGGCATCGGCCACGAAATCCGAGAGACCGAGCAGGGTGAGCAGGGCGTCGCGAACCGGTTCGGGAAGGGTGGCTCGTTCTGGTTGTTGTTCCAGCAGGCGCTGCCAGTGGCGCTGGGCGAGGGGGAGGAGGGAGGCGGGCAGGGTCACGGCAAGGTTCCTTTGCAACTGACTATGCCCGCCAATCTAACACTGTGCCGCGCTAAGTCACAGCGCGGTGCCGGCGGTGGGAGCGCACGCACACAACCAACGTGGCCAGGGGGCCACGGTGTCGTGGCACTCTGTTGTGACAGGAGGGATTAATCCAGCTTAAAGGCCTGAATGGTGCTATCCAGTTCCCGGCTATGGGCCTCTACCTGGCCACTCGCCTCGAGCAGCTCGCGGATCACCACCACAGAGCCTTCGACGATCTGTTTGACCTGGGTGAGGTTGTCCTCCATCTCTTCGGCGACCTTGCTCTGCTGCTCGGCGGCGGTGGCGATCTGATAGTTCATGTCGGCCACGGCGTGTACCCGGTTGACTATGGTGCCGAGCTGATCCCCGGCCCGGTTCACCTGCTCTACACCGCGATCGGCCTGGGCCACGCTCTCGCTCATCAACAGGGTGGCCTGACGGGCGCTCTGCTGCAGCTGCTCTATCATCTGCTGGATCTCCACCGTCGCTGCCTGGGCCCGGTTGGCCAGGCTGCGCACCTCGTCGGCCACCACGGCAAAGCCGCGTCCCGCTTCACCGGCACGGGCTGCCTCGATGGCGGCGTTGAGGGCCAGCAGGTTGGTCTGTTCCGAGATGCTGCGAATGGTATCGACCACGGAGCCGATGCGCTGCACCCCCTGCTCCACATCGCTGACCACGCCGGAGGAGCGCTGGATATTGTTCGACAGGGCCGAGATGGTGGTCACCGTCTCGGCCACATAGCCTTGCCCCTGCTCGGCCAGGGCGCGGCTCTCGCTGGTGGCCCGGGAGGCCTGCTCCGCATGGCCGGCCACTTCGCGTACCGAGGCGGCCATCTCGCTCATGGCGCCGGCCAGCTGCTCTATCTGACGAAACTCTTCGCTGATCGACTCGTTGGCCTCCTCCATGCAAAGAGTGACCTGGGAGGCGATCTCTCCGAGCTCCTTGCTGATGCCGCGCTGGTTGCCGAACACCTGTCGCAGGTGATCCTGGGAGTGGGCCACGGCCCGGGCGATGTCGCCGAACTCGTCTTTGGAGTTGAGCTCGACCCTGTGGCTGAGGTCTTGTTGGGAGAAGCGGTGCAGCAGGCCGACCAGATAGTTGACCTGACGCACCATGAGGCGGGAGCCGGCCAGCAGGAAGACCACGAAGAAGATCCCCATCAGGGCCGTCTCCATCAGACCACTCCAGATGAGGTTTTGGGCAATCTCCCCCGCCTGACCCGCCTCTATGCCCCCCTGCAGCAGGGTCTCTTCCAGGTGGCTGGCATCGAACCAGAGCTTGGTCAGCAGCAGCAGGGTGCTGACCACCATCAGGATCACTACCTTGGGCAGCAGGCGAACATCACTCATACGACGCTCGATGGCATTAAACCGCATCACGACTCTCCTTGGACATGCGAAATCCCCTTTGACCGTCAGGGTATCGGCATTATCTTGTTTTTTATGACTAATGTTTATGCTCAATGATGGATTTTGTATGCGACATCACTCTGCCGGCCTGAGAGCCATGGATCTGCTGATGGCCCTGCTCTCTGTGGTCTCTGTGTTGCTGGTGAGCCTGCGCTGGTTCTTCGGTGAATATTTTACGCCCGAGACGCTCTCCCTCTTCTATGACGTGGACAGCCTGCTCTGTTACGTCTTTATCATTCACTTCCTCTATGGTCTGGCACGCAGCGATCAGCGCCTCGCCTATCTCAAGAGCAACTGGATCTACCTGCCGGGCAGCCTGCCTATGGTGGAGCAGCTGCGCTGGGCTCGGCTGCTGCAACTCTATCGGGTGATCCAGCTGCTGCGCCGCAATCCGGACCTGTTGGCCATCTTTCGTCGCGAGCGCAGCGAATCGCACCTGGCCGGCATACTGCTGCTCTTCTTCGTGTTGCTCGGGGTGGGGGCGGGCCTCATCTTCTGGGTCGAGGGGGGGACGCCGGGTAGCCAGATCAACAATGCCTATGACGCCTTCTGGTGGGCCCTGGTGACCCTCTCCACCATAGGATACGGGGATATAGTGCCTCACACCGACGAGGGGCGCTTCGTGGCCAGCCTGGTGATCATCTTCGGGGTGGGCCTGTTCAGTGCCATGAGCGGTTTCATGGCCAGCCTCTTTCTCAAATCTACGGACAAGGAGACTCAGGCCCTGCAGCAGCAGGTGCGTCACCTGACCCGGCAGCAGGACCAACTGCTGCAAGAGCTTCGGCAGATCAAGGAGAGCCTGCGTCGGGGCTAGCTTCACACTCCGTTGCGGTTCTGCTTGTGGTTTGAGGTGATGGCGGCTTACCATCCAAGCTGTTTTTCAACCAATACAGAGACATCGACATCCATGCGTGCCCTGATCGGGATCCTGCTTGCTCTCGCCGCCAGCCAGTCCATGGCCGAGACCCGTTACGTATCCGACAACATCTATACCTTTATCCACGGCGGACCGGGTACCCAGTACCGCATCCTCGGCAGCGTCAAGGCGGGTGAGCAGCTTGAGCTCGCCGGTCCCAGCGAGGGTGGCTTCGTGCAGATCACCGATGGCAAGGGGCGCAGCGGCTGGGTGAAAGGGGATGATCTGCAAAGCGGGCCGAGTTTCCGTCAGCAGGTGGCGCAGCAGCAGCAGCAGCTCGATGAGCTCAAGGGGCGCCTGCAAAACCTCAACGGCGATAACGAGCGGCTGTTTGCGCAGAAAGATGGGGCCATCGCGCAGCAGAAGCAGCAGATCACCGAACTGCAGAGTCAGCTCAAGCAGCGGGATGCTCAGATGGCCAGCCTGAAAGAGCAGAACGACGCCCTCAATCAGAGCTATGACAACCGCGAGCACGACATGCAGATGGATTGGTTCATTCGTGGCGGTCTGATGGTGGGGGCCGGCCTCCTGGCGGGGCTCTTGCTGCCCATGTTGCCACGGCGTCGCCGTGGCGACCGCTGGATGAACTGAGCGGGTTGACGCAGAGAGGGGGATGCCAAGGCATCCCCCTCTCTTTTGGGGCAAGAGAAATTGTATGCAATTTTTGTCGGGTAAAGTGGCTGAGCTCCCCTTGATGTGGCCTTTATGAGCCCTTATTGCCGAAAAGATGCGGCGCGCTTAATAAACTGGCAACAATTTCATTTCATTGGTGGGGCGTAATTGTATACATTACCGGCGTTGCGGCGCCATGCGCCATCCCATTGAGCCCCCAGGGTGTACAGGAAGACCCCATCTATGTTCAAAGCGACCCAAGTGCTTGCCCCCGACTATCGCCCCACCGATCTCGCCGCCCTGCGCGAGGCCATTACCCAGAATTATGTAGTGGACGAGAATGCCTACCTGACCGAGCTGTCGGCCATGCTGCCGAGCGACGGTGCCGCCCTCGAGCGCATTACCAGCCGCGCCCGCGCCCTGGTGAGCAAGGTGCGTCAGGAGAACGGTGCCGGCGATGGCATCGACGCCTTCTTGCAGGAGTACAGCCTGGATACCCAGGAGGGGATCATACTGATGTGCCTGGCCGAGGCGCTGCTGCGCATCCCCGATGCCGACACCGCCGATGCCCTGATCAAGGACAAGCTCTCCGGCGCCAACTGGGCGGCTCACTTTCGCAAGAGTGACTCCACCCTGGTCAACGCCTCGACCTGGGGCCTGATGCTGACCGGCAAGATCATCAAGCTCGACAAGAAGCTCGACGGCAACCCGGCCAACCTGCTGGGGCGCATGGTCAACAAGCTGGGTGAGCCCATGGTGCGCTCGGCCATGTACGCCGCCATGAAGATCATGGGCAAGCAGTTCGTGCTGGGCCGCGACATGAAAGAGGCCCTCAAGGCCAGCCGCAAGCAGCGTGAGCAGGGCTTCACCCACACCTATGACATGCTGGGAGAATCGGCCCTGACCATGCAGGACGCCGACAAGTACCTGGCCGATTATCGCAACGCCATCGAGGCGGTGGGTGGCGAGCGCATCAGTGACGGCGGTCCGGCGCCTTCCATCTCCATCAAGCTCTCCGCCCTGCATCCGCGCTATGACGTGGCCAACCGCGAGCGGGTGCTCGGCGAGATGTGCGAGCGTCTCATCGGTCTGGTGCGCCTGGCCCGGGAGCGGGATGTGGCCATCAGCATCGACGCCGAGGAGATGGACCGTCTCGAGCTGTCGCTGGACTTGTTCGAGCAGCTCTATCGCTCTGAGGCCAACCGCGGCTGGGGCAAGCTCGGCATGGTGGTGCAGGCCTACTCCAAGCGCGCCCTGCCGGTTTTGTGCTGGCTCACCGCCCTGGCCCGCGAACAGGGGGATCTCATCCCGGTGCGTCTGGTCAAGGGGGCCTACTGGGACAGCGAGCTCAAGTATGCCCAGCAGGCCGGCCTGCCCGGTTACCCGCTCTTTACCCGCAAGGCGGGGACCGATGTCTCTTACCTCGCCTGCGCCCGCTACCTGCTGAGCGAGGAGACGCTTGGTGCCATCTCGCCCCAGTTTGCCACCCACAACGCCCACACGGTCGTGACCATTCTCGAGATGGCCGGCGATCGCCAGTTCGAGTTCCAGCGCCTGCACGGCATGGGGGACGAGCTCTACCACACGGTGCTCAAAGAGAATCCGGGGCTGGCCTGCCGCATCTATGCCCCGGTCGGTGCCCACAAGGATCTGCTGCCCTACCTGGTGCGCCGCCTGCTGGAAAACGGCGCCAACACCTCCTTCGTGCACAAGCTGGTGGACCCCAACACCCCGGCCGACAGCCTGGCCGAGCACCCGCTGCGCACCCTCAAGCGCTACCCGACCCTGGCCAATGACCGCATCCCGCAGCCGGTGAACCTGTTTAGCGATCGCAAGAACTCGAGCGGCGTCAACATGAACATCGTCTCCATCCAGCGCCCCTTCTTCGCCAGGCTCAAGGAGCTGGAGAGCAAGCAGTGGCAGGCCGGCCCCATCGTCAACGGCGAGACGCTGGTGACGGGTGAGCTGCAGACCGTGCTGAGCCCGCAGGACATCAGTCAGGTGGTGGGCAAGATCCGCTGGGCCGATGGCGCCGCCGTGGAGCAGGCCCTGGCCTCGGCTCACGCCGCCTTCCCGCGCTGGCGCGAGACCCCGGTCGCCGAGCGCGCCGCGGCGCTGGAGAAGCTGGCGGATCTGCTGGAGGCGAACCGCGAGCAGTTCATTTCGCTTTGCACCCGCGAGGCGGGCAAGCTGCTGCAAGATGGCATCGACGAGGTGCGCGAGGCGGTGGATTTCTGCCGCTACTACGCCCAGCAGGCCCGGGCCATGATGAGCAAGGCCACTTTGCTGCCGGGTTACACGGGTGAGCAGAACGAGCTGTTCTTGCAAGGGCGCGGCGTGTTCGTCTGCATCAGCCCGTGGAATTTCCCGCTGGCCATCTTCCTGGGCCAGGTTGCGGCGGCGCTCGCCACCGGCAACACGGTCGTCGCCAAGCCGGCCGAGCAGACCGGCCTGGTCGCCCACCTGGCGGTGACCCTGGCCCACCAGGCCGGCATCCCGGGTGACGTGTTGCACCTGCTGCCGGGCGATGGCGCCAGCGTCGGTGCCCGCCTGACCGCGGATCGCCGCATCGGCGGCGTCTGCTTCACCGGCTCCACCGAGACCGCCAGACTCATCAACCAGACCCTGGCCAACCGCGATGGCGCCATCCTGCCGCTGATCGCCGAGACCGGCGGCCAGAACGCCATGATCGTCGACTCTACCGCCCTGCCCGAGCAGGTGGTGCGCGACGTGGTGAGCGCCGCCTTCCAGAGCGCCGGCCAGCGCTGCTCCGCCCTGCGGGTGCTGTTCCTGCAAGAGGAGATCGCCGACCGGGTGCTGGAGATCCTCACCGGTGCCCTGCAGGAGCTCAAAGTCGGCAACCCGGCCGAGCACAACACCGACGTAGGGCCGGTCATCGACGCCGAGGCCAAGGCGGGACTGGATCTGCACCTGGCCCGGATGATTCCGAAGAGCCGTCTGATCGCCCAGGCCCCCATGCCCAAGGCGACCCTGGAGGGCTACTTTGTGCAGCCGACGGCGCTGGAGATCCGCGCTATCCGCGAGCTCGAGCGTGAGCAGTTCGGCCCCATCCTGCACGTGGTGCGCTACGCCGCCAAGGATCTGGAGCAGGTGATCAATGAGATCAACGGTACCGGCTATGGCCTGACCCTGGGGATCCACAGCCGTAACGAGTCCCACGCCGAGGCGCTGGCGAGCCGTATCAACGTGGGCAACGTCTACATCAATCGCAACCAGATCGGCGCCGTGGTCGGGGTCCATCCGTTTGGGGGGCAGGGCCTCTCCGGCACCGGCCCCAAGGCGGGCGGCCCTCACTACCTGCACCGCTTCGTGACCGAGAAGACCCGCACCATCAACACCACGGCGGTCGGCGGCAACGCCACCCTGCTGGCGATGGGCGATGCCTGACGGGGCTCCGTAATGAAAAAACCGAAGCATCTGCTTCGGTTTTTTTATCGACTCGCGTCAGCCCCAGTTGGCCCGGCGTAATGAGGTGAGCACATGGTCCTCCCAGTGGCCGTTGATCATCAGATAGTCCCGGGCCAGCCCCTCGCGCTCGAAGCCGAGTCGCTCCAGCAGTCGACCGCTGCGCTCGTTGCGCGGGATATAGCAGGCCATGACCCGGTTCAGGCCATGGCGATGGAACATGTAGGAGAGGGCTTCACTCAGTATCTCCTGCATCAGCCCCTCTCCCTGCCGGCTGCTATCGAGGGAGTAGCCGAGATGGCATGCCTCGAAGGCGCCGTGGATGATGTTGGTGAAGTTGCAGCTGGCTATCATCCGCCCCTGCTGGTCCAGGGCGACCAGATTGACGCTCTGGCCGTTGAAGCACTGTTGATAGCTGTCGCGCAGGCGGTTGCTCCAGTAGGGGAGGGTATAGAAGCCGTCCGGTCGCTTGGGCTCCCAGGGCTCGAGGTGATCCCGGTTGCGCCGGTAGTAGTCGAGGATGAGATCCGCGTGATCCGGCGTCAGCAGGGTGAGGTGGGCACGTGCCGTGGTCAGGTGGGGCATGCTGTTCATCATGCCCCCCGCTCGTGGCGCCATTCGCTGCGCAGCAGCCCGTAGCAGGCGTGATCGACGATGCCGTGGGGCAACTTCTCGGCCCGACGCAAGACGCCCTCCAGGGTGAAGCCGAGGCGCTCGCACACGGCCCGGCTGGCGGTGTTGTCGACGGCGGCCCGGATCTCGACCTTCTCCATCCCCAGCTCGTCGAAGGCGTGGTGGATCAGCGCCTGACAGGCCCGGGTGATGATGCCGTTGCCCTGCCAGCGCTCGGCCAGCCAGTAGCCGATGGTCGCCACCCCCAGCTGATGATCGAGGCGGTTATAGGCAACGATGCCGACCAACTCGCCCTGATACTCGATGGCGCAGCTCATGGTCTCGCCACGGGCGAAGCCCTCGATGGCGCGGCGGATAAAGAGCGACGTATCCTCCGGCTTCTGTATAAACGGCGGCCACGGGAGCCATTGACTGAGATAGTCCCGGTTGTCGTGGCACAGGGCAAACAGCTCCGTGGCCATACCAGGTTGCAGAAAGAGCAGGGAGAGCTCCTCATCCAGTGTCCAGGTGAACATCCTTCCCTCCTTTGGCAGGGTCGACCCGAACCGTCACTCTATCCAGTGGTGCGCCCCTCGCCAAGGGCTTTGGGCCATGACAATGCCCCAAATGAGTGAGAATGTGACAGGCTAATTGATGTAAATGTTTTTTGTGGAGTGTTTTGCGATTTTATGCTGCAAAAAAGGCCTGTTTGTAGTTCAAGTTCTGTGCAGCCACATTTTCTGCTACCTCACTTTTCTTATCTGTAATTTGTTACAGGCACGCACCTGCACATCGGCGCTCTACCTTGTCTGAGCCGGCATGAGCCGGAATGACACCTCATCGACAAGGATATCGACATGAATAAAATCTATCTGGCCGTTGCGCTGGCCTGTTGGGGAAGCTCGGCTCTGGCGGCCGAACTGGTGACCATAGAACGTGTTGCAGGGCCGCAGCAGGTGTCGGCAGATGGCAAGGGCGTCAGCGCCCTGGTCGGCGGTGGCGATTACCGTGCCGTGCGCACCGTGATCCTGCCCAACGGGGAGAAGCGGGTGCGCTTCGAACAGACCTGGCAAGGGGTGCCGGTTTGGGGCTCTGCCCTGGTGGCCGAGCAGGGGGCCAGCGGCATAGAGCGTGTCTCGGGGCAGCAACTGGTCGGGATCGATCAGGATGTGGCCTCGCCCCAGCCCGCCTTCAATGCGGCCACCGCGGCCCAGAAGGCCCGCGGTCAGCAGCAGGGACGCAACGAGAAGGTGCGCCTCTTCGTGATGCAGGACGAGAGCGGCCAGGCCCGTCTGGTCTATCAGGTCTCCTATCTGGTGGAGGGAAGCGAGACTCCGAGCCGTCCCTTCGTCATCATCGATGCCCAGACCGGGGCCGAGCTCAAGCGTTGGGAGGGGATCAACCACCAGGACGCCACCGGCCCGGGCGGTAACCTCAAGACCGGTAAATATTTCTATGGTAGCGATTACGGCCCGCTTCAGGTGGACGCCAACTGCCGCATGAGCAGCACCAACGTCGATACCATCAACATGAACCACGCCACCACGGGTGGCACTGTGCACCAGTTCACCTGCCCGGAGAATACGGTCAAGGAGATCAACGGTGCCTACTCCCCTCTCAACGATGCCCACTACTTCGGCAACGTGGTGTTCAACATGTACCGCGACTGGTACAACACGGCGCCACTCAGCTTCAAGCTGAAGATGCGTGTGCACTACAGCAAGAACTACGAGAATGCCTTCTGGGATGGCAGTCAGATGACCTTCGGGGACGGTGCCACTACCTTCTACCCGCTGGTAAGCCTGGATGTGGCGGCTCACGAGGTAAGCCACGGTTTCACCGAGCAGAACTCCGGGTTGGTCTACTCGGGTCAGTCAGGGGGGATCAACGAGGCCTTCTCCGACATGGCGGGTGAGGCGGCCGAAAACTTCATGAAGGGGAGCAATGACTGGCTGGTGGGCGCCCAGATCTTCAAGGGCAATGGCTCCCTGCGCTACTTCGAGGACCCGACCCGTGACGGCAAGTCCATCGGCCACGCCAGCGACTACTACGACGGCCTCAACGTTCACTACAGTTCCGGGGTCTATAACAAGGCCTTCTACCTGCTGGCCAACAGCAGTGGCTGGAGTACCCGCAAGGCCTTCGAGGTGTTTGTGCTGGCCAACCGCCTCTACTGGGGGGCCAACACCAATTACGACAGCGGTGCCTGTGGCGTGACCAAGGCTGCCACCGATCTGGGTTACAGTCTGACCGATGTGGCCGCCGCCTTCCAGGCGGTCGGGGTCAATGCCAGCTGTGGCACCACGCCGCCCAGCGGCAACGAGCTGCAGAACGGGGTCGCGGTGAGCGGTCTCTCCGGTGCCAAGGGCGCCCAGCTCAACTACACCATGACGGTGCCGGCCGGGGTCAGCAAGCTGGTCTTCGCCATGAGCGGTGGCAGCGGTGATGCAGACCTCTATGTCAAGTTTGGCGCGGCTCCGACCAGCACCAGCTATGACTGCCGTCCCTACAAGGGAGGCAATACCGAGACCTGTACCATGAATGCGCCCAAGGCGGGCACCTGGTATGTGCAGGTTAAGGGGTACAGCGCCTTCTCGGGGGTGACCCTGAAGGGTAGTTACTGACCTACGAGCGCCGGCCTAGAGCCGGCGCTTTCTTTTTGACCTGCCGGCCACTCCAGGCAAGAGAGGACAGCCCATGAAGAGCAAGTTCTTGATCGCACTTGGTATTGTCACCACCCTGTTCTTCGCCGCCCCCAGCCGGGCCGCCGACCAGACCCCTCCCCGCATAGGGATCCGGGTCGACCAGGCCCTGAGCCTGGCACCGTCCCCCGGCTTGGCCCAGGGGAGCCGCGAGCTGGCGATCCGCCGCCCGGGCGCGGCCTTCATCAAGGTGCATTTCGCGCGCCTGGCCTTGCCGGCCGGTGCCTACGTGGAAGTGGTCTCCCCGGACGGCCGCGAGGCCTATCGCTACGACGGGACGGCGGCGTCCCGCCGCACCCTGGACGACGGCGACGACGGGGTGACGCGCTTCTCGGCCATCTCCATCTCGGGGGAGGCGGCCCGGGTGCGGTTGGTACTGCCGGCCGGCAGTCTGTGGGGGGCCGAGCACGGGGTCGAGATCGACGGCTACATGGCCGGGGATCCCGCGCGCCTGGCGGCCGCGGTGGATCCCGAGTCGACCTGCGGCATCAATGAGCGGCGCGACGTGGCCTGCTGGCAGGGGAGCCATCCTACTGAGGTCGACCGGGCGCGGCCCGTGGTGCGCCTGCTGATCGGCGGACGCAGCCTGTGCACCGGCTGGCGGGTCGGCGCGACGAACCGCCTGTTCACCAATAACCACTGCCTGGCGAGCGACACCGAGGTGCGTTCGACCGAGGTCTGGTTCAACTACCACAAGACCAGCTGCAACGGCAGCGAGTACGCCGGAACCGTCAAGGTGACCGGGGCCGAGCTGCTGAAGACGGATTACGCCCTGGACTACAGCCTGTTCACCGTCAACGACTTCGCCCAGATAGCCGGGTTCGGCCACCTGGGGCTGGAGGTGCGTCCCCCCAGCCTGGGCGAACTCATCTATATACCCCAGCACGGAGCCGGCAATCCCAAGGAGCTGGCCATAGAGAGCGATCAAAACAGCGGTGGCCTGTGCCAGATCGATGTGGCGGTCACCAACGGCCGCGCGACCGATTCGGACACGGGCTACTACTGCGACACGATCGGCGGCTCGTCCGGCTCGCCCGTGTTGGCCGCCGCTAGCAACCGGGTCCTGGCCCTGCACCACTTCGGCGGCTGCGAGAACCAGGGGGTGCGCATCGACAAGATCTGGCCCCAGGTCGCCGGTTACTTCGACGACCAGATCCCGAGCGGCGACGATGCGCCGGCGGGCGAGCCGCCCCAGGCCGCCTTCACGGTCGATTGCCAGGGGCTTACTTGCCGGCTCGACGGCGCGGCGTCACGGGATCCGGACGGCCGCCTGGTGGCCTATGACTGGGACTTCGGGGACGGTCAGCAGGGGCGCGGGGTCCGGCTCGATCACGCCTTCGCGGCCGCCGGTCTGTACCGGGTCGGCCTGACGGTGACGGACGACGATGGGCTGAGCGCCAGGGTCGAGCAGGAGGTCCGGGTTGTGGACGGCCAGGGCTTCCCCTACACAGGGCTGTCGGCGCAGCGCGGCGAGTGGCGCCAGTACCGCTATCTGGCACCGGCCGGGGTGGGCAAGGTCCAGATCAGCCTGTCGGGCGGGGCGGGTGACGCGGATCTCTACGTGCGGCGCGGAGCCGAGCCGACCACCACAGAGTACGAGTGTCGCCCCTATCAGAGCGGCAACACGGAGCGCTGCCTGCTCGACGTGACGCCGGGGGAGACCCTGTATATCGGCATCCACGCCTTCCTCGCCTACGACGGCGTGACCCTGGACGCCCGTTAGCGGGTCTGCCAATGCCCGGTCAGGGCGCGGGGGATACCGCGCCCTGTTCTGATCCTCCCCATCGAATAGCCAGCGCTCTGGCCGCATTCAAGACCGTCTCCTTGGCCGCGTTGGGGCGCTTTCCACTTCGCCAGGCCATCATCACTTCCCAGTGATCCTGGGGCAGATCCTCCACATCCAGCCGGATCAGCCGGCCCAACTCCAGATCTCGCGCCACCGCCAGGGCCGGCATCAGGGTAATGAAGCCGTGCTCAAGGGCCAGCTCCCGGGCCGCTCCGGCCGGCTGGATGGCGTGCAGTGACTTGCTGGGTTGCCGCAGACGACGCAGTTGCTGAATGAAAACATCACAACCCGGCCCCCACTGCTGGGGGGCGATACGCTCGTTGGCGATGTCATGCAGGGTGAGCCCCTGTTGGCCGGCCAGGGGGTGCAATGGCGATGCAATGGCAATGATGGGGGAGCGGCAGAGCAGCTCCATCTGCAGGCCGGCGACGGTCGGACACTTGAGTACGAAGCCGATATCACACTCTCCGGTCAGCAGCTCCTGCATGATGACGCCGGAGTGATCCGTGTTGCAGCGGATCTCGAACTCCCCGTCCACCAGTGCCATCAGCAAGGGGCTGAAGACGACAGAGGTGAGAGAAGGGAGGCAGGCAAGCCGGATCCTGGGCAGGGCCGGTGCCCCCTGCATGGCCAGACGGCCCTCTGCCAGGGTGGCGAGGGCGTCCCGGGCGGCAGGCAAAAACTGTTCGCAGGCCGGAGTCGGAGTGACGCCACGCCGGTGGCGCTGGAACAGGGATCCACCCAGGGTCTGCTCCAGCAGGGCGATGCGTTGACTGACCAGAGGCTGTGACCAGCCGCGAATGGCGGCGGCCTGACTGAAGCTGCCGAGCTCCGCCACATCCAGCAATAACTGCAGATCGTCCAAATCCAGTGACATAAAAAATCCTGATATGAAATATAGCCAGTTGTCGTCTACCACTATATCTGATGCCGTCACACAATGACGTTGTCATTGAGTGAGAGGGTGTCATGGTCGACAGGGCAAGATATTGGGGGCGCTGGTTTCTGGCGCTCGATACCACGCTGGTGATCCTGGGCTTTTTTGTGGTCATGCCCATGATCAGCCTGCGTTTCGTGGATCAGCTGGGATGGGCTGCCGGTCTGGTGGGGCTGGCCTTGGGACTGCGTCAGCTGACCCAGCAGGGGCTCGGCATCTTCGGGGGCTCCCTGGCCGATCGCTTCGGGGCCCGTCCCCTCATCGTGGGCGGCATGTTGCTGCGGGCCGCCGGTTTCTTCTCCCTGGCCTGGGCCGAGAGCGGGACCATGCTGATCTGCTCCTGCTTTCTCTCCGGATTGGGCGGGTGTCTGTTCGACCCGCCGCGCGCCGCCCTGGTGATCAAGTTCACCCGGCCGCGCCAGCGCGGGCGTTTCATCTCACTGCTGATGATGCTCGAGAGCGCCGGCGCCGTGTTGGGAGCCCTGCTTGGCAGCTGGTTGCTGCGTTTCGACTTTACCTATGTCTGCCTGCTGGGAGGGGGTCTCTTCCTGCTGGCGGCCCTGTGCAATGCCCTCCTGCTGCCCGCCTACCGCCTATCGGTCAAGCCGACGCCGATCCGGGCGGGGCTCGGCCAGGTGCTGGCGGATCGCGCCTTCTGTCGCCTGGTGCTGGTACTCAGTGGCTACTACATGATGTGGGTGCAGATGATGCTGATCTTCCCCATTCTGGTGAAGCAGCTGGCGGGTACCACGGCCGCCGTCGGTTGGATGTACAGCCTGGAGAGCGCCCTCTCCCTGCTGTTGCTTTACCCCCTGGCGCGCCTCGGCGAGCGGCGTTACCGGCTGGAGACCCGGTTGATGGCCGGTGTGCTGCTGATGACGGCGGGCATCGGGCTGGTGGCCTTCGTCGATACCCTGGCCGGCGTCTTCCTGCTCCTCGGCTGCTTCTATCTGGGCATCATCATCGCCGAACCGGCGCGGGAGACGCTGATGACCCGGCTGGCCAATCCGGCCGCCCGGGGCAGCTATATGGGGTTCAGCCGTCTTGGACTGGCGCTGGGGGGGATGAGTGGTTATGTGGGGGGCGGGGCCCTCTATGATCACGCCATGGCGCTGGGCGAACCTGCCTTGCCCTGGTTGGTCCTCGGCTCCATCGGTGCCATTACCCTGTTGTTGCTGGCGCGCTGTTTTGCCCGTCGTCCCGAGCTGCGCACCAGGGCGCTGGCCTGAGGCAATAAAAAGCCGGTCCACGAGGGACCGGCAAAAAAGAAAACAGTAGGCATGGTGCTGCTTTCGCAGCGGATACAACTTAGAAGTTGTACTGCAGGGCCACGGCGACCACGTCGTCGGTGTTCTGACCCAGCTTGCTGGTACCGGAAACGGCACCGTCATCCAGCAGGTTGATCTTGTAATCAACGTAGGCGTTGAAGTTCTCGGTGAAGTTGTACCAGGCACCGATGGAGACGTACTCGGTGTAGGTATCGTCGATACCGTGAGCGTCATCCTTCACGTCGGTGCGCAGGTAAGCCAGGGAGGGCTTGAACTTGCCGATGGTGTACTGGGCAACGGCTTCGTAACCGTCGTGTTTCTCGGCGTAGCCGCCGTTCACGAACAGGTGGTTCTCGCCGTGGGCATAGGTCGCGGCCAGGTAGAGGTTGTTGGCGGCGTACTTGATACCAACACCGGTCAGCTTGGCGTCGGAATCACCACCGAAGGCGGCGTAACGAGCCTGCTCGTCGGTCTTGCCTGCCTGGTTGTAGGCAGCAGACAGGCCCAGACCCATGTCGAAGTCATAGGAGGCGGCGACGGCAAAGCCTTCTTTGGAGCCTTTCTTGTTCCAGATGCTTTGACCCAGAACCTTGAAGTCGGAGCGATCGGCGTTCTGCGGATCGTTGTTACCGGTGAACTGGGCACCCAGGGTCAGGCCGTTGTAGGTGTAGAGGTACTGGGCCAGGCCGTTGGTACGACCGGTGCCGAATACTTCGGTGCCCTTGCCCAGACCATCACCGCCCCACTCGGGCAGCACGTCGGTGTAGTCGTTAACGATGCGGAACAGACCGTCCTGACGACCGTAGCTGAAGGCACCGAAGCGATCGTGCTTGATACCTGCGTAGGCGTAACGCAGCTCGTCGTTGTCGGAGCCGGAGGTCGGCAGGTTGTACTCGGCGAAGCCGAAGGCCTTCATCTCGGGAGCGATCTTGGTCTCACCGCGCATGTTCACACGGAAGTAGCTCTGATCACCTTCGGATCCGTTGTCGTCGGTGCCGTAGTACATGCCCTGGGCGCGACCACCAATCTCGAGCTTGGTGTCATCCTGGTTGTAGACAGTGGCAGCCTGGGCGGTACCGGCCAGCAGCAGGCTGGAGATGGCGATCTTCAGTGCAGTGTATTTCATTGTTTGAATCCTCTGATATCAACACTCAACAGACCTGTGCTCGGTCCGGGTGATCGGTGTTTCCGATACGAGGACGATATACCGCCAAACCTTGACTGGAGCTTAAAGCAGCGGCGATTAATAACGCTGAACGGGAACTTAACGGGAGAATCTCAATGCATTTTGTGATATGGCTCTCAAAAAAATGGCCCGCATTGTTGCGGGCCGATTTTTATTCTGTAGCAGGTCAAATAGTCATCAAAGCATCATGCCGCCGAAGACGAAGCCCAGCGCTACCGAAATGGCGATGGTTGCCACACCCGGAATAAAGAAGGGGTGGTTGAAGACCGCCTTGCCGATACGGGTCGAGCCGGTGTCATCCATCTCGACCGCGGCCAGCAGGGTCGGATAGGTCGGCAGCACGAACAGGGCGCTCACCGCGGCAAAGGAGGCGATCGCCGCGACCGGGCTGACGCCCAGGGCCAGGGCAGCCGGCATCAGGGCCTTGGTGGTGGCAGCCTGCGAGTAGAGCAGCATGGCGGCGAAGAAGAGCACCACGGCCAGCAGCCAGGAGTACTGGTTCAGCAGGTCACCGGCGAAGTGCTGGATGGTTTCCATATTGCCCTTCACGAAGACGTTGCCGAGCCAGGCCACACCCAGCACGCAGATGCAGGCGGACATACCGGACTTGAAGGTCGGCATATTGGTGATCTGGCTGGCGTCCAGCTTGCACACCAGCACCATGATGGTGGCGGCAGCCAGCATGATACCCATGATGGCACCGTCACGGGGGATCGGCGGGTTGGTGATGAGACCCACCTTACCGGAGATGGCGGTGGCATAGATCATCACGGCGGCGATGGCCACCAGGAAGATACCGACCGAGATCTTGGCGTAGGGTTTGATATCCAGCTGGGTGGCGCCACGCAGCTTGACCAGCCCCTTGGCCTTACGCTCCAGATAGATTTCGTCCTGATCCAGCGGCTTGCCCAGCATGTTGGCGACGAAGGCGCCCAGGATACAGGCCAGGAAGGTGGAGGGGATGCAGATGGCCAACAGGGTCAGGTAACCCACGCCCAGCGGCTCCAGCATGCCGGAGAAGGCAACCACGGCTGCCGAGATTGGCGAGGCGGTGATGGCGATCTGGGAGGCGATGACCGCGATGGAGAGGGGGCGGGAGGGGCGAATACCTTGCTCCTTGGCCACCTCGGCGATCACCGGCAGGGTCGAGAAGGCGGTGTGACCGGTGCCGGCCAGCATGGTCATCAGATAGGTGACGACCGGAGCGGCGAAGGTGATGTACTTGGGATTCTTGCGCAGGGCCTTCTCGGCCAGATAGACCAGGTAATCCATGCCGCCGGCCAGTTGCATACAGGCGATGGCGCAGATCACCGAGGCGATGATCATGATCACGTCCCAGGGGATAAACGCGACCAGTTGATCACCCGGGATCTGCATGCCCAGACCCCAGGTCAGGACCAAGACACCCAGACCACCGGCGAAGCCGATCCCAATGCTGCCTATCCGGGCCCCCAGATAGATAGCGGCGAGCACTACCAGTAACTCAATGCCAATCATGGTTAACTCCATTTTTTAGTTTTTGGTGACGCTGTGTGCTTGAAAAAGCCAATTCCCGAGTCATCTGGCCGCAGATCGCTCGGGAAGGGGCTCTATGGGGTGGGCGAACCCACCCCATAACCGGCTTGTGCCTGTTTATGCCTGTTCGCGAGTAAAGCGCTTGGCCTTGTACTGCGGGTTCATCAGGTTTTCGATGGAGAGGATCTCGTCGAGCTGCTCGGCGGTCAGCAGGCCGCGCTCCAGCACCACTTCCCGGACGTTCTTGCCGGTCTGGGCGCAGATCTTGCCGACGATATCCCCTTCGTGGTGACCGATGAAGGGGTTGAGGTAGGTGACGATACCGATGGAGTTGAGCACGTGGTTACGGCAGATCTCCGGGTTGGCGGTGATCCCTTCCACGCACTTCTCGCGCAGGGAGATACAGGCCTTCTCCATCAGGCTCAGGGATTCGAACATCGCCTGGGCGATCACCGGCTCCATCACGTTCAGCTGCAGCTGACCCGCCTCGGCGGCGAAGGTAATGGTGACGTCGTTACCGAATACCTTGAAGCAAGACTGGTTCACCACTTCCGGAATGACCGGGTTGACCTTGGCCGGCATGATGGAGGAGCCAGCCTGCATCTCCGGCAGGTTGATCTCTTTGAGTGCAGTACGCGGGCCGGAGGAGAGCAGACGCAGATCGTTACAGATCTTGGAGAGCTTCATGGCCAGACGCTTGACCGCACCGTGCAGCATCACATAGGCGCCGCAGTCGGAGGTTGCTTCGATGAGGTCTTCTGCCGGCACATAGGCGCGACCGGTGATCTCGGCCAGACGCTGAATGGCCAGTTGGGAGTACTCGGGGGGAGTGTTGAGGCCGGTACCGATGGCGGTGGCGCCCAGGTTCACTTCCAGCAGCAGCTCCTGGCAGCGCTTGATGGTCTTGATCTCTTCGCGCAGGGTAACGGCGAAGGCGTGGAACTCCTGGCCCAGGGTCATGGGGACGGCGTCCTGCAGCTGGGTACGGCCCATCTTCAGGATGTGCTTGAACTCGCTGGCCTTGGCATCGAAGGCGGCGATCAGGTGTTCCAGGGCATCCAGGGTAGTGTCGGTGCTGTCGACCACGGCGACGCGGAAACCGGTCGGGTAGGCATCGTTGGTGGATTGGCACTTGTTGACGTGATCGTTGGGGTTGATGACGTCGTAACGACCCTTCTCAAGGCCCATCAGCTCGAGGGCGATGTTGGCCAGCACTTCGTTGGTGTTCATGTTGACGGAGGTACCGGCACCCCCCTGGAAGACATCGATCGGGAACTGATCGAAGCACTTGCCGGTGCTGAGCATGACGTCGCAGGCTTCGACGATCTTGTCGGCGATCTCGGGACGAATGGTGCCCAGCTCGCCGTTGGCCAGAGCGGCGGCCTTCTTGGTCAGCACCATGCCGCGCACGAAGGCGGGAACATCGGAAATTTTCTGAGAGCTGATCTTGAAGTTCTCGATGGCGCGCAGGGTGTGCACACCGTAGTAAACGTCGTTGGAAACTTCTTTGGTGCCCAGCAGGTCTTCTTCAATGCGGACGTTCTTGTTGTCACTCATTGTGTTGCCTCAGAAATCAAAACAGATTGAACATTCCTCACAATGCGATGCGAGTTCCATGCGCAATTGCAATTGTCATCCTGAAGCGTTGCACATCGTGTAGGGGCGCAGGGCGATGCCCTGAAAACTGACAATAATATTATCTCATTGTGGGTAGCCCAAATCAGACGCAGATCACTAAATTTAAAGTTCAAAAAAAAATAAACAACTGCTATTTGGCTTAATGACCCTGTTATCTAAACGATTCCCCCCCCTGTGCCACCTGTTGCCGGGGGAGGGGAATGACTTGAAAATCGGTTATCCTCCCCCCACTTGGATCGGATACGACTCACAATCGACAGAGGTCATCATGGGTAAACTGTTTTTCGGGCTGGTAGGACTGGCTCTCTTGGAGATGACGGTGCTCATCCAGGTTGGCTCCGTCATCGGTGCCCTGCCCACGGTGGCTCTGGTCGTTGTGACGGCCATGGTGGGGACCTCGCTGGTGCGCAGCCAGGGACTACGCACCCTGATGGAGGCCCAGCACAAGATGCAGCTGGGCGAGCTGCCCGGTCGCGAGATGATGAGTGGCATGATGCTGGCGTTGGCGGGTCTGTTGCTCATCATCCCCGGTTTTATCACCGACATAGTGGCCGTGCTGCTGTTGCAGCCGGCGCTGCGCAACCGGATTGCCGACAAGCTGATGGGCTCGGGTCGCTTCGTGGTCAAGGGGCCCTTCGACGGAGGTGCCGGGACTCCCCCCGGGGACGGTCGCACCATAGAGGGTGAGTACGAGCGTAAGGATTGAGTGAATAACGAAATGAAGCAGGGGGCCGTGGGGCCCCCTGCTTCGTTTCAGGGAGTCTTGCGGTGGCAGAGCGATGCGAAGCGGCGGGCGCCAAACAGGTAGGCAAGTGTTCCGGCGACCAGGTTGGCCAGCAGGATGCCGAGGAAGATGCCCTCGACCCCCTGGCGTGATCCCAGCCAGGCCAGGGGCAAGAGCAGTCCGAACAGACGCAGGCCGTTAAAGAGCAGGGCTATGGTCGATGCCCTGACGCCGTTGAGGGCCGAGGCGAGCAGCATCACCAGCGCCTGGCAGCCATAGCCGAGGGGGATCAGATGCAGGTAGCGGGTCATGGTCTCCACGACGACGGGGTGGGTGCTAAAGAGGGTGGCCACCCAGGGAGCCAGCAGCCAGATGATGGCGTAGATAAGGAGCTGGAACAGCAGGGCGAAGCGCATCGCCAGCATCAGGGCCGCATGAGCTCGCTGCGGGTTGCCTGCCCCGGTGTTTTGCGACACGAAGGGGGCCAACACCGAGGAGAGCGCCATCATGACGATGAGCAGCAGGGCCTCGACCCGTGATGCGGCCCCATAGGCGGCCACCACCTCGGTACCGAGTCCGGCGAAGATCATCATCAGCAGGGCGTTGGCTAGCGGGTTGAGCATGTTGGTAAAGGCGGCCGGCAGGGCCACATGGAGGACGGCTTGCCAGTGCCTCTTGAGCGCTGGCCAGGGGGAGAGGGTGAGCAGCAGCAGACGATCGCGCCGGTAGAGGATGCGCAGGCTCACCAGCATGGCCATCAGCCAGGAGAGAGAGGTGGCGATGGCCGCCCCCTTGATGCCGAGTGCCGGTACCGGGCCCCAGCCGAAGATGAGCAAGGGATCGAGCAGGCCGTTGACCAGCCCCGCCACCGCCATCACCAGGCTGGGAGTCTTGGTATCGCCGGTGGCCCGGGTGGCGGCATTGCCCACCATGGGCAGTGCCAGCAGGGGCACCGTCAGGTACCAGATCACCATGTAGTCGTGGATCAGGGCGATCAACCGGTCACTGGCTCCCAGCAGACGGAACAGGGGATCTATGGTGGCGGCGCCCAGCAGCGACAGGCTGCTCACCATCAAGAGTGTCAGCAGCAGGGCATCGGTGGTGAAGTGGGCGGCTTCGTCGTGACGCCCCTGGCCCAGGGTATGACCCAGTACGGCGGAGAGCCCGGCCCCCAATCCCATGATGAGGGAGGTGACGACGAAGGTGACCGGAAAGGTGAAACTGACCGCTGCCAGCGCCTCCGTGCCCAGCAGACCGATAAAGAAGGTATCGATCAGGTTGAAGGCCAGGATCGCCACTATGCCGACGATCATGGGGCCCGTCATGCGGGCCAGCAGGGCAGGGATGGGGGCATGGTGAAGCGGATTGGGGGTATGCACGACGTCTCTGTTGGCTGGCGGCCGCCGGGGCGGTTCGATAAAGAGGGCTCAATAGTACGTGAAAAAAATTTTTTTTGTATCGCCCCTTGAAGGTAGGGCTTGAGCCCCCACATCTGGGAATATCAACGCTTTGGCCAGGTATGGCCATGTTAACGAAACAAGAGAAAACTCATTTTGGGAGAGTTATCGATGAAAATTCGTCCACTGCATGACCGTGTCATCATCAAGCGCATCGAAGCCGAAGCCAAGTCTGCTGGCGGCATCGTGCTGACTGGTACTGCGGCCCAGAAGTCCACTCGTGGCGAGGTTCTGGCCGTGGGCACTGGTCGAATCCTGGATAACGGCGAAGTGAAGCCGCTGGCCGTCAAGGCTGGTGACAAGGTGATCTTTAACGAAGGCTACGGTGTGAAGACCGAGAAGCTGGATGGTCAGGAGGTGCTGATCCTCTCCGAGACCGACATCCTGGCAATCGTCGAAGAGTAATCTCACCCTAACCCGTTTCATTGATAAGGATTGAACAAGATGGCTGCTAAAGACGTTAAATTTGGTAACGACGCTCGCGTAAAAATGCTGGAAGGGGTCAACATCCTGGCCGATGCGGTCAAGGTGACCCTGGGTCCGAAGGGCCGTAACGTGGTGCTGGACAAGTCCTTCGGTGCCCCGACCATCACCAAGGACGGCGTCTCCGTCGCTCGCGAGATCGAGCTGGAAGACAAGTTCATGAACATGGGTGCCCAGATGGTCAAGGAAGTTGCTTCCAAGGCCAACGACGCCGCCGGTGACGGTACCACCACCGCGACCGTACTGGCCCAGTCCATCGTCAACGAAGGCCTGAAGGCCGTTGCCGCCGGCATGAACCCGATGGATCTGAAGCGCGGTATCGACAAGGCCGTTGCCGCCGCCGTCACCGAGCTGCAAGCCCTGTCCACCCCGTGTGCCGACAACAACGCCATCGCCCAGGTTGGCACCATCTCCGCCAACTCCGACGAGAAGGTGGGCAAGCTGATTGCCGAGGCGATGGACAAGGTGGGCCGTGACGGCGTCATCACAGTCGAAGACGGCCAGGGCCTGGAAGACGAGCTGGCTGTGGTCGAGGGTATGCAGTTCGACCGTGGTTACCTCTCCCCCTACTTCATCAACAAGCCGGAAGCCGGTGCCGTCGAGCTGGACGACCCCTTCATCCTGCTGGTCGACAAGAAGGTTTCCAACATCCGCGAAATGCTGCCGGTGCTGGAAGGTGTGGCCAAGTCTGGCAAGCCGCTGGTGATCGTCGCCGAAGACGTGGAAGGCGAAGCCCTGGCGACCCTGGTGGTCAACACCATGCGTGGTATCGTCAAGGTCGCTGCCGTCAAGGCTCCGGGCTTCGGTGATCGTCGCAAGGCCATGCTGCAGGATATCGCCATCCTGACCGGTGGTACCGTCATCTCCGAAGAAGTGGGTATGGAGCTGGAGAAGGCTGCCCTGGAAGACCTGGGCCGTGCCAAGCGCATCGTCATCACCAAGGAAAACACCACCATCATCGATGGCGTGGGTGAAGCCGCCGCGATCGAAGCCCGCGTTGCCCAGATCCGCCAGCAGATCGAAGAGACCTCTTCCGATTACGACCGTGAGAAGCTGCAAGAGCGCGTGGCCAAGCTGGCCGGCGGTGTTGCCGTGATCAAGGTCGGTGCTGCCACCGAAGTTGAAATGAAAGAGAAGAAAGCCCGTGTGGAAGATGCCCTGCACGCGACCCGCGCCGCCGTTGAGGAAGGTGTGGTTGCCGGTGGTGGTGTCGCCCTGATCCGTGTGGCTGCCAAGCTGGTTGACCTGCGTGGCGACAACGAAGATCAGAACGTGGGTATCAAGGTTGCCCTGCGCGCCATGGAATCCCCCCTGCGCCAGATCGTCACCAACGCCGGTGAGGAGGCCTCTGTGGTCGCCAACAACGTCAAGGCCGGTGAAGGTAACTTCGGTTACAACGCCTACTCCGAGCAGTACGGCGACATGCTGGAGATGGGTATCCTGGATCCGACCAAGGTAACCCGCTCCGCCCTGCAATTCGCCGCGTCCATCGCCGGCCTGATGATCACCACAGAGTGCATGGTGACCGAGCTGCCGAAGAAAGACGCTCCGGCCATGCCGGACATGGGCGGTATGGGTGGCATGGGCGGCATGATGTAAGCCTCCCCATCTGCTGATGAAGGGCCCCGTGAGGGCCCTTTCTTTTTGCGACAGGAATAGCACTTTACGGCGATAGCGCCGAAAAATAGGTCATGTTTTGCCCGGGCGGGCCGATAATGGTGTTGGACAGGAGGTAAACCATGGAAATTTCCGGATCCACTGCCGTCGCACAGAGCCGTGAGCTGTTGACTGCCAGCCTCGCCAAGAAGCAGCAGGAACAGCAGGGTCAGGCAGCACTTGAGCTGCTGCAGACGGCCACCCAGTCGGCCCCCGCCCCCCAATCGGCGGGTGGCACGCTGGGCAGCAACATCGACATTCGTGTCTGATGCTACAAAACAAAAGCCTCGGCAGATGCCGAGGCTTTTTTATGGACGCGATTCAGAGCGGGAAGGGAGCCGGCGCCTCGAAGGCGATACGCTCGCCGCTGCGCGGGTGACTTATCTCCAGGCGCGCCGCATGCAGGTAGAGGTGCGGTGCAGCCGCCAGGGCCTCAGGGTGGGCGTAGAGGTTGTCACCCAGAATGGGGTGACCCAGCTCCAGCATGTGGACCCGCAGCTGGTGCGAGCGTCCCGTGATGGGGGTCAGTTTCACCAGCGTGTTACCGTGCTCCACCTTCAGGGTCTGCCACAGGGTGAGGGCATGGCGTCCCTCCTCGAAGTCCACTTTCTGTTTGGGGCGGTTCGGCCAGTCGACGCACAGGGGCAGGTCGACCTGACCGCTCTCCTCTTTCATCTCACCCCAGACCCAGGCCAGGTAGTGCTTGTCGGTCTCTCGCTCGCGAAACTGACGGCTCAGTTCCCGATGGGCGTTGGGGGTGAGGGGCACCACGATGACACCACTGGTCGCCATGTCGAGACGATGGGCCGCCGCCGCCCGCGGGAACCCCTCCTGCTGCACGCGCCACAGCACGCTGTCTTCGTAGTCGGCGCCACGGCCGGGGACGCTGAGCAGGCCGGTGGGCTTGTTGACCACCATGATGTCGCGATCCTGATGCAGGATCTCGAGCCAGGGCTCCTTGGGCGGGTTGTAGTCGATCATCTCTCTCGCTCTGTCTGTTACTGGTGGGTGACCACGATGAAGCGGATGGCGTCCAGCTTGAGCTGGGTCTGGTCAATCAGGTGGAGCAATTCTGCCTCCAACTGCTGCAGATAGGCCAGCTCGCTGTCGCGCACGTTGGGGTTGACTGCCTTGAGCTCGCTCAGGCGGGCCAGCTCTTGTTGCAACGTGGCGACCATGCGGGCGCGGGCGTCGGCGACGATCTGCGCCTTGAGCGGCTCGGCCAGCTCCTGCCCCTTGCCGATGAGGCCGTGGATCAACGGTTGGGAAGTGGTGACCAGCTTGCTGCCCAGATGGCGGTTGACCGGGGTCAGCTGACGGTTGAAGGTCTCGAAGGGTACCTTTTCACCCAGGTTATTGCCGTTCTTGTCGAGCAGCAGGCGGATCGGGGTCGGCGGCATGAAGCGGTAGAGCTGGGGATGGCTGGCAGACTCGGCCACGAACACCAGCTCGAGCAGGGTCGAGCCGATAGGCAGTGCCTTGTTCTTCAGCAGGGCCACCGAGGTGGAGCCGATCTCGGAGCCGAGGATAAGATCGATGCCGCCGCGCAGCATGGGGTGATCCCAGGAGACAAACGCCATGTCATCACGCGACAGGGCGGTCTCCCGGTCGAAGGTGACCGTCATGCCATCCTGGGGCAGGCCCGGGAAGCTGGGCACCAGCATATGATCACCTGGGGTCAGCACCAGGGCATTCTCGCCGCGGTCATCCTGGTTGATACCGATCTCGTCGAACATCTTGAGGGCGAACGCCACCATGGCGGTGTCGTCGTCTTCGGCAGCCAGTTGCTCGACCAGGGCGTGTGCCTTGTCACCCCCGCTGGAGTGGATCTCGAGCAGGCGATCGCGGCCGGATTCCAGCTTGGCCTTGAGTGGCTCGTGGATAGCGCGGGTGCGCTCGAGCAGGGCATCGAGGGCCTCTTCGCCGTTGTCGTTGGCCGCCAGCAGGGTGAACAGCTCCTCGCGTACCGCCTCAAACACAGGGCGGGCGGTCGGACAGGTCTGCTCGAAGGCATCGAGACCGGCGTGGTACCAGCGCAGCAGGGCGTGCTGGGAGGTGCCTTCCAGATAGGGGACGTGGATCTCCACCGTGTTGCGCTGACCAATCCGGTCGAGACGGCCGATGCGCTGCTCCAGCAGATCCGGGTTGAGCGGCAGATCGAACAGCACCAGATGGCTGGCAAACTGGAAGTTACGCCCCTCGGAGCCGATCTCGGAGCAGAGCAGCACCTGGGCCCCTCCCTCGCTCTGGGCGAAGTAGGCGGCAGACTTGTCACGCTCGATGAGGGACATGCCCTCGTGGAACACGGCGGCACGGATCCCTTCGCGGGTGCGCACAGCCTCTTCCAGGGCGATGGCGGTGGCCGCCTCGGAGCAGATCACCAGTACCTTCTGCTGGCGGGCCGAGAGCAGCAGCTCCAGCAGCCAGTCGATTCGCGGATCAAACTGGGTCCAGGTGGTGCTGTCGCCTTCGAACTGCTGGAAGATTTTCTCCGGATAGAGGTAGCGCAGGGCGCGGACCTGGAGATCACCACCGTTGCCCCCCATCATGCCCATCACCTTGATGGCGGTCTTGTATTGATCCGGCAGGGCCATGGGATAGACGTTGAGGTGGCGTTCCGGGAAGCCCTGAATGTTGGCGCGACTGTTTCGGAACAGCACGCGGCCGGTGCCGTGGCGATCGAGCAGCTTCTCTACCGCCTGCTTGCGGCTGGCGGCATCGCCGAGATCGACCCCCTCAAGCTGTTCGGCTAACAGAGTGCGAGCGCTGGTGTCGAGCTCGGCGCCGTCGAGCAGGGCCTGGGCGGCAACGGCGATGGCGCCGTACTCCTGTTCCTCGGCGAGGAAGGCGTCATAGTCGAAGAAGCGCTCCGGGTCGAGCAGGCGCAGGCGGGCGAAGTGGCTCTCGTGACCCAGCTGATCCGGAGTCGCGGTGAGCAGCAGCACACCCGGTATTTGCTCGGCCAGGGCCTCGACCATCTCGTAGGCGCGGCTCGGCGCCTCGGCGCTCCACTCCAGGTGGTGGGCCTCGTCCACGACCAGCAGATCCCACTCAGCCTCCAGGATCTGCTCGAAGCGGCGACGCTTCTTGCGCAGGAAGTCGATGCTGCACAGCACCAATTGCTCGGTTTCGAAGGGGTTCTCGGCCTCGGCAAAGGCCTCGACGCAGCGCTCCTCATCAAACAGGGAGAAGAAGAGGTTAAAGCGGCGCATCATCTCGACCAGCCACTGGTGCTGCAGGTTCTCGGGCAACAGGATCAGCACCCGCTTGGCGCGGCCAGAGAGCAACTGCTGATGAATGATCATGCCCGCTTCGATGGTCTTGCCCAAACCCACCTCGTCGGCGAGCAGCACGCGCGGTGCGTGGCGATGGCCCACCTCGTGGGCAATATAGAGCTGGTGCGGGATCAGGCTGACACGTCCCCCGGCCAGGCCGCGGGTCGGGTTGAGGCGGCGCTGATGCTGGTTGATCAGAGATTCGTAGCGCAGGGTAAAACGGGACATGCGTTCGATCTGACCGGCAAACAGGCGATCTTGCGGCTTGTTGAACTTGATGAAGTTGCTGAGAAACACCTCTTTGAGCGCGACGGGCTCCTCGGTGTCGTTGCGAGTGCCTATATATATAAGCAGGCCTTCTTTCTCCTGCACCTGCTCGACCGTCATGACCCACTCTTCGTGGCTGGTCACCTGATCGCCTTCGTTGAAGCGGACCCGGGTCACCGGAGCATCTTCCTTGGCATACATACGGTTTTCACCGGTGGCGGGGAACAGCAGGGTTATCATGCGACCCTCGACGGCTACGACCGTCCCCAAACCGAGATCCGTCTCTGTATCGCTAATCCAACGTTGGCCAAGTGCAAAAGGCATCAAATTCTCCAAAGCCCGAGAGGTGTGTCGTAAAGGGGCGCTATGTTACCCGAAGGCCAAAAGCGGATCATCCATCAAGAAGCGCTCAGCCTGTAAAAGGTAGAAGAGGTCGCAAGAGGGGTGAAAATGGGACTATTTTCGCCTTTTTGTCTGTTTGTTGTTCGAACGAGCTAAAAGATGTGATTTTTCTCAAAATCTCTGTTGTCACGGCGCGCAAACTCCCTATAATGCGCCTCCATCGACAGGGCAACGCCGCCACAGCAGCGAGCCGGTCGATGGGTGAAAAAGCCTTGTAAAATAAGGCTTGACTCACAAGGCGGGAAGCGTAGAATGCCA
>NZ_CDDB01000047.1 GCF_000820105.1 Aeromonas schubertii | reverse complement strand
ATCCACTTGTTCGCACCTTCCCTAAAAGTGGATGGAGATATGATCAATTTTTTGAAAAAGTGCCTATGAGCATGATGCCATCTATCTATAGCTCTTGTGATGTTTTTATCAAAATGAGCAGGATTGAAGGCTTCTTTGGTCCTCCACTTGAAGCTATGGGTTGTGGATGTGTTCCTGTTGTTGGTAAAGTGACAGGTTGGGACGAGTACATTATCGATGGTTATAATGCAATAGCAGTTGAACTAAGCGATGTCAAAGCAGCAAAACAAGCCGTTCAACGGCTTATCAATGATGATGCTTTGTTTAATTTGCTCTTAAAAAATGGAGCAAAAACTGCTACCGAATGGCCTTGGATTGAGTCATTTAAAAGGTTAGATTTACTTATTGAACGTGAATAAAGCTTTACTGTAATGGTGGTGGTCATGAACTATTTTTAGTATGAGCTTTTTACTCGCGCTATATATTTTGGTGTTTATGACTGCCATCATATTTTTAGGTATTGCATGGTTAAACAAATGACTTGTTATAATTAAATTTCGTTTTTCGTTTTTCGTTTTTTGTTGTTTGTTTTTTGTTTGTTTTTATGTATGAATAAAAATTCATATTTACTATACATGGTGAAAGGGCTATTGCTTGCTTTTGCCTAAACGAAGTCAATGAGCCATGTCAAAAAAAACTGTTGCTATTAGTCTTGTCATCTTTAATGTTGACATAGAGCTTTTAAATAGAACTCTTGTTAACATTGTCAAAGCTTCTAAACAGACATTATATAATTTAGAAATTCATGTGAGAGATAACTCTTTAACATCCTCAGATGAAGTCGGTAGTTTGTTGGAGATACTAGCTAAGAATATTGTGATAAATTACTCCCATGATGGTATGAACGTGGGTTATGGGGATGGACATAATAGTTGTTTAACGCAAGGAAATTACCACCTTATCCTCAACCCTGATCTTGAAGTTGCCCCAGATGCACTGAAAAATGCACTCGAGTTTATGGACCAACATCCGGATTGTGGATTATTGACACCTTTCGCTACATGGGAAGATGGTGAGGTACAACGGCTTTGTAAACGCTATCCAACCGTATTAGATTTACTGTTGCGTGGTTTTGCGCCCGCGTTTGTGAAGAAGTTATTCCAGACGCGCCTGGCGAAATATGAGATGGCAGATCAGCTCAACAATCGTGACATGCTGTGGGATCCACCCATTGTCAGTGGTTGTTTTATGCTGTTTCGCACAGATGTTTTGCAGCAGCTCGGAGGGTTTGACCCTCGCTTCTTCCTCTATTTTGAAGATTTTGACATCAGTTTGCGAGCAGGAAAGATCAGCCGGATTGCTTATGTCCCTCAGGTGAAGGTCGTTCATCACGGTGGTCATGCATCCCGCAAAGGCTGGCGCCATATCTGGATGTTTGGGCGTTCCATGGTGACTTTCTTCAATATTCACGGTTGGCGTTGGTGGTAATGGCAGATATCAAAAGTACAGTCTTGGTCACAGGAGCCAACGGATTTGTAGGCAAGGCGGTCTGTGAACACCTGCTGGCGCTGGGGGCGAATGTTAAAGGTGCGGTGCGATGTCACTCGCGGGCTTCTTACCACGTTCAGGCTCCCTCTCTGACTGCGGATGCCAACTGGACAGTCCAATTGCAACAGGTGGATGTGGTTGTTCACTGTGCTGCCAGGGTGCATGTAATGTCGGATACCGCGACAGATCCCCTGGCTGCGTTTCGAGCGGTGAATACAGAGGGCACCCTCACGCTTGCTCGACAAGCGGCTGAGGTTGGGGTGAAGCGCTTCATCTTTATCAGCTCGATCAAAGTGAATGGCGAGCAGACCGAGCCAGGCAAGCCATTTGATGAGCATGTGCAAAGTCCGCCAGAAGATCCCTATGGACGCTCGAAGTATGAGGCGGAACAGGGACTGATGGCACTCGCGAAAGAGTGTGGTATGGCTGTAACCATCATCCGTCCTCCTCTTATTTACGGAGAAGGGGTGAAGGCTAACTTTGCCAGCATGATGAGGTGGGGGCGCAAAGGGATCCCGCTACCCTTTGCCCGTTTGACCAATGCGCGTAGCCTGTTGGCGTTACCTAATCTGTGTGACTTCATTTCCCATGCGATGGCGCACCCTGCCGCAGTGAACCAGGTCTTTTTAGTCGCAGATCCCGTCGCGGTGTCGACGTCGCAGTTGCTGGCCGCGATTGCAGAAGCAGAAGGGGTTGCCTGTCGATTGTTTTATCTTCCACCAGGAGTGATAAGAGGGCTTGGCCGCTGTTTGGGGATGGATGCCAAGCTGCAACGGATTGTTGGCTCTCTGGAAATGGATACCAGTAAGGCTCAGAGCCGATTACAATGGTCGGCACCCTATTCGCTCTCTCAGACCCTATCTCTGATGATGTCGATCCATAGTGAGTCGTCTTGATGCTGGCATTTGTTTTGTTGTCGATATTTTGTCTATTTCTTTCAATCACCATGACCGGCCTGCTCAGGTGCTACGCCCAGACCCGCTTGCTTGACCAACCCAATCATCGCAGTTCGCATCAGGTACCTACCCCGAGAGGCGGTGGCATGGCTATCGTGGCGACTTTTCTGCTGGCTGCCCCGTTGTTTGTCACCTTGATCCCACTGCCCTCCGGCATATCCCAGAGCAGCTTCGCATTGATATGGGCTGCGGCGCTGGGGATTGCCTTGGTTGGTTTTATCGATGACCACATCTCTCTCAAGCCCCGAACCCGCCTGATTGTGCAGAGCATGGTGGCAGCTTTGGTGGTATCTGCGGTTGATGGTTTGCCTGCGCTGACCTTCTTTGGTTGGCAGCTGGATCTTGCCTGGTTTGGTTACCTGCTGGCTTGGCTGGGGGTGATCTGGTTTATCAATCTTTACAACTTTATGGATGGCATCGATGGATTGGCGGCCAGCGAGGCCGTTGTTGTCTGCCTGTCCATGGGGTTATTGCATTATCTGGTTGGAGAGACGTGGTCGTCAGCGGGCCTGACCCTGCTACTGGGAATTTCGGCAGCGGGCTTCTTGTGCTGGAATTTTCCGCCCGCCAGGATCTTTATGGGGGATGGTGGCAGCGGTTTTCTTGGCTTGATGCTGGCTTCCCTGATGCTGCTGGATGCCGTTTCTGCGCCTCAATTCCTGTGGGCATGGCTCGTCATGCTCGGGGTCTTTGTGGTTGATGCGACCTGGACCTTGCTGAAGCGCTTTCGTCTGAAATGTCGTCTGAGTGAGGCTCATCGTACTCATGGCTATCAATATCTGGCGAGACGTTGGCAGAGCCATCGAAACGTGACATTGGCTGTGCTTCTTATAAATAGCCTCTGGCTTGCTCCGATCGCAGTCATGATTGTATTGGGCCAGCTCGATGGTGTGATCGGTTTGGTCATTGCCTACTTGCCGTTAGCTTATCTTGCGTATCACCTGAATGCAGGAGTACCAGAATGAGAAATGCGCTTTTACCCGGTGGGAGCTGGCTACTGACTTGCTTAGGCTCCCTGTCACGAGCCAGCAAGCGTACCGTTTCTGTTGTCGTTGACATACTCCTGCTCACCATGAGCTATTGGGGCGCGTACTGGATCCGGCTTGAACATGGCTGGCCAATCGACAGCCCCCATCACTGGGCACTGCTTGGTGCAGTTATCATCGTCAGCATCAGTTTGTTTGTGCGGCTGGGGCTGTATCGCGCGGTGCTCCGATATGTCAGCTTTCGGGTGTTATGGACAATCTCGCTAGGGGCATTCCTTTCAACCTGCTTCTTTGTTATCTCTGCGTTTTACTTCGATATCTTTCTGCCCAGAACAGTCTCGGTTATCTATCTCTCTTTTTTGGTGCTGTTGGTCGGTGGTGTGCGGCTGTTTTTCCGGGCGTTGCTCAATACTACCCGTCTGGCACGTTCTCAGGTGTTGATCTACGGCGCGGGCTCTTCGGGCCGACAGCTGCAAATGGCCTTGTTGCAAGGCAATGAGTTTTATCCCGTTGCCTTTGTCGATGATGATCCCGCCAAGCAGGGGTGTGTGATCCAGGGATGTACCGTTTATCACAGTGCTCAGCTGCCAATCCTGATTGATCACCATGGGATCCAGAAGATTTTGTTGGCCATGCCGAGCAGCACCAGAGCGCGTCGTCAGGAAGTGATCAATGCACTTGAACCCCTCTCTTGCGAAGTGCTCTCCATCCCGGGGATGGCCGACTTGGTCAATGGCTCGGCCCGCATTGACCAGCTCAACGAGGTTTCGATCGATGATCTGTTGGGCAGAGATCCGGTAGAGCCGGTGACCATCTTGATGGAAGCCAATATCACAGGAAAAGCGGTCATGGTGACAGGAGCCGGTGGCTCCATTGGTTCTGAGTTATGTCGCCAGATCTTGCGGTGTCGACCGTCCACCTTGGTTCTGTTCGAGCTATCTGAATATGCCCTCTATGCCTTAAATAAGAATCTGCGCGAACAGTGTCAGCGTGAGCAGATCGAAACAGAGCTGGTGCCGTTACTAGGCTCAGTGCAGCGCCAGCATCGTCTAAAAACGGTGATGCAGAGTTTTCGGATCCAGACGGTCTACCATGCCGCAGCTTATAAACATGTTCCGCTAGTCGAGTTCAACATCATTGAAGGGGTGCGCAACAACGTATTCGGCACCCTTTATGCGGCGCAAGCTGCCATTGAGGCAGGGGTGGAAACATTCGTGCTCATCTCCACCGACAAAGCGGTGCGGCCGACCAATACCATGGGCGCCAGCAAGCGTATGGCCGAGTTGATATTGCAAGCCTTGACCCGTGAGAAGCACAACACCCGCTTTTGCATGGTGCGCTTTGGCAATGTCCTTGGGTCTTCGGGCTCTGTGGTACCCTTATTCAGACAGCAGATAGATAAGGGGGGACCCATCACCCTGACTCACCCCGATATTATCCGCTACTTTATGACGATACCTGAGGCGGCCCAGTTGGTGATCCAGGCGGGCGCCATGGGGGAGGGGGGCGATGTTTTTGTGCTCGATATGGGGCAACCGGTGCGGATCATGGAGCTGGCCAAACGCATGATACGCCTGAGCGGCCTGACACTGCGTGATGAGCAGCGGCCTGATGGTGATATTGCTATCGAGGTGACGGGTTTGAGGCCTGGTGAAAAGCTCTACGAAGAGTTACTGATTGGTGATGATGCCAGAGGAACCGAACATCCCCGGATCATGGTGGCACAAGAGAGCTGGCTGCCTTGGGGATTGCTGCGGCCCGTATTGGCTTCCTTGGATGAGGCTTGCCATGTATTTGATCATCAAAAAGTTCGGGAGCTACTGATGAATGCCCCGACGGCATTTGAACCGACGGATGGTATCTGCGACTTGGTCTGGTTGATCAAACAGCAAGATCAATACCAGTCGAATAATGTCTTGCAGCTACCGACACACAACATTCAGTTTCTTCAGTCCCGCAATTAGACGCTGGGTGATTGAAAACGCGCCAATCACACTGGCTTCGGAGGGGATGGGTCGCAAATTTGTGGGGCCAGTATGGTGTCTGCACATAGGTAGCACTAGGATAAGGGCAGATTTTTAAAAGGAAAAAATGCATGGAATCCTTGCTCAGCCCCCTCGAGGCTCGCATCATCGGCTGCCTTATCGAGAAGGAGATCTCGACTCCCGATCACTATCCTCTCTCCCTCAATGCGCTGGTCAATGCCTGTAATCAGAAGAGCAATCGTGAACCCGTGCTCTCCCTCTCTGAGCGAGAAGTACAGTCAGCCCTCGATCTGCTGATCGCTCGCCGTCTGGTGAGCAATGTGGCCAATTTCAGTGCCCGGGTCGCCCGTTATCAGCATCGCTTCTGCAACACCGAGTTTGGTGATCTGAAGTTCTCCCCCCGTGAGCTGGGGGTCGTCTGTGAACTGCTGCTGCGTGGGGCTCAGACGCCGGGTGAGCTGCGCTCTCGCACGGCACGCCTGTGCGAGTTTGACGACGTGGGCCAGGTTGAGGCTGTGCTTCAGGCGCTCACCGAGCGTGGCCCCTATGTGGTCAAGTTGCCGCGTGAGGCCGGCAAGCGCGAGTCCAGGTATACCCATCTCTTCAGCGGTGCCCCCGAGGCAGGCGTCGCGGGCGAGCCCTCCGGTGATCGGCTTGCCGAGTTGGAGGCCGAAAATGCAGCCCTGCGTGCCGAGGTGGAAAGGTTGCAGCGAATGCTCGCAGATTTTCAATTTCATCAATAAGTTAACAAGCCCCTTTCGAGGGGCTTCTTTTTTGCTGGCACTGTCATTAATTTGGCGTTTTGCCCTTGTTCAGCGGATCTTCAGGGATTAGACTTCCGGCAGAAGTTGTCGTAACGCCCATCGGAAGGATGAACTTATCATGCTGGATCTTTCTATTTTAATCGTTGACGAGAGCGCCGAGCGCTGTCGCCAGTTGTCGGGTCTGCTCACTTTTATGGGGGTTGCCTGGCAGCAAGTCGATGAGGAGGATCTGGAGGTCGCCATCGAGGCGGCGCCGGCACAGGGGATCATCGTTGGCGAGCTCAAGTCCCACACCCTGGATGCCCTGTTGGAGCGTTACCCAAGATTGCCTTTTCTCTCCCTTCTGCCGGGGCAGGGGGAGCAGCGCAACTATATCGGTACGCTAGAGACTCCTTTCGACTATGAGTCGCTCACCCGGGCGCTTCACTTCTTCCAGGCATTTGCCTCGTTCCACCCCAGAGGCCAGCAACACGACAAGGGGCAGACGCTCCTTCGTCTGCTGGTCGGCAAGGGGAAGGGGATACAGGAGGTGCGCCGCCTCATCGGTCAGGTGGCCGAGACCGAGGCCAACGTGTTGATCCTCGGTGAGTCCGGAACCGGCAAGGAGGTGGTGGCCCGTGCCATTCACGAGCTCTCCTCCCGTGCCAAGGGGCCCTTCGTACCCATCAAC
Source organism: Aeromonas schubertii (assembly GCF_000820105.1). GTDB lineage: Bacteria > Pseudomonadota > Gammaproteobacteria > Enterobacterales > Aeromonadaceae > Aeromonas > Aeromonas schubertii. The sequence goes on along the minus strand of NZ_CDDB01000047.1, from coordinate 77,040 downwards.
TGCGGTGCCATTCCCGCCGAGTTGCTCGAGAGCGAACTCTTTGGCCACGAGAAGGGGGCCTTCACCGGCGCCATTGCCGCCCGCCGCGGCCGCTTCGAGCTGGCCCAGGGCGGCACCCTCTTCCTGGACGAGATCGGTGATATGCCCTTGCCGATGCAGGTCAAGCTGCTGCGGGTGCTGCAGGAGCGTCAGTACGAGCGAGTCGGTGGCGGCAAGGTGATCGACGCCGATGTGCGCGTCATCGCTGCAACCCACAGGGATCTGGAGGCAATGATCCGCCAGCAGAGCTTTCGTGAGGATCTCTACTACCGTCTCAACGTCTTCCCCATCGAGACCCCGCCCCTGCGCGATCGGGTCGATGACATCCCCTTGCTGCTGCAGGAGTTGCTGGCTCGCCACACGGAGCAACACAAGGCCTGGATCCGCCTGACCCAACGCGCGACCGAATCGCTGATGCAATACCATTGGCCGGGTAACGTGCGGGAGCTCTCCAACCTGATCGAGCGTTTGCTCATCCTCTATCCCAATCGCATCGTCGATGTGGCGGATCTTCCCTCCCGCTACCGTCTGCTTCCCTGTGAGGGGACGACTCCGGATGTCAGCGACTGGGAAGAGCGTGAGGCTCTGGCCTCTGTCTTTCAGGATACCCCTCTGCTCGAGCCGACGGCGGCGCCCAATCCGATGCAGTTACCCCAGGAGGGGATCAACCTCAAGGAGATGCTTGCCGAGCTGGAGATCGAGCTGATCCGTCAGGCCCTGGAGTCCCAGGACGGGGTCGTTGCCCGGGCGGCCGATATGCTCGGCATGCGTCGCACCACCCTGGTCGAGAAGATGAAAAAGTACGGAATGACGAAGGAAGGCTAGGGTCAAACTCTTGACGTGTTGCAGTTAATTGTTTGATTATTAACTGCAATTTAGCTTGGCATGGTAATTGAATAAACTGACTCATGTTGAATCTTGAGTCAGGTTTATGACCATGCAGATCCACGCCGATATGACCCCGGCCTATCGCCAGCTCGATGCCATCTTTGCCGCCTTGCCCACTGGGGTATTGGTGCTCGATGACGGTGGGGTCATTCGCCGCGCCAATCCTGCCGCCGTCGGGCTGCTGGGGGAGCCCCTGGAGGGGGAGTTGTGGCGCGCCGTGATCCAGCGCTGCTTTGAACCCAGAGAGGATGACGGTCATGAGATCTCCCTGCGCGACGGGCGCAGGGTCCAGCTCTCGACCCAGCCCCTGCATGATCAACCCGGTCAGCTCATCTTTATCAACGACCTCACCGAGACCCGCCGCCTGCAAGACAGGCTCAACCATATGAAGCGCCTCTCGGCACTCGGTAATATGGCGGCCTCACTGGCTCACCAGATCAGAACCCCACTCTCGGCAGCCATGCTCTATGCCGCCAACCTCGGTAATCGCACGCTCAAGCCCGAATCGCGCAGCCAGTTTCAGCAAAAGCTGATGGACAGGCTGCAAGATCTCGAAAAGCAGATCAACGACATCCTGCTCTTCGCCCGCAATGGGGAGAGTCAGGTGGTGTGCGCACTCTCCCTCGATGAGCTGCTCAGTCAGGTTGCCTCGGCTGCAGAGGCCTATTGCCAGCAGCACGGCTGTGAACTCGAGATCCAGGCGCCGGATATGCCGCTGCAGCTGATGGCCAACGGCAATGCCCTGGTCGGTGCCATCAACAATCTGATCGCCAACGGCCAACAGGCCGGTGCCACCCGCATCATGGTGGTGGCAACGGCTCGCGCCAATCGGCTGGAGCTGCGCATCATCGATAACGGTCGAGGCATTGCCGCCGATCAGCAGGCGCGCATCTTCGAGCCTTTCTTCACCACGCGAAGCCAGGGGACCGGGCTTGGCCTTGCCGTGGTGCAGTCTGTCGTGCGCTCTCATCAGGGGGAGGTGAGCCTTGCCTCTGCCCCTGGCGAAGGGAGCTGTTTTACCCTGTCTTTGCCACTGCATGAGAGTGCAGTCGGTCGTCTTGGAGGTGTGGCATGAGCCAGGCACGCATTTTGGTGGTGGAGGATGATGGCGGTCTGCGCGAGGCGCTGGTCGATACCTTGCTCCTGGGGGGATATGAGTGCCGTGAGGCCGACAGTGGTGAGCAGGCGCTGCTGATGCTCTCGCGTCAACCCTTCGACATGGTGATCTCCGATATCCAGATGGGGGGCATGGATGGCCTTACCCTGCTGCAGACCATACGTCAGCAGCATCCCCAGACGCCCGTGCTGCTGATGACGGCCTATGCCAACATCGACGGAGCGGTGCGGGCCATGCGGGAGGGCGCCATCGACTATCTGGCCAAGCCCTTCTCACCCGAGGTGCTGCTCAATCAGGTGAGCCGTTATGTGCCGGCCCAACGGGTCGAAAAACGCACCGTCGTGTGTGGTGATGCACGCAGTATCGAGCTCTTTGCGCTGGCCGCCCGGGTCGCGCGCAGCGATGCCACCGTGATGATCTCGGGGCCGAGCGGGGCGGGGAAAGAGGTGTTGGCACGCTACATCCACGATCAATCGAGTCGTGCCGAGCAGCCCTTTATCGCCATCAACTGTGCCGCCATCCCGGAGAACATGCTGGAGGCGACCCTCTTTGGTTATGAGAAGGGCGCCTTTACCGGCGCGGTTCAGGGGTGCCCCGGCAAGTTTGAACAGGCCCAGGGGGGGACCCTGCTGCTCGACGAGATCACCGAGATGGATCTGGGTCTGCAGGCCAAGCTGCTGCGGGTCTTGCAGGAAAAAGAGGTCGAGCGGCTGGGCAGTCGCAAGATGATCCCCTTGGATGTGCGTGTACTGGCCACCAGTAACCGTGATCTCAAACGGGCGGTGCAGGAGGGGACCTTTCGCGAGGATCTCTACTATCGCCTCAATGTCTTCCCCTTGCGCTGGAGCGCCTTGTGCGAGCGCCCCGGCGATATTGTGCCCCTGGCCGAGCATCTGCTCGCCCTCTATGCCGCCGAGCAGGGACTCCCCCTGCCGACCATTGAGCCGGCTGCCGCCGACCTGCTGCTCGAATACGGTTGGCCGGGCAATGTGCGAGAGCTGGCGAACGTGATGCAGCGCGCCCTGATCCTCTGTGATGGGGAGTGGGTTCGCGAGGGGGATCTGATCCTCGAGGAGGAGGAGATGGGAGGTGAGACATCCCTGCTGCGGGAGCGGCAGCCAGGTCTCGAGAGGCTCGGCAACGAGCTGAAGCAGCAGGAGCATCAGATCATCCTCGATACCCTCAACCAGTGTCAGGGGAGTCGCAAGGCGGTGGCCGAGAAGCTGGGGATAAGCCCCCGCACCCTGCGCTACAAGTTGGCCAAGATGCGTGATGCGGGGATAGAGCTGCCGGCCTAGCTCCTCTTGTCACCCTGTTTTATCATGGCTTTCTCAAGCAAGGTGTCCGGTGTCGCCCGGGCCCGAGGGAGCCATGATGATCAGCAACAACAAACTCGAAAATCTTCTTAATCAGTTACTTGAGGCTCATGCCGTCAAGGACTACTGCCCCAATGGTCTGCAGGTTGAGGGACGTGCGCGGATCCGCCGCGTCGTCACCGGTGTTACCGCCTGCCAGGCCCTTATCGACCGCGCCGTTGAGCTCGAGGCCGATGCCATCCTGGTGCACCACGGTTATTTCTGGAGCGGTGAGCCGGCGGTGCTCAAGGGCATGAAGCAGCGGCGGATCAAGACCCTGCTTGCCCACGATATCAACCTCTACGCCTATCATCTTCCCCTCGACATTCATCCCGAGCTCGGTAACAACGCCCAGTTGGCCGAGCGGCTCGGGATCACCCTGCGCCGCGGCCTGGAGCCCTGGAACAGCAAAAGTGTTGCCATGGTCGGCAAACTCGATGAGCCGGTTACGGGTGAGGCATTCGCCCGCCGTGTCGAGGCCACCCTAGGTCGTGCCGTGCTCCATGTGGGCGAGAGTGGCCCCGAGCTTATTCGCTCCATCGCCCTCTGTAGCGGAGGTGGGCAGAGCTATATTGCTCAGGCCGCAGAGCAGGGGATCGATGCCTTTATAACGGGAGAGGCCTCGGAGCAGACGGTGCATACCGCCCGTGAGATGGGCATGCACTTCTTTGCCGCTGGCCATCACGCCACCGAGCGTTATGGGGTGCAGGCATTGGGAGAGTGGCTCAAGCAGGCTCACGGACTCGATGTTATCTTTGTTGATATCGACAATCCGGTATAAAAAAAGACCAGGACAGAAAACCTGTCCTGGCTCTTCGCAGCAGCCATAGAGGCAAAGGGATTACATCAGTTGATAGGTTTGATGTTAATGGTTTGTTTCTTTTGTGTATACGGGTGTCGATTTGTTTTGTCCGGCAAGTGTCTGGAGTTTGAGCGGGCTCACACTCGAGGCTGGGGGAGAGTGAATGGAATTGCTTAATCGCGGGACGTTGCAACAGCTGGAAAGAGACATTGGCAGCGATATGCTGCCTGTGGTGATCCGGGTTTTTCTCGAGGAGGTCGGTCAGCAGCGCTCACAACTGGGGGCGCTGCTGGCGGCAGGGGAGGTGGTGGCATTGGGCCGCCTCGCTCACAGCATCAAGTCATCCTGTGGCAGCTATGGTGCCGAGCTGAGTCAACAGCAGGCCGCCCAGATAGAGCAGCGCTGCCGGAGCGGCGAATCCGTGGCAGCCCTCGAAAGCGAGGTGGATGCCCTCGAGCGCTCACTGGCGGAAGTGTTGAGTCAGCTCTCAGAGCTGGTGGCCTGATGGGGGTATCTGTAGCCACTGCTCGAGGGCGTCTCTGAGCTTCTCCCGATCGTGACGATGGGGGAGGCCGGCCTCTCCCAGCTCGGTCTCGATAACGGTGCCGGGCCAGTCACCGCGACGGCTACCCGGTGGCGCCAGCACGGCGTCGAGACGTCCGCGCCCCAGCAACGATTCGAGCCAGTGACACTGAGCCTCAAGACTCAAGTGGCCCGCAGGCCCCGCCTCATTGACCAGGTTGGTGATGAAGACGAGCGGAGCCCGGCTCTGCTCGATGGCTCGGGCCAGTTCAGGCATCAGCAGTGGCGGCATGATGGAGGTGAAAAAACTCCCGGGGCCGAGCAGGATAAGATCCGCTTGCTCGACGGCATCGAGGGCCTCACGGATGGCGGGCACCGGAGGGTGCAGAAACAGGGAGTGGGGTGGGGTCTCGAGTTGGTCTACCGACACCTCGCCGATGATGTGGCTGCCACACGGGGTGCGGGCACAGAGATCCGTGGGGTGCTCCGACATGGGGAGCAGTCTGGGCTCGATGTGCAGCATGTCGCTGATAAGCTCGATAGCGTCGAGAGGTCGCACGCAGAGGTTATCGAGGGCCAGTAGCATCAGGTTGCCCAGGTTGTGTCCGGCGAGCTCACCGTTACCGGTGAAGCGGTATTCGAACAGCAGACTGCCCGTGCCGGGGGTGGTGACCAGCTGATTGAGACAGTTACGCAGATCGCCCCAGGCGATGCAGGATTGGCTCTTGCGAAGCCGCCCGGTCGAGCCACCGTTATCCGTGGTGGTGACGATACCGGTGAGGCGTGGCCCAAGGAAGGAGAGGGCCGAGAGTACGCGGCCCATGCCATGACCGCCCCCCAGGGCGACCACCTTTTTAAACTGAGTTAGCGCTTCGATTGACATCGGACTTCTCTCTGCTCAGGGATATGAGTGCAATGATAGGGAAAAAGGGAATAATAATTGCTTGGTCCGGCGTTTATGCTTGAGGGGTCTATTGTGGATTATTTTACCGCGCAATCAAATCTGGACAGCTCAACGGCCGCTGCCCGGCACCTCATCGAGCAACTTTTGGCCCATAGCGCGGCGGCGCCGACCCTGTTGATGCTCTATTTTTCCGAGCGTTATGAGGCAGACTTGCTGCGCCGAGCCTTGCGCCAGGCTTTTCCCGATACACCGCTGGTCGGTTGCAGCTCCTGTCAGGCGGTGCGTACCGCCTTGCCCGGCGAGGTGCCGGTTGCGTTGGCGGCTATCTATGATCCGCAAGGGGCCTACGGGGTCGCCGGTGGCAGTAGCGGTGAAGGGGATGTGAGGCGATGGCTGCGTCAGGCGATGGCGGCCTGCGGGCGACCCGGTGAGCTGCCCCAGATGGTGCTGCTGCATACCACCCCGGGGGGGGAGGAGGCACTGCTCGCCGAACTCGACGAGGAGTTGGGTGGCGCCGTTCCTGTCATCGGCGGCTCGGCGGGGGATGATACGCTGAGCGGCCAGTGGCGGCTCTGCTGGCAGCAGCAGACCCTGACCGAGGGTAGCGTGCTGGCGGTGTTTTACCCCGATTGTGAGCTGGTTTTCCAGTTTCATGCGGGCTATCGCCCCACCGGGCACTCCGCCATCGTCACCCGGGCCGAGGGGCGTGAGGTGATAAACCTCGACGAGCGACCCGCCGCCGAGGTCTATGGAGAGTGGGTTGGCCAGGTCTGGCCCGAAGGCCCCGTGTTGCACGAGACTACCTTCTTCCCTCTGGCCCGGCACGCCGGAGAGATGTATGGCATGCCCTGTTTCAAGCTCTCCCATCCCGAGTCGGTGACGGCGCGTCATGGCGTTCGTCTCTTTACCGATATCCATGAAGGGGAGCGGCTCGTATTGATGCAGGGAAGTGAAACCGGGGTGCTCGAGCGCAGTTTGCTGGCCGCGCGCATCGAGCCGGCGTATGGTATGCCCGAGAAACTGCACCCCATCGGTGCGCTCATTATCTTCTGTGCCGGCTATCGTTATGCCCTGGCCGGTCGGGTGGACGAGATCATCGGTCACTACAATGAGCGCCTCGGGGGTGTGCCTTATCTCATTCCCTTTACCTTCGGCGAACAGGGCCGGATGCCACAAGGGGAGTTGGTGCACGGGAATCTGATGATCTCGAGCGTGATATTTTGCCGCGGAGCGTAACGCCGAGGAGCGGATGACCCATCACGATTCACAAGAAATGCTGGGGGAGCGGTTACAGGCAACCTTGGCGGAGTTGGCGCGGACTCAGGATAGAGAGTCCCATTATCGAAGCGAGTCTGAGACCCTGCTCAGGGGGATCGCCGCCCTGGCCGATGCGCAGGATCAGGATGCGGTATTGGCCGGTCTTATCGGGGTGTTGCAACCCTTTATCGGTTTTGAGGCGGCAATCGTACTGACTGTCGGGCCGAGCGTTTGCACCCCCATCTTCGGCTCCGATGGTGAGCACTCTCCCGCGTACTGGCCGCTGGGACGGGCCTTCGAGCGGGCGCTGGGGGGCGAGACCCTGGTGCTCTACGAGCCGGCGCTGCTGCCTGATTTTCTGCCTGTTGCAGAGGACCCCAGATGGCGCAGCGTACTGGTGACCGGTCTCTCGGTCCCCGGTTTCGAGGGGCTGCTGCTCTGTCGCCACAGCCGGCCCGGAGCGCTCGACCTCAAGAGCAAAGCCGCGCTGCAGCGCTGCCGTCCCTTGATTTCCCAGGCGCTGGTCAACATCGCCTATCGCAGCCGCCTGCAAGAGCAGGTGCGTCTCAAGACCCAGGCGCTGCAGGCCAGCAAGGCCCGTTTCCGTAATTTTGCCGGCATGGCATCGGACTGGTTTTGGGAGTGCGATGCCGAGCACAGGCTGCGCTATATCTCGACGCCCGATCAAAAGGAGCCGGCCCTGAGCCAGAACCTGATGGGAATGAGCCTGCTGGAGCTGCCCCTGATCCTCCATGAAGGGGAGCAGGACTATCAGCAGCAATTGGTTCGTCTCGAGCCGGTGCGTGGTTTGCGGGCTGCCATGCGGCGCAGGGAAGGGCTGGTTTGGCTCGAGCTCAATGCGCAGCCCGGTTTTGACGAGGGTGGCCGCTTTGTCGGCTACCGCGGCACAGCCAGGGATATCAGCCCCCAGATCCGCCGTGAGCAGGAGCTCTCGGCGGCCCGTGACTCGGCCCAGGCGGCGAGCCTGGCCAAGTCCCGTTTCCTGGCCATGATGACCCACGAGATCCGCTCCCCCATGAACGCCGTGCTCGGCATGCTGGATCTGCTGCACAGTGCCCCCCTCGCCGAGGAGCAACGAGCCCTGCTTGGCCATGCAACTCACTCGGCCAGGCTGCTGCAGACCATCATCGACGATGTGCTCGATCTCTCCAAGATTGAGTCGGGGACCTTGCAGATCCACTGTGAGGAGATGGATATCCGGGCCTTGTGCCAACTCAATCTGGCGTCGCTCTACCAGCAGGGGCGGGAGAAGGGGGTCGACATTGCCCTCACGGTTGCTCCCCATGTACCCGATCGTCTCTTCGGTGATCCGGTCAGGCTCTCACAAATTATCGGCAACCTGGTTGGCAACGCCTTGAAGTTTACCGAGCAGGGCCACGTCTCCATCACGCTGGAGTGGCACCAGGAGCGTCTCTATGTGACGGTGGACGACAGCGGGATCGGCATTGACGAGGCGCAGGTCGAGCGCCTGTTTGAGCCCTTTGTTCAGGGGGACAACTCCTCGTCACGCAGCTATGAGGGAGCTGGACTGGGTCTGGCTATCTGCAAGCGGCTGGTGCACCAGATGGGGGGGGAGATAGGTGTACAGAGCCAGCCTGGGCGGGGAAGCCGCTTCTGGTTCGAGCTACCCGGTTTGTCGCTCTCCTGCGAGCAGCACGCCAGCGAGCCCAGCCCTGATGGGCCGGTGCGTCCGCTCGATGTCCTGGTGGTTGAAGATAACCGTGTCAATCAGTTGGTGGTCTCCCTGATGCTGCAGAAGCTGGTCAGCGGGGTGCGCGTGTGTGACAGCGGTGTAGAGGCGATAGAGCAGGTTGTATTGACGCGCCCCGACCTTATCTTCATGGACATGCGGATGCCGCAGATGGATGGCCTTGAGGCAACCCGTCGGTTGCGTCGTCTGGGTTATGATGGCGTTATCGTCGCCTTGACGGCCAATGCCATGTCCGATGACAGGGATGCTTGCCTGGCTGCCGGGATGGATCACTTCCTGGCCAAGCCGATCAGTCTTTCCCAACTCAGGGGTTGCATCGATACCTTCTTTCCAGGCCTCGGTGGATAAAAAAAAGGTCAACCTGGATCAGGTTGACCAATTCTTCAGCATAACTGAAGAGAGCACGGGATAAATCGGGTTGTTCCTACTATATGAAAAAGTCGTGCCAACTTTTTCGTTTGTTTTTTCCCGTTGTTTTGTCGTTATTGTGAGCGATTCTTTGCATATTGCGAATTTGTCCTTATGCAAAATGCGATAGTTGCATTTTGCATCCCCTCACGGGGTAATCAACTTGTGCAAAAACTGTCTGGCGGCGTCGCTGTTTTGTTTGGCGATGAGCCCCTGTTTCTCCTGTACCGGCATGGGTAACAGCTCGAGCCAACGTTGGCAGATCCAGGCGGCATCCTCATAGCGCTTCTCCGGATAGAGCTCATCGAGTTCCGGGTACTGGGCGAAGATATCCTGCAGCCGGGTGACCAGTACTTCATCGCTGTTGTCTGAACTGAGTCTGGGCCAGTTGGGCAGCGACTCGACCCGGGCACGCTTGATGCCGTGCTCATCGGTGTGTAGCTCATGAATATAGAAGCGCTCCATGCCGAGGACGGTGACACCCAGCAGCCCGTCATTGAGGGTGTAGAAGTCGATGACCTTCACCCGGGTCCCCACCGGAAGAATACGGCCACAGAGGCCGGTGGCGGTGTTCTCTTCCATCACGATGCCAAAGCCGCAGTCGCCTATCAGTGACTCCTTGAGCATCTCAATATGATTGGGTTCGAACAGCCGCAGCGGCAGTTTTCCCCCCGGCAATATGTGCGAGGGCAGGGGGAATAGGGCGATTGATTGTTGTGCCATGATACGGTCTCCCTGTCTGAAGCTGTCTCAAACAGGACTTTGCAGTTGGCATGCCAATAATAAAAAAACGGGCACGAGGCCCGTTTTCAGCTCACTTATCGTGCGCTTATTGGCGCTGCTCGAGATACATTACCGCCGCCTCGACACGGCTCTGGGCCTCGAGTTTCTTGAGCAGGCTCTTGACGTGAACCTTGACCGTGCCTTCTGAAATATGGAGGACGGAGGCAACCTGCTTGTTGGAGAGACCCTTTGCAATTTCGCGAAGGATTTGCATTTCGCGACGCGTCAGGCTTTCCAGCTTCTCTTGCAGATGGTCGGTCTCGTAGAGATTCTCCAGGTAGGGGCGCAGGGGTTCGCTCAGGATCTGCTTGCCACTCATCACCTCTTCCAGTTGCGCCAGCAGCAGCTCGGGTTCGGTGTCCTTGAGCAGATAGCCGTCGGCACCCGCCTTGAGCAGGGCGACCACATCCTGGCGTGAGTCGGAGACGGTGAGGATCACCACCCGGGAGGTGATCTCCTCGGCGCGCAGGGCTCGCAGGGTATCGAGACCGGAGAGGCCCTTCATGTTGAGATCGAGCAGGATGAGGTCGGGCTCGGATTCGCGGGCCATGGCGATGGCATCGGCGCCGTTGGCGGCCTCGCCGGTCACCTCGACGTTCTCTTCCAGTGAGAGCAGCTGCACAATCCCTTTGCGCATCAGGGGATGGTCATCTACGACCAGAATGGAATATTTGAAGTCGTCCATCAGGTTTCTCTTGTCTGAATAACGGGAAAAATAAGGTCCACACAGGTTCCCTGGGGAGTGCGATCGCTGATGCTTAACTGTCCACGAAGCTTGCTCGCCCGCTCGTTCATGATGCTCAGACCATAGTGATTGACTGCGGATTTGGATGAGCCTATGCCCACACCATCATCGGTCACTTGAACCCGGATAGTACCATCGGAGAGGGTTTCGCACCTAACATCAATCACCCGGGCGTTGGCATGTTTAATCGCATTGAGAACTGCCTCACGGATGAGTTGCAGTATGTGAATGTGTTGTCCTGCCTCGAGATCGCTGCTCGACAGGCGGTAGTCGAGCTCGATATCGGCCTTGGTTTGAGGCTTGAGCTGATCAAGCATCACCGCAATCGCTTCCCCAAGATCCGCATCCCCTATGGTGAGGCGGAAGGTGCCCAGCAGCTCCCGCAACTGGGTATAGGCATTACCGAGCCCCTCATCGATCTGTTGCATGGCCTGCTCGGCCTTCTCGCTCTGCCCCTTGGCAAAGGAGCGTTTGAGCAGGGTCGCCTGGATCTTCAGGTAGGAGAGGGCCTGGGCCAGGGAGTCGTGCAGTTCACGGGCGATGACGGCACGCTCCTCCATCAGCAGCAGCCGCTGGTGTTGCAGCAGGGATTGATCCTTGTGCAGCACCTGGGCCAGCAGCATGGCGAAGTTCTTCATCAGGCGCTGATCGATGGGGAAGTCGCTGATGAGATCGAGGCGGCCATACTCCTGCTCGTCCATCTGCAGATAAAAGTGCTCAACACCCTCGAGATCCCCCGGCCAGCCGGTTCGCCCCGTGATATAGACCGGCATGGCGTTACGCTCGAAACGGGTGAGACGAATATGGGCGATGCGCTGGTGGGCGGCGGCTCTGTCGAGCAACTTGGCCAGGGTGCGGCTACTGAGGGGGGCCTCGTGCAGCTTCTGGGCCGTGCTGTAGAGAAATGAGAGGGTATCGTTGGCCTGCTGCAGCTTGGCGGTCTTCTCTTCTACTTTGCCTTCGAGATCCCGATAGAGCTTGTCGAGTTCGCTGGCCATGGTCGCAAATGCCCCCGAGAGTTCACCCAGCTCATTGGGCCAGCGGGGGGGAAGGTAGAGATGGAAGTTGCGCTGCTCAATCTGTCGGGCGCAGGCCACCAGCTGATTGAGGGGGGCCACCACCTGGCGGCGGGTGAAACGCACCGTGAACCAGGCGATGACGATGATGGCGAGCAAGCCCAACCCCTCGGCCAGCGCCAGCATCCGCACCTTGAACTCCACGTGATACTGCATCTCGTTGACGAACTCGTCGATGGCCGAGACAAACTGCTCTGTGTTGGCCGAGTAGCGTTCGGGGGTGTCGTTTTCGATGTGCTGGCGCATCACGGCCCATTCGCTCAGCACCCGGCTATAGGTGCGGCGCAGGGAAGCCGGAGTGATCCAGCGTTGGGTCTCCTGCAGCTCGGCGGCATGGAGCGTCTGTTCGAACTGGTTGAGTCTCGAGTAGACCGGCTGCTCCCGGGAGATCTCATAGGCCATTCGGTAGGCCTGCATGCGCAGGGAGCCGGAGAGGTTGATGGCCTTGGCGTCAGGCACCGAATAGAAGAGCGTCACCATGGCGACCAGGGCGATGAGGCTCGCCATAAAGAGGATCAGCAACATGGATCGGCCGATGGCACTGCTCACCGAGCGCACCTCAAACCACTTTTTCATCGGAAATTGCAACCACATTCAAGAAATACCCCTTTGGTAACGTGGGCATAGTAACTCATCTTGTGCTAGCATCGGCACACTATTGAACTCCGAGCCGTCTTGCCTAAGTCCTTGTCTGGATAGGGGAGGCCGGCCGAACACCCGGGTTGCCGGCGTGTTAAGGGTCAGGAAAGAAATGCCCTGGCCTCCCGTATTTGGAAAGGTGTTTATGTCGCTGCTTGTGGACGGTCATGCCCGTCGTTTTCACTATTTGCGCCTGTCGGTTACCGAGGTGTGCAACTTTCGTTGCACCTACTGCCTGCCGGACGGTTATCAGCCCCAGGGGCGCAACCACTTCCTGACTCTCGACGAGATCCGCCGGGTGACCCATGCCTTTGCGGCCATGGGGACTCGCAAGGTGCGTCTGACCGGGGGCGAGCCCTCCTTGCGTCGTGACTTTACCGACATCATTCGGGCCGTGGCACAGACCCCGGGGATCTCCCAGGTGGCCATGACCACCAACGGCTATCGTCTCAAGGAGCGCGTCGCCGAGTGGCGTGAGGCCGGGCTCACCAGCCTCAACGTGAGTGTGGACAGTCTCGATGCCCGTCAGTTCCATCGCATCACCGGAGAGGACAAGCTTGCCGAGGTGATGGCTGGCATCGACGCCGCCCTCGCCGCCGGTTTTGAGCGGGTTAAGGTCAATGCGGTGCTGCTCAAGGGACTCAACGACCGTGATCTCGCCACCTTTCTCGCCTGGATCAAGGATCAACCCATTGAGCTGCGCTTCATCGAGCTGATGCAAACCGGCGAGATGGACTCCCTGTTTGCCCGCCACCATGCCAGTGGTGAGGCGATCAAGGCGCAGCTGCTCGATGCCGGCTGGGTGCAACAGCTGCGAGCCCAGGATGCGGGCCCGGCCCAGGTCTTCTGTCACCCCGACTACCGGGGAGGGGTCGGCCTCATCATGCCCTACAGCAAGGACTTCTGTGCCGGGTGCAACCGGCTGCGGGTCTCCTCCCTCGGCAAGCTTCATCTCTGCCTGTTTGGTGACGATGGGGTGATGCTGCGGGACCTGCTGGGCGATGACGATCACCAGGAGGCGTTGATGGCTCGGGTGCAGCAAGCACTTGGCCACAAGCTGGCAGCCCATCGTCTTCATGAGGGCAATAGTGGTACCACGCCCCATCTCGCCTCTCTGGGGGGGTGAGGGCGCCGGCCGCGCCAAATAGTCATTAATCGGTATTGAAATAGTCACCTGGCTCTGGGTGACTTAGTTAAGTTTTTGATCTAACGCAATAACCCCAGCGATTTATCCCCCTGGTGGTATATGCCCCCTTTTCTCTCCCCTGCACTATAGCCATAACAAGAATATGTGCATCTTAAAGCACATTTAGCCATCCTTAGGGTGGCCTTCTGGGGCGAGAGAGGAACACGCATGTCACAGGGAGTCGATCCGACTCGTCGCGCACTGCTGCGCGGTCGATTGCGGAGCCCGGCCAAAGCACTACCCCTGCCATGGGCAATACCATGGAGCGACTTCGTCGCCGGCTGCAGCCGTTGCGGTGATTGCCTCGCTGCCTGTCCCGAAGGGATCATCGTTCAGGGGGACGGCGGTTTCCCCACCCTCAATTTTCAGCATGGCGAATGCACCTTCTGCGGTGCCTGCGTCGATGCCTGCAATGAACCCCTGTTTCTTCCCCGTGAACAGACTCCATGGCAACTGGTCGCCCGCATCGGTGAGGGGTGTCTGGCCTTCGGTCAGGTCTTCTGCCAATCCTGCCAGGACTCTTGCGAACCACGCGCCATCCGTTTTAGCCCCGCCCCGCGCGGCATTCCCGTTCCCACTCTGACCGTGGCCGATTGTACCGGTTGTGGCGCCTGTGTGGCCGCCTGTCCGGCACAGGCCATCAGGGTAATCGATAGTAAGGACGCATCCCATGAAGCATGAGAAGAGTGGGGAGTACCATGTCTCCAGTCTGCTGGTATTGACCCAGCCCGTCAGACGCCACGAGGTGGCGGAGGCGGTGGCCCTGATCGAGGGGGCCGAGGTCCATGCCGTCAGCGACGAGGGCAAGCTGGTGGTGACCCTGGAGGGGAGTCGCCAGCGCCAGATCATTGAAGCCATTGACCGGATCAATGCCATACCGGCCGTCATCTCGGCGGCGCTGATCTACCATCAATTCGACGAACAAAAACAATGTGAGGACCTGTCATGAAGCTGAGTCGACGTGACTTTATGAAGGCCAATGCGGTGGCGGCAGCCGCTGCAGCGGCCGGGATCAGTGCCCCCTCCCTGGCGGCCAATCTGATCACCAGTACGGAGAAGACCGCCATTCACTGGGACAAGGCCCCCTGCCGCTTCTGCGGTACCGGTTGCTCTGTGCTGGTGGGAACCCAGGAAGGCCGTGTGGTCGCGACCCAGGGGGATCCGGATGCGCCGGTCAACCGTGGCCTCAACTGTATCAAAGGCTACTTCCTCTCCAAGATCATGTACGGGGAAGACCGCCTGACCCAGCCGCTGCTGCGGATGAAAAATGGCCAATTCGACAAAGAGGGCGAGTTTGCTCCCATCAGCTGGGATCAGGCCTTCGACATCATGGCCGAGAAGTTCAAGGCGACCCTGAAAGAGAAGGGGCCCACCGCCGTCGGCATGTTTGGCTCCGGCCAGTGGACCGTCTGGGAAGGTTATGCTGCCGCCAAGTTGTTCAAGGCCGGTTTCCGCTCCAACAATATCGATCCCAACGCCCGTCACTGCATGGCCTCTGCGGTTGTCGGCTTCATGCGCACCTTCGGCATGGACGAGCCCATGGGCTGCTACGACGACATCGAGCAGGCCGACGCCTTCGTACTGTGGGGCTCCAACATGGCCGAGATGCACCCCATCCTCTGGTCGCGTATCTCGGATCGCCGTCTCTCCAAGCCGGATGTGCAGGTTCATGTGCTCTCGACCTTCGAGCACCGCAGCTTCGAGCTGGCCGACAACCCGATGATCTTCACCCCGCAGGCTGATCTGGCGATCCTCAACTACATCGCCAACTACATCATCCAGAACGACAAGGTGAACAAGGAGTTCGTCAGCAAGCACACTGTGTTCAAGAAGGGGGTCACCGACATCGGCTATGGCCTGCGTCCGACTCACCCGTTGCAGCAGAAGGCCAAGAACCCCGACGCGGGCGACGCCACTCCCATGAGCTTCGACGAGTTCGCCAAGTTCGTGGCCGATTACGACGTGGAGAAGGTCTCCAAGATGTCCGGTGTACCGGTGGACAAGCTCGAGAAGCTGGCCCAGATCTACGCCGATCCCACCAAGAAGGTGGTCTCCTACTGGACCATGGGCTTTAACCAGCACACCCGTGGCGTCTGGGCCAACAACCTCTGCTATAACATCCATCTGCTGACCGGCAAGATCTCCGAGCCGGGCAACGGTCCCTTCTCCCTGACCGGCCAGCCCTCTGCGTGCGGCACCGCCCGTGAAGTGGGTACCTTCGCCCACCGCCTGCCGGCGGACATGGTGGTGACCGATCCCAAGCACCGCGCCGTGACCGAGAAGATCTGGCAGATCCCCGACGGCACCATCCCCGAGAAGCCCGGTTTCCACGCCGTGCTGCAAGATCGCATGCTCAAGGATGGCAAGCTCAACGCCTACTGGGTGATGTGCAACAACAACATGCAGGCCGGCCCCAACATCAACGAGGAGCGTCTGCCTGGCTACCGGGATCCGCGCAACTTCGTGGTGGTCTCCGACCCCTATCCGACCGTGACCGCCCAGGCGGCCGACCTCATCCTGCCCACCGCCATGTGGGTCGAGAAAGAGGGGGCCTATGGTAACGCCGAGCGCCGCACCCAGTTCTGGCATCAGCAGGTGAAATCTCCGGAAGGAGCCAAGTCTGACCTGTGGCAGTTGATGGAGTTTTCCAAGCGTTTCACCGTGGAAGAGGTGTGGCCCGCCGATCTCATCGCCAAGATGCCCGAGCTCAAGGGCAAGACCCTGTTCGATGTGCTCTATGCCAACGGTGCCATCAACAAGTTCAAGAAAGAGGAGTGCAAGGGCCCCCTCAACGATGAAGCCGAGCACTTCGGTTTCTACGTCCAGAAGGGGCTGTTTGAAGAGTATGCCAGCTTCGGTCGCGGCCATGGTCACGATCTGGCCCCCTTCGACACCTATCATGAAGCCCGCGGTCTGCGCTGGCCCGTGGTGGATGGCAAAGAGACCCTGTGGCGCTATCGCGAAGGGTTCGACCCCTACGTCAAGGCCGGGGAGGGGGTGCGTTTCTACGGTAAGCCTGACGGCAAGGCGGTGATCTTCGCGTTGCCCTTCGAGCCGGCTGCGGAAGTGCCCGATGCCGAGTACGACCTGTGGCTCTCTACCGGTCGCGTGCTCGAGCACTGGCACACCGGCACCATGACCCGTCGCGTGCCCGAGCTCTATCGCGCCTTCCCCGATGCGGTGCTCTTCATGCACCCGGACGACGCCAAGGCGCGTAATCTGCGCCGGGGTGACGAGGTGAAGGTAGTCTCTCGTCGCGGTGAGGTGAAGACCCGTATCGAGACCCGGGGCCGTAACAAGCCGCCCAAGGGACTGGTCTTCATGCCCTTCTTCGATGCCAGCCAACTGGTCAACAAGCTGACCCTGGATGCCACCGATCCCCTCTCGAAAGAGACGGATTTCAAGAAGTGTGCCGTCAAGGTGATGAAGGCCTAAGCCATGAGCAGAGCGGTGACCCGGCGACAGTTTATCGGTGAGATGGCCAAAGGGGCCTGCGGGGTGGGGCTGCTTGGCCTCGGCCTCGGGGCCCTGGCACGCCAGCAAGCCGACGGGTTGCCGGCCCAGGCCCTGCGTCCGCCCGGTGCCCTGGTGGAGGGGGAGTTCCTCGGCGCCTGCGTGCGCTGCGGGCTCTGTGTCGAGGCATGTCCGTACGACACCCTGAAGCTGGCTCGCTGGTTCGAGCCGGTGACCACGGGAACCCCCTGGTTCTCGGCGCGTCAGGTGCCGTGCGAGATGTGTGATGACATTCCCTGTGTGGTCGCCTGTCCGACCGGGGCGCTGGATCCGGCCCTGACGGAGATCGACGATGCCCGCATGGGGGTGGCCGTGCTCATCGATCACGAGACCTGCCTCAATGCCCTCGGGCTGCGCTGCGACGTCTGCTATCGGGTCTGTCCGCTGATCGACAAGGCGATCACCCTGGATCTGCAGCACAACGCCCGTACCGGCAAGCACGCCATCTTTCTGCCCACGGTGCACAGCGATATCTGCACCGGCTGCGGCAAGTGCGAGCATGCCTGCGTGCTGGAAGAGGCGGCGATCAAGGTGCTGCCGCGCCAGCTTGCCAAGGGGGAGCTGGGACATCACTACCGGCTCGGTTGGGAAGAGAAGGAGAAGGCCGGCAAGTCTCTCATCGGGGACAAGCTGACCCTTCCTGTACGCAAACCGGAGGGGCTATGAGCAAGGTGCGTATCCCCGGGCACGAGGCGCGCGAGACGCTGGGGTTGTGGCATGCCTACCGCTTCCTGCTGCTGCGTCGCCTGACCCAGCTGTCGGTGGTGGCCCTGTTTCTGCTCGGCCCATTGGCGGGCTTGTGGGTGATGAAGGGGAACCTCTCGAGCTCATTGCTGCTCGATCTGGTGCCGCTCTCCGATCCCCTGGTGTTGCTGCAGAGCCTGGCTGCCGGCCACTGGCCCCTGACCACTCTCTGGGTGGGCAGTGCCATCGTGCTGGCGGGTTACTGGCTGGTCGGAGGAAGGGTGTTCTGCTCCTGGGTCTGCCCGGTCAACCTCATCACCGATGCGGCGGCCTGGCTTAGGATGCGCCTTGGTCTTCGCGCCGGCAGCTCCCTCTCTCGCTCGGCCCGTTACTGGCTGCTTGCCATGGTTCTGGTGCTGCCGGTGGCGACGGGCGTGCTGGTGTGGGAGTGGGTCAATCCGGTGCCGTTGGCCCTGCGGGGTCTGCTGTTTGGTATGGGAGCCGGTTGGAGTCTCTTGCTGGCACTCTTCCTGTTTGATCTGTTTGTGGTGGAGCGAGGCTGGTGTGGTCATCTCTGTCCGGTCGGGGCCTTCTGGGCGCTGGTAAACCGGATCGGGTTTATCAAGATTTCTGCCAGTGGTCGCGATCGTTGCAGCAACTGTATGGACTGTTATGCCGTCTGCCCCGAACGGCCGATCCTCAAGGGACCGGTGCACGGGGCAAGGCGTGGACACGGGCCGCTCATCTCGGCACAGGAGTGCCTTAACTGTGGCCGCTGCATCGATGTGTGCGCGGAACAGGTGTTTACCATTTCGGTAGGATTTGCCGTGAAGGCAGACAACATGTCGGAGAAACAACAATGAAAAAGCTGATTGGAGCAATGCTGGCCTGCCTGCTGGCGGGTGGTCTGATGGCCGCCGAAACCCCCGAGTTCAACACGGACACCGGTGGTGTCCGTTCCGAGCGCGGGACCACGGATCTGGGGAGCGAGGCGACCCCGGCTCCCTTCAAGAATTATCGCAAGGATGGAGAGCCGTACGATCGTCAGTACATGCACCAACCGCCCCTGATCCCGCACGATGTCCGCAACTATGAGGTGGATACCAAGGTCAACAAGTGCCTCTCTTGCCACAGCTTCAAGAATGCGAGCAAGATGAAGGCACCCAAGATAAGCCCGACCCACTTCGAGACCCGCGACGGCATGACCCTTGGCGAAGTCTCCCCGCGTCGTTACTTCTGTCTGCAGTGCCACGTGCCCCAGGCCGATGCCAAACCGCTGGTGGAGAACACCTTCAAGCCGGTTGAGTCCCTGGAGTAAGGAGCGAGACGATGAAATTACCCGGTTTTATCCAGCGACTCTGGGTCACCTTCAAGTCCCCTTCCAAGGCGGCGCTCTGGGTGATCCTGATGCTCGGCTTCTTCGGTGGCGTCATCTTCTGGGGTGGCTTCAACACCGCCATGGAGGCCTCCAACACCGAGGCCTTCTGTACCAGCTGCCACGAGATGCGTGACAACGTGTTCCAGGAGTATCGCGACACCATCCACTATGCCAACCGCTCCGGCGTGCGCGCCAGCTGCCCGGATTGCCATGTTCCCCACGAGTGGACCTACAAGATCATTCGTAAGGTACAGGCCTCCAAGGAGCTGTGGGGCAAGATGACCGGCAAGGTCGATACCCGAGAGAAGTTCGAGTCACACCGCCGCGAGATGGCCGAGCGGGAGTGGAAACGGATGAAGGACAACGACTCGCGCGAGTGCCGTAACTGTCACAACTTCGAGTACATGGACTTCTCCTTGCAAGGTCAGCGTGCATCCAAGATGCACTCCACCAACCTGGCCAGCGGCGAGAACACCTGTATCGATTGCCACAAGGGGATAGCGCACCAGCTCCCCGAGATGTCCGGAGTTCCGGGCTTCTGACAAGTCAGGCCGGCGCAAGCCGGCCTTCTTTTTGGGCGAGCGTTCATCGCCCTGCCGCACCCAGTCAGAACAAGCAGTTATGTTCTCTCTCTGGTAGAATAGCCCCCTGCTTTGGCCGCCCCCTCATCGGGGATGACGGCCGGTTTTGCCTGATGTCGCCTTCTGTGAGGAACTGCCATGGCCAAGTGTGTTGCCCCTTTTCGTCCCCTCGCCATCGCGCTGCTGACGGTGACCGACTCGCGCACCCTCGATGAGGACAGCTCGGGGAGTTATCTGGCGGATGCAGTGATCAAGACGGGTCATCGCCTCGCCGAGCGGGCCCTGTTGCCCAACGATCGCTACCGGCTGCGGGCCCAGGTCTCGGCCTGGATCGCCGATCCCGCCATCGAGGTGGTGCTGGTCAACGGGGGCACCGGCTTCTACGCGCACAACTGCACCCCCGAGGCGCTGTCGGTCCTGTTCGATCGTCCCATCGAGGGGTTTGGCGAGCTGTTTCGCCAACTCTCGTTTGCCGAGCTCGGCGCGGCCAGCCTGCAGAGCCGCGCCCTGGCCGGTCTTGCCAACCGTACCGCCATCTTCTGTCTGCCCGGTTCAACCGGTGCCTGCCGCCTCGGCTGGGAGCAACTGATCGCCCCCCAGCTCGACGCGACCACCCGACCCTGTAACTTTGTCAGCCATCTTGGCGAGGAGTCCCGATGAGCGTTGAACTGACCCATCTCAATGGCCGGGGCGAGGCCCATATGGTGGATGTGACCACCAAGGCCGTCACCGAACGCGAGGCGCGTGCCGAGGCTTTTGTCTCCATGGCCCCCGAGACCCTGGGCCTCATCCTCTCCGGTGCTCACCACAAGGGGGACGTGTTTGCCACCGCCCGCATCGCCGGCATCATGGCGGCCAAGAAGACCGCCGATCTCATCCCCCTGTGCCACCCGCTGGCCCTGACCCGGGTCGAGGTGGAGATCACCCCCGAAACGGCGCAACATCGGGTGCGTATCGAGACGGTGTGCAAGCTCTCGGGCAAGACCGGGGTGGAGATGGAGGCGCTCACCGCCGCCTCGGTAGCCGCCCTCACCATCTACGACATGTGCAAGGCGGTGCAAAAGGACATGGTCATCGGCCCGGTGCGCCTTCTCGAGAAGCGCGGCGGCAAGTCGGGCCATTTCCAGGCCGATATGAAGAACGATCAACCCATTGAAGGAGAGCAGCCATGATCCAGGTGCTGTTTTTTGCCCAGGTGCGCGAGCTGGTCGGCTGCGATGCCCTGGCCATGAACGACGAGTTCGCCACCGCCGAGGCGCTGCGTGCGGCGCTTGCCCTGCGCGGCGACAAGTGGGCCCTGGCGCTCGAGCCCGGCAAGCTGCTGGTGGCGGTCAACCAGACCCTGGTGCCCCTCGATACCCCCATCAAGGGGGGGGACGAGGTGGCCTTCTTCCCGCCGGTCACGGGGGGCTGAGATGGAGCCGATGATTCGGGTGCAGCGGGAGGATTTCAGCCTCGCCGCCGAGTATGAACGCCTCTCTGGGGATCCCGCCTGCGGGGCCATCGTCACCTTCGTTGGCAAGGTGCGCGACATGAACCAGGGGGAGCAGGTGGCCGGCCTGTCGCTGGAGCACTATCCGGGCATGACCGAGAAGGCGCTCGCCGCCATCGTGGACGAGGCCAAGACCCGTTGGCCGCTGCAGGGGTGTACCCTGATCCACCGGGTGGGGGATCTGCAGCTTCGGGATCAGATCGTGCTGGTGGCGGTGAGCTCGGCACACCGGGAGGCGGCCTTCGCCGCCTGCCACTTCATCATGGATTACTTAAAGACCCGGGCCCCCTTCTGGAAGCGCGAGCTCAGCACCGATGGGCGCCGCTACTGGGTCGAGGCCAAAGAGAGTGATAACGAGGCGGCCGCTCGCTGGCACGAGTAGACCGCGTCCCTGGACCCCGGGGTCCGTTTTCAGGCAAGGAGTGTATGGATGAATCGTCAATGGGGGTGGGCGCTTGCCCTGATGCTGACCGTGCCGGCCGCGCAGGCCGACGAGGTGCGAGTGGCGGTGGCCGCCAACTTCAAGGGGACACTCGGCAAGATTGCCGAGGCGTTCACGGCACAGACCGGTCACACGGTCACCATCAGCGCGGCGGCGACCGGGGTGCTCTACACCCAGATAAGCCACGGGGCTCCCTTCGATCTCTTCCTCTCCGCCGATGCGGCCACCCCCGAGAAGCTCGAGCGCGAGGGCAAGGGGGAGGGGCGTTTTACCTATGCCATCGGCAAGCTGGGGCTGTGGCATCGGGGTGGTCCTGCCCCTGACGAGGCGTTTTTGCGCAGCTGGCGCGGGAATCTGGCCATCGCCAACCCCCGCACCGCCCCCTATGGTGCCGCCGCCATGGCGACCCTGACCCACCTCAAGCTCGATCCTGCCCAGTATCGCCTCCTGACCGGTACCAACATAGGCCAGACCTGGCAGTTTGTGCACAGCGGCAACGCCGAGCTTGGCTTCGTCGCCTGGGCCAATCTGGTGGAGGCGGGCAAGACGGCAGAGGCCTGGGCCGTGCCGGCCGAGCTCTATCCCTCCATCGAGCAGCAGGGAATCGTGCTCAAATCCGGGGTAGCCGCCGAGGCGCTGGTCGGCTGGCTGGGCAGTGAGCAAGGGCGCACCATGATTGCCGCCGCCGGTTACGGCCTGCCCGGCGCCGGTTAAACCATGCCGAGTCCTGCCGATCTGCTGGCCATTGGCCTGACCCTCAAGCTCGCCGCCTGCACCACGGGGATCCTGCTGCTGCTCTCGCCGCCGCTGGCCTGGTGGCTGGCCCGCAGCCGTCACTGGCTGCGTCCCGTGGTGGAGGCGCTGGTGGCCCTGCCCCTGGTGCTGCCGCCGACCGTGCTGGGCTTCTACCTGCTCATCGCCTTCTCCCCCGAGACGGCCCTGGGGCAGGGGTGGCGGGCCCTGTTCGATCGCCAGCTGGCGTTCAGCTTCAGCGGCCTGCTGCTCGCCTCGCTTATCTATTCGCTCCCCTTCGTGGTGCAGCCGCTCACCTCGGCCTTCGTCAACCTGGGCAACCGGGAGCTGGAGGCGGCGGCCACCCTGGGACTGGGGCCGGTCGAGCGCTTCTTTCGCATCGTGCTGCCCATGACGTTGCCGAGCTTCGTGATGGCCGCGGCTCTGGGCTTTGCTCACACCTTGGGAGAGTTCGGTGTGGTGCTGATGATTGGGGGCAACATACCCGGTGAGACCCAGGTGCTCTCGATTGCCCTGTTTGATCATGTGGAGGCCCAGGATTATGCCAACGCTCACCTGCTCGCCGGCGGCTTGCTCGCCTTTGCCATGGTGGTGCTGGTGCTGGTCTACGGGGTGTTGCAGCGCCGGCAGCGGAGGATGTTCGCATGATGAGTCTGTCCCTGCGGCGTCTCTATGGTGCCTGGGATCTCGCCTGTGAGCTGAGTTGGCGAGGGGAGGGGATCTGCGGCCTGTTTGGTCCCTCTGGCAGTGGCAAGAGCACCCTGCTGCGGGCCATCGCAGGGCTCGAGCGGGCCCCTTGCGATCGCCTCTGCTGGCAGGGACGCGAGCTCGCCGCACTGCCAGCCGAGGGGCGGCGCATCGGCCTGGTGTTTCAGGATGCGCGCCTCTTCGGTCACCTGAGTGTACTGGGCAACCTCGAGCTCGCCGCCGGCAAGGGGCGGGGGCGTTGGCGTCCCCGGGAGCTCGCCGTGCGGCTTGGCTTCGATGAGTTGCTCGGCCAGCGCGCCTCGGCTCTCTCGGGTGGCCAGCGCCAGCGGGTTGCTCTGGCCCGTGCCCTGCTCGCCGAGCCGAGCCTGCTACTGCTCGATGAGCCCTTCTCGGCCCTCGATCGACGCAGCCGCCTGCACCTCATCCACGAGTTGCAGAGCCTGCAGCGAGAGAGCGGCCTGCCCATGCTTTACGTGACCCACGCCATGGAGGAGGTGGGCATGCTCTGTGACGAGCTGATCCTGCTCGAGGGGGGGCGAGCCCTGGCTCAGGGGGCGCCGGATGCCCTGTTTGCCCGTCTCGACCTGCCGCTCGCCAGCCGCGACGATGCCGGGGTGATCCTCTGTGCCGAGCTGGTGCATTGGCATGAAGAGGAGCAGATGGCCGAGCTGCATCTGGCCGGCCAATCCCTGTTTGTGACCATGCCCCTGCCCCCGGATATGCCGGGCCCGGTGCGTATCAAGGTGGCGGCCAGGGACGTGGTGGTGGCGACGCGCCCCATCGAGGGCTCCAGCCTCTCCAACTGTCTGACGACACGGCTTCGGGAGCAGCAGTCACCGCTGCCGGGTCAGAGCCTGTTGCAGCTGGCACTCGGGGAGCAGCGGCTGCTCGCGCGCATCACTCGCCGCTCCAGCGAGCGTTTGGGACTGATGCAGGGGCAGGAGGTCTTTGCTTATATCAAGGCAGTCAGTCTGCTGGGGGAGGCGTGATGCGCCGAAAACGTAAAGAGAGTCGGGTCAAGGGGCTCTATCAACGCAGTGCAGGGGAGGGGCCCTTGCTGCTCTTTCTGCATGGACTGGGCTCGTCGAGCCTCGATTGGCAGGCCCAGATCGAGTACTTTTCACCCCACTATCGCTGTGTGGCACTGGATCTGCGCGGCCACGGCCTGAGCACCCTGGAGGGGCCCCTCAATCCGGGGCAACTGTGCGCCGACGTGGTGAACTGGCTCGACGAGCAGCCGGGTCAGGTGGTGCTGATAGGGTTGTCGCTCGGGGCCATGATAGCCCTCGAGGTGGCCCTGGCCCGTCCCGGGCGAGTGGACGGCATGATGCTGATCAACGGCTTTGCCGAGTTTTCTCTCGATAATGAGGCCGACCGTGCCCGCTTCGAGCAACGGCTCAAGTGGTTGCGCTGGATCGGGATGTGGCCGCTCGCCTGGTGGCTGGGGCTCAGCCTGTTTCCCGCCCCCGAGCAGCGAGCGCTGCGCCACACCTTCCGCCAGCGCTTCGTGCGTAACCACAAGCGAGTCTATCGCACCCTGCTCGAGGCGCTGCCCGGCTGGAGTGTGCGAGCCCGCCTGAGCACGCTACACCAGCCGGTGGCACTGGTATCGAGCAGTGACGATTATCTTCCCCTGGCGCAGCGGGTGGCCCAGTTTGCCTCCCTGCCCGATGGGCGTATCTTCACCCCGACCGGCCACCATGCCTGGCCGGCAGAGGATCCGGCGGCCTGTAACCGGCTGCTGGAGCGTTTCTTAACCGACATTCATTACTATTGAGCGAGAGGGAGTCACAACGGCGATGAACGATCATCTGATCATCGGTCTTCTGGTCATCACCCTGGGGGCCTGTGCCCAGCAGAGCGTCACCCTGCATCAGCAGGCGGGGACGAGCCAGCTGACCATGAATTCTGCCTCTTCGCAGGAGCTTGCCGGGCGCTGTGGTGAGGGGGAGACGCTGCATCTGACGAGTCGTCAGGGGCCGGTGGAGGGGGTGCTGACCCTGGCCAGCCTGGGCAGTTATCGGCCCGATGCACAGGTGCACTGCGAGCCCTGAGGATTTCTCTTCCCCTGGTAGCGATGAGCCCGGCGTTGCCGGGCTCATCGTTTTAGTCTTCGGCGCAGCCGGGGCAATCGGGGCGCCTCGGCAGGCGCAGGGGGCGAAACTGGCCGGTCAGACCGTCGATAAGCAGCATGCGGTGAGTCAGCGGCTCGCCGCAGCCACTCAGGATCTTGATCGCCTCAAGCGCCTGCAGGCTGCCGACGATCCCGACCACGGGAGCCATGATGCCCGCCTCGACACAGGTGAGAGCCTGCTCGCCGAACAGTTGACTCAGGCACTCGTAGCAGGGCTCCTCCGGGTGCCACTGAAAGCTGCACACCTGCCCCTCGAAGCGGATGGCGGCGCCGCTGACCAGCGGTACCCGATGGGCGCGGGCGCGGCGATTGAGCAGGTTGCGGGTCGGCAGATTGTCGCTGCAATCGAGCACCAGATGGTGCCTGGGCAGCTCCGCCTCGAGCAGTGCCTCATCCGCCTGGGCCTGGAGGGGGCGCACCTTGACATAGGGGTTGAGGCTCTCGAGGGTGGTGGCGGCAGAGGCCACCTTGCTCTGTCCGAGGCGAGCGTCGCAGTGGAGCACCTGGCGCTGCAGATTGGAGCGCTCGACCGTGTCGAAGTCGACCAGGGTGAGCTGGCCCACCCCGGCCACCGCCAGGTATTGGGCGGCGGCGCAGCCGAGGCCGCCGGCCCCGATCACCAGCACCCGGGCCTGCTTGAGCGCCTCTTGCCCCTCGAAGTCGAAGGATTTGAGGATGATCTGGCGGTTGTAGCGCAGCAGCTCCTCGTCGCTCAGGATCTCGCTCATTGCAGCAGGCTCCCGAAGGGCTCGACGGTGACCGACTCCCCGGCAGCCACCTGGCCACGCTCGCGCTCGAGCACTATGTAGCAGTTGGCCCGGGAGAGGGAGCTAAAGACCCCCGAATCCTGGGAGCCGGTGCTGCGCACCACCAGTCCGGTCGGGGTGCTCTCGAGGATGCCGCGTTGAAAATCGAGACGACCGGGCGCCTTCTTGAGCCCTTCGGCGGCGGTGGCGGTCAGACGCAGGGGCGGGCGCACTGTCTCGCCGGCGAGGCGGGCCAGGGCCGGGCGCACCAGCTGATCGAAGGTGACCATGGCCGAGACAGGATTGCCGGGCAGGCCGAAGAACCAGGTCTGCTCGAGACGACCGAAGGCGAAGGGCTTGCCGGGCTTGATAGCCAGCTTCCAAAAGCCGATCTCCCCGAGCTCCTCGAGCAGCTGTTTGGTGTAGTCCGCCTCACCCACAGAGACGCCGCCCGAGGTGATGAGGGCATCGGCCTCGCGCCGGGCACGCAGGAAGGCGGCGCGCAGCTGCTCGGGATCATCGGGGATGATGCCGAGATCGAGGATCTCCACCTGGAGGCGCTCGAGCATGGCACGCACCCCGTAGCGGTTGGAGTCATAGATCTCCCCATGAGCAAGGGGGGTGCCCACCGGCTTGAGCTCATCGCCGGTGCTGAGCAGGGCCACCCTGAGGGGGCGCAGCACCTGGACGCGGGCGATGCCAAGCGAGGCGAGCAGAGGCAGCTCGCGGGGGGTCAGGCGGGTGCCGGCGGCCAGTACCTCGGCTCCCCGGGCGATGTCTTCTCCCCAGCGGCGCACGTGTTGCCCGGTGGCTGGCTTGGTGGTGAAGGTGATGCGGTTACCGTCGGCCTGCGCCTCCTCCTGCATGATGACGCAGTCGGCCCCCTCGGGCAGGGCGGCACCCGTCATGATACGCACGCAGTGGCCCGCCTCGCAGACAGAGCCATAGGCCCCCTCGCACCCCAGGGGATGGCCCGCCAGGGCACGTCCCTGCAGCAGCAGGCTATCGCCGGCGACGAGATCGGCGCTGCGCAGGGCATAGCCATCCATCGCCGAGTTATCGAAGGGGGGAACATCCATCGGGGAGATGATCGGTACTGCCAGCACCCGGCCCAGTGCCTGCTCGATGGGCAGCGTGAGGGTGTCGGTAAGGGCTGGGAGCGTGGTGAGCATCTCGTGCAGGGCTTCGTCCAGGGGACGCAGTGCGGATTGACCCATGGGGCCTCCTTTGGGTGGCAGGCTGGCAAATGAGGCTCATTATTTCAAAAAAGCGGTCATATGGGCAGTTTCCCCATATGGGGTAGCGAGGTTTGACTTGCAATGTACTGTACTTACGCATCTACTAATGCGCTGCGTACGTCCCCGATTGAAGAGAGTGAAGCATGAGTGAGCTGAGCACACACGCCAAACTGGTCCGCGATGCCCTGATAGCCCAGGGGCTGGAGACCCCCATGGTGCCGAGCACCCTGGATCGTGCCGAGAAGCAGGCCCGCATCGAAGAGCATATGCGTGCCATCATGGGGCTGCTCTCCCTGGATCTCGAGGATGACAGCCTGGCCGAGACGCCCCACCGCATCGCCAAGATGTACGTCAATGAGATCTTCGCCGGCCTCGACTACAGCACCTTCCCCAAGGTGACGGTGATCGAGAACAAGATGCAGGTGGATGAGATGATAGTGGTGAAGGATATCTCCCTGACCAGCACCTGCGAGCATCATTTCGTCACCATAGACGGCATGGCTCACGTGGCCTATATCCCCCGTGGCAAGGTGATTGGGCTGTCGAAGATCAACCGCATCGTCCAGTTCTTCGCCCGTCGCCCCCAGGTGCAGGAGCGCCTCACCCAGCAGGTGCTGCTGGCGTTGCAGACCCTGCTCGGTACCCGGGATGTGGCCATCAGCATCACGGCCACCCACTACTGCGTCAAGGCGCGCGGGGTGATGGATGCCACCTCTGCCACCACCACCACCTCCCTCGGTGGGGTCTTCAAGACCCAGCCCGATACCCGCGCCGAGTTCCTCGGCATGCTGCGGGTTGGCCGCTAGCCGACATGTGCCGCCCCTCCGTCTATGCGTTCGGGGCGGCGAAAGCCTCTATATCGACCATTCCTGCTACTTTCGTTAACGAACATTTTATTTTCGTGATTGCCCTCCCAAGCTTCACTTAGTGGGTGAATTGTCACTTACTCTGCCGTTTTTCCCTCGGCTATGATGCGCTTTCGAATTCAAATCTGTTCGGGTGACATCATGTTTCGATCCATCAGGCATCAGGTAATGCTATGGGGTGGCTGTCTTTTGCTGGCGACCGTGCTCAGCGTGGTCGGTTATGGCTATCTCTCTCTTTCATCAACCCAGGAGCAGATCCAGCAGGCGATCCGGGAGCAGGCTCGCCATGAGACGGGACGCTGGCTCGAGGCGCTGGCCAGCCAACAGGCCGGAGAGGTAGGTCGTCGTTTTGAGCAGGCCCTGGATACAGCCGGGACCTTGGCGGCCCTGTTGGGTGGGAATACCCATCAGGCAGAGCCCATCACCCGGACACAGGCAACCGCCTTGCTCAAGGATGTGGTCGAACGCAATCCCGATTTTCTTAGCATTTACAGTGGCTGGGAGGCTGATACGTTCGATGGTCAGGACGCGGCCTTTACCAAAGATGGTCGCCACAGTCAGGCCAGCGGCAATTTTGCCCCCTATTGGAGCCGATCCCAGAACGGTTACAATCTTGCGCCACTGGGGGATTACTACAGCAAGACCCCTTCCGCCACCGGGATCCGCGCCTCCGAATGGTACCTCTGTCCGATGGAGAGCAAGGCTGCTTGCGCCGTCGACCCTTCTGTCTATACGGTCGATGGCAAGCCGACCCTGCTCACCTCCTTTGTGGTGCCGGTACTGGAGCAGGGGCGTTATCTCGGGCTGGTGGGGGTCGATTACTCCCTCAATTACCTGCAGCAACTCACCGAGCGCTTGAGTCAGGATCTCTATCAGGGCCAGGCCAGAGTGCGCATTCTAAGCCCCAAGGGAATAGTGGCGGCTGACTCGGCCCAGCCAGATCAGATCGGCAAGCGCCTTGAAGAGAGCGGCGTGATGGCGATGGTGAGCCAGGCCAGGGCGCAGCAATATGAGCGCGAAGGCTTGCTCGGTGTCTTTGCTCCCATCCCTATCAATCGGGTCTCCCAAGCCTGGGGCATTGCCATTGAAGTGCCGCTACAGGCGTTGTTGGCCAGCCATGTCAGTGCCGAAGAGGTGAGGGCCCAGCAGTTTGCCGATGGCCTCTGGATGCAGCTTCTGGTGGGGATCCTGATGGCTGTGCTGGGGCTGCTGGGTCTTGCCTGGGCGGCCGGATCCATCTCGCGACCGGTTGACCAGACGGCCCGCATGGTGGCGCGTTTGTCGGCAGCCGGTGGCGATCTGACCCAGCGTCTCGATGTGAAACGGCGTGATGAGACCGGTAAGCTGGCCGAGGGGATCAACCGCTTTGTTCACTCGGTTCATGAGATAGTCAGCGATACTGCCGTGACCGTGCAGACTCTGCAGTCGCGCGCCTCCTGTGCTGCAGATCAGGCGCAGCAGAGTCTGGACAATAGCCGGCGTCAACTGCAGGAGATCGAGATGGTGGCCACTGCGGTGAACCAGATGGCGTCCACTGCCGACTCGGTATCGAGCCATGCCCAGCAGACGGCCGGTGCCGTGGAAGATACCCGTAAGGCTGTGCATCGGGGTCAAGAGGTGGTGGGCGCGGCGGCGGGCGGGATCCGTCATCTGACCGAGCAGTTCGCCGAGGTGGCGAGTCAGATCGCCTCCTTGCAGCAGCAAGGGGTGCAGATCGGCAGCATCCTGGATGTGATCCGTACCATCTCGGAGCAGACCAACCTGCTGGCGCTCAACGCGGCTATCGAGGCAGCACGAGCCGGTGAGCATGGGCGCGGTTTTGCGGTGGTGGCTGATGAGGTTCGTGGGCTTGCTTCCAAGACCCAGGCATCGACCAAGGAGATCCAGGCCATGATTGATCGGCTCAGAGAGACCACGGTCGAGGCGGTTGGCACCATGGATGAAGGGCGCAGCCTGAGTCAGAGGGTATTGAAGGACGCCGAGCAGGCCGAGCACGAGCTGGCACAGATAGTGGTCGCCGCGGATCGTATCGGGGATATGGCGACCCAGATCGCCAGTGCATCGGAAGAGCAGTCACAGGTCACTGCCGAGATCAGCCGCAACGTGAGCAACATTCACGATGTAGCGGCGCGGTCGACCGCCTTGGCTCGCGAGCAGGATGAGCAGGGGCGTACCATGGACTCCTTGGCCGCCGATGTGATGAGCAAGATGGCTCGCTTCCGTTATTAAGCACCAGACCCCGTTCAAAGCGGGGTCTTTTTTATCCCGGGCGGCGTCAGCCGCTTTTCTTTTATTCGCCAATGATTATAAAATGTGCGCCCCTTATGAAGCCCGCCTCGTCTGCGGCCATAGGGCGTGACCAGGAGGGTCATGGCAGGGCCAGGATGGCGAACAGGCTTCCCCGTTCCATATTCAGGTAATTTCATGACTACCCACTCCATGACCATCGGCAAGAAGCTCACGGCTGCCTTCGCCGTGCTCGGCCTTATCGTTACCCTCATCGGTAGCTTCTCTCTCTACGAATTCTCCTACATGAACGGGGCGGCGCTGCGCTTTACCGACAGCATACTGCCGGCCGTGAACCGCACCAACGCCATCGGCGAGAGCATCCGGGATCTGCGTCGCTATCAGCTGGGACTCTTTCTGGTGCTGGACGACGCAGCAAAGACCCGTGAGTACGGCGCCGAGGCGGACAAGTATCGCCTGCAGATCGAGCGGCAACTGAGCGATCACGACAAGACCATCTGGGCCACGGATGTGGAGGAGCGGCGCGTCTTCGAGACGGTCAAGGCCGACTGGCAGCGCTATTCTGCCCTCTATGCCCGGGTGCAACAGTTGGTGGGTCAGCAGCCTCAGGTGGCAGAGGATCTCTTCCTGGACGAGGGGATCCCTTTGTTCAAGGCCCTGGCAAGCTCGGTGAGCGAACTGGTGCAGATCAACCATGGCTATGCCAAGGGAGCACGCAGCGAGGTGATCGATGCCTATGAGTCGGCGCGCTGGAGCGTGTCGGTGGCCCTGCTGGTGGCCCTGGCCCTGGTGGTGGTGCTCTCTTTGGTGCTGACCCGCCAGATCCGCGATCCTCTGATCATGCTGGCCCGTCATACCCAGCGTATCGCCGCCGGCGAGCTGGGGCGTGGCGAGCTGCAGCAGTGGCTCAAGGAGGGGCGCTTCCAGCGCGATGAACTGGGCCAACTCGGTCAGGGGGTTGACCGCATGCAGCACTCGCTCGCCGAGCTGGTGAATGAGATTGCGGGCTCGGTGGCCCAGCTTAGCAGCGCCGTGGAGGAGGTGAGCGCCATCTCCGAACAATCCGCCAAGGGGATGGCCCAGCAGCAGGGAGAGATCTCCCAGGTGGCCACCGCCATGAACGAGATGCAGTCCACCGTCAACGAGGTGGCTCGCAACACCGCCGATGCCATGTCCGCCGCCAAGGGCGCATCGCGGACCTCCCACAGCGGCAACCAGGTGGTGCGTAGCGCCATCGGGAGCATCGAGGCGGTATCGGATCGGATCGAGCAGGCCGGTGCCGTGGTACTGCAGCTGGAGCAAGAGAGCGGCAATATCACCATGGTGCTGGATGTGATCCGCGAGATCGCGGGGCAGACCAACCTGTTGGCTCTCAATGCAGCCATCGAGGCGGCCCGTGCCGGTGAGCAGGGGCGCGGTTTCGCGGTGGTGGCGGACGAGGTGCGCTCTTTGGCCCAGCGAACCCAGGACTCTACCGCCGAGATCAGCAAGATGATCGAGCTGTTGCAAAGTCGCGCCGCCGAGGCGGGCAGCGCCATGCAGGTCAGCCGTGAGCAGATGCAAGAGAGTGTGGCCCTGGCTCGGGATGCGGGTCAGAGCATCGACACGATCAACGGGGCCGTGGTGCAGATCACCGACATGAACACCCTGATCGCCACGGCCACCGAGGAGCAAAACGCGGTGACCGAGGATCTCAACCGCAGCATCGTCAGCATTCACAACGCCGCCGACGAGAATGCCCAGGGGGCGCAGCAGATAGCGGCGGCCTGTGGTGAACTGAGCCGCCTGGCCACCTCCTTGCATCATCTGGCCCAGCGCTTCACCCTCTAAACGCGCCGCGCCAATGCAGAGGCCCCGTCATGGACGGGGCCTCTTTCGTTGGGGGTCAGCTCAGGCCGATGATCTCGCCCTGCTCGTCGATATCCATCTGCCGATAGGCCGGCAGGCTGCCCAGACCCGGCATGGTCATCACGGGGCCGCACAGGGCATAGATGAAGCCCGCGCCGGTGCAGGGGGTGAGGGACTCCACCGGCAGGGTGAAGCCTTTGGGGGCCCCCTTGAGAGCAGGGTCATGGCTGATGGAGAGGGGGGTCTTGGCCATGCACAGGGGCAGGTGGTCGAGCCCCTCGGCCGAGAGGCGCTCGAGCTGGGCCCGTGCCATCTCGCTCAAGGCCACGCCGGCCGCCCCATAGCCACACTCGGCCAGGGTGGCGAGCTTCTCCACGAGGGGCATCTCGCTGGGGTAGAGCAGGGTGGGGTGGGACGGCCGGCTGCAGGCCTTCACCACGGCCTGCGCCAGATCGCAAGCACCGGCCCCCCCCTTGGCGAAGGCATCGCTCAGGGCGGCAGTGGCCCCGCACTCGGCGATGCGATCACTGAGCCAGTTCAACTCCTCCTCTCCATCCTGGGGGAAACGATTGATGGCCACCACCACAGGCACCCCGTAGCGGCGAGCGTTCTGGATATGCCAGGCGAGGTTGTCGAAACCTTGCCGGAGCAGGGGGAGGGAGGGCTCGGTGAGTGCTGCGGGCAGGGGCTGTCCCGGGGTGATCCGGCAGGCACCGCTGTTGGCTTTGATCCCCCGAAGGGTGGCGACCAGCACCACGCAGGCGGGGAAGAGCCCACTCTGGCGTCCCTTGATATTGAAGAACTTCTCGAGCCCCATGTCGGAGCCAAAACCGGCCTCGGTCACCCCGTAGTCGCAGTGGCGCAGGGCAATCTGATCGGCGATGACCGAGGAGTTGCCATGAGCGATATTGGCGAAGGGGCCGGCGTGGACCAAGACCGGGGTCTGCTCGGTCGTCTGCATCAGGGTCGGGGCCAGGGCCTCCTTGAGCAGCACCGTCATGGCGCCGGCGACCTCGAGATCCTCGGCGGTGATGGGGTGTCCCTCCTCGCTCTCGGCAAGACGGATGCGGCCAATTCGGGCACGCAGATCCTGCAAGCTTGAGGCCAGGGCCAGCACGGCCATCAGCTCGGAGGCGGCGGTGATGACAAAGCTTCCCTCCCGCTCCACCCCGTCGGCAGCGCCACCCTGGCCGAGGGTGATGTGGCGCAGTGCCCGATCGTTGATATCCATGGCCCGGGGCCAGAGGATCCTGGCGATATTGAGCCGGGTGAGCCCGGTTCGCTCGGTGAAGGCCTCGCCGAGCCGCCGCTCGTGAAAGAGGCGGGCATCGATGGCCGCCGCCGCCAGGTTGTGGGCCGCCGTGACCGCATGAAAGTCCCCGGTCAGGTGCAGGTTCATCTCCTCCATGGGGACGACCTGGGCATGGCCGCCGCCGGCAGCCCCTCCCTTGACCCCGAACACGGGCCCCAGGCTCGGCTGGCGGATGCAGGCGATGGCGGAGTGGCCGAGCCGGTTGAGCCCCATGGAGAGCCCCAGGGTGGTGACCGTCTTCCCCTCGCCGAAGGGGGTTGGCGTGATGGCGCTGACCAGCACCAGCTTGCCTCTCTGCGCTTCCGGTTGCCGCAGCAGGGCGGGATCGAGCTTGGCCTTGTAGCGACCGT
The DNA here is from genome assembly GCF_000820105.1 of Aeromonas schubertii. Lineage (GTDB taxonomy): Bacteria > Pseudomonadota > Gammaproteobacteria > Enterobacterales > Aeromonadaceae > Aeromonas > Aeromonas schubertii. The sequence continues at coordinate 43,295 of NZ_CDDB01000047.1, read as the reverse complement.
GAGGGATAACGAAGTCGGTAGGGATGCCGAGACGGTCAGCCAATTGGTCGGCTGTGAGTCGGGAGGAGTGGCGGGAGATGAGGATATCGCTTAGCATCGGGCTCCTTAAGGGATCCATGATCCGGTGTGAAACGATTGCGAAGTGCGCGAAGAGTAGAGCGTAATGACTGAGAATGCTATGACAAAGAACATATTATCCCGTGATACCGGATCGCTGACCACTCCCGTCGAACTCAATCTCAACGAGCTCTATCACCCGCCCAAGGCAACACTGACGGCGGCGGGGATCTTCTCGGCCATGGCCCCCCTGTTTGGTTTTGGCTGGGCGGCCCTGACCCAGGATCCCGAGAGCCGGCTGCGGGCAGAGATCCGGCGCCGGATCCGCAAAGAGCGCACCGATCTGGCCAATCTCACCCTCATCTTGCAACTGGCCGCCCTGTGTGACTGTCATCATCTTCGCATTACCCTGCCCATGGAACCCGACGAGGCTCTCTGTCAGGGGCTCTCCACCCGTCTGCCCCAATGGCAGATCTCGGTGGAGGAGCGGGTGCTGGTCGCCCGAAACCAGCCCCCTGCCTCCCCCTAACCCCTCGCCATTACTCGGTGAAGGCTACAGCAAGTGTATGATTCATCATCAAATGGGGTCATTCTTGCCGCCTTTGTCATAATCCTGAATGATTGCGATTGAGTAAGAAAATTCTTTCAGTTAAAAAAGGGGTATTATCTGGAACCAACCCGGCGATGCCGGGTTTGTTGTTCCTGTCATAGTGCGCACAAGGAGGCTGACGTTGCGCAATCAAGGTGTCGAGCGCCATTTTTTCGACCATTTCACTGCCGAGGGGCAACTCAAGGGACTCTGCTTTCTTCTGGTGACTCACTTGCTGCCGGATCGTCCCCGTTTTATCGAGGCGCTCTCCCGCATCGGTCGCGTCGGGGCCATCTTTCCCAAACCAAAATCCATTCATGCGCCGACCCTGACCTGGGCCGAGGCTCACTACCCCGTGATGGGGCTGGATCGCCACTGGACCCAGGATGCCTGCGAGGTCGTCGCCCGTCTCGACACCCTGGTCGGGGCGGATGAGCGTCTCGTCATCCTCGACATCGGGGGCTATTTTGCCGGTGTGCTGGCTCCCCTCAAGGCCCACTTCGGCGCGCGTTTTCTCGGGGTGGTGGAGATGACCGAGAATGGGCATCAGCGCTACGAAGAGGGGCCGCTGCCGACCCCCGTGCTCTCGGTGGCGCGCAGCCCCCTCAAGCAGGCGGAAGATGTGCAGATTGGCCTGAGCGTCGTCTACTCTGCCGAGTCCCTGGCGCGCAGCCTCAACCGTACTTTCAACGCCTGTCAGGCCGCCCTGTTTGGCTATGGCAAGGTGGGACACAGCATCGCCTTCGAGCTGCGCAGTCGCAATCTCTGGCTCGATCTGGTGGAGACCTGTCCCCTGCGGCAGATGGAGGCGCTCTCCCACGGCTTCCATCTCACCGACAAGGAGACGGCCCTCGGCCGTGCCGAGCTCATCATCTGCTCTACGGGTAACGGGGTCTTGAGCCGTCAGGATCTGTTGACCCTGCGCGCGGGGGCCATGCTCGCCTCGGTCACCTCCGCCGATGACGAGTTTGCCTTTACCCTGGCCGAGCTGGGCTGGCCCTGCGAGGAGATCTGCCACCGGGTACTGCAACTGACACGGCCCGATGGCACCGTCATCTATCTGCTCAACCGGGGTGAGGCGGTGAACTTTGTCCATGGCGCCGTGATAGGCGAGTACGTCTACCTGGTGCTGGCAGAGATCATCGAGGGGGCCCGGCAACTGGCCCGGGCTCGCCTGAGAGAGGGATTGCACGAGCTTTCGCCTGCGGTGATGCGCGATATCGCCAAGCTGTGGCTGCGAGATTTTCACGGGGTGAACTCATGAAGCCGAGAATCGAGATCCGTTATTGCACCCTCTGCCGCTGGATGCTGCGGGCTGCCTGGCTGGCTCAGGAGCTGCTCTCCACCTTCGACGGTGAGCTGGGGGAGGTGGCCCTGGTGCCTGCCAGCAAGGGGGAGTTTCGTATTCTGGTCGACGGCGTTCAAGTGTGGGAGCGGGTTGCCGATGACGGCTTCCCCGAGGCCAAGGAGATCAAGCAGCGGGTTCGCGATGTGATCGCCCCGGAGCGGGATCTGGGGCACAGTGACAAGCCCCGATAGAATCTTTTCCTCCCATGAAAGAGCGACACATACTGTCGCTCTTTTCTTTAAAATGAATAAGTTACAATCAAACGGTTGTCAGCCTGAACCCAGGCTGTACCGTCTGCCCCCGCCCGCTTGTCTCCCTTCTCCCGAGTGCTCAGACTCGCCTCCCGTTACTGTTTATTGATTGGGAGAGAGTGCGTGTTTAAGGCAAGAAATGTAGCCGTGGGTCTGCTGGCCGTCATGGGCATGTCCGGTTGTATGGGGCAGATGGGGCTCTCGAAGATGTTGACCGAGGCGAACCTCAAGGCGGTCGATAACCGCTATGGCCGTGCCGGCGTCTATATGCTGTTAAGCCCTGTCTATGCCTTCACGGCGACCGCCGATCTCTTCGTCTTCAACACCATAGAGTTCTGGACCGGCAAGAACCCCATCACCCGGAAGGGGCCCGCCGTGGTGGACACCCCCATCAAGTCGGTGATCGAGGTCAATCCCCATCTGGACCCAAGCCTTAACAGAGTACCCCTGGCCAGCCGCAGCCATGTGGAGAAAGTCGATCTGAGCTACCCGCAGCCGGATCGGGCCCGCATGGAGGTGGAGTACCAGGATGGTCGCCGTGCCGTGATGGAGGGGGTGCGTCGTGACCACTATGTGGATCTCTATCTGGACGGGCGCAAGATGGCCTCCCTGACCCGGGAGGAGATGGCCCGCTACGCCAGCGACATCGCGGCGCGCCAGGCATAGGCGCCGGCGCGGATCCCCGCCTGGGGGAATCGCATTCCCGCCCCCGAGCCCCTGCATTCGCGGGGGCTTTTTGTGTCGGCTATCCCGGGGGGACAGCGCCACTCTCCCCGTGCCAGCCCTTGGCACAGGGGCTTAGCCCCTAGAGAGGAAAAACCTTGGTAAAGCGCTCCAGCACCAACAGGGAGTGCTCGTTAAATTCGGCTCCTATGGTGTTGGCATAGTGGCTAAAAAAGCGCAGATGAGCCGCCTTCCACCCGGCGTGGCTCAGATCCCCTTCTCCCTCCAGGGCCGCAAACTCGGGAGTCACTTCATTAAAGGGGCAGAGTGTGACCTCGGTGAGCCTGATGATACAGACCGGCTCCTGAGCCCAGTTGAGCACCACGGTGAGCCGTCCCGCCAGAGGGAGGGGCTCACACTCCATCTCGTAGCCTACCAGCAGGCTGCAAGAGGCCTGTTTCACGCCCCGGGCAATCAGACGTGCGCACTCGTTGGCATTGAACTCATCGGCGCAGAAGTGCTCGGCACCCCATTGTGGCACGCGCGCACGCTCTGTTTCCCCCAGGGTGGCGAGGTAGCGTTCGAGAAACTGCTGCTGTGTCTTATCCATCCTTGTCATTCTGAAAGAGGGTGGTACGGTCGGCGCACTCAATACTCGAGAAACGTCTTGCCACAGCGCTCGCAGATCAGGTGGCGCACATGGGTCGCCTGATAGGCCAGCGTCTCGCCAAAGGCCCAGTTGGTGATCGCGCTGGCGCGAAAGGCTTGCCAGAAGGCCTTGGCAGGATCCTTGGGCATGATGTCCTGGCTATGATCGCGCGCCACCAGCACGATGATATGACGGGTGCATTCGCCACACCGGTTGCAGTGATGGTGTTCACTCGATGGATTCTGATCCTGTCGATGGCTCATGGGAGGGTCCTTGAAGGTAGCGGGCGGCCATCATATACCTCTCCACTTGGCTCTCAACTTTTCCTTGTCGCGGCAGTGATCAGGCTCACGTGATTGCCCGGGTGCCTCTGGTTTATCCCGAATCCTTCAGGCCGACGCCCGCTTTTGCAGGCTGGGGGTGATGATATGACGGCCGGGGGGGAGCTCGGGGTGGTGCAGACGCTCAAGCAGCCGCCTTGCCGCCTGGCGACCTATCTCCCGCGCCGGGGAGGTGACAAAGGTGAGGGGCGGGGAGGTGAGCTCGGCCTCGGCCACATCATCGAAGCCGAGCAGGGCTACCTGCTGGTCAATGTAGTTATCCTTGCCCACGGTGCGCCCGCTTGCCGTGACACCATAAATGGCGCCGAGGGCCACCTCGGGGTAGTGGCACAGGATGGCCGTCACCTTGGGATGCTGGTGGAGCAGTGCGGCGATGGCATCGGCGGCGCCTCTTTGGGTGCGCTCGCACTCGACTACCCACTCGGGCTTAAAGGGGAGGCCATATTGCAGCAGGCTGGCGCAGTAGCCTCCGATCCGCTCGGCACGGGTCAGGGAGTCGGTCCGTCCCCCGACATAGGCGATATGGCGATGTCCCTGCTCGATAAGGTAGGTGGTTGCCTGCTGGGCGGCGTGGCCGTTGTCGGGGCCGATAAAGTCCACGTCGTCACGATAGTAGGAGCGGGCGGCGCAGATCAGGGGCAGCTCGGCCCCGGGTACCCCTTGCTCCGGACGGGTGACGGCACCCCGCACCGGGTTGAAGATGATGCCCGCCACCCCCTGGCGCGAGAGGGTCTGTATGCTCTGTTGCAGCCGCTCCTGACTGTGACCGCATTGGGTCAAAAAGAGCAGATAACCCTGTTGCTCAAGCACCTCGCTGACTCCGGCGGTCACCTCGGTGTAGAAGGGGTCTGTGATGTCGCGCAGGATCAGCCCCACCAGGTTGGAGTGCTGGCTGCGCAGGCTGGCGGCGGCGCCGTTGGGCACGTATCCCAGCGCCTTGATGGCTTGCTGGACTCGCTCGCTGGTGGCCGCAGAGATGCGCCCCTTGCCGCGCAGAACCAGGGAGACGGTGGTGACCGAGACCCCGGCCTGCCGGGCGACGTCGGTGATCTTGGGAGCTTTTGGAGCGGACATAGGGGCACGGGCAGAGAGGATGCAGGGGGTCAGCATAGCCCCGGGGAGAGGCAAGTGAAACGTTACATCATCCACAGGCCGATCTGCCTCACAGATTTGGTGCGCCATGGGGTGAGGAGGGCGGTTTTGTGATCCTGTTGGCAAGTGATGGTTGGTAAAACGTTTTATCATTCTACCAACCTAAGCACCACCCCATCGCGCTTGCCATGGGATGGTGGATATCCCCTCCACGCACAAGGAGCCACTCCATGGCCAAGCCCCACGCGAAAACGACTCTGTGGGAGTTTCTGCAGAGCCTGGGCAAGACCTTTATGTTGCCGGTCGCCCTGCTTGCTTTCTCCGGCATCCTGCTCGGTGTCGGCAGCTCTCTTACCAGCGATGCGGTCAAAGAGAGCCTGCCCTTACTCGATAACCGGGTATTGCAGCTGCTCTTTCTCTGGATGACCAAGGTGGGGCTGGTAGCCTTTATCTACCTGCCGGTGATGTTCGCGGTCGCCATTCCATTGGGGTTGGCCCGCGAGGAGAAGGGGGTGGCGGCCTTCGCCGGTTTCGTCGGTTACGCCGCGCTCAACCTCTCTATCAACTTCTATCTCACGGTGGCCAATGTCATCGGCGATGGTGCGGCAGAGAAGGCTTACGGGGTGAAGTCTGTCCTCGGCATCGGTTCAATCGATACCGGTATTCTGGGGGCCATCATCGTCGGGGTGATAGTGGCGAGGCTCCATGCCCGCTTCTACACCTGCAAGATGCCCGATGCGCTCGCCTTCTTCGGTGGTGCCCGCTTCGTGCCCATCATCACGGCCCTGGTGCTGGGGGTGACGGGTCTGGTGGTTCCCTTCGCCTGGCCCTGGTTTGCCGCCGGGATCAACGGGATAGGCGCGCTCATCTCCCATGCCGGCCCCTTTGGCCCCTTCCTGTTTGGTACCGGGGAGCGCCTGCTGCTGCCCCTTGGCCTGCACCATATTCTGGTGGCCCTCATTCGTTTCACCGAGGCCGGTGGCAGCCAGCTGGTGTGCGGCAACGAGGTGAGCGGTGCCCTTAATATCTTCTATGCCGAGCTCTCCTGCGCCGACACCACCCACTTCTCGGTGTCGGCCACCTCCTTCCTCTCCCAGGGCAAGATGCCGGCCTTCCTCGGCGGCCTGCCGGGGGCGGCGCTCGCCATGTATCAATGTGCCCGGCCGGAGAATCGCGGCAAGATCAAGGCGCTACTGGTCTCCGGCGTGGTGGCCTGCGTCATCGGCGGCATCACCGAGCCGCTGGAGTTTCTGTTCCTGTTCGTCGCGCCCGCACTCTATCTGGTACACGCCATCCTGACCGGCCTTGGCTTTATGACCATGGGGCTCTTGGGGGTCACCATCGGTAACACGGATGGCAATCTCATCGATTTCCTGGTGTTCGGCGTGCTGCAGGGCACCGCCACCAAGTGGTATCTGGTGCCCGTCGTGGCGGGGATCTGGTTCGCCGTCTACTACAGCGTGTTTCGTTTTGCCATCGTGCGATTCAACCTGACAACCCCGGGCCGTGAAACGGAGAGCCGCGAGCTCGAGGCCAGCGATGCCGCAGAGCCGACAGGCAAGAAGGCGGGGAGCAGTGGCTACAACGGCGAGGTGATCCTCAATGCCCTGGGGGGAGCCGACAACATACTGGCGCTCGATAACTGCATTACCCGCCTGCGCATGTCGGTGCAGGACATGAGCCGGGTCGATGAGAGGGTGCTCAAGGCCAACGGTGCCATCGGGGTGATCAAGCTCGACGAGCACAACTTGCAGGTGGTGATAGGGCCCCAGGTCCATCTGGTGAAGAACCAGCTACAGAGCCTGATGGCAACCTGACTACTCACAGAGGCAGGGGGCGTCATGCCCCCTCGTTACTTCACCACTTCAAGAGAGACGCCATGCCAGGCTCAACCCCGTTTGATTTCGATCGCCACATCGACCGTTACGGCACCTATTGCACCCAGTGGGACTATGTGGCCGACCGCTTTGGTCATGCCGACCTGCTCCCCTTCACCATCTCCGACATGGACTTTGAGACCGCTCCCTGTATTCGTGAGTGCCTGGCCAGGCGCCTCGAGCACGGAGTCTTTGGCTACAGCCGCTGGAGCCACGACGACTTCAAGGGGGCCGTCACCGGCTGGTTCGCCCGTCGCCACGGGACACGCCTCGACCCCGAGCGCCTCATCTATGGCCCCTCGGTCATCTACATCATCGCCCAACTGGTGAGCCTTTGGTCGGCCCCCGGAGAGGGGGTGTTGGTACACACCCCGGCCTATGATGCCTTTGGCAATATGCTGGGCGCCAACGACCGGCTCCTGCTTCCCTCTCCACTTATCAAGGGAGAGGGGAGCTATCACATCGACTGGGATGGCTTCGAGCGTCAGGCAGCCCGCCCCGATTGCCGCATCCTGCTGCTGTGCAGTCCCCACAACCCCACGGGGCGGGTCTGGCGCCGGGATGAGCTGGTCCGCATGGCCACTATCTGCCGGCGTCACGGGGTGAGGGTGATCTCGGATGACATCCATATGGACGTGAGCTTTACCCCCTATCTTCCCTGGAGCGAGGTGGCACAAGATGAGGGGTGGGCCCTGGTCAGCTCGGGGTCGAAATCTTTCAATATCCCGGCCCTGGGGGGGGCCTATGGATATATTCCCGAGAGGGCGAGCCGGGATGCGTATCTGCATCGTCTCAAGGCTGCCCACGGCCTCTCGTCTCCCCCTATCCTCGGGGTGTTGGCCCATATGAGCGCCTATCGGGAGGGCGATGCCTGGCTCGACGCCCTCAAGGCCTACCTGCACGGCAATCTGGCGCTGGTGGCGGTGCGGCTCAACGCCGCCTTCCCCGCCATTGACTATCGGGTACCGGAGGGGACCTATCTCGCCTGGATCGATCTGCGCAGCCTTGGCATCGACTCGGCCGAGCGGATGGATGCGCTGCAAACCTTGCTGATGGAGAAGTACCGGGTCGCCATCATGCGCGGTGACACCTATGGTCCCGAGGGGAAGGGGTTTATCCGTCTTAACATCGGTTGTCCGCGCCACAAGCTGGAGCAGGGGCTCGATGCCCTGATTGGCGCGCTGGGGGAGTGGCTGTCCATCGAAACGCCCGCACACCTCTAGGAAGATGGGCGCGGGGGGTTGAGCAGAAACACCACTTCCCCCCGGTAGTAGGGCGAGGCGGCGAGGCGTCGCTGCCAGCGTCGGTCCCATTGTCCTCCCTGTACCAGCCCGACCTTGAAAGGGAGGGTGAGGTGCGCCATGGCGGGCAAGTACGCCTCATAGCCATTGACCGTTTGGGTACCTTGATAGGTCTGGATCACCAGCTCGTCGACGGGCAGACGGTTAAGCTGCGCTATGTCCCCAGTCTTGGCCCAGTCGAGCAGGCCCGTCACGCTCAAACGACAGGCTTTAGGGAGCACCTGACGCAGCCGCGTCAGGGCATGTCCGTAGCGATCGAGCCTGTGGGTGGCCGCATCGAAGTCGATCTGAATGCCAATGACCTGGGCGCCCTGATTGAGCCATGCTCGGTAGAGGCGTTCCAGCATCTTCTCATGCTTGGCTGAGAGGGGCAGGGCGTTGACCCGTACCACCAGCCAGAGCCGTTTACCGAACAGTGGGGTGGGGGAGCGTCCCAGTTTGATAAAGCGTGCTCCCGAGGGTCTTGCCAGTATCTCACCTTGATGAAGATAAAGGATGTTGGCCCTGGAGAGCAGGGACTGCGAGCGGGTGCCCGACCATAGCCAGAAGGCGTCGTAGTCAGCGCCATCGACTCCGGCCAGGGCCTGTGGCGCCAACAACGAGAGCTGCAGAACAAGCAGGATGGCGGTGAGGCGAGCGCACATGGTTACCAGTAGTACTTGAGCGATTGGGCCCATACCGAGTTGCCATAGCGCTTTTTCAGGGTGTTAAACCACTGTTGACGGGTCTGTTTGGCGATCTCCTGATCGTCACAGCTATTGTAGCCTGACGGGGCATAGCAGTTGATGGCTCGATAGAGGGCATAGCTCTTGTCCTCAGGCTCTGCCTTGGGGTTGTCGATCACCTTCTGATAGAGCGCGAGCCGGCTTGGGGCTGTGGTGACCCGAGCTGCGGGCAGACCCCAGATCAGGCTGCTGTCATACCAAAGATCGATCTGCGGCTCCTTGTGTCGAATGTATTCCCCCAGGCAGTTGAGGGCATGGCCATCGTCCGGGCGGGTAATCAAGGTGCCGAGGGTGGTGGCGAGATCCCGACAGAAGTAACCGGCGGGTGTGCCGTCACCATGCCACTGAAATTGTGACAGAGGTATATCCTGGTTCGGAACCGGCTCCCAGGGAGCATCGGCTGGCGGTGATACCTCCTTGTAGTCGGTGGGAATGCGGGTGACGTCCTCCAGAAAAGCGGTGTAGTTCTGGCTGATAAGATCCCGAACCAGCAGGGTGTGCAGGGCCAGTTGCCGTTCTATCTGACTCATTCCCTGGCCGACCTGCTGGCGCAGCACTGTGGGTGGGGTTGCCTGCTTGAGCACGGTAGCCCGCAATCGCAACTGGGTGATGGGGCTCCCCTTGGCGAAGACGGCGGCCACGTTGCCGCTACGAACCCAGTGATCAGCCAACAGATTTTGTATGAAGGCCTGCTGGACCTCGGTCAGAGGCGCCGCGATCAACCGTTTTAGTTCACTCTCAACCTGGTTGTTGGCCTTCACTCCCTGCAGGGCCCAGACTCGCAGGATCTGGCGACTAAAATCCAGCGTGGTTGCGGGGGTCGCTGCTGCTGGCAGCAGTGCCAGGGCCGCTTCGAACTGTTTCTCAAGCAACAGGGCGTAGGCGCGCAAATAGTTGGCTTGCTCCGGTTTGCCCATGCTTTGCAGGTGTGTGATGGCGGTGGAAAGATCCTCATCGTTCCAGCTCTTCTTCTCATCGTATGTCAGGCGCAGATCGCGCAGGGTGTTGATAAAGAGGAGCTCGGGTTGCTGCATGTCCCTAAAGGGTGGTGTGGTATCGGCGCTGAGCAGCGTTTGATCGATCTCGTTAACCAGGGCCTCGAGCTCGGCCACGGGTCGAGGTATGGCCATGGCGTCCTGATAGGCATCGCGCAAGGCATCCCGATTGCCCGACATCCAGTGGATGCGTCTAAAGAGTCCCCGGGTCGAGGCGGCGTAATGACCCTGTGGGTAGGTATTCAAATAGGCCTCACCTTGAGCCAGAGCCTTGCCAAGCAGCGTCTTGTCACCCTTGGTGATATCAGTATCCCCATACTCATCCTTGGCACTCTCCATTCCCATGTTGAGGTAAGTGCGCATCACCATATAGGTGGCGCTCTCGGCAACCCAGGGCTCGTCGGCACGTTGCAATGGGCCAAAGATGCTCAGAGCCTGCTCGAAGGCGCCTGCGTAGAAGTGGCTGGCACCAGCCAGGTAGCTCCACCATGGCTTGGTGTGGTGAGGAGCCGCCGGGGGAGTGATTGGAGCATCGCCAAGAAGTTGCAGGCGAGCCTTGATGAGGCCGGCCCGCTCGTCTTGTGCCAACTCGCTCTGCTCCAGGCCATCAATAAATCGGGTGACGGAGGAGAGGGAATTGGAGATGGTGCGACCATAAAGGCTGTCATGACCCGCGTAGGGCTCGAGCAGCTTGGGCAGGGCCGGATCATAGGCGCTCAAACGTGCCTCCAGCTGTTGGCGCTCTGCGGAGGTCTCCTGCTCACCGGGCAGCGGCAGGCGTTGGAGGGAGAAGAGCGGCATGGCTCGTTCATTGATGGGATCTTTGGGAAGTTCGAAGGGGAGGAGAAGGTGCTGCTGATCGGCCAGCAGCAACATCAGATTACTGCGCGTGTCATTCTCGTTGAGAAAGAGGGGGTAGGTGGGGAGTGCACACTCGGTCAGCCAGAAACTGCAGCCATCGCCATCTCCAGAGGCGAACAGAGGGGAGGAGGCCAGCAGTAACACGGCTAGCGAGCCATAGTGAAATCGTGTCATCAAAAAAGGTCACCCAGTGCCTGTGGAGCGTCCAGGCCGCAGTGGCCTGGCGCACAATGTATAAGGTTGGCCATGGTACGGAAGCAGGCTGCGTTCGACAACCTCATGATGTGCTCACGGCCGACCTTGGCGGGGCCGGTTGGTTACCACCCGGCCTCCTCCTTTTGCCGCCACTGCTCGAGCCAACGCAGCACCTCGGCGGTGGCTTCTATCTGCTCGGCGGGGATGTAGTGATCGATCAGGGCATCCCGATGCAGGGCTCGGGCCAGGGGGATACGCTGCAGCACGGGGATCCCCTCCTCTTCGGCGATGCGACGCACCATCAGGGCCTGGGCATCCGTGTACTTGAGGGTGACCAGGGGGAGGGGGGTTTCTCCCTTCTCGTAGCGGATGCCGATGGCGATATGGGTCGGGTTGGCGACGATGACCGAAGAGCGCTTCACGTCGGCGCGCATGGTGCTCGATTGCAGCTCCTGATGGAACTGTCGCCGCTTGCTCTTGATCTCCGGGCTTCCCTCCATCTCCTTGTACTCCCGCTTCACCTCGTCCTTGCTCATCTTGAGCTGCTTGATGTGCTGATGGTGCTCGAAGGCGTAGTCGGCGATGGCGATCACCACAAACCCCAGGGCGCAGACGGCCATCAGTTGGCCCAGCATGTCACCGACTAAGGGCATGATACACAGGGCGCCGCAGCGGGGGAGTTGCAGCAGGGGTTTGAGGTTGCCCTCTATGGTGACCCATACCAGCAGGCTGAGCAGGCAGACCTTGAGCAGGGATTTGACAAACTCCATCAGGTTTTTGATGGAGAAGATCTTCTTGGCCCCCTCCACCGGGTTGATCTTCTTGATGTCCGGCTTGACGGACTCACCGCTTAGCAAAAATCCGTACTGGCCCACGTGAGAGAGGATGGTCATCAGGGCGGCGACCGAGAGCAGGGGCAGCAACAGATAGACCAGCTCCTGAAACAGGTTCTCTCCCATCACGTCCAGGGCCTGTTGAAAGGGAAGGGCGCTCGCCTGCTCCGGGATCAGCATCAGCTTGCCCAGGTGCTCCAGATAGTAATCCGAGAGCCCCATCAGCATCGCCATGATGGTGAGGATCAGGGCCGCCGAGACCACCTCCTTGCTCTTGGCCACCTGCCCCTTCTGGCGCGCATCGCGCAGCTTCTTGGGGGTGGGCTGTTCGGTCTTCTCACCGCTCATCGGCCCATCTCCAGCACGGGTTTTAAGATCAGCACGGGCTCCATGGCCTGCTGTACCGCCTCGTAGGCGTGGTCCATCATCAGGGCGCAGTAGATGACCAGCAGCAGGCTGGCGACGGCGCTCTTGATGGGCATGGCCAGCACGAAGACGTTAAGAGAGGGGGCAAAGCGGCTGATGAGCGCCAGCCCGAACTCGGCCAGGAACATGGCGATCAGCAGCGGGGCGGCCAGCAGTCCGGCCAGCAGCAACATTTGGCTGAATTGGCCGTAGAAGAAATCCACCCATTGGCTGCCGACCTCGGGAAAGAAGCTGGCCACAGGCCAGGTGGCATAGCTGTGAAACAGGGCCGCCAGGAGGGAGAGAAAGGCCCCGCCGGAGAAGAAGAGGGTGACCAGCGCCTGGGTCAGCAGCAGGCCGGTGGGGCTGCTCTGGCTGCCGAGGCTGGGGTTGATCAGAGAGGCCATGGCGGCCCCCCGTTGGTTGTCGATAAGAAAGCCCGCCGCCTCGATGGCCCAAAACGGTATGGTGGCCACAAAGCCGATGAGCAGCCCCAGCACCACCTCTTTGCCGATGAGCAGCATCAGGGTAACGGCATCGCTTTGCAGCTCGGGTTGCACCGTGACGGTGGGGTAGGCGTAGAGCGCCAGTGAGCAGATCACCCCGTTGCGAATGAGGGTCCCCCCCAGCATCTGTTTGCCCAGCACAGGCAGCATCACGAAGCAGGCCATGAAGCGAGGCAGCAGCAGGGTATAGGCGAGCAGAACCCCTTGCAACTCGTCGGCCATTATCGGATCTCCGGGATCTTGAGCAGCGTCATGTCGGCGAAACTGTAGAGCTCGTTACCGAGCCAGGCGGCGGTGGCAAACAGGGTGATGATGACCGCCACCAGCTTGACCACGAAGCCCAGGGTCTGCTCCTGGATCTGGGTGAGGGCCTGGATCAGGGAGACAAGGGTGCCCACCAGCGCCGCCACCAGCACGGGAGGGAGAGAGAGCACCAGCACCAGCCAGAGGCACTGGCTGGTGAAGTGGATGATATCGGCGTGGCTCATCTCAACCTCCCGCGTAGCTGATCACCAGACCATGGGTCAGCCGGGTCCACCCATCGAGCAACACGAACAGCAGCAGCTTGAAGGGGAGCGAGATGGTCATGGGGGAGACCATCATCATCCCCATCGCCAGCAAAATGTTGGAGATGATGAGATCGATGGCGATAAAGGGGAGATAGATGAGAAAGCCTATCTCGAAGGCGCGGGTCAGCTCGCTCACCGTGAAGGCGGGGAGCAGGATCAGCAGGCTGTCGGGCTCGAGCCGCTCTGCATACTGGCGTGGCCAGAGGCGCTGGGTGCTCTCGACGAAGAAGTCGTGCTCCCGCTGCTGGATCTGCTGCTTGAGGAAGGAGCGATAGGGTGAGAGGCCCTCATCGAGAAACTTCTCCACCGATTCGGCCTTGGCCAGGCTCACCTCGTTCTTGCGCAGATAGTCCTGGGTGGCGAAGCCGACCGGCGCCATCACATAGAGACTCAGAATGATCGCCAGACCATACATGGCCATGTTGGGGGGGATCTGTTGCACCCCCAGGGCGTTGCGCAGCAAGGAGAAGACCACCGCCATCTTCACAAACGAGGTGGCCATCACGGCGATAAAGGGGAGCAGGGCCAGCAGCGCCAGGGCGACGATGAGGCTGAGCTCGTCCGGCAACTGGATCATGGGGTCGGCACCTCGGTGAGGCGCTCGATGCGCACCCCGAGACGACCCTGGATCTCCACCAGGCGCCCGCTGGCGACCTGTCTGCCGTGCACCAGCAGCCTGACCTCCCCCTCGACGGGGGTGTCGAGGTCGATCACGGCGCCCGGCTCCAGGCTGGTCAGGGTATGCCACTCCAGGGTTTGGCGGCCCACTTCGACACTCACCGGCAGGGGCAGGGTGTCGAGGTCGTGGGCGGTGTCGTGGCCGATGTCGGCGTCAGTGTGATCCATGGTGAGGCACTCCAGTTGATTCCCATTGAGTTGAAACAGTCCAAAGGTGCGCCCGGCGGCGCAGCCCCGCAGGGGGGCCTGAGGGTTCATCCCCTCCGGGTAGAGCAGCACATCCCCCGGCACCAGGCTGGCCAGCTCGGCGACGCTTAAGGGGATATCCCCCCAGCAGAGGGAGAGGGGAAGGGCCAGGGGGAGGCGCTCGTGTTGACCACGGGCAGCCAGCAGGGGAAGCAGGGCCTCTCCCTCGTCCAGACAGAGGGTGAGGGCCGCATCCGGGCGCTGCAGGCGCACGGTGAGCCTGGCCCCCGGGGCCAGTGGCGTGGCCGGGGTGATCCCCTGGCAGGTCAGGCCGGGAAGCGGGGCCGCACTGCGCTCGAGCAGCGCCAGCGCGAGTTCGCCCGGCAGCGTGAAGAGGGCGGCGCCCTGCAATTCGGGGGCGAGCCAGTGGGCCAGATCGCTTCCGTTGCAGTAAGCGGTGAGGCTGACTCCCCGCCACTGCAGGGTGATCGCGCGATCCAGCGTCGTGGCAGGCTGGTCGACGGTAATATGGATCTCACCGCCGGGCCAGGTGTAGCGCTGGCGGTAATGACTCAGACGTTGGCGCAGGGCAAGCTCGCCCGGGGCTACCTTGGGCAGATGCATCACACCTCCTCCTGCCACTCTTCATAGACATGGCGGCGCTGGCGTGAACCCTGGCCGCTCTCCTGATGTTGCTCGAAACCCAGGCTCACCGGCCGGGCCGGATCGAGACGTTGCAGTCGCTCGAGCAGATCCCCCTGGCCGGCGCCGAGCTGGGTGAGGGCCTCCTTGCCGGCCAACAGGGTCACCTGCAGCCGGCCCGCCTCCTCGCTGACGCGAATGGTGACGGCCCCCAGGGTGGGAAGCTGTACCTGCAGCTGGGGCGGGCGAGTGGGGTCCTTGAGGTGGATCTCGAGCACCGCCTCGAGGCGCTCCATCACGCTGGCCAGCGCCTCCCTGTATTGGGTCGGGGCGTGGGGCAGGGTGGCGAGCAGGCGATCCCCCGGGGTCAGCGGCGGCAGTGGTGGTGGCAGCGGGGCCGCAGGCTCCTCGGCCACCTCGTTCAGGGCCGGCATATCGGCAGGCTCACTCTCATGGCGGGCGTCGGCAGTGATGAGGGCAGGGCTAAAGGCAGGGAGCGAAGCGCTCCCCTCTGCCTGAAGGTGCGCAGGCTCCGGGCTGAGCAGGGGCTCGCGCCCGTCGATACGATCGAACGGCTCGGGGTCTGCGGCCTGGGTGGCCGCCTGCCCGGAGGCAGTGCCGGGCTGCGCCGCCAGGGAGAGCGCGCAGGGCGGAAGGGAGGCGGCAGGCATCATGATCTGCGCAGCCTGGCTCGCCTCATCGTCGGCCTTGCCCTGTTTTCGGATGGCCTCCTCCTGCGCCTCCCCTTGTAGAGGGGGAGCCGGCTCCATGGCTGGCTCATCACCCTGGCGAGTCTGCGGGCGCCTTGCCGCGACCGGCCTTGGCGGGATGCGCGGCTCCCGGCTCTCCCGTTGGGGCTCGGGGGCGCTCTTTTTCTTCATCGCCTCGTCAAACTGGCGGCGCGTCTGCTCATCGGGCGACGGCACGGCGACAACGCTCTGTGGCCGCTGCGGCTCGAGGAGGGAGACTGGCTTGGTCATGATGCTTTCCTGTGATGCTGGCGGAACTCTTCTTGTTCCTGCTCTTCCTGATATTGGGCTTGAGCCCGCTCGTCTTCCTGCTCGCGACGAGCCAGCTCGCTAAACTTTTCGGCCTGGCGCCGAGCCTGATTGAGGCGCTCCTGACAGGCACTCAGGCGCTGGCGCTCCTGGGCCAACAGCTCTTGCATGCGGGCAGCCTCCTGCTCGAGGGCCGCCTCTTTCTCCCGCAGCAGTGCCACCTGCTGCTGCCAGGCCTCGAGCTCCTTGCGGTTAAGGGGGGTCCCCTGGCACAGGGCAAACAGGCGAGCCTCCTCGTCGAGGCGCCAGGCGTGGTAATCGAGCACCGCCTGGCGAGCCTGCTCGAGCCGTCGGTGGGCCGCCTGTACCCGCCCCTGCTGGGCGCTCAGGGCCTGCTCGGCGCGTTCGACGCGCAGCTGCTTGATGCGCTGCAGCCGGCGGATCATCGGGTGAGGCCCGAGAGGGTTGCGAGCGCCTCATCGAAGTGACAGGGATCGTGGGTCCCCTGGCATAACCAGGCTCGGATCGCCTCCATCCGCTCGATGGCGAGATCCGCATCCCGATCCTGCCCTTTTTGGTACTCCCCAATCTGCAGCAGCAGCTCCACCTCTTCGTATTTGGCCAGCCAGCGGCGCAAGGTGCCGGCCCACTGCCTGTGCTCGCCGCTCACTATCTGATTCATCACCCGGCTGGCCGAACGCAGTACGTCGATGGCCGGGTAGTGGTTGGCCGCCGCCAGCTTGCGCGAGAGGATGATGTGGCCATCGAGGATGGAGCGGGTTTCATCGGCCACCGGCTCTGTCATGTCATCCCCCTCCACCAGCACCGTATAGAGGGCGGTGATGGAGCCCTTGTCCGACTGGCCGGCCCGCTCCATCAGGCGTGGCAGGGCGGCGAAGACGGAGGGGGGATAGCCGCGTCGGGTGGGCGGCTCACCGGCCGCCAGACCGATCTCGCGCTGGGCACGGGCGAAGCGGGTGACCGAGTCCATCAGCAGCAGCACTCGCTTGCCCTGATCCCGGAAATACTCGGCGATGGAGGTGGCGACAAAGCCGGCCTTGGCGCGCTCCATGGCAGGGCGATCCGAGGTAGCCACCACCAGCACCGCCTTGCGCAGTCCCTCTTCCCCGAGATCCGACTCGATAAACTCGCGCACCTCCCGTCCCCGCTCACCGATAAGGGCGAGCACGGTGACATCCACCTCGGCGCTGCGGATGAGCGAGGCCAGCAGGGTACTCTTGCCGCCGCCGGCGGCGGCGAAGATCCCCATCCGCTGCCCCTCGCCACAGGTGAGCAGGCCGTCGATGGCGCGCACCCCGAGGGAGAGGGGTTGGCTTATCCGTTTGCGGCTCATGGGGGCCGGGGCATCCTGATAGACCGGGTACCAGGCGGCAGGCTCGGGCAGTTGACGCCCGTCGAAGGGGTTACCCAGACCATCGAGTACCTGACCCAGCAGATGGTCGCCGACCCCCACCTGGTGCATGGTCCCGGTGGGACTCACTTCGGTGTTGGAGGAGATGCCGTACATCTCCCCGAGGGGCGTGAGCAGCGCCTGATGCTGGGCGAAACCGATCACCTCGGCCTGCAGGGAGAGGCTGTTGTCGGGATTGCGCAGGTGGCAGAGTTCGCCAATGCGAACGCCGGGCACCACCGCCTTGAGCAGGGTGCCCGTCACCTGGGTGACGCGGCCGCGGATCTGGATCAGGCGGCTCTCGGCGACGCCCTGGGCGATCAGTTTGGGTAGCTTGTCGAGTGTGTGTGCCATGACATCGGGGGGTTGAAAGCGTGAGCGCCACTATAGGGAACAATGGCGAGCTGTGATTGCAGCGCGAGCCGAGAGTTTTTAGAAAAACGCCCGGCCCCCTAAAAATTCGCGGCCGATTTTGGCATCGGCGAGCAGGGGCGATTTCTATAATGGCACCCTCACACTTTTCTATCCGGATGGAGTCCCTATGGCGGTCATTCAGAGTCAGAGCTACGGCGCTCTCCCGCTGCCCGGCGAGGCGCGGACAATCGATAACACCCCGGCTCCCACCCAGGGCAGCGGACAGTTTCGCGGCGAGGCGGTGGTCATGGTCAGCGCGGCCCAGTCCCTGGCCGATGCAGCCGAAGAGCTCACCTTCGTCTTCTCCGAGCGTAAGGAGATGTCTCTGGACAAGCGCAAGCTCAGTGACAGCCACGCCCGGGTGAGCGAGGTGGAGGAGCTGGTCGGAGAGTATCTCGACAAGGTGCCCAACCTGGAGCGCCAGATGAAGATCAAGGAGATGATCGCTCACCTGGGTAGCGGTCGCCTCTCCAACCTGGCTCAGCTGCTCGCCTATCTGGGGAGCTTCTCCGACGAGCCGAGCGAGCAGTTCAAGGCCCTGTGCGAGCTGCGCGATGCTATCAAGGCGCGTCCCGAGCTGGCCCAATTCTCGACCTTGGTGGAGCGGGCGCTGGTCAAGCTGGCCGAGGAGCGGGGACAGGCTATCGTGCTGGGGGCCCGCATCACGCCCGAGGCGCACCAGGCGGCCAGTCAGGGGGTTGCTTCGGTTGAGGCCCTACGCGACACCTATCGGGATGCGGTGATGGACTATCGGGGCCTCTCCAGCGCCTGGCGCGATCTGCAGGGGCGTTTCGCCAGCAGCGACAAGCAGTCGGTGATCGCCTTTATGCAAAAGGCCCTGAGCGCCGATCTGCAGAGTCAGCAGCGCTGGCTCGATCCGGTCAAGCTCGAGCGGGTGGTCAGCGATATGCAGAAGTTGCGCCTGCTGTCGAGCATGAGCGCACAGGTCGAGACATTCTGGCAGCGTTTTGCAGAGGGCAAGGCCGATGGCATTCGGGCCTTCTGATCTGATGAGCGAGATGGTCGCTCTGGTGGAGAAGCGTTGGGCCGGTGTTCACGACATCGAGCGACTGGCCGAGCGCTTCGAGCTGCCCAATGCCACGGTCAGAGTTGCGTTCTATCAAGAGTTCAAGCGGTTGATCCGCCTCTTCCCGGTCGAGGTCTTTATCGATGAGGAGCAGCGTCAAAACCTGCTGCTGATGAGCCAAAACGCCCTGGATCGGGCGGTTGAGGATGAGGAAGAGGAGCAATCATGAGCTGGATGGAACCCGTTATTACCCGTTTCTGCCAGGACCTGGGGCTGGCGGTGGGGGAGACGCTCCCCACCTTGGTGCAATTGGAGCTGGCCCAATCGGGGACACTGCAACTCGAGCAACACGATGGCCAGTTGACCCTCTGGCTTGCCCGGGCACTGCCCTGGCATCAGAGTGGCGATGCCATGGTGCGCGCCATGACGTTGACCGCCGCTCACAACAGTGGTGCGCTTCCCCTGCGCTGCGCCTGGCTGGGGGATGATCGCCTGCTGCTGTTGGTGACCCTGGAGGAGAGTGCCATCACGCAACCCCTGCTGCATCAGGCCTTTGAGTCCCTGCTTCGACTCCAGCAGGAGGTGCTCGCCTCATGAGCCGGATCAGCGCGGCCCACATCGGTATCGAGCAACTCTCGGCCATCACCCTGGAGGAGCTCTCCCTCGGCCTGCCCGGGCGTTATGCCCTGCCTCCGGATGGTCACTCAATCGAGCCCCACCTGGAGCGCCTCTATCCCGGGGCCCCCAGCGAACGCACCCTGTGGGCCTTTGCCACCCCCGAGGGGGTCTTTCACGAGCTCCATCGCGCTCGGGATTTTCAACGGGAGCTCGACGCCCTCTTGCCGGTATTGGCCGGCAGCGAGTCGCCACTGCTGCGCGACGCCGCCAGCGTGCTGGAGAGCCAGCAACAGGAGCTGCGTCTCCTGCAGATGACCCTGAATCTGTTACACAAGGTATGACCCTATGACCCTGACCGAGCGGCAGCAGGCCTTTCTGCTGCTCAATGGCTGGCTGCAACTGCAATACGGACAGGCCGAGCGGGCCTGCATCCTGCTCGATGCTCTGCTGCATCTTTCTCCCGATCATCTGGCGGCCCGGCGCTGCCGTTTGGTGGCCCTGCTCAAGAGCGGGCAAGGGGTGCGTGCCCAGCAGGAGGCGACCTGGCTGGTGCTCAACGACGACCCCCAGCCGGGAAGCTGGCTCTGTCTGAGCCGGGCCCATCAACTCAGTGGCGAGCTGGAGCTGGCCCGCCACGCCTATCAACGTTATCTGGAGCTGGAAGAGCAGTATGAATCCGCGCAACCTTGAGTGGCTGGCTCGCATCGGCGAGCGCAAGGACATCATGCTGGCGGTCCTGCTGCTGGCGGTCGTCTTTATGATGGTGCTGCCCCTGCCGCCCATCGCACTGGATATCCTTATCGCCATCAACATGACCATCTCTGTGGTGTTGTTGATGATGGCGGTCTATATCAACTCCCCCCTGCAGTTTTCCGCCTTCCCGGCGGTGCTGTTGGTGACCACCCTGTTTCGTCTGGCCCTCTCGGTCAGTACCACCCGGATGATCCTGCTGCAGGCCGACGCCGGCCAGATCGTCTACACCTTCGGTAACTTCGTGGTAGGGGGCAATCTGGTGGTGGGGATCGTCATCTTCCTCATCATCACCATCGTGCAGTTTCTGGTGATCACCAAGGGCTCTGAGCGGGTGGCCGAGGTGAGCGCGCGATTCTCCCTCGATGCCATGCCCGGCAAGCAGATGAGTATCGACGGTGACATGCGTGCCGGGGTGATCGATGTCAACGAGGCCCGCGAGCGCCGCTCCACCATAGAGAAAGAGAGCCAGATGTTTGGCTCCATGGACGGGGCGATGAAGTTTGTGAAGGGGGACGCCATCGCCGGCCTCATCATCATCTTCGTCAACATTCTGGGCGGGGTCACCATAGGGGTGACCCAGAAGGGATTGCCGGCGGCCGAGGCCCTGCAACTCTACTCCATCCTGACCGTGGGGGATGGCATGGTCTCCCAGGTGCCGGCGCTGCTGATCGCCATCACGGCCGGGATCATCGTTACCCGGGTGTCGTCGGAAGACTCCTCGGATCTGGGCAGCGACATTGGTGAGCAGGTGGTGGCCCAGCCCAAGGCGATGCTGGTGGGCGGCGTGCTGTTGGTACTGTTTGGCCTTATTCCCGGTTTCCCGACCATCACCTTCCTCATTCTGGCCGCCATCGTCGGCAGCGGTGGTTACATGATCAGCCGCCGTCAGCAGCAGACCAAGAGCGAGGCGAGTCAGGATCTGCCGACCATGCTGGCCCAGGGGGCCGGTGCCCCGGCGGCGCGCCCCAAGGCCAAGCCCGGTGCCAAGCCCAAGGGACGGCTCGGGGAGCAGGAGGAGTTCGCCATGACGGTGCCCCTGCTGATCGATGTGGATGCGGGGATGCAAGAGGCCCTCGAGGCGGTCGCCCTCAACGACGAGCTGGTGCGGGTGCGCCGTGCCCTCTATCTCGATCTCGGGGTCCCCTTCCCGGGCATCCATCTGCGCTTTAACGAGTCGATGGGTGAGGGGGAGTATCTCATCTCCCTGCAGGAGGTACCGGTAGCCCGCGGCTCGCTTAAGGGGGGGCATCTGCTGGTGCGTGAGCAGCCTGCCCAGCTCGAGCTCATGAGCATCCCCTATCAGCAGGGGGAGGCCTTGCTGCCGGATCAGGTGACCCTGTGGGTCGCGGCCGAGCATGAGGAGCGCCTCGAGAAGTCCCGTCTTGCCTATCTCTCCCATGGCCAGGTGCTGACCTGGCACCTCTCCCACGTGCTGCGCGAATTTGCCGAGGACTTTATCGGCATTCAGGAGACCCGCTATCTGCTCGAGCAGATGGAGGGGAGTTATGCCGAGTTGGTCAAAGAGGCCCAGCGCATCATTCCCCTGCAGCGGATGACCGAGATCCTGCAGCGTCTGGTGGGGGAGGATATCTCCATTCGAAATATGCGCGCCATCCTCGAGGCCATGGTGGAGTGGGGCCAGAAAGAGAAGGATGTGGTGCAGCTCACCGAATATATCCGCAGCAGCCTCAAGCGCTACATCTGTTACAAGTACGCCAACGGCAACAATATTTTGCCTGCCTACCTGCTCGATCAGGAGGTGGAGGAGAAGATCCGCGGTGGGGTGCGCCAGACCAGTGCCGGCAGTTACCTGGCCCTCGATCCGGCCGTGACCCAG
The DNA here is from genome assembly GCF_000820105.1 of Aeromonas schubertii. Taxonomy (GTDB): domain Bacteria; phylum Pseudomonadota; class Gammaproteobacteria; order Enterobacterales; family Aeromonadaceae; genus Aeromonas; species Aeromonas schubertii. The sequence goes on along the minus strand of NZ_CDDB01000047.1, from coordinate 21,474 downwards.
GGCTTTTTGGAGCAGGTGCGCCGCACCGTGGGCGATCTGGCCCAGATGCAGAGCCGCCCCGTGCTGATCGTCTCCATGGATATCCGCCGCTATGTGCGAAAGCTCATTGAGGCGGACTACTACGGCTTGCCGGTGCTCTCTTATCAGGAGCTGACTCAGCAGATCAATATTCAGCCCCTGGGGAGGGTGGTGTTGTGACCGATGACCCCCTGCTTGCCTGGTTTGCCAAACAAGGGGTGGTGACCGTGCGTCATACCCTGTGCAACACCCCCATCCCCCTTGGCCACGAGTTTGTCCACGGGGGACTCAAGGTCGCCTGGCGGGTTGAGCCTGCCGAGCGGCGTGTCTGGATCGTGCTGATCGAACGCCGTGAGGGGGGGGGCCTTGCCAACCCCTTCTCGGCGCTCTATCTGCTGGCCGAGGCGGCCCTGGCGGTGCTCGGCCCCGGTTATCACCTCTATGGCAACGTGAGCGTGATGGCGGGCAGTACCTTAAGCGGTGAGCGACTGGGGCGCTTCTACCGGCGCTGGACCGGTGCCAGCGAGCCCGAGCCCGGTTGGTTTTCACTCGATGTGGCGAAGGTTATCTCCTTGTCGGCCATGAGAAAACGACAAAACGGCGACCTTGCGTGACAGCCGTGGTCCCGATCCCCTCATTACAATAGGAGCCAATATGAAACAGCCCCGCTTTGCCGAACATGAAGAGGTGATTGCCAGAGCCGAGCTGGCTATCAAGGACAGCGATCACCGCGCCGCCCTGCTTGAGGAGATGTGGAGCTCGCTGGGTGTCAGCGATGAGGTGGCCCATCTCCTCTTTGGCGAGGGGAGTGGTAGCGAACAGCAGGTCGCCGAACAGGAGCTGCTCGATGAGCTCAAGCGTCAGCGCGAGCGGCATCCCAAGCAGGAAGAGGAGGGGCGCCGTCCCCGTCGTCCGGCCATGATGCGTGGCCTGGTTATTTAGGGCAAGACTATGCAAATCCGATCTTACAACGATAATCCCCAAGGCTTCCTCGATGATCTGGGCAGGGTCAATCTGGATCAATTGACCGGCAGTCACTCATCAGAGTTGGACCCCCTGCTGAGATTTATCAGGGAGAAGGGAATCCAAATTAGTGCATCAGGAAGTTCGCCATTTATTAATGAAGAGCTGCTAAAAAAGATGCTTGCCTATTTTATGCCGGAAGATGCCATCGTTAAGGGGGGCCACCTCGATAGGCAGATTAGGGGCGGGATCGAGCACCTCAAAGAATTGCTCACCAGCGCTGTAGCAGGTAGTCCTACCGCTGCGGCCAAAACAACCTGGTCGCTGCAAGAGTTTATGGCCATGGCTCACTTCTCATTGACCGGCGATCGGGTCGATGATGATGTTATTGGAGTGATTCGTGATACGATGACGAGTCATAATGACAAGCGAAATGATTTAAAAGTTCAAGTAACTAAACTAACAGCGGAACTAAAAATATATTCTCTTATTCAATCATCTATTAGCTCTGCCCAATCCCATAGTAGTGATAATAGCCTCTCAACATCAGATCCTAATTGGTCTAGATTTTTAAATCTTAATGATCATAGGAATTACGGTGTTAGTACTTATGATAAATTTATGGAAAGTGCTGAGTTTTCTCTAATCGCACCTATGTTGGTTGCAAATATGGATGCGAGTACTGCGGCTCAAGCGAGGCCCATTCTGGAGTCTATCAATCAGCTCGACAATGCGCTGAAAGGTGACAAATATACCGATGCTGAATCTCGTCAGCGCGATAAAAATTTACTGAGCGAACAGAGAGCGCAATTTAAATCATTGGTAAGTGGAAGACCTTTATCAATGAAGCAATTTCTTGAGTCACCGCTTAAAGATACCGGTGCTCTTACCGGGGTCAGTGATAGTTATTCATATAACAAAGATAATAATAAGCTTGGTAATTTTGCTACAACAGTAAGTGATAAATCAAAACCGCTAAATGACAAGCTGAGTCAAAAGACAACAGAGTTAAATGATATTAGCTCTCGCTATAACTCGGCGATCGAAGCGTTAAATAAATTTATTCAAAAATACGAAAGTATGATGCAACAAATTCTTCAGGCTATTTAAGACAGGCTATTTAAAGGTGACGTAATGGAAATGATCCCTGATCAGGCGATGACCGAGCAGGCCCTGGAGGCCTTTATGCAAGATGGCGGCACCCTGGCCATGCTCAACGAGGTATCGAGCGATACCCTGGAGCAGCTCTATGCCCTGGGTTTCAATCACTACGATGCGGGCAAATACGAGGATGCCCACAAGATCTTCCAGGCCCTCTGTGTGCTGGATCACTACGATCCCCGCTTCTTCCTGGGCCTGGGTGCCTGCCGTCAGGCGTTGGGGCAACACCAGCTGGCCATCGACAGCTATAGCTACGGGGCCATGATGGATCTTAATGAACCCCGCTTTCCGTTTCATGCCGCCGAGTGTCTCCTGCAGATGGACGATCTCGATGGGGCCGAGAGTGGCTTCCACTCGGCCCAGTTAATTGCGGCAGCCAGGCCGGAGCTGGCAGAGCTTGCCAGCCGTGCCGGCACTATGTTGGAAGCAGTCAAAGCGAAAAAGGATATGGAGCATGAATCCAATCATCAATGATCGCTCTCTTCTGGTCGGGGGGATGCACATTCCCCTGATCGACAGTGAGGGCAAGAGTGTCGCCCAAGCCACCCTGGTGGCGGCCGGTGATGTCGTTGGCAAAGGGGAGGGGCGCGCCAAGGGAGTCGAGTTGCCGCAGCCCAAGCCCGGCGTCAGCCAGCAGGTGACCGCGCAGCAGCAGCAAGAGCTGGGGCAGCTGATGAAAACGGTGCAGCAGGGAGCGGCCAACAGCGCCAAGCTGATCGCCAATACCTCGCTGCTGGCCAATCTGGCCTTCACCTCGCCTGATGAGTTCGAGATCGAGCTGGGCAAGATGACCAGCGAGCTGGAGAAGACCCAGAAGAAGTTGAAGCTGGCCGACATCGAGCGCGCGCGGGCTGAAAACCTCAAAAAGATCGATGAGAACCAGGCCAAGATGAAAGAGGCCGAAGAGGCCGCCGAGAAGGCCAAGAAGTCGGGTCTCGCCTCCAAGATCTTCGGCTGGATCAGCGCCATCGCCTCCATCGTGATCGGTGCCATCATGGTCGCCACCGGTGTGGGTGCCGCCGCCGGCGCCCTGATGATCGCAGCCGGTACGGTTGGTGTGGTCAATATGGCGGTGCAGCAGGCCGCCGAAGATGGCCTTATCTCCAAGGAGGTGATGGAGAAGCTGGGGCCGGTTTTGATGGCGGTCGAGATTGCTCTGGCCATTGCCTCGGCGGTAGTGACATTTGGTGCCGGAGCTGTCAAAGGGATTGCGAAACTGGGTGTCAAGATTGGTTTCAAAATGGCAGGAAAAGGGGCGAGCGAGGCAGGTCTGAAGCTCATTCAAAACTCCGCCAAGCTCTATATGAAAGCTGCCGATGTCTCGGCCAAGCTGGGGAGCAATGCAGCCAGCACCACTGCCAAGGCGGTTAAATTTGGCACTGGGGCTGCCGATCTGGTGCTTGATGTCAGCAATGGTGTGACCAAGACGGTAGATAGCGCCAACCAGGCCAGCTTGCAAAACAAGCAGGCCGATCTGGTGGAGAATCGCCAGGCCATGACCGCCCTCCAGGGGGCTCTGGACAAGCTGAAGGAAGCGCTCTCCCAGATGACGGAAGCATTCCAGCAAGTGATGGAGATGATCTTCCAGATGATCACGGCCAAGGGCGCCATGCTCAATAACCTCGCCAGCAGACCGGCAGCCATTTAAGGAGAGGACCCTATGAACGGTATTAATAACGACTATTCAGTCAACACCGGTTATGTTCCCGCCGCCGGTAACGATGGCGTGGACGGCAGCCAGGGTGCGGCCCGCGCCAACACCACCCACGAGGCCGGCAATAGCCAGGGGGCGAATACGCCGGCTCCGCAGAGCCGACCCGAGCTGATCCGCCCGAACCAGGGGCTCGATGTGAGTTTGCTGACCAAGGGAAGCAAGGAGCTCGACAGCACCCTGAGTATCATGAGCCTGCTCTTCGAGATGGCCCGCCGCGCCCGTGAGATGGGGCTCTTGCAGCGGGATATGGAGAATCAGGCCGTGATCTCGGCGCAAAAAGATCAGGTCAATGAGATGCGCAGCGGCGCCAAGTTGATGATTGCCATGGCGGTGGTATCCGGTGTGATGACCGGTATCTCGGCCATCATGGGGGGCTTCTCCATGAGCAAGTCGGCCAAGGCCATCAAGCAGGACAAGGCCCTCAACGCCAACATGGCCGGCCGGCAGAAAGAGCTCAATCAGATCGGCGAGATCAAGAAGGCTGCAGGTCTCGAGATGGGGGATGCCGGTAACGATCTGATGGGGCGGATCAAGAGTGACAAGGCTGCACTCAAGACCCTCAACAAGAAGTTTGAGGCCAACAACGGTCGCCAGCAGCTCTTCAATACGGTGATCCAGGGCGGTACCCAGATGGCCAACAGTGCCGTTCAGCTTCACCAGGGTTACTCTCAGGCCGATGCCAAGGAAGATGAAGTGCGCTCAAGTGTGGCTCAGACCCAGAAGCAGAAGGTGGAAGATCAGATGAACTTCCAAAACAGCTTCATGAAGGATGTGCTGCAGATGATGCAGCAGTATGCCCAGAGCCATAATCAGGCCATGCGAGCCGCCTTTGGTGTCGCGTGATTTTTACGAGTTATACATTGATGGGGCCTATTTAGGGCCCCATTTTTTATCTTGAGGATAACTATGTTGAAAAAAATTTATCTCGCAGGTCCTGAGGTGTTTCTGCAAAATGTGCATGAAGTTGCTGCTCAGAAAAAAGAGCTGTGTCGTCTCTATGGATTTATTGGCTTGTTTCCCCTTGACAACAAATTGGAGCTCAATGAGTTCAGTCCGGCAGATAATGGACTTAAAATTGCCAAGGCTAATGAAGAACTGATTGCCGAAGCCGACCTGGTGATTGCCAATATGACCCCTTTTCGCGGGGCAAGCTGTGATGTGGGGACAGCCTATGAGATAGGGTTGGCAAAGGGTTTGGGCAAGCCTGTCTTTGCCTACACCAACGATGCTCGCCTTTTCCTGGAGAGAAATATTGACTCATGCGGCAGTCACACGGTGCAAGATGGAATCTTCTACGACCAGCATCATATGGTGATGGAAGACTTCGGTCTGGTTGACAATCTTATGCTGGATGGGGCGACAAGTGCGCCAATCGTGGCCACTAAACCGATTATTTATGAGCATCGTTTTGAAGAGCTGTTGGGGTTCGAATGCTGCCTTAAACAGGCCAGGTTTTTTTTCGATAAGAAAAAATGACAGGCATTGTGTGTGTGATGTTTTTATCACTAGGTTTCAGATTGATTTGACGCAATAAAATAATGGGTAAAACGTTTATCCTCATAAAACAAAAATTAAGTCGCTCGTGTTAAACAACAATCTGGTAGGAGTCATTATGGCTGACAATTTTATTGTTCCTGGCAAGGTATTCCATGGCCTTGGCACATTTAATAAGCTTTCCGAGATTAGAGGTGAAAGGGCGCTGATCGTTACCGGTCAGGGGTCGATGAAGCGCAGCGGTTATATCGACAAAGCCGTTGACCTGTTGACCGCCTCAGGTTTTGCGGTGGAAGTGTTTGATGGTGTCGAGGCTGATCCTTCTATCGAGACTGTGATGGCCGGTTTTGCGGTTATGCAACGTTTCCAGCCGGATTGGATCATTGGCCTGGGTGGTTGCTCCGCGATCGATGCGGCGAAGGCCATGTGGGTCTTTTATGAATATCCTGACACCCAGTTCGAGGAGATTATTCCTCCCTTTACCATCAAGCCGCTGCGTAACAAGGCTCGCTTTGTCGCCATCCCGTCGACTTCCGGTACCGGTACCGAAGCCACTTGCGTCTCTGTGATCACCGACCGCGCCCGCGGTACCAAGTACCCGCTGGTTTCCTACGAGCTCTGCCCGGATGTGGCTATCGTCGATGGCGAAGTGTGTCAATCCATGCCAGCTCACGTCACCGCCAACACAGGTTTGGATGCGCTGACCCACGCTCTGGAAGCCTATGTCACCCCTTTGGCCGATGCTTATACCGACTGTATGGCAGAACGTGCCGTTGTCGATATCTTCAAGGCGCTGCCTGTTGCGGTGGCGGATGGCAGCAATTTGGCAGCACGTCAGGCCATGCATGATGCTTCCTGCCTGGCCGGTATGTCGTTTACCAATGCCCTGCTCGGTATTGTCCACTCCATGGCACATCAGGTCGGCGGTATGTTCGGGGTGCCCCATGGCCGTGCCAACGCCATCCTGCTGCCGAACGTGATTCGTTTCAATGCCACCGTTGCGGCTGACAAATATGCTCAACTGGCTCGTTTTGTCGGTGCCGATAGTGCCGAAGCGCTGGCTTGCGCCATTGAAGCACTGCGCGCCAGCGTCGGTGTCGAAGACGGATTCGAAGCTTACGGCGTCTCAGCCGAACAGTGGCAAGAGAAAGTGGCCATCATGGCACAGCATGCAATGGAGGATGCCTGCACAGGCTGCAACCCCCGCCAGCCAACCGCAGAAGAGCTGGAGATGCTGCTGAACCTCTGCTTCAAGGGAGCCAAGTTGGTCGCTTGATAGCATTAGTTTTCGTCATCGCCATGGGGAGCTTATGCTCCCCTTTTTCACGACGAAAAGTGCAAAAAAAACCTCATGTAGTGACATACGGCCAGGGTGTTGAGTGAGTAGGATCACAGAGATAACAGGGGAGTGAACATGGATATATCAGCCGCAATCAATGGTTTACTGGATGCCTTTGGCAGTCGTCACGGCTTGACCGGACTCTCTCTCAACGCAGAGGGAGTGGCGGCGCTGTGTTTCGACGATACCCTGCGCCTCTCCCTCATTCTTATGCCCCAGTGGGATCAGCTGGTGCTGCAACTCGACATCGCCCCCCTGCATCAGGTCGGGGAGGGGATATTTCGCCAGCTTGCTACCTTTAACAGGCACTGGTATCAGTTTGATCTCCACTTCGGTTTCGATGAGGAGCTGAACATGATCCAGATGTATCGCCGTCTGACGGCGAGCTCTCTCACGCTGGAAACGTTTGAGGCACGGGTGGCCAGCTTGCTCGATCATGCCGAGTTTTGGCGCTCCTTGCTGGAGGAAGAGGAGAGCAACCCCCTCGATGCTCCGGCCATGGCGGTAAGGGTTTAACCATGAAGATTGAATCACGCCCCTTGGGCGCTCTGCATGCCACGGAGGTGGCCCCGCCCACCTTTGCCGGCCGACGAGTGAGCCTGGCACCCCGTGATGGGGCTGGGGATCTGCGTGCACTCCTGGCCCGTTTCCATGGGCTGAGCCCTGCCCAGGAGAGTGCCCTGCAGCGACTCCATAATGGGGAACATACGCCCCTGACCATGCGCAGGGTGGCCCTCGGATGAGGGGGCTGCTTGGGCTTCTCGCCCTGATACTGGGTGGCTGTGCGGTGACGCCACCGCCGGTCGCTCACAGGGTGGAAGGGGAGGTGCGCATGGCACAGCCCTTGCCCCGGCTCGCCCGCATCGAGGTGACCGTGCTCAGTCGGGTTGACGGTCAACCCCGTGAGGTGCAGCGTCTGCGTTATGAGACGGGGGCCCTGCCGCTTTCGTTTTCCACGCGCTTGAGTCCGGTTCAATGGGGAAGTGGAGACCTGTTTTTGCGCGCCTATCTCTATTTTGTGGGTATGCCAGCGGTACAGGCCGGCGCCAGAGAGAAAATTATGGGTGAAAATAAAGTCATGCTGACGATGTTACCGAGACGTTGCTTTCCTAATTGTCAATAAAGGGTCGGGTTACATAGCTGTATGAAAACAGGCTGTTAGGTCGACTGTTATTTCCCTTCAACGTATCTGAATGTAACAAGCTCTATTATTTGTCTTTTTTGTTATTAACAAAAAAAGCTCACCCTAGCCCTGGGTTAGTGTATTGACTCTAAATTAATTGTGGCGTTGTTTTATCCTGCGGGGATATCATGCCCACTCTTCGGCAAACGATTAAATAACTCGGCACCACGGGATAATAAACAGAGCTAACGCCGAAGAGATAACAAAAACGTAACAGCATGGCGCCCTATGGGCGACCCTGTTAACACGCAGATTCAGGACGCATCACACTATGAATGGCATAACCAGGCCCGAGGCTGGCGATATCGTCAGGCTCCAATGGAACATGCCTGTCTTTACCCCCATGGAGCATCCCCAGGATGGTCTCTATATCCTTTTGGAAGGACAGGCAATCTGGCAGGACTGCAGCGAAACCCATCTGTTGCACAGAGGGGATCTGTTGTTTGTTCGCCGTGGTAGCTACGCCATCAGCACAGAAATGCCCAGTCAATTGCTCTGGATCCCTCTGTCGAGCGCGTTTCTCGGTACCTTTTTGCAGCGTTTCGGTGCACTCCTCAGCGAGATGGATCGTGTCGAGGTGGTGCCCTCGCCGCTGCTGCGCTTCTCCACTTCCCCACTGCTAAACCAGAGTGTCGATGGCTTGTGTGCCATGCTCGGCCATGGTCTTCCTGCCGCCTTGATGCCCCTTCGCATCGAAGAGTTGCTGCTGCTGCTGGCCTTTAGCGATCAGGGTTCCCACTTTCTGGCCATGCTTCGTCAACTGGGTAACCGTCAGGTTGAGCGTCTGCAGGCCTTTATGGAGAGCCACTACCTGAAAGAGTGGAAGCTCAGCGAATTCGCACGAGAATTTGGCATGGGGCTCACCACCTTCAAGGAATTATTTGGCTCCGTCTATGGGGTCTCTCCCCGCGCCTGGATCAGCGAACGGCGTATCCTCTATGCCCATCAGCTGCTACTTAATAGCGAAATGAGCATCGTCGATATCGCCATGGAGGCCGGTTTTTCCAGCCAGTCCTATTTTACCCAGAGTTATCGACGTCGCTTTGGTTGCACTCCCAGCCGGGCGCGTCACGGCAAAGAGTAACCGCTGGCTAAAATTATCTGACGTTTTTTATAAGTCAGTGGCGTGGTGGCAGCGGTAGAATGGTCTCATCAAAAGGACCATCGCCGATGACACCCATTAAGAAAGAGCAAGATGCATCATGAGTCACAATGAGCATAATCCCGCCGATGGTGGGCCCCTGGCAGGACGCCGGGTGACCCTCATCCCTCCCGATAGCCTCAGCCGTGATGTGCTGGTGGGAGTGTTGCACCCGAGCGGGGAGGCACGCCTCCTGACCCATGAGCAGCACGCCTTGCTGCAACGCCTGTTGCCACGGGCCCGACTCGAGTCTCTGTTGGCCTCACGTTGGTATCGGCGTCGCCTGCCTCTGGGGCGCGCCGTAAGCCGCAGCGAGCTGGTCTGGCTGGCTCGCTGTGGCCGTGGCGAGTCTCCCTGGGACCAGGTGCTGGGGGAGCGGATCCATATCGGTCAGCCCTGTGACTGTTGGCCCCTGCTGTTGCAGCCTCTGTACGCTTGGTGGATGACGCAACTGGAGCCTGACTATGAGGCCTGGTTGCAAGAGCGAGAGCAGTTAAGTGTCATGGTACGCCAATGGCAGGCACAGCGAGCCTTCTGGCAGCAGGTGCAGGCCGAGCCCGGTCAGCAGGCATCTCTGCTGGCGCGTATCGCCAGCCAGCAGGCCGATGGAGAGGCTCGCATGGCTCAGCTTGAGCGCCGGCTCGATGAGCTGGCCCTGCGTGCCAAACAACTGTGGCCTGCGTGGGAGCCTGCCCGCGCCGGGCAGGCAGAGTTGGCGGCGCTGCAGCCTGTGCCGGCGCAACTGGCGCCACTGTGGGACTGGCTACTCTCGCCGCTCACCGAGCCGCTTGAGCAGGCCCATGCCTGGTTGCTGGCTCGTGGCATCTGCCTGATGCAGGACCGAATCGTCCGAACCTGATTATTCGAGGAATCATGCAAACCGTGTTGAATCGATTGGCCGCACGCCTTGGCCAAGGGCCTTTTATTGCCGACAAGCAGGGGCGCTTTCGTCTCACTGTCGATGGTCAGCTGGTCATGCTGACCCCCCAGGGGAGAGAGCTGGTACTCAGTACGCCTCTGGATGCGCCGACCCTGCGTGAGGGAAATCACTACAACGACAACCTGCTGCGCAAACTGTTGCAACAGGTGCCCGGTTGGGCGCGTCAGGCTCCCCAGGCGCTGGTACTGGATGAAACCGGGGAGCTGGCCATTGAGGCAAGGCTCTCCCTGGCCGGGATGGATGAACTTCGTTTGCAACAGGCTATCGATCAGCAACTGGCGCTGGTTGAGCACCTGCAACCCCAGCTGGCGACGGCCACTGTGGCGCCCCAATGGAAACAGATGATATGGCACCCCTGATCTTACCCTCTGCCGTCAGGCGTACTCTTTGCGCCGCCATGCTGCTGCTCGGGGCATCTGCTCAGGCCCAGGAGCTGGATTGGCTACCCATGCCTTACAGCTATCTGGCTGAAGGGGAGAGCCTGCGTGACATGCTGATCGATTTCGGTGCCAACTATGAGGCTTCCGTCGTGGTCAGCGACAAGATCAATGACAAGGTCTCCGGTCAGTTCGACCATGAAGAGCCCAAGGCATTCCTGCAACAGTTGGCCAATCTCTATAACCTGGTTTGGTATTACGACGGCAGCGTGCTCTATGTCTTCAAGAACAGCGAAGTCGAGTCGCGCCTCATTCGTCTGCAACAGAGCGGGGCAACCGAGCTGCGGCAGGCCCTGGTGCGAGCCGGGATCTGGGAGTCCCGCTTCGGTTGGCGTCCCGATCCGGGTAACGGGTTGGTCTATGTTTCCGGTCCCCCCCGCTATCTCGAGCTGGTGGAGCAGACGGCGGCGGCGCTGGAGCAGCAAAGCCAGTTGCGCAGCGAGAAGACCGGGGCGCTGGCGCTGGAGATTTTCCCGCTTAAGTATGCCTCGGCCACCGATCGCACCATCCAGTATCGCAATGACGAGGTTGCCGCCCCAGGGGTCGCGACCATCTTGCAGCGACTGCTCAGCGATGCCGGTATTCAGAGTGTCACGGCCGATAACCAGGAGACCACCCAGGTGGCCAGCCGTGCCCCGGCGCTGGCCATGGTCCAGGCGGACCCTTCCCTCAATGCGGTGATCGTGCGCGATGCCCCGGAGCGAATGGCCATGTATCAGCGCCTTATTCAGGCTCTCGACAAGCCCAGTGCCCGGATCGAGGTGGCCCTCTCCATCGTGGATATCAATGCCGATCAGCTCAACGAGCTGGGGGTGGATTGGCGTGTCGGGATCCGCACAGGCAATAACCAACAGGTGATCATCAAGACCACGGGTGATCGCAATGTCACCTCTTCGGCAGCCGGTGCCACCGGTGCGCTGGGTAGCCTGGTTGATTCCCGTGGTCTCGACTATCTGCTGGCGCGGGTCAATCTGCTCGAGAGCGAGGGCTCGGCCCAGGTGGTCTCACGCCCGACCCTGCTGACCCAGGAAAACACCCAGGCGGTGATCGATCACAGCGAGACTTATTACGTCAAGGTCGCCGGTAAAGAGGTGGCCGAGCTTCGCGACATCACTTACGGCACCATGCTGCGCATGACTCCCCGGGTGATCCCGGCTGCAGAGAGTCCCGAGATCAGCCTCAGCCTGCATATCGAGGATGGTAACCAGAAGCCCAACAGCTCGGGGGTGGATGGCATTCCCACCATCAGCCGTACCGTGGTGGACACCATAGCCCGGGTGGGTCACGGCCAGAGCCTGCTCATCGGCGGTATCTATCGCGATGAATTGAATGTCACCCTGAGCAAGGTTCCCTTCCTGGGCGACATTCCCTATCTGGGCGCCCTGTTTCGCAGCAAGAGCGAGCTGACCCGCCGCACCGTGCGCCTCTTTATCATAGAGCCGCGCATCATCGACGAGGGGGTCGGTCAGCGCCTGGCGCTGGGTAACGGCATCGACCTGCGACAGCGGGTGTTGGGCGTCGACGAGATCTCCAACCAGAGCCTCTCCCTGGCCAAGACCCTGGAGGGGGCCCAGTGCCAGCCGCTGGCACAGGCGCGCGAGGTGCAGCAGTGGCTGAGCAAGGCTGGCAAGAGCTCAAGGCTGACCGAATGTCGCCTGAACAAGGGAGAGGGGTGGCGCGTGCAGGAAGGGGCTTGCATCCTGGGCGATAGCTGGTGTGTCAAACCCGCCAAGGAGAGCGCCCGTTGAACTGGCTGTGTCGTTTCTATCGTGGCGTCCACAGCGGCGTCGAGGTGACCCTGCCCCAGGGGCGCTGTGTCATCGGCTCGGATCCTCTGCAGGCCGACATGGTACTGGTAGACGAGGGGATTGCCCCCTCTCATCTGGTACTGCAGGTTGACGAGCAAGGGGTACGCCTGCTTGAGGCCAGCACAGAGTTGCTGCAAGAGGGGAAGGGGGTCGCCATCGGCGATTATCTGCAGGCAGGTCTTCGTCTGGAGGCGGGCAGCCTGCTCTGGAGCTTCTGTGCCGAGGGACAGACCCTGCCCGCCGTATTGAACGAGCCCACCCGGGTGGTGGCGCCGGTCACGACTCCTCGACGCTCACGCGCAGGGCTGCTGCTGGGGATTGCCTCGCTGGCCGTGCTGGCCCTGCTCGTGGGACTGCTCGGTATGGGGTGGTGGCAGGAAAACGAGGGGCGCGAACAGTTGGCCGAGCAGGAGGTTCGTCGTCTGCTCAAGCAGCCGGCCTATGAGGGAGTCAGCCTGACCCGCACCGAGGGCGGCTCATGGCTGCTCAGTGGTTACATCAAGGACAATCGTCAGCGTCTCGCGCTGCAGGAGATGGTAGAGCGCCACGCGCTGGTGGCCCGACTCGAGCTTCGTAGCATGGAGGAGATCCGCCAGGGGGCCGAGTTTATCCTGCAGCGCCAGGGGCTGGGCGCCATCAAGGTGACGGCTGGCAAAGAGGGAGGCTGGCTCAGGCTCACCGGGGCATTGGCCCAGGAGAGTGACGCCTTCACCGGGGTGGAGGAGCTGCTGCGCCGTGAGGTGCCGGGTCTGCTTGGCATCGAGAACCGGGTCAATGTGGCCGGCAGCCATCGCAAGCGACTCGATACCCTGCTCGAGGAGCATGGGCTCAAGCAACTGGCGGTGCGCGAGCGTGGGGATCGTATCGAGCTTCGCGGCGATCTGGACGAAGCCCAGCTCATCCTCTTCACCCAGTTGCAGCAGGCGTTTCGTCGGGAGTTTGGTGCCCGTCCCCAGCTTGAGCTGGTCGGCATCGGCAGCAAGAGTCGCCAGGATGATCTGACCTTCGAGGTCAAGGCCATCTCCCTTGGCAAGGTGCCCTACGTGGTGCTTGCCAACAATCAGCGTTATCCGGTTGGCGCCGCCACCGGAGACGGTATCCGGATTCTGGCCATTCGCCGCGACGCGGTGGTGGTGAGAAAGGGGCAACAAGAGTTTGTGATCAGAGTTGGTGGAGGGTTAGCCCATGACTCATTTGGAGGAGCGACTGCACAGCGCTGAGGCGGTGCGGTCTATCAGGATGCAGTTGGAGATGGCGCTGGCGAGCGTCAAGGTCTGCATGATGCGGGGTGGCACCCCCGAGCAGTTTCAGTGCTGGCAAAAAGAGGTCACCGCCCTGGAGGCAGGGATGACCATTATCAATACCCTGACAGGAGATAAGTAATGGCCAACAATGCATTTGACGGTTTTAGCAAGGCTACGGATATCACCAGCCTGGATGCGATCGCCGCGACCCTGAAGACGCAGGCAGACAATGCCAACACTAAGGTTAATGATGCTATCAAGGCATTGAAAGATAACCCGGACAACCCGGCGGTACTGGCGGATCTGCAGCACTCCATCAACAAATGGTCTGTCATCTATAACATCAACTCCACCGTGACCCGCAGCTTCAAGGATTTGATGCAGGGCATCTTGCAGAAGATCTGATGATGGAGCCGACCCTCAAGGGGCTACTGGCAGAGATAGCCCTGGCCGGTACCGGCCATCACTGCCACGAGGAGGCGGCGCATATCGCCGACTGGCTGCAACTGGTGGATGCCAAAGAGGCGGCGACGCTGGTGCGCGTCTCTTCCCTGATGAACCGGGGCAAGTATCAAGATGCATCGCAGCTTGCGGCCGGCTCCCCCGAGCTCGAGCCCTGGCAGGCCTTGTGTGAATACCGCCTTGGCCACTCTGCGGCGCTGGCGCAGCGTCTCGAGCGGATGGAGCTGGAGAACAACCCGGCACTGCGGGAGTTTGTGCGCGGCATGAAGGAGCAGATGCGCTCATGATGATCCCCCCTCTGACCCCTCCCTCCGCGCCTCTTGGGGAGCAGGCGCGAGCCGGCAAGGCGCCGCCTGCACCTCCGGTTGCACCTGTACGCAGCGACGAGGTGAGCGAGGATGTGCGAGAGGCCAAGTGGCAGCGTTACCGTGCCTCCGACCCGCCCGACAAAGCGTTGTTGGCCGAGTTGGTGGCACCGGTGAAGGAGGCGATCCAGGCGCGCTTTGGTCAGCGCACCGGACCCGTGATCCCGGCCATCGATCTTCCCGAGTTGCGCGGTTTGCTGCGTGAGTTTGATCCCTTGGGCAAACGTCGGGAGACGGTACTGCTGGAGGTATTGGCTACAACCCCTAAAGGGGGGGAGGGAAAGCATGTCGCCGATTTGCTCAGACGGGAACTGATGACCCTGCTGCCACGTAACGCCATGGTCGATAACTTGCTTCGCAACTCCCACGCCATCGATTTGGAGGGCTAAATGGAAATTACGCAAAGTGGCCAGGCCCTGGTCACCAGTTTGGATGAACTCAAGCAGGCCGAGCCTGCGGTCGACCAGGTGGCCCGTTTCGATGCAGCCATGAGCGATGATGGCCGTGGGCTGGGGGACTCCTTGCTCAGCGGCCTGAGCGATCTCAAGCGCGACTTTACTACCGCCAAGGAAGAGCTTAAGGCCCAAATGGCGACGCCCGGTGACGATCCCGCCAGCCTGATGCAGATGCAGTGGTCGCTGATGCGCATCACCATGCAAGAGGAACTGATTGCCAAAACGGTGGGCAAGATGAGCCAAAACGTTGAAACCCTGATGAAGACCCAGTGAGGCCCTGTGAAGATCAAGAGTGTGTTGCCAGCCGTGCTGGCCGCCCTGCTGTTGGCAGGCTGCAAGGTTGAACTCTACAGCGGGATCAGCCAGAAGGAGGGCAACGAGATGTTGGCCCTGCTCAGGCAAGAGGGTATCTCGGCCGGCAAGGAGCCGGACAAGGACGGCCGGGTCAAGCTGATGGTCGAGGAGTCGGATGTCGCCGAGGCGGTCGAGGCGCTCAAGCGCAAGGGCTATCCGCGCGAGAGCTTCTCCTCGTTGCAGGATGTTTTCCCCAAAGATGGTCTCATCTCGTCGCCGGTTGAGGAGCAGGCCAGGCTCAATTATGCCAAGTCGCAGGAGATCTCTCGCACCCTCTCCGAGATCGATGGTGTGCTGGTGGCCCGGGTGCATGTGGTGCTGCCCGAGGAGAAGGGCAGTGGCGGCAAGAAGGGCTCTCCGGCCTCCGCCTCGGTCTTTATCAAGCATGCGGCCGATGTGCAGCTCGATGGTTATATCCCCCAGATCAAGCAGCTGGTCAACAACAGCATCGAGGGGCTGGCCTACGATCGCATCAGTGTGGTGCTGGTTCCCTCCGCCGATGTGCGGCAAAACCAGCTGATGCCCCGTAATACCAGCGTACTCTCCATCGAGGTGAGCGAGTCATCCAGAGGGCGTCTCATCGGACTGCTGGCCCTGCTGTTTCTGCTCTTGCCCCTGACCAATCTGGCCCAGTACTTCTGGCTGCGGCGCAAGGGGGGGTGATGGGTACACCTGTCACCGCCTATCAGTACCGTTTCTGTCCGGCCTCCTATCTTCATCCGGAGCAGTTACCCTCAAGCTGGCGTCCTGTGATCGCACTGCTGCCCGACTGGCGCAGCAGCGGCCATATCAATGGCGCCCTGCTCGAGGCGCTGGCCCTCGAGACCGACTATCAGGCGCCGGTGGGTCTCGGCGCCATCGCCCTGCTGGCACAGCCCGCCCTGGAGTCACTGCTCTGCCGCCTGGGACTGGTACTGCACGCAGAGGCCATTCGCCACTGTTTGCAGGCCGAGCCGCTGCGCCAGCTGATGGCCCTGCTCGAGCACGATGCCTTGCGCCAGTTGATGGCCCGGCATGAGCTGCTGATCGGTCCCTGGCCGGCTGGGTGGCAGTCGCCCCTGCCGGCACAGATCGATGCCTCCGGGATGATCCGGCACGGGCTGCAGTTTTGGCTGGCGGCCATGGAGACGGTGCCCGCGCCCTGGCGTCAGCGACTCGAGCTGAGATTTGCGCCAACCCGGCAGCTGACTCCTTTTTCCCTCGAGCCATCCCTTCGTCCACTGGCCCAGGTGTTGTGCCAGAAACTCGTCAAACAGGTGCTTCCTTCATGCTCCCATTTGTTCAAATAACCCAGGGAGAGCTCTCCCTTGCCCCCGAGCTGAGAATTCTGCGCGCGGCGGACTATCGTGCCAGTCTCGGTGCCGATGAACTGGTGTCGGCGGCCCGCGAGGAGGCGGCCGCGATTCTCGCCGAGGCCAGAGAGATCTATGAGCAACAGAAGCAGCTGGGTTGGGAAGCGGGCATGGATGAGGCCCGCTCCCGGCAGGCAGCCCTTATCCACGAGACCCAGTTGCAGTGCCAGCAGTTTTATCGCCGGGTCGAGCAGCAGATGAGCGAGGTGGTGCTGGAGTCGGTGCGCAAGATCCTCAAGGAGTATGATCAGGTCACCCTGACCCTCCAGGTGGTGCGCGAGGCGCTGGCCCTGGTGAGCAACCAAAAGCAGGTGGTGGTCCGGGTTCACCCGGATCAGGCGGCGGCGGTGCGGGAGCAGATAGCCCGGGTTCACAAGGATTTCCCCGAGATAAGCTATCTCGAGGTGGCGGCCGATGCGCGGCTGGATCAGGGGGGCTCTATCCTCGAGACCGAGGTGGGGATCATCGATGCCAGCCTCGATGGCCAGCTCGATGCCCTCTCCAGAGCCATCGCAGCCAGCTTCGAGCGAGCGGCGCAATAAGCAAGACGAAAAGAGGGCCCGATGGGCCCTCTCTTGTCAGCATCCCCCGTCACTGACGCGTCGGGGCAATCTCCTTGGGCTCCAGCGTGATCATGGCGTTGGCGGCTGCACCTGTGTAGTCGCGGTAGACCTGATCCTGCTCCAGGGTGTAGAAGGTATCCACATAGTCATCGTTGTTGGTCATCCAGGAGTCGGGCAACGCCTTGACGATACGGCCACCCAGATCCAGGAAGGGTAAGGCCTCGGGCACACCCCCGGCGGTAAAGCCCAGCTTGAGCGCCTCGATCAGCAGACCAGAGAGCTCCTTGTAGTTGACGTTGTCATCTTGCTCCATCATCACCATGTCCACCGCACCCCAACGGTAACGATCCCAGTAGACCAGGATCTGGTTCGGGGTGTAGTCGGTCTTGTCGTGATCGAGATAGGGCATGTCGACGATGTCCACCACCGGCTCGTCACGGCTCGGGTTGACCCCGGCGACGATGGCGTAGATCTCGGCACCACCCAGCAGCCAGGGCTCCTTGTCATCTTGCAGGCGGATCTTCTTGAGGATGCTGGTCTTGAGGGGCTTGACCGGCTCGCTGGCGAGCGGGGCCGCCTGCAGATCGGCCTTGGCCAGAGCCGAGCGCATGACACGAAGACCAGCCGTCTTCGCCTTGTCGGGATCGGCTTCCACGACCAGTACCGGGCGATCCGGCGCCTGCTCTACATCGAGATAGACGGGGTTACCGGCGTTGTCGAACGCCTCGATGGCGCTCCAGCTTTGCTCGTCACCGCTTGGCACATAGGCCACCAGTGGCTCCACCCCGGCCTCGAGGGCCTTGATCTGATCCGGGGTTGCCAGTCTCACTCGCATCAGCTGCTTGAGCTCACCGTCGAGCCCCTGACGACGGATTGCCGCCGCATCGGCGGCCGCCGCCTGACGCTTGAGCCGTGTCGGAGCCTTCTTGACTACCTGAGGCAGGGGGGCCTGATATCCCTGATTGCTCAGGGTGGGGAGCAGGGTGCCGGTCTGCAGCGCCAGCTGGCGCGCCAGATCCCGATCTGCATCTGCGGCGTAAGCCGCGCCGCCGGTCAGAGCCAGCAGCAGTACGTATGCCTGAACGTGTTTCATTTTGTTGTTCTCCGTTATTCGAACGCTGACGAGGGCGCAAATTTGGGAAGAAGAGCCCTCGGTTTCATCACAAATCAAATCGGGTTGAGAAACCAAACAAAATGTTGGGATGTGTGGTGCCGATCACACTCATCTGACCTGTTTGGGGGGCACGTTTTGCCAACAGGTCCATACGAGTGTGCCGAGCAGGATCCCCCAGAAAGCGGAGCCAATGCCGAGCCAGCTCACCCCTGAGGCGGTCACCAGAAAGGTGATGAGGGCGCTCTCGCGACTGTGCTCTTCGGCCAGTGCACCGTGCAGACTGTTGCCTATGGTGCCGAGCAGGGCCAGCCCGGCGATGGCGGCCATCAGGGCCGTTGGCAGGGCGCTGAACAGGCTCACGACGCTGGCGGCAAACAGGCCGCTCAAGAGATAAAAGAGCCCGGCCCAGATGGTGGCCGGCCAACGGCGAGCGGGATCCTCGTCGACCTCCTTGCCCATGCAGATGGCCGCAGTGATGGCGGCCAGGTTGTAGGCAAATCCGCCAAACGGGGCGAGCAGCAGCCCGATAAGACCGGTCCAACCGATGAGAGGAGAGGCCTTGGGGTGGTAACCGTGGGCGTGCAGCACCGCCATGCCCGGCAGGTTTTGAGAGGCCATGGTGACCACAAAGAGCGGGATCCCCACCCCGACAAGGCTGTGCCAGGAGAAGCTCGGACTCATCCACACCGGGGTGGTGAGCGAGAGCGTCACCTCTTCGAGTGGCAGTGGCATCAGTGAGCCGGCAAGCAGGGTGCCGCCAACCAGTACCAGCACCATGACCAGGCGCGGCGCAAAACGCCTGCCGAGCAAAAACAGGCCCAGCATGCCGAGGATCAGGAGCGGCGCCTCGGGTAGCGGGGTAAACAGGTTGATGCCAAAGCGCAGCAGCACGCCGGCCAGCATGGCTGCCGCCAGAGGCCTGGGCAGTACCCGCAGCACCCTGTCGACACCACCACTCAGCGCCAGCAAAAGCATCAGTGCCGAGCTCAGGATGAAGGCGCCGATGGCCTCGCCAAGGCTCGACCCCGACAGGCTGGTGACCAGCAAGGCCGCGCCCGGGGTAGACCAGGCGGTGAGCAGTGGCATGCGGTAATAGAGGGAGAGCCCTATACTGCTTATCCCCATACCCAGACCCAGGGCCCACAACCAGGAGGCCGTCTGCGCCGAGGTTGCCCCGGCTGCGGCGGCAGCCTGAAAGATGATGGCCACCGAGCTGGTGTAACCGACCAGCACCGCCATCAGGCCGGCACTGAGATGAGAGAAGGAAAAGGGCATGGGTACTCCGTGCGTTATAACGTACAATGGTTCCAACTATATCGATGTGCGCTATAGCGCACAATCCCGTGGAGGGGAATCAATGAACGAAATACAGGCTGCCCCGACGGAGCGTATCGCTACCCGTCTGAAGGAGTTGCGGCAGGCTTTGGGCTGGAGTCTCGATCGCAGTGCCAGTGAGACCGGGGTGAGCAAGGCGATGCTGGGTCAGATAGAGCGGGGCGAGTCGAGTCCCACAGTAGCGACCCTCTGGAAGATTGCCACCGGTTTCAAGGTCTCTTTTTCGAGCTTTCTCGATGTGACCGCTCCCGCTACGGCCACCCTGTTTCGCTCGGCCGATGCCTTGCGCAGTCAACCTGGGGAGGCCGGCATGTGGGTGGCGCCACTCTTTCCATTTGAGCCGAGCCTCGGTTTCGAGCTGTTCGAGATGACGCTGTTACCCGGCTATGAGCGTGAGTCAGAGCCCCATGAGCGCGGGGTCAGTGAGCATGTTCTGGTGATTGACGGGGAGATGGAGATCTTGCTTGAAGGGGTGTGGCATCGGCTTGGGTACGGCGAAGCGGTGCGGTTTGCGGCCGACGCCCCCCACGGTTATCGCAACTTGGGAGAGGCGCCGGCCCGTTTTCATAACCTGATCCGCTATCCCTAACCCGGGCGCCCGTCGGCGCGGGGGGCGCTGAGAATAGGCAGATAGACCCAGGCGAAGAGGCCATAAGCCAGGATCCAGCCCCAGGCCCCACCGTGCCAGGCGACCAGGATCTGGACCGGGAGCAGCAGAGGCAGCGCTGCGCGCAGCAGGACGGCGGCAAACAGCAGGACAAAAGCCAGGATCATGGCTCTACCGACTGTCAGCATGCGCCCCGTGTGGCCAAGGGAGACTCGCGCCATCATGGCGAGGATCATGCCGCCCATGACGCCGACACTCAGGAAGTGGCTGGCTGTCGACAGGCTCAGCGGGCCGCCCAGTGACCACCATCCCATGGCGGCCAGGCCAAGAGGAATAAAGAGATAGGAGAGGTGGAGCGACCAGAGCAAGGGATGCGCACCGGTAGCACGCCACTGCCAGCGGGAGAGGCGCAGGAGGTGAGTGATGGTGGCAACCCCGTAGAGGAGAGCCCAGGCCGGTTGCTGCAAGAGCGACATCGGCAAGACTATCCAGCTTGCCAGCAGTAGCCAGAGACTGCCAAGGGCCAGACGCTCGAGTCGGGGGAGGGGCTCGGCCTTGGGGGTCTGGGTGGCGCGGGAAGTAAAGAAGGGGATCACCCGTCCCCCCATCACGGCAATCAGGGTAGTAAAGAGCAGTACGGTGGCGATGAGAAGCTTTTCGGTCAGCAGCCAGTCACTGCCAAGCCACCAACTGCTGGCATTGAGGCCGGTCAGCACCAGAAGCAGAGGCACGAAGAAGAGATTACGCCACTGGCGTACCCGCACGATCGGGCGCGCAAGATAAAAGGCCGTCAGTGGCAGCCACAGCAGATCGCATGCCATCAATAGCCAATGGTGGTTACCAAGCAGCGGTAACAGCAGGCGTGGCACCAGCCAGAGGGCGACGATCACTCCCAGTCGATAGCCTCGCAAGCCGGGGAAGCCGGTCCAGTTCTGTACTGCCGTCAGCAGGAAGCCGGCAACGATGGCACTGCCAAAACCAAACAACATCTCGTGAGCATGCCACCAGATGGGGTTGGACAGAGCTGGCAGTGCCAGATGCCCGGTCAGTTGCAACCACCAGAGCGTCATGGCGATCACCGAGAAGAGGGCCCCCAGCAGGAAGAAGGGGCGGAACCCCAGGCGCAGCAGGGGAGGGATCGCCTCTTCTTTCTGGCTATCGAGGATCTGATGCATGAGGGCTCCTGAGTCATTAAATGAGGATTTCAGATGCTAATTATAAAGTGTCATTTCAAATGTTCAATTGTGGGTGTGCTGAAGTGACACCCGTTGGATGGGTTTTCGACAAAAAGAGAGGGTTTGGTTGTTTTGTGAGCGAACGGTTTGCCGAAGTAAGAAAAGTACTTGTCAGCGTGTTCGCCATCCCTATAATGCGCCCTCACCAGCACGGCACGCTGCGCTGGACGCCGACAAGGCAACGTTCTTT
>NZ_CDDB01000046.1 GCF_000820105.1 Aeromonas schubertii | reverse complement strand
TGAACACCAGGAAGATGAGCGCCACCGCCATGTAGAAGGTGAAGGGGAGCTGGGTCGAGCCGGCGGCCAGGGAGGCCTTTCGCACCATGTCGTCGAGGCCGATGATGGAGACCAGGGCCGTGGTCTTGAGCAGCACCAGCCAGTTGTTGCCAAACCCCGGCAGAGCGTGACGCATCATCTGGGGAAACAGGATGCGCACAAATACCTGGAGCGGGCGCATGCCAAAAGCGCGGGCCGCCTCGAGCTCCCCCTTGTCCACCGCCATGATGGCACCGCGGAAGGTCTCGGCCATGTAGGCACCGAAGATGAAGCCGATAGTGGCTACCCCGGCGGCAAACGGGCTGATGTCGATGTAATCGGGCACCAGAGAGACCCACTCCTGATTGGGATCCCCCTTGAGCAGCCAGGCGTTGTAGCTCTCGTTGATCCAGGTCAGCAGGTTGTTGATAAACACCTGGCCACCGAAGAAGAGCAGCATCATCAGCACCAGATCGGGGATGCCGCGAATGAGGG
>NZ_CDDB01000045.1:354-821 GCF_000820105.1 Aeromonas schubertii | reverse complement strand
TGGGGCAGCTGGTTGCAGCCCTGTTGTGCCTCCTCCTGGGTGGCCAGCAGATAGGTGCTGCTGTGGTTGGCGCGGCCGCGCACCATCAGATAGAGGGTCTGTCCCTCAACCCCTTCGAAACCACAGGCCTCGTCATTGCCCTGATTGGCCGAGCGGCAGTCATAGCGACTGGTCGAGGGGGCCTGATCCAGGGCCGCGTAGAGATCCACCTCGCCGCTGCCGCCATAGGTCTGCAGCCAGATCATGCCGGCGCCGGTGACGGGAATGCGAAAGTGTCGCTCCTCACCCTGGGCGAGGGAGAGGGGGAGTGGGCGGTCAGCCTCGAGATCCCGGGGCGGCTGGGGTTCGGGGGTGGGCTCTGGCCGGGGATCGCCCCCCTGGCATTGGCTGGTCTGCACGCCGACCTGGGCGAAGGCGTTGGCCACGTCCCCGGTCGGGTAGCCAAGCTTGGCTGCTGCCTTGCATAC
>NZ_CDDB01000045.1:0-314 GCF_000820105.1 Aeromonas schubertii | reverse complement strand
ACCCCCGAGCTGTGGTGTACATCCATGCCGGGGTAGTAGCGACTGGCGTGATCGATGGAGGCGCCGTCCCGGCTCGGCTGGATAAAATAGCGCATCGCCTCGGCCTGCTTCATGACGTGCTCACCCATCTTCCAGTTGAAGCTGCCATGGACATATTGCCCCAGGGCGGCGGCCGATACGTCGGAGAAGGATTCGTTGATCCCCCCCGACATGCCCCTGTACTCCAGCCCCGAGTTCTGCTCGGTGAAGCCGTGGCTCACCTCGTGGGCGATCACATCCCAGGTGGCGAGAGGATACATGTAGGCGTTGCCATC
>NZ_CDDB01000044.1 GCF_000820105.1 Aeromonas schubertii | reverse complement strand
CCCACTCGGGGCAGAGCTACGAGCATCGCCGCCAGTGGGTGGTTGACCGGCTGGGTCAGCTGTCGCAGCTCTTTGCCATCGGCATCTGCGCCTACGCGGTGATGAGCAACCACTACCATCTGGTGCTGAAAGTGGATGCCGAGCAGGCGCAAGGCTGGAGCGAGCGAGAGGTGGCCGATCGCTGGGCCGGGCTGTTCCAGTGGCCGCTACTGGTGCGCCGCTGGTATCAGGGGGATGCCCTGATTGAGCCAGAGCTCGCGGTAGTGCAGGGGCTGATAGAGGAGTGGCGCAGGAGGCTCTACTCCATCAGCTGGTTCGTGCGCCTGCTCAACGAAGGGTTGGCTCGCCAAGCTAATCAGGAAGATAGCTGCAAGGGTCACTTCTGGGAGGGGCGCTTCAAGAGCCAGGCCCTGCTGACCGAGTCGGCGCTATTAGCCTGCATGGCCTATGTGGAGCTCAATCCTATCCGCGCCAAACTTGCCGACCGACCCGAGAAGAGTGACTACACCAGCATCAGCCAGCGCCTGGGAAGGGCCCAGACCACCGAGTTGCCACCTTTGCTGCTCCCTTTCGCTCAGAAAGGTAAACTCGAGTCACTCCCCTACACCTTCAGCGACTATCTGGCGCTGGTTGACTGGACCGGCCGTGCCATCCGCGATGACAAGCGGGGCCATATTCCCGAGGCGCTTTCCCCCATCTTGCAACGGTTGCAACTCGACGCTGAGGACTGGCTCAAGCAGGTGAAGCTGTTCAAACGAAGCGGCATCCGGGCTATCGGCCACGGTACGGCGCGAGAGCGTTACGCCCACCACTGCGGTCAGCGACGGTGTCACCAGCCAACCCACTAATCTTGCTTCAAGTCGACTTTCCCTTCTGGCGCATCTCATGACATCAGTGCGGTCGCGTGGCTGCTCGGTGGTCTGTTTTTAGGAATTCACTCTCCCCAACGTTTGATGCTTGGCGTCTGAGGTCTCAATGGGCCAAATCACCTCGGTAATGATTGAGCTAACGCCTTCAGTAGAAAGGTGGGTGTCCAACAGTAGAAAGGTGGGTGTCCAAAAAGAGGCTACCACTTTCCCCCATACTGGAGCGCCTGCAACTCGACGGTGAGGACTGGCTCAAGCAGGTGAAGCTGTTCAAACGAAGCGGCATCCGGGCCATCGGTCACGGCGTGGCGCGAGAGCGTTACGCCCACCACTGCGGTCAGCGACGGTGTCGCCAGCCAACCCACTAATCTCGCTTCAAGTCGACTTTCCCTTCTGGCGCATCTCATGACATGAGTGCGGTCGCGTGGCCGCTCGGTGGTCTGTTTTTAGGAATTCACTCTCCCCAACGTTTGATGTTTGGCGTCTGAGGTCTCAAGGGGCCAAATCATCTCGGTAATGGATTGAGCTAACGCCTTCAGTAGAAAGGTGGGTGTCCAAAAAGAGGCTGTTTGCCAAGAAAGATGAAGCCAAATCACTTCCCTACACCTTCAGCGACTATCTGGCGCTGGTCGACTGGACTGGCCGCGCCATTCGCGACGACAAGCGGGGCCATATTCCCGAGGCGCTTTCCCCCATACTGGAGCGCCTGCAACTCGACGCTGAGGACTGGCTCAAGCAGGTGAAGCTGTTCAAACGAAGCGGCATTCGGGCCATCGGCCACGGTGCGGCGCGAGAGCGTTACGCCCACCACTGCGGCCAGCGACGGTGTCACCAGCCAACCCACTAATCTCGCTTCAAGTCGACTTT
Organism: Aeromonas schubertii; assembly: GCF_000820105.1. GTDB lineage: Bacteria > Pseudomonadota > Gammaproteobacteria > Enterobacterales > Aeromonadaceae > Aeromonas > Aeromonas schubertii. The sequence continues at coordinate 713 of NZ_CDDB01000044.1, read as the reverse complement.
CCCTTCTGGTGCATCTCATGACATGAGTGCGGTCACGTGGCCGCTCGGTGTGTAGTGGCCTGTTTTTAGGAATTCACTCCCCCCAACGTTTGATGCTTGGCGTCTGAGGTCTCAAGGGGCCAAATCATCTCGGTAATGGATGTGAGCTAACGCCAGCAGTAGAAAGGTGGGTGTCCCAAAAGAGGTTCATGGATGTGAGCTAACGCCAGCAGTAGAAAGGTGGGTGTCCCAAAAGAGGTTCGTAGAAAGGTGGGTGTCCCAAAAGAGGTTTTGATAAAGCACACCTGGGGGAAGCCCGCCATGGGGTGCGGGTTGGCGGGGTCGGGTCCGTTCATAAGATCGTCCTTGGCAAGGCCGAATGGGGTCATTCTACTCCGTGCTGTGATGGTGATGAAGGCGCGACTCATGATGGGCCTTGGGGGCCCCGCTCGGTCGAGTATCAGGGTTCGGCTTTTTGTTGGCTGGCCTACGCTAACTGAAGGGTGCAAGCGGAGGGGTAAGCATGAGAGTCGGAGTCGTGGTGCTGCTGTTGTTGTTAACGCTGCCGGCTCAGGCGTTGACCATCGCCATGGTGCTGTGGCGGGGTGAGACCCAGGCCGAGGAGGGGTTTCGCGACGAGCTGGCTCGCCTTGGCTATCGGGCGCGCTTTGTCACCTTCAACGCCAATCTGGATCGCAATCAGCTGGCGACCCTGTAGTGGCATAGTGAATTTG
>NZ_CDDB01000043.1 GCF_000820105.1 Aeromonas schubertii | reverse complement strand
AGAAGAGCACCCCGGCCAGGGTCGCCACCAGCATCATGGGTCGCTTGCCAAGGCGCCGGGTGTAGTGGCCCGCCAGCAACATGAAGGGGATCTCGAGGGCCGCCGCCGTTCCCATCAGCAGCCCGGCCAGTCGCTCCTCCAACCCCAGTTCCCGGGTGAGATAGAGGGGCATGTTGATGAGGTACATACTGTTACAGGTCCACATCAGGGTGCAGGCCATAAACAGCGCCCGCACATCCTTGTCTCGCCAACTGCTCCCCCCGGATGGTATCGCCTCGACCCGGGGTAACGGCAAAGCGGGGAGCCAGCGCCAGACGATGGCGGCGCAGACCGCGAAGGCGAGAGCCGAGGCCAGGTACATAGGGGTGAAGCCATAACCGATGGCGATGGCAAAGGCGAGCGGGGGGCCTATGACCCAGGCCAGCGAGAACTGGGCCCGCATCACAGAGCTGAACATGTCGGCGCGCTTGCCCTCGCGATCCGCATGCTCACGGGCCAGGGCAAACAGCTGAGGACTCGAGGTGCCCGCGATGCTGCCGAGCAAGACCCCGAGCGAGGCGAGCAACCAATAGTGCCTGTCAAACGCAAACAGCAGGGAGACCAGAACCCCGGCGCCGCAGCAGAGCAGGATCAATCCCTTGCGTCCTCCGTGCCGATCGGAGTGGTGCGCCAGCCACTGGCTGACCAGAATTCCCACCACGGCATTGATGGTGTAGAAGAGGCCGATGAGGAAGGGGCGCACCCCCACCTCCTGGGCCAGAAACAGGGAGAGAGTGGGCACCTGTAGCGCCACGGCCATGCCGGTGACAAAGGTGACCGCGAGAAAAGAGAGGGAGACGGGATCCCCCCTCCGGCGAAGAGCGCTGACCATTTTCATAGAATGCTGAACCTGAGCTGACCGGGGAGCCGAGATAAACCCGTATGGGTTATCGGGTCTTTTTACGTCCTTGTCAATTGTGCCGCTCCCCCTTGCACCCTCTGGAGTGCCCCCGTAGAGTGTTGGCAACTTGAGCCGGCGTGGAATGAGAACATGTTTGATTTTGATAAGGAAATTGATCGCACAAACACCATGAGCCTGAAGTGGGACAAGTACAGGGGCCAGGATGTACTGCCCATGTGGGTGGCCGACATGGATTTTGTCTCTCCTCCTGCGGTGCTGGATGCCCTGACCCGGCGGGTGGCTCACGGGGTGTTTGGCTACTCGCGTCCCTCCCCGCGCCTCATCGAGCTCATCGTGGCGCGGCTCCAGCCCGAATGGCTGGTGTTCCTGCCGGGGGTTGTACCGGGCCTCAATCTGGCCTGTCGTGCCTGGACCAATCCCGGTCGTGGCGTGCTCACACCGAGCCCTGTCTACTACCCCTTCCTGCAGGCGCCGGGCTTTAACGAGCGCCCCCTGCTGACCGTGCCCATGAAGGAGGAGTCCGGCCGCTGGACCCTGGATATGGAGGAGCTGGAGCGCCAGGCTCCGGGGGCGGATCTGCTGCTGCTGTGCAACCCCCACAATCCCGGGGGCACCGTCTTTACCCGTGACGAGCTCACGGCCATCGATGCCATCGCCGAGCGCCACAATTTGGTGATCTGTTCCGACGAGATCCACTGTGACCTCATCCTCGATCCGGCTGCGCCGCATATCCCCTATGGGGCGCTCAGCGAAGGAGCGGCCCAGCGCAGTGCCGTCATGATGGCACCGAGCAAGACCTTCAATATCGCCGGCCTCTGCTGTGCCTTCGCCGTCGTGCCCAACGAACGCCTTCGCGTCAAGCTGCAGCAGGCGATGCGGGGGATCAGTGCCGACATCAATCTGCTCGGCTTCGTGGCCGCCGAGGCCGCCTACGAGGGAGGGGAGTCCTGGCACCGCGGGTTGCTCGACTACCTCAGGGGCAACCTGACCCTCATCGAGGAGGCGGTCGCACGCTGGCCTGGCGTCACCCTGGCTCGCCATCAGGCCACCTACCTGGCCTGGCTGGATGTCTCGGGCCTGGATCTGGAACACCCCATCCCCTTCTTCGAGCAGGCAGGGGTTGGCCTCTCCCCGGGGGCCCAGTTTGGGGATGGTCGCTTCGTGCGCCTCAACTTCGGCTGCACTCGCGCCACCCTGCGTGCGGCCCTCGCCAGAATGGAGCG
>NZ_CDDB01000042.1 GCF_000820105.1 Aeromonas schubertii | reverse complement strand
AGCTCACCCCGGGCCAGGGGCCCCTCCACCAGCACATCGGGGATGCTGGCCCACCCCAGCCCCCGCCGTACCAGCTCCAGCACCGCCATGTCCCCCTCGGCCCACCAGACCCGACTCGCCACCCGAAAACGCTGACGCTCCTGCCCGTCGTGGCGTCCGGTCACCATGATCTGCCGGCTCCCCTGCAGGGCGTCCAGGGTCGTGCTCTGCTGCCCGGCCAACGGGTGAGAAGGGGCCACAACCAGCGGCATGGTGACCCGTCCCAGCGGGGCCGCCACTATATCGGGCGAGGGGGCCAGTTGCTCATAACTGATCCCCAGCTGGGCACGCCCCGAGAGCAGCAGCTGATGAAGATCCTCGAGCAGGGGAAAGAGCAGCTCCAGCTCCACCGTCGGGAAGCGCAGGGAGAACGCCTCCAGCAGATCCCCCAGCCAGGGGAGCCAGGTGTCGTCGTCGACGGCCAGGGTGAGACGGGGCTCCACTCCGGCGGCCAACTCACCGGCCAGGGCCGTCAGTTCGCCACAGCGCGCCATCACCAGACGCGCCTCGGCCAGGATCCGCTCCCCCTGAGGGGTGAGGCGCGGCATCCGGCCACTGCGATCGAACAGGGTGAGATCGAGATCGATCTCCAGATTGGCAATGGCACTGCTCACTACCGACTGGGCCTTGCCCAGATGGCGGGCCGCCGCCGAGAAGGAGCCCTGATCCGCCACCACCAACAGGGTGCGCAACTGTTCCAGAGAGGGGGTCATCTATCGCCTTTATAGATAGGTTCTAACTTAGTTCTATCGTTACTCATCGATATAGTGCCGGCAACCCCCTACCGGAGTGAACCAAGATGATGAGAAACGGATCGGACCGGCTGCGCCATACCCTGGGCTTTGAACTGCTCGGGGTCGCCCTCTGCGCCCCTCTGGCCAGCTGGTTATTGGGCCTGGAGCTGGGCCACACCGGGGTGATGGCCATCGGCCTCACCCTGATCGCCACCGTCTGGAACTATGGCTATAACCTGATGGTGGATCGCTGGATGGCGCGCCACCTGGGGCGAGTCGAGAAGCGCTGGCACGAGCGACTGCTGCACGCCCTCGGCTTCGAGGGGGGACTGCTGCTCATCAGCCTGCCACTCATCGCCTGGTGGCTCTCACTCTCCCTGTGGCAGGCGCTGCTGATGGATCTGGGCTTCGCCCTCTTCTATCTGGTCTACGCCTTCTTCTACAACCTGGCCTACGACAAGATCTTCCCCATCCCCCAGAGCGCCTGAACGCAAAGAGGCCCGCAATCGCGGGCCCCTGTGTGGCTTGGGAAGGGATCAGGCTGCGGCCTGCTCCTCCTCGGCCACGGCTTCGATGCCGTTCTCGCTCTTGGCGACCACCACGCAGACGGCGGTGTCACCCACCACGTTGGAGGAGGTGCAGAACATGTCGTTGATGCGATCCACCGCCATGATGATGGCCAGTGCCTCCATGGGCAGACCGAGTTGCATCAGCATCACACCGATCATCACCACACCACCACCCGGCACACCGCCCGCACCGATGGAGAGGATCAGCACGGTGAAGCCGATGGCCAGCAGGTCGCCGGTATGGATGGTGGCGCCGGTGGCGTTGGCCACGAACAGGGTCGCCAGGGTGATGTAGATGGAGACACCGGACATGTTCATGGTGGCGCCGAGCGGCACGCCGAAGCCGGCGATGGACTTGGAGACACCAAACTTCTCAACCAGGGTACGCATGGTCACCGGGATGGTGGCGTTGGAGCTGGCGGTGGAGAGGGAGAAGAGCACCTGCTCACGGGTCTTGCGACGGAACTCGGAGGGCTTGACCCCGGCCATCACCCACACCAGCAGGGGGTAGACCACGAAGATCCAGACCACCAGCATGGCCACCACCAGTATCACGTAGCTGGCGACGGAGAGCAGGGTCGACGCTTCCATGGTGGCACCCAGTTGCAGCATCAGGGCAAAGACGCCGTAGGGAGCCAGCTTCATCACCAGGCCGACCAGCTTCATCATCACCTCGTTGGCGATCTTGAAGGTGTTGACGGCCGGACCGCCGCGGTGATCCAGCGCCTGGATAGCCAGACCGGTCAGGATCGCCATGAAGATGATCTGCAGCATGTCACCGGAGGCAAAGGCCTGGATCGGGTTGCTCGGCACGATATTCATGATCATCTTGCCGATGTCCGGGGTGGTGGTGTCGCCGATGTCGACCGCCTGGGCCGCCAGCGGCAGATGGGCACCCAGGCCCGGCTGCAGCAGCAGGCCGACGGTCAGGGCGGCGGTGATCGCCAGCACGGTGTTGGCGATATAGAGGAAGAAGGTCTTGGAGCCGAGGCGACCGAAGCTCGCCACGTCCTTGAGCTCACACACCCCGCATACGATGGAGATGTAGACCAGGGGGATCACCATCAGCTTGATGAGGGAGACGAACATGCCGCCCACACCGCTGGCGGTCCCGACGACCCACTCATTGAGCAGGCCATTGCCCGGGAACAGGTACTGGATGGCGGTGCCGATCAAGAGCCCCACGAAGAGGCCGATGAATATACGGGAGGAAAGCGACTTTTCCATTATTGGAGACTCCTGCGTGTCTGTATTTTCCGTGTCTGTCTGTTGTCGTTTTTTTAGCCTGTATCACTGGAGTGATGGCGCGACACAGATTTAACATCCATGAAACAACTTTTCCACTAGCAGCGAATATGACTACTCGAGCCTGTGAAGGGCCTCACAATAACAGCGTTAATCACCGCATGGAACGGCCTGGACAGCACATAAACCCAAACGAACCCCATGATAATTCAGCGACAAGCACTGATGGAGCGACAGGTTTATGGCATTTTTAGCTGGTTAAATTCGAAAGGTTGGTTTTAAAAACCAAAGCAAACGTAACATTGCAGCAACAAAAAAGTTGAAAGTCGCAAGAGAAAAGCAGAAAGAGAGGCCGGTTTGAAAACCGGCCGGAGGGGTCAAGCGGGATCATCCTCCATCTCGGGCTCGGCAAGACGCGCCTCGACATCGGCCAGGGCCTGCTGCAGCAAGGCTCGCGCCGCCAGCTGATCCCCCTTGTGCAGACGCTCGAAGAGGTGCTGCTGGATCACCCTGTGAAGCTGCTCCACCGTCACCGGCTCGAGCTCTTCCTTCTCCAGCTCTGCATTCAGTTCATCGACCGTGCTGCGCAGCAAGCCGTGCAGTTGGGCCAGCATGCGCCGCTCCCCGTCACGGATCAGGTTCAGTCTGCGAGTCTGCTGCTGTTCATTGTTGTGCGTCATAAGTGTCCTTTGTCATCCACATCCCCCAACATCCAGCTGGGATTTTGCACCCGACACGGGGCGTCGTCCACCACCCGTCGAGGGGGGATTGCGCAGGCTGAATGGCTGTCATTTTGATGGCCGACTTGTATAGTAGTGACCTCGTTTCACAGACCCGATCCAGCCATGACCGAAGCCATAGTGGTGCTCTGCACCTGCCCCGATGCCGCCAGTGCCGACCGCCTCTGTGAGGCCCTGCTCGAAGCCCGTCTCGCCGCCTGTATCAACCAGCTGCCCGCCGTCACCTCGGTCTACCGCTGGGAAGGCAAGATAGAGCGCGCCAGCGAGATCCAGCTGATCATCAAGAGCACGGCCCGCCATCAGGGCGCCATCACAGAGTGCATTCTGGCCCATCACCCCTATCAGGTGCCGGAGATCCTCACCCTGCCCGTGGCCGGTGGTCACGCCCCCTATCTCGCCTGGCTGGCCGAGGAGACCCGATGATCCGTCTGCTCCTTCTGCTCGCCTGTCTGCTGGGCACCACCCTGCCGACCCAGGCCGCCTCGAACGATCTGCTCGGTGCCCTCGGTATCGAGCAGGCTCCCCGTTTTCTCAAGGTGGATGAGGCGTTTCGCCTGGAGAGCCGCCAGGAGGGAAAACAGCTGCTGCTGACCCTGCAGATCGCCGACGACTACTACCTCTATCGCCACCGCTTTTCCTTCAAGGGTGAGGGGGTGACCTTCGCCGAGCCCGAGCTTCCCGCCGGCCTCCCCCATGAGGATGACTTCTTCGGCAAGAGCGAGATCTACACCCAGAGCGTCACCATTCCCCTCACCCTGCTCACCGCAGGCGAAGGGGGCAGGGTGCACCTCTCCTATCAGGGGTGCACCGAGGGACTCTGCTACCCGCCGACCGACAAGATCATCACCATTGAGCCCATCGCGGCCGACGCACCGGCCGGGGCACCCGACACGACGACCCGGGCCGCCAGCGAACAGGAGCAGTTGGCCGCGACCCTCGGCAGTCAGGGGTTGTGGCTGAGCGTGGCCGCCTTCTTCGCCCTGGGGCTGGGGCTCGCCTTCACCCCCTGCGTCTTCCCCATGTATCCCATCCTCACCGGCATCATCGCCGGGGCCGGGGCACGCCTCTCTACCGGCCGCGCCTTCGCCCTCTCCATGGCTTATGTGCAGGGGATGGCGGTGACCTATACCCTGCTCGGTCTGGTGGTGGCCTCGGCAGGGCTGCAGTTCCAGGCGGCCCTGCAGGCGCCGGCCGTGCTCATCACCCTGTCAGTGCTGTTCGTGCTGCTCGCCCTCTCCATGTTCGGCCTCTACACCCTGCAGCTCCCCTCGGCCCTGCAGACCCGACTCGCGGGTCTGTCCAACCGCCAGCAGGGAGGGAGCCTGGCCGGCGTCACCCTGATGGGGATGATCTCCGGGCTGGTCTGCTCCCCCTGCACCACGGCTCCCCTCTCGGGGGCACTGCTCTACGTGGCCCAGAGCGGCGATCTGCTGCTCGGGGGGGCCGCTCTCTACGCCCTGTCACTTGGCATGGGGTTGCCCCTGCTGCTGCTCGGTACCTCGGGCGGTCGCCTGCTGCCCAAGGCGGGCGCCTGGATGGACAGGGTCAAGCAGCTGTTTGGCTTCGCCCTGCTGGCGGTGCCCCTGCTGTTGCTGTCACGCCTGTGGAGCGACCAGGTGACCACCCTGGCCTGGATTGGCTGGGTCCTGCTGCTGTGTGGCTATCTCTATCACCACAATCAGCACGCCCCCCACTCCCCCTGGCGCAGCGTGCGCGGCTTCGTGCTGCTGCTCGCCATGATGGGCGCCGTGGTCACCGCCCACGACACCTGGCGCGACACCTCGCTGGCCGTGGCTGCCCCCGAGGCGCCGCAGTTTATCCGTATCAAGCGCGGTGACGATCTGGCCGCCCGTCTGGCCGAGGCCAGGGGCAAGCCGGTGCTGCTCGATCTCTACGCCGACTGGTGCGTGGCCTGCAAGGAGTTCGAGCACAAGACCTTCAGCGATCCGGCCGTGCGCCAGCGTTTTAAGAACATGGTGCTGCTGCAGGCGGACGTGACCGCCAACGACGATGACGACGTCACCCTGCTCAACGACCTCAAGGTGCTGGGGTTGCCGACCCTGATCCTCTTCGATCGAGAGGGCAAAGAGGTGCCCGGCAGCCGCATCACCGGCTTTATGGAGCCGGCGCCGTTCGCCCGGCGTCTGGATCAGGTGCTGGGAGAGCAGCCGTAACCGGGGAGAGGTTTCCCCTCGGCCTCCCCCGTGGCACAATCGCGCCTCCCGTTTCGCGCTGTATTCCGGAGTATTCATGAAGAGATGGTTTTGGCTGCTTGCCCTGCTGCTCGGCGCGTGCAGCTCGGGGCCCGGAGCGGATGAGGTGAAACGGCTGGTGCAGGCCCATCTGCAGGCCGAACTTGGCAGCGCCCTGGTGGAGCCGGTGGATCTGACCATAGTGGAGCAAAGTGAGACCCAGGAGGGGCTCTACAAGGTGGCGGTGCGCTATCAGCTCCACTTCCTCAAGGACTTTGCCGAACTCGATACCCAGAGCAACGACGATCTGGTCTACGACGGCAATGGCAAGTTTCACCAGGATCTGCCCCTGATGACCCTGGAATCCCGCTACGGGGAGTTCAAGGCGGGGGAGCGCAGAGCGCAGGAGAGCACTCTCTGGGTGGTGCGCACCGAGCAGGGGTGGCGGCTGGCAGAGCCGGTCACCGCGCCACACAGCTGATAGAACAAAGGGCCCGAATGGGCCCTTTTTGTTGCCTCATCAGCCCCCGTGATAGGGGCGTGAGAGCTCGTGTACCGCGTCGACGAAGACGCCGGCGTGGGCCGGGTCCACATCCTGATGGATGCCGTGACCCAGGTTGAAGACGTGACCGGTGCCCTTGCCGAAACCGGCGAGTATGCTCCCCACCTCTTCACGGATGCGCGCGGGTGAGGCGTAGAGCATGGAGGGATCCATGTTGCCTTGCAGGGCAACCTTGTCACCGACCCGGCGCCTGGCGTCCGCAATATCGGTGGTCCAGTCCAGCCCCAGGGCATCGCAACCGGTGGCGGCAATCTGCTCGAGCCACTGGCCACCGTTCTTGGTAAACAGGGTGACCGGCACGCGGCGACCGTCGTGCTCGCGGATCAGGCCATCGACGATCTTGTGCATGTAGTGCAGGGAGAAGTCGCGGTAATCGCGGGGGGTCAGCACCCCACCCCAGGTGTCGAACACCATCACCGACTGGGCACCGGCGCGGATCTGGGCGTTGAGGTAGAGGATGACGCTGTCGGCCAGCTTGTCGAGCAGCAGGTGCAGAGCCCGGGGATCGGCGTACATCATCTGCTTGATCCTGGTGAAGGCCTTGGAGCTGCCCCCCTCCACCATGTAGGTGGCCAGGGTCCAGGGACTGCCGGAGAAGCCGATCAGCGGCACCTCCCCCTTGAGCTCGCGGCGGATGGTGCGCACCGCGTTCATTACATAGCCGAGCTCGTCTTCCGGATCCGGTACCGGCAGGGCCTGCACGTCGGCCAGGGAACGCACCGGGCGCTCGAAGCGGGGGCCTTCCCCTTGCTCGAAGTAGAGTCCGAGACCCATGGCATCCGGCACGGTGAGGATGTCAGAGAAGAGAATGGCGGCATCGAGCGGGTAACGACGCAGGGGCTGCAGAGTCACCTCGCAGGCCAGCTCGGCGTTGCGGCACAGGGACATGAAGTCACCGGCCTGGGCACGGGTTGCCTTGTACTCCGGCAGATAACGGCCAGCCTGGCGCATCATCCATACCGGGGTCATGTCGACCTCCTGGCGCAGCAGGGCGCGCAGGTAACGATCATTCTTCAGTTCACTCATCCCTACATCCAATCTGGTATCGAAAGTGCAACATTGTACCACCCCGGGGCCGTGGGCGGGACCGCCAAAGTGTGAGAGAGCGCAAAGTCAGGAGGGCTCGCCCTCGATGGCCGCCAGGGTCAGGGCGATAAGCCGGCGGGCTATGGTGCCGTGGGGCGGCAGACGGGGCAGGGCCCCGGCCCGAAAGAAATCCGCATCCACCAGCTCCTCCTCCTGCAGCGTCAGCTCACCGCTCTCGTAGTCGGCCAGAAATCCCATCATCAGGCTGTGGGGGAAGGGCCAGGGCTGGCTCGCCACATAACGGATGTTGGTGATCCGGATGCCGCTCTCCTCGAACACCTCGCGTGCCACACACTGCTCCAGACTCTCCCCGGGTTCGACGAACCCCGCCAGCACGGTGTACATGGGATCCACCGCCTGATGGTGGCGACGGTGGGCGGCGAGCAGAATCTCGGGGCCACGGCGCACCGCCACTATGATGCAGGGGGAGAGACGCGGATAGACGGTGTGCCCCTCGCGGCAGACCATGGCCCACTCCCGATCAGCGGGGACCGCCGGGGCTCCGCAGTGGCCGCAGAAGCGGTGGCTGCGGCGAAAGTTCACCAGCTGCCAGGCGCGACCGGCGAGGCGAAAGGCCTCCTCGTCGCCGGCCTCCATCAGGGAGCGCAGGGGGGCAAAGCCCTCTCCCGGCTCCCCCTCCCCCAGATCGAGCAGATAGCAGGGGCGCCCCTGCCAGTGATCGAAAGGCTCGGCGCGGCGATCGGCGAAGGCGGCGGGCACGACCCCGGGCAAGCGCCCCTCTTCGAGCCACAGGCGAGCCTCACCGCCCAGGATGAACCAGAATCCCGACCCGCTATTTAACCCCATGATCTGAATGCCTTTTGTCCATGAACAACCGAAAGGACATGGTACTCCCGGGGAGACGGGCTGCATATCCTCTTCATCCGGCTATTGACGCTCGCGGGGAATTTACATAGTTATAGATTTGTTAGAGTGCCGCATCGTGCATGCACCATGGAGGGGATATGCTGAGCAAACTGGAGCAGACCAGGCAGAAATATGCGGGGCAACACAGCGCTATCGATGCCTTTCTCGACGCCCGCCAGACCCTGCTGGTGGAGTATATGAAGCTGGCGGGACTGTCGGCCCAGCGCAGCAAGGCGCGCTCCCTTCCCTGTTGTGACGCCATCACCGGCTTTTGCGATCTGCTGGTGGACTATGTGAGCGCCGGGCACTTCGAGATCTACGACCATGTGATGCACGCCTACGAGAACGCCAAGGGTGAGCAGCTGGAGCTGGCCCAGAGCATCTATCCCAAGCTGCGCGCCTGCACCGACTTCGCCTTGCGCTTCAACGACAAGTACGCCGATGCCCAGGACGATGACCTGCTGAGCCTGGACGAGGATCTCAACCGCCTCGGCCCTGTGCTCGAGGAGCGCTTCCGCCAGGAGGACCAGCTGGTCAAGGCGCTGCAACTGCTCGAGCAGTTGACCGCCCCCACCCAGTAGGTCGTTTTTCCGAGTCAGCTCACTGCCGCCCCTCGCGGGCTGGGTTACACTTGGCAAAGAGATGACCGGCAACCATTGAGGAGAGCCACATGTCCGAGCGCCGCCGCTTCTCGCGGATCCTCTACTCCACCCCCGCTCGCCTGAGCCAGGGTGAGCGCCACTGGCAGACCGAGCTTATCGACATCTCCCTTCAGGGGGCCCTGATCCGCCGCCCGTCTGACTGGAGCCATGGGGAGAGCCTCGACTACCACCTCACCTTCCATCTCGCCGGCAGCGAGATCGAGATCAAGATGGAGGTGGAGCTCTCCCATCTGGACGACGAGAAGCTCGGCCTCTACTGCCACCACCTGGATATCGACAGCGCCACCCACCTGCGCCGCATGATTGAGCTCAACGTCGGCGACGAAGATCTGCTGCACCGGGAACTCGAAGAGCTGCTCGAAGAGCATCTCGAACACCCCCATCCCTGATACGCGGGGCCTTCGGGCCCCGCCGTTTTTAGCCCCCCACCCCATGGTCGCCGCCGGTCAGTGCGGCAAGAGAGCCCGAGGCAGGACGCCCGATGAACTTCACCTTTCGCCAGGTTCGCTACTTCGTGGCGGTGGCCGATTGTCTCTCGGTCAGCCGCGCCGCCCAGGAGTTGCATATCTCCCAATCCGCCGTGACCGGCGCCATTCGCGAGCTCGAAGAGGGGGTCGGCGCCACCCTGTTCGAACGGGGGCCGCGCGGCGTGACCCTGACCCCCCAGGGGCACCAGTTCCTGTTGCACGCCCGCCGCATCCTCGGCGCCATGAGCGACGCCGCCCACTCCCTCAAGGGGGCGGCGAAGGAAGAGGAGGGGCGCCTCACCATCGGCGTCACCAGCCTGGTGGCGGGTTATTACCTCTCCGACGCCCTCGGCCGCTTTCGCCGCCTCTTTCCCGGGGTGAACATAGAGGTGAAAGAGGATGAACAGGCCTTTCTCGAGCATCAGATCGTCAACGGCGAGATCGACGTGGGGCTCTTGATGACCAATCGCACCATCCGCCACGAGGCCTTTGAGACCGAGCTGCTGACCCGATCCCCCCTGCGCCTCTGGCTGCCGGCCAACCACCCCCTGTGCGCCCAGCCCAGTCTCTCCCTCACCGAGCTGGCCGAGGAGCCCCTCATCGCCCTCACCGCCGATCAGATGGAGCAGGTGATCCAGGCGGGCCTGCGCCGCTATGGCCTTCGCCCGCGCATCGTGCTGCGTACCGGCTCGGTGGAGGCGGTGCGCAGCCTGGTCACCAGCCACCTGGGACTGGCCCTGCTGCCAGATTTTGCCTATCGCCCCTGGTCTCTGGAGCAGGAGCGAGTCGAGGCGCGGGAGATCAAAGAGCCCATCCCGGCCATCGACATCGGCCTGGTGTGGCGACGCGGATCCCACCTGCCCTGGGAGGCCAGGGAGTTTATCGAGATCGCCAAGGAGCAGGGGCGGCTACGCGCCCGGCTCGGCCCGACCCGATAGCGCTGCGAACCGACAGGAGCGCAGGGCCTGCGCCACCATGTAACAAGCGGGCTTCATTCGAAGTCGATATCACTTTTCCCGATAGCTACCCGCCTAAAAATTGAAATTCTCATTACGCGCCCCCTCTCCTACGCTCATCAGTGCGTTAACAGGATGTTAATCACCCAACACCCCATACAAGATGCAAGGAGAGCACCATGAGAGCGCGCGCACTCTGCCTCGGATTACTGGCCTCGTCACTGCCACTGCACGCAGCACCGCAAGGAGAGGGGCAGGTCGATATCGTCGCCTGGGCCGGCTATGTGGAGCGGGGCGAGACCGACAAGAACTACGACTGGGTCACCGGCTTCGAGAAGGCCACCGGTTGCAAGGTAACGGTCAAGACCGCCGCCACCTCCGACGAGATGGTGGCCCTGATGAACGAAGGGGGCTTCGATCTGGTGACCGCCTCGGGGGATGCCAGCCTGCGCCTCATCGCCGGTGGCAAGGTGCAGCCCATCGATCTCTCGCGCATCCCGAGCTGGAACAAGATAGACCCGCGCCTGCAAAACGCCACCTGGCACAAGGTGGGCGGCAAGCACTACGGGGTGCCCTACCAGTGGGGCTCCAACGTCTTGATGTACAACACCAAGGTCTTCCCCCAGGCGCCCGACTCCTGGTCCGTGGTGTTCGAGCCCCAGACCCTGCCGGACGGCAAGCCCAACAAGGGACGCATCCAGGCCTTCGACGGCCCCATCTACATCGCCGACGCCGCCCTCTACCTGATGACCCACAAGCCCGAGCTCGGTATCAAGGACCCCTATGAACTGAACGAGGATCAGTACAAGGCCACCCTGGATCTGCTGCGCCAGCAGCGCCAGCTGGTGGGGCGCTACTGGCACGATGCCTTCGTGCAGATCGACGACTTCAAGAACGAAGGGGTGGTGGCGTCGAGCTCCTGGCCGTTCCAGGCCAACACGCTGGCCGCAGAGAAGCAGCCCGTCGCCACCGTGGTGCCCAGGGAGGGGGTGACCGGCTGGGCCGACACCACCATGCTGCACAGCGAGGCCAAGCACCCGGTGTGCGCCTACCAGTGGCTCGAGCACTCCCTCAATCCCAAGTTGCAGGGGGATCTCGCCGCCTGGTTTGGCTCTGTGCCCGTGGTGCCCGCCGCCTGTCAGGGCAACGCCCTGCTCGGGGACAAGGGGTGTCAGACCAACGGCGCCGACAACTTCGACAAGGTGCACTTCTGGCGCACCCCCACCACCCAGTGCCAGACCCAGGGGGCCTGCGTGCCTTACTACCGCTGGGTCTCCGACTACATCGCCGTGCTCGGCGGCCGCTGATCCTGCCGGGCCGGTCACGCCGGCCCCTCACTTCGGAGTCAATCCATGCACGCGGTACAGTTTGAACGGGTGAGTCGCCACTATGGGGCCGTCAAGGCGGTAGACCAGGTGTCGCTCGCCATCGCACCGGGGGAGTTTTTCTCCCTGCTGGGGCCGAGCGGCTCGGGCAAGACCACCTGCCTGCGCATGCTGGCCGGGTTCGAATACCCGACCGGCGGCACCATTCGCCTCTTCGGGGAGGCGTGCTCCACCCTGCCCCCCTACGAGCGCCCCCTCAACACCGTCTTTCAGGACTACGCCCTGTTTCCCAACATGAATGTGCGCGACAACATCGCCTACGGCCTGATGATCAAGGGGGTCGACAGGGCCAGTCGCTATCGCCGCGCCGACGAGATGCTCGAGCTGGTGCGCCTGCCCGGGGTGGGCGATCGCCACCCGGGCCAGCTCTCCGGCGGCCAGCGCCAGCGCATCGCCATCGCCCGCGCCCTGATCAACCAGCCGCGGGTGCTGCTGCTCGACGAGCCCCTCGGGGCGCTCGATCTCAAGCTGCGCGAGCAGATGCAGCTCGAGCTCAAGGCCTTGCAGCGCCAGCTCGGCATCACCTTTATCTTCGTCACCCACGATCAGCAGGAGGCGCTCTCCATGAGCGATCGCCTCTGCATCTTCAATCAGGGGCGCATCGAGCAGGTGGCGGCCCCCGAGACCATCTACGACACCCCGGCCACCCCCTTCGTGGCCCGCTTCGTCGGCAGCGTCAACCTGTTCGAGGGCGAGGCCGCCCGCCGCCTCACCGGCCACAGCGGTCAGGTGATGGTGCGCCCGGAGCGGATCCGCCTCGCCACGGCCGGCACCCCGGGCTGGTCCGGCGAGGTGCGCGAGGTGGAGTACCTCGGCCCCTACGTGCGCTACCGGGTGCGCATCGACAGCGACATCGAGCTCATCGTCAACCACCCCAACGAGGGACAGGCCCGCCTGCCGCTCGGGGAGCGGGTCTCTCTGAGCTGGGCGGCCCCCGCCGTGCACGCCCTGGGAGCGACTCCATGAACAGTGCGAGCCTGACCATGCCAAGCCATGCCCCCCGCGCCCCCCTGCGCCGGCGCCTCTCGACCCTGCTCTACGGCCGCTCCGGCCTGCTGCTGGGGACCCTGCTCGGGCCGCCCCTCATCTGGCTCGGCCTCATCTATGCCGGCTCCCTCCTGATGCTGCTCTCCAACGCCTTCTTCGGCCTCGACGAGTTCAGCGGCCAGATCCGTTATGCCTTCACCTGGCAAAACTTCATCGACCTGGCGCGTCCTGAGAACCGGGACGTGATCCTGCGCACCCTGACCATGTCGCTGCTGGTGACCCTGGCCTGCGCCCTGCTCGCCTTCCCCATCGCCTACTACATGGCGCGCTATACCCGGGGGCGGCAGCGGGCCTTCTTCTACATCGCCATCATGCTGCCGCTCTGGTCCAGCTATCTGGTGCGGGTCTACGCCTGGAAGCTGATCCTGGCCAAGGAGGGGGCCATCAACTGGCTGGCCGGTCAGCTCGGGCTGGACGGTGTGCTGCAGGCCCTGCTGAGCCTGCCGGCCATCGGCGGCCCGTCGCTCTCGTTCTCGCGCCTGGGCACCTTTATCGTCTTCGTCTATGTCTGGCTCCCCTTCATGATCCTGCCGATCCAGGCGGCGGTGGAGCGGATCCCGGTCTCGCTCATCGAGGCGAGCGCCGATCTCGGCGCCACCCCGGGCCAGACCTTCCGCACCCTGCTGCTGCCCCTGGCGCTGCCGGGCGTGGTGGCGGGCTCCATCTTCACCTTCTCCCTGACCCTGGGGGACTACATCATCCCGGGCATCATCGGCAACTCCACCCTCTACATCGGGCAGGTGGTCTACATGCAGCAGGGCACGGCCGGCAACCTGCCATTTGCCGCCGCCTTCTCCCTGGTGCCGATCCTCATCATCGCCATCTACTTGACGGTGGCCAAACGTTTGGGGGCCTTCGATGCGCTTTGACCGAGCCGGGAGCGGATTGCGCCTCGCCGCCTATGGCGGGCTCGCCTTCCTGCACCTTCCCATGCTGTTTATCTTCCTCTATGCCTTCACCACCGAGAGCAAGAGCTACCAGTTCCCGCCCCCCGGCCTCACCCTGAAGTGGATTGGGGTCACCCTGGAGCGGCCCGACGTGTGGCGCGCCATCCGCCTGTCCCTCGAGGTGGCGAGCCTCGCCACCCTGGTGGCGCTGCTGCTCGGCACCCTGGCTGCGGCCGCCATCGCCCGCAGCCGCTTCTTCGGCCAGGAGGTGGTGTCACTCCTGCTGATCCTGCCCATCGCCCTGCCGGGCATCGTCACCGGGTTGGCGCTGCGCTCGGCCTACGGGGTGCTGGAGATCCCCTTCAGCTTCTGGACCATCGTCATCGGCCACGCCACCTTCTGCGTGGTGGTGGTCTACAACAACGCCCTGGCGCGCTTTCGCCGCACCCATAGATCCCTTATCGAGGCGTCGATGGATCTCGGGGCCGACGGCTTTCAGACCGTGCGTTACGTGATCCTGCCCAACATCGCCACGGCCCTGCTGGCCGGCGGCATGCTGGCGTTTGCCCTGAGCTTTGACGAGGTGATTGTCACCACCTTCACCGCAGGCCAGCAGACCACCTTGCCCATCTGGATGTACCAGGAGCTGATCCGTCCGCGCGATCGGCCGGTCACCAACGTGGTCGCGCTCATCATAGTCGCGGTCACAACCGTGCCCATCCTGCTCGCCTATTACCTGACGCGCGACGGCAACGACGCCGCTCGCTAACCACCAAGGAAGGTTTTCTATGAAGATATCGACCCAGCAGCTTATCGATGGCCAGTTCGTCACGGGAGAGGGCCAAAGCGAGCCCGTGCTCAACCCCGCCACCGGCGAGCTCATCGTCGCCCTGCCCGAGGCCTCCTTCGAGCAGGTGAGCCGCGCCGTCAACGCCGCCCAGCGCGCCTTCGGCAGCTGGCGCCACACCACGCCGGCCACCCGCAGCAACCTGCTGCTGCGCCTGGCCGCCGACATCGAGGAGCACGCCGAGGAGCTGGCGGCGCTGGAATCCCTCAACTGCGGCAAGCCCTACGCCGCCGTGCTCGGCGACGAGCTGCCGGCGGTGGTCGACTGCTTTCGCTTCTTTGCCGGTGCCGCCCGCTGTTTGCACGGCCCCCTGGCCGGCGAATACCTGGACGGTCACACCAGCATGATCCGCCGCGACCCCATCGGCGTGGTGGGCAGCATAGCCCCCTGGAACTACCCCCTGATGATGGCGGCCTGGAAGATGGCCCCCGTGCTCGCCGCCGGCAATACGGTTGTGCTCAAGCCCTCGGAGCAGACCCCGCTCACCGCCCTGCGCCTGGCGGAGCTGGCCAGCGAGATCTTCCCGCGCGGGGTGGTCAACGTCATCTGCGGGCGCGGCGAGAGCGTGGGGGCCCCCCTGGTGGAGCACCCCCTGGTGCGCATGGTGTCGCTCACCGGGGACATCGCCACCGGCCAGAAGATCTTGCAGAGCGCGGCGCGCACCATGAAGCGCACCCATCTCGAGCTCGGCGGCAAGGCGCCGGTGATCGTCTTCGACGACGCGGATCTCGAGGCCGTGGTGGCGGGCATTCGCACCTTCGGCTTCTACAACGCGGGGCAGGACTGCACCGCCGCCTGCCGCATCTATGCCCAGGGCAAAATCTACGACAAGTTCGTCGCCGCTATGACGGATGCAGTGGCCTCTATCCGGGTGGGCAGCCAACACGAGGAGGGGGTCGAGATGGGGCCGCTCATCTCGGACCGTCAGCGCCACCGGGTGGCCAGCTTCGTCGAGCGGGCCGTCTCCAGCGGCCACATGGAGGTGACCACGGGCGGGCGGATGCGCGCGGGCAACGGCTTTTTCTACGAGCCGACCCTGATCGTCGGCGCCCGTCAGGAGGACGAGATAGTGCGCCGCGAGGTGTTCGGCCCCGTGGTCTCGGTGACCCGCTTTAGCGACGCCGAGCAGGTGGTGCAGTGGGCCAACGACTCGGACTACGGCCTCGCCTCTTCGGTCTGGACCCGGGATCTGGGGCTGGCCCACAGGGTGGCCGCTGGCCTTCAGTACGGCTGCACCTGGATCAACACCCACTTTATGCTCGCCACCGAGATGCCCCACGGGGGGATGAAGATGTCGGGCTACGGCAAGGATCTCTCCCTCTATGCGCTGGAGGACTACACGGTGCCACGGCACATTATGGTGAAGTTGTAGCCGACGCCCCGGGAGGAGCTCGGTCGAGCTCCTTGCCTACGACGAGCATCACAATCCCTGCGGGATTGCCGCTACGCGGGGTTTCGCCCGCCCATCTGGAGGCGCTCAGTCGAGCACTTCACCTACGACCAGCCTCTCGATGCGGCTGCGCCGCATGGGACACGAGGGCTCCGCCCTCGACATTTTTTCGCCCGCCCTGCGGGCTTTGGCGAGTGACTTTGGAAAGACCCAAAGTCACCAAAGGTCTTTTCCCCCGCCAACCCGACCGCTGCGCGGTTTCCCTCGGGTCGGTCACAAGGTCGGGCGGACCGCCGCAGATGGGGCATCCCTGCCCCGCTGCAGCTGCGCCATCATCCCTGATGGCGCTCCTGACCTTGCTTCCTCCCCTCGGCGGCTTGCAGGGGGTCAACAATACCGTGCCCGTCAGTAGCGAAGGCGGCTGGTGTCAGTTGTGGCGCTCAGAAAGGTGGGTGTCCAAATTTCGCTACAAATTTCGCTAACGCGTTGGTGATTAATTTATTGATCTTGCTCAGGAAACCATCATCCCGATCTTCCTTCCCCGATTTCACTCGCTAATATATCCGTTTGGCAACCGTCTCGTCGGAGTCACCCATGGGCCAGGCCAGTGCAATCTCACAGGTAAAAAGCAGCAGACTGAAGGCTGAAATTCAGGGGCGGTAGCCTTGCCGGATGGAATAGATAAGCGAACGTTGCCCACAACGACCGACTCAACATGGTGATGGCCTTATGCTGATTCTGAGCTGTTTACGCAGTCGTGGTTTGGCGGCGCTTTCCTTGCGTAACCCACGAACTGTTTTTTCACACAGTACTCATGGTGGCGCAAAAAGAGGAAGTCAAGCGAATACGCCGCGAACGATAAGAACGTTGTTAACATTATGATTTAATGATAATTTTTACTTGGCGGCGATTGAAATGTTACGGAGTTATATAGAATTCTCTGCTAACGGATTAGTACCGCCTTCCATCTAATCACTGTTATGCTTCATGAGGAAATGGTAGGTTCTAGTTGAAAGATACACTTCGTTATTTATCTATAGTTCTTAGTACCATTAGTGTTATTAGCCTCCTCCAACATGTTGGTAATGTTGGGGTATCGTCTATCTTTCACGATTTCATATCCTATTATAGATACGTCGCTTATGAGGTGTTTGGCTTAATTGGCAGGTCGTTTTCAATAGACATTCCACCGACATTGATGGATATATGGACATTGTCATTTATCGGTGCGGGTGCTTATGTTAGAACTCCTAATATTGAGGGGAGCCGATTATTAAGGAAGTATGATACTAGTAAGTTTCCGTCATATTGGAAGTTTATCTATTTTCTTCTCATGGGTTTTACGTTAGTAGGCTTATCAATTGTTTTCTCAGCGCTTCAGCCTCAAATCTACGTAGATGATGAGCTTGGAGAGTCTTATGCCCTTAGTCGTAGAGCGTTGAAAAATGTACTCGTAATAGTTGCAGGTGTTGTAGTGTTCTTTGTTTTGAATGCTTATGCCCCCTCAGCTTGAAGCATAACAAACGCTTTAAGGCGGATTCGCAACGCTCGGCGGTTTTGGTTTGAATTGGCTTTTGTGTTTACGATGCAATAATTAAATTTCGTGGTAGCGTTGCTCACCACTTAAGCGGGCGTTAGATTTCATTTGAGCCCATGAGAATGGAGATTGTATATTGTTTAACTTAATTATTTCCCATGACCCTGAAACGTGGGATCTCACTCCTTATCAGTGCGATCGTAGTAGAGCGATTGTAGAGTACACAGCCGATGAAATTAGTGAGCGGTATAAGTTCTTCGATAAGAATGCGATTGAAGAACTAAAAAGTTTCCCCACGCTATTTGTAACTGAAAACGAATCGGTCGAAACTCGGATTGGCTACATTACTGATATCAGGGTTAGAAAAAGCTCGGTTGTACTCAGCTATGAATTTGACCCTATTTTTCCTAGCCTCCAAATTGGCGCAATTGAGTCTATGCGCGTTGACATTGACTTAGGGCGTTTCGAATTATCTCGTACGCATTGGGCAGTCAAAGATGAGCCTATTTTTGAAATTCTCATGAGGCGTGGATATTTAAACCAAGCTCAAGTAAACGCCGCCATACAGCGGCGAATGCCTCCTCCGCCTGTTGTTAAGCCTGACAGTCAAGATGATAAGGGGTTTAATAATTCTCAAGTATTCATTGTTCATGGGCACGACGATATAGCAAAACTAGATGTTGCAAGTTTCATTTCTAGTTTAGGTTTACAGCCAATCATTTTGCATATGCAGGCAAGTTCTGGAATGACAATTATTGAAAAGATCGAGCATTACTCAAATGTTGGTTTCGGTATTGTACTCTACACGCCATGCGATACAGGAGCTAAAGTGGGGGCTTTAAGTGGTCGGTATCGTGCGCGCCAAAATGTTGTGTTTGAGCATGGATACCTTATTGGTAAATTAGGTCGCCCACGAGTTTGTGCTGTTGTTAAAGGGGACATCGAAACACCAAACGACATCAGTGGTGTAGTTTACGTTGGGATGGATGCAAGCCTCAATTGGCAAGAGCAACTAAAGATAGAAATGAGAAATGTAGGCTACCACGTATAGAAATCTAACAAACTATTTAAGAGTG
Source organism: Aeromonas schubertii (assembly GCF_000820105.1). Classification (GTDB taxonomy): domain Bacteria; phylum Pseudomonadota; class Gammaproteobacteria; order Enterobacterales; family Aeromonadaceae; genus Aeromonas; species Aeromonas schubertii. The sequence continues at coordinate 947 of NZ_CDDB01000042.1, read as the reverse complement.
ATTCGCAACGCGTGGCATTTTTACTATGCGTTGTGTTTGGTGTTTAAGGTGGTATGCGGTGGCATCGGTATTGCGTTGCTCACACCTTAACAGGGCGTTAGAAGTTCAAGGAGAAATAAACAAAGTGGAGTCCAAATCTGCCAAATATGGTTTCTGGGGAGCGGTTATTGCAGCAGCAATTACTGGTGCGATAGGACTTTATATTCATCTCGATGGAAAAGCTGAAGATAGAAAAATCGTTGAAGAGAAGAAGGAAGCAGAGAAATCTAAAGATACTGCTAGCCTAACCATTTCAAATGTTTACGTCCCTCCTATTAATACCGCTATAGAATCAGCATTTTTTGCTCAGATTCAGAACAATTCACTAAGTGTCGCTAAAGACGTGGTTGTCAGGATCAACTTTGGAGAGTCGTCAGTATCAAAATGTGAGACCTTGCCAGTAAATAAAATTAATGCTCAAGAGACGTTCAGTAGTAGCATCCTTACTTTCTCGGCTGGCGATATTCAGCGAAAAGATAGCTTGTACGTATATTGCTTAATATCCCATCCGGTATTTGAATCTATATTATTAACGGGTCCAAATCTGTTCTCAAATACCCTTTTTGAATTCGAGCAATTTGAACCTAAATCTAAACATGATGAGTCAGGATTTGTAACCTTCTTCAAGGTAATTGGAACCATCATCGCAGTGATATTTATTGGTTATTTCACCATAATAATTATCTCTGCCTTGAACCGGAAATTTAAAGTTGATACCAGCAACTTCTAACAAGGCCAGCCAGAGGGACAGCCAAACCGCTGCGCGCTTTGTCTGCCCCTGCTGGCGGCGTTATGCATCAAAGAAATTGGGACACCCACCGTTCTGAGCGCCGCGTAGCGGCCAACAGAGCAGCAACCTACCCAGCTGCTGTCGGGCACGGTATTGGTTCCCCCTCTGATTCGCCGAG
>NZ_CDDB01000041.1 GCF_000820105.1 Aeromonas schubertii | reverse complement strand
CTTGTTCGCACCTTCCTTAGGCTTACCAGCACTACTTACAATCCATACTTCACAATCAAGGTCTTTTACTGCATTATATGCATCTTCCACTGCCTTAAATGGAATATCAATAGGCCCTTCGATTAAAACTCGCTTTTTAGTGCCTTTGGAAATGAATGGCTTAACGGGCTTAAAGAGTAATTGATCAAGGCCATTTGGTACATAAAATGCTGAACGCTGAAACTCAGAATGGAACATATTCTGAATCCAAAACGCCTCGGTAAAATATTCATATTCTTTATTATAGCCAGATGAAATAAGATCTTGAACTCCTTTCTCATCAATAAACCGGCGTTCATCAGACTGCACAAAATATAATTTACGGCGTGATGATATGCGGCTTAAGTATGGCTCAGTATTCCACGCTGTAGCAATTAACAAATCAATTCCATTAATGGCATCGCCGTTGCCAATATGATAAACAGGAACACTGTTCTCCATCCAGGAAATATTATTTTCTTCTGATAGACAAATAAATGAAACATCATGACCACGAGAAAGTAAATAATTGGCATGCTTGATAATAATTGCCAATCCGCCAGAGATTCCTAGGCCAGCTACAATCCAACATATCTTTTGTGGGCGAAATACCTTGGTATTGTATTGTTTTAATAGCTCTCGATACCAAACATCATCTCCATTTTGAGAATGGAAATTTAGTTCATTATTACCTGCATGTAATCTAAGAGAAACAAGGACCTCAGGGAGAGACTTCAATCTATAGTTATTGTAATTCAGTCTAGCCCATAACTCGTGATCCTCTCTATATTTCATATTTCTATTGATGCATCCAACAGCCATAAGAGCATCCCGTCTCACCATAACTGTACTCTGACATGGAATACAATTTTCAAGGTGCTCTTTAAGTGCTCCATCTGGGCTATGTACAACCATCCCATCTTCTATGCCAGAAATTTGACGAGAGCCATCAATAATAGCTCTCCAAGAACCATACACCCCAGAATATGAAGAGTTATTACTTAAAAAAGAAACTGAAAGTTCCAGGCGATTATTAGATGCAATATCATCACTATCTAAAAATGCAATATATTCACCCTTTGCTTCTAAAATGCCCTTATTGCGTCCTCTAACCGCATTGCCAGATGAATGTGGGTATTTAAAAATCCTCACGCGTTCATCACTTCTATATTGCTCGACGACTTGAAGCGTCTCGTCTGGTGAACCATCGCAGACAAGAATCAGCTCTATATTTTTATATGTTTGATTTAATATTGAATCTATTGCTGCTTGCAATTCCCATGTTCGATCATATATAGGAATGATAACTGAAACTAAATTCCTTTCTACACTATTATTATTTTCATTCATAGACACTACATGACAATTTTGTTTATTAAATTCCTTACTACCAATTGAAAACATAGATATCAACTGTTTTCTTTTAGAGAGAGCCAATGAAAATGAATATTTTAAACCTCTATCTCTAGTTAAAAGAATAAACCGTTTCAATGCAAATTTAAGAATAGAAAGATTATATTTCATATTAATGTTCTTTAGTTGTTCTGTTTAAATTAATGATGGCAAATTAACTTTTTAATTTTTCGCCTCAATAAAGCCACAAAGCTGTTATTTGTCATTGATTTTACATCGTTACTTAGAATGCTCAAAATATCTCTATTTTCTGCTAAAATCCCTCTATGTTCCGCCAAAACATCTCTATTCTCTGCTAAATGCACGCTATGTTCCGCCAAAATATCTCTATTCTCTGCTAAATACGCGCTATGCTCCACCAAAATATCTTTATGCTCTGTTAAATGCACGCTATACTCTGTCATAATATCTGCATTTTCTTTGCTTCCTGCAACCAAGATATTAATTTTATCATTCATAACTAAACTATCATCGTTTAGTTTTTCAATGAGGCGTGCCTGATGCATAACTGTATCACTAAGAGTTAGTATATTTTGACTAATGGCTTTACTATCAACTCCATCTAAAATTTTTTGTAAATATCTATTGCTAAGTAATAGTTTGCTATAGGCAAGCGCATGTTTAACTTGTAGAGCGTCGCAAAGTATTTCTCTAAACTCAAAATCATTTATATTAAAAGCTTTATCAAAATTTGATGCTATATCTCGCTCAGCAACCATACACCCATACACTTGCTGGAAGCTATCGAGAGCGGAAGGAAAACCATCTTTTAATTCTTTAATAATAGTGCTAGCATCTTTTTTATTACAGGCTGGACGACCTGAAAAATTGTAGTAAGAATTTAACTTATAGTTATCCGCGTCAAGATATCCATCCCCACCAAAGTGGTCATATATATATACAGGCACTTTTGCGGAAACAGCAAAAACAACTGTATAGCCTATAGTAATGACCACATCATACTTTGAAAGTATAGAATCATTCAGCATTTCAATCTTAGCATCTGAGCCATAATAATCGAAATGTAAATCATGGCCTAACGATGGCAACTCTAACAATTCCTGTGGAGGGTGATTAGAAACAATTGCCACTCTATTCAGAGTTTGCTTCAACTCAAATGCATCTTTTTGAAAAGAACATGAGTTATGAAAAACATATACATCATCAGCCGCAATACCACACCGAATCAGTTCTTCTTTTGTTTCATCTGAATTGCATAGATAGCTATCAAATAGCTGACTTGAGCAAAGTGGGGCCTCTATAGGCTCATAAGGACTTAGTGAGAAGTAACATAACTTTCTACAGTTTACACCTTTTGGGAAAAAATACGGGAGCGTGTAGGTATGGAAACAAATAACAAGATCATACTCATGCTCCATACCATCAATCAAATCATTTATTCTTACACCAGCCAGTTGCTGATGATAAAAGTCACCAATATCGATGCATCCTATATGTACCTGATGATCTTCTCTAATAAATGCCTGTGTGAGTTCATAAACAACTCTCTCTGCCCCCGCGTAGTTTCGCAAAGATTGGCATAAAATAGCTACTTTGTACATGACACCTCAACTTATGGGATGAATGACAACCGCATTGTCGAATAAATCTTCCCCCCATGTATATAATGGAGTAGAAAAGTCAGACTCTTTGTGTATTGCCTGCCCCTTTCTTCTCAACCACTTATCGGCATAGACCCCAGGGAAGTTATTAATATAATAATCACACTTATCTTCCCATCGACTAACAGATAGAGCCTTACCAAAATGTTGACATTTAAATAACGTTAAGTATTTTTTTGAATATATAGTCGGCTCTCTTGCATCATCGAGAATAAAATCAGCTCCGGATAGACTACTCCATATAAATATTATATCTCGACGCTCAGGACCAAAATATTTACGTCTATTTAGCAATACTTCGCCCTCCTTTATATCGAGGGAGTCATCATGTGTCATGTACGCATCGAATAATGACACCCTAATATAATCTATTTTATTATAATCGAGTAAGCTAAGCTCCGAGCGAATGTCTCCAATCAACCGCTCATCCGCATCCATATAGATTATCCAGTGTGGTCTAAATAACTTGATTGCAAGATCATTAAGCAACTTTCTGTGAGCTGTCTCTTGCCCTGTCCGATTATTTTTATCCCACCTGTTATTTTTTATAATAGATGTGACCTTAGGGTGTTGCTGAAGAATTTCATAGGTATTATCTGTACTGCAGTCATCTAATACGATAATGGCATCACAAAAAGAACTCACATGCTCTAGAAAGTCTTTCATAATTAAAGACTCGTTTCTAACTCGAGTAATAACAATAATTTTTGGATTACTTACTCGGCCTAGATAATATTCATAACTATACATGCTCTTCTAGTCTCCAATTATGATTTATACCAACAGCCCCCTCATATCGTTCTAAACCACGTTCATTTTTTGGAGTTGTGACTTCAAAGTGAGCAATATAGTCTATCCTATCATAGTGAAATGTCGCCAAATCATCCGTAACTGAAATTGATATACTATATCTTCCATTCAAAAGTGGGAAATCTTTCATCTCAATAGAAACGGTTTTTGGAACCCGCTCTATTTTTAGTGAATCTCTCACAGTGCTAAATACAGAAACGATATTATCTGATGCATCTCTAATAATAATTCCGATGCCAATGTAAGATGATATTTCAATGATTTTTTCTATATCAAATGAAAAATTAAGCTGTGAACCAGTTACAATTACTTTCTTTTCGATTATAAAGTTTTTTATTTTAAGTTTAGGTAAACTAGGTGTCATAACTACAGCATGCTTATAATCACATTGAGCTATGGGCATAGTTTCTTGTAAATACTTTGTACACACATCCTTTGCTGAGGCATCCATTTTAATCTTTCCATGCTCTAACCAAATAGCGCGCGTACAGAAGTTCCTTACCATTGGGATTGAGTGACTTACAAAAAAGATCGGAATGCCTGAATCTCGAAGTTCTTTCATCTTGTTTATAGACTTTTCTTGAAAAGCCATATCACCAACACTTAAGGCTTCATCCACGATCAATAAATCAGGGGAAGAGTGCACAGCAATAGAAAATGCAAGCCTAGCAAACATACCTGATGAATATGTTTTAACAGGCCTGTCTATAAAATCTGAAATTTCCGAAAAGTTTATTATTTCTTGCTCTTTATCGGATATTTCCTTGCTACTCATACCGATGAGGGAACCGTTTAATGATATATTTTCCCTACCTGTATATTCTGGATTAAACCCAGCCCCTAATTCTAGTAGGGCAGCTATTTTCTTTGGCTTGGATACATTACCAGTAGATGCTTTCAATGTTCCACAAATAATCTGAAGCAAGGTTGACTTACCAGCACCATTCTTGCCGATAATGCCAACCGTCTCACCCTTTGATATTGAAAATGAGATGTTTTCTAAAGCATGAAAGAACTCACTACTCTTAACAGCTGATTTAACACCGAGATTAAAAAATATGCGCCGCCACGGGCTTTTACTAATATTGAAGTTTTTACTGACATTCTCAACTTTTAGCATATTAAAACTCACGTAAGATCGGCAAAATCTTCTTCCAATGCCTTGAACAAAAAAACACCAACAGCACATGCAAGCAGACTAAAAAAAGTGACCATCATAATTGAATTAAAGTCAACATATGATTCAAGTACAATTTTACGGGCCCCTGAAATAATTGGCGACAGGGGATTGTATTTTATGACACTTTCAAAGATAGGACTAACCTTCTTAGCATCAAAGAACACTGGAGAGATAAACATCAATACTGGATTGATGAAGTTGGCAACATTTCCTAGGTCTTTTATATAAGAACCAAGAGAAGAAAGTATTGTTGAAATTGCAAACCCGATAAAAAACAATGGAATTGCATATAAATATATGGATAGCCAGATGATATTTATTGTGCCCGTGTCATAGACTCTATATAACAAGACTAATGTCATATTTATAACCAAAACAAATAATGCACTAATCGTTGAAGACAATGGTATTGAGAGTCTATTGAAAACCACCTTCTTAATTAAACTAGCATTGTTATTAATCAAGTCTGATGATTTACCTATCATCTCCGTCATAAAAAAATAAGGGGTTAGACCACAAAACAATGCAACAGTATAGTTAAACTCTAACCCATCGACATCCCACCGCGCCTTAAAAACATATTGAAAAACAGCAGAATATAGTGCTAACAACAAAAGAGGGCTCAACACCATCCATGCCGGCCCCAATACACTCCCTTTATATTTTGTTAGCAATTCCCTGCGACTAAACTCAAGCGAAAGCCTTAATAATTGCATCATCAAAAACCTTATTCAAAGCATTCTGCAAATGAAAAATCAACAGCCATTTTATCTTTTTCTGACAAAACAGGAATAATCCCCCCCCAATTAATCTTGATCTCTGTATCATTCCAGAGGATGCTCCTTTCATGCTTAGGAGAGTAATAGTTTGTCGTTTTATATAAAAACTCAGCCACATCAGTCAAGGTCACAAATCCATGAGCAAACCCTTCCGGGATCCACAGCTGTCGCTTGTTTTCTCCAGAAAGGTGAACGCCGACCCATTGCCCGAAGGTCGGGGAGCTTTTACGGATATCGACCGCCACATCAAACACTTCACCAGCTACACAACGAACCAGTTTTCCTTGGGCATGGGGAGGCAATTGATAGTGCAAGCCACGCAATACGTCTTTTGACGATTTGGAGTGATTATCCTGTACAAAGGCAACCGGATATCCTACCGCCTCTTCAAACAACTTGTGGTTGAAACTCTCAAAGAAAAAACCACGCTCATCACCAAATACTTTTGGCTCAAAGATAAGCACGTCAGGGATTGCTGTCTTGATTACATTCATCTGTCTATCCACATTTGATTCAATTTTTATGGGGGGGCATATTCCCCCCTTATATCACATCAGGCTTTGGCAACCATTCTTAGCAAATATTGGCCATACGCATTCTTTGCCAACGGTGCAGCAAGTTCCCGGACCTGGTCGGCAGTAATGAATTTCTGGCGATAGGCGATCTCTTCCGGACAAGCGACTTTCAACCCCTGACGGGTCTCAATGGTCTGAATAAAGTTGCTCGCTTCAATCATGCTCTCGTGGGTACCGGTATCAAGCCAGGCATAACCACGGCCCATCATGGCTACCGATAGATTGCCTTGTTCCAGGTAGATACGGTTCACATCGGTAATTTCCAGCTCACCTCGGGGCGACGGCTTCAGACTCTTGGCGATCTCCACCACGCTGTTGTCATAGAAATAGAGGCCGGTCACCGCATAGTTGCTCTTGGGCTCCAACGGCTTCTCTTCCAAGGAGATAGCGGTGCCCGCCTTATCAAATTCCACCACCCCATAACGCTCAGGGTCATGCACATGGTAGGCAAAGACGGTCGCGCCACTCTCTTTGGCCGCTGCGGCCGCCAACTGTTTCTGCAGGTCGTGCCCGTAGAAGATGTTGTCCCCCAGCACCAGCGCACAGGGGTCTGAACCGATGAACTCTTCACCCAGAATAAAGGCCTGGGCCAACCCGTCCGGACTTGGCTGTACCTTGTATTGCAGGTTCAGGCCCCATTGGCTGCCATCACCCAGCAACTGTTCGAATCTGGGAGTATCTTGCGGTGTGCTGATGATGAGGATGTCACGAATGCCGGCCAGCATCAGGGTGCTCAGCGGGTAGTAGATCATCGGCTTGTCATAAATGGGCAGTAGTTGCTTGCTCACTGCCATGGTGACTGGATAGAGACGGGTGCCGGAACCACCGGCCAGAATAATGCCTTTTCTTTTCGTGATTCGGGATTCGGGATTCGGGATTTGGGATTCGTTGATCATTTAATACTCTCTCTTAAACGTTTTTGCAGTCCGCCAACCAGTGCGTCGACTCGTTGAACTTGCATAATGACTGGACTGTTTTGATCGCAGTAACCTAGCATGATGGCAATGTCGATCTGGGTATCCAATTCTGATAACGACCCACGACTTATTATCACGAAGTGCAGGTACTCTTTGGTTGAACTGCGAGCGCAGCCTTCTGCAATATTCGATGGAATTGAAACTGCTGCCCGGCGCATTTGGCTGGTTAGCCCAAACATCTCTTCACGAGGAAAACTGGCAGTGATGTCGTAGACCATTTTGACCAGCACCATGGCTTGCTGCCACACATCGAGTTGTTTGTGGGTTTTCATCGCTGGCCGTCCTTGGTCGAAATAGTGATTCGGGATTCGATTTACCAATCACGAGTCACGAATCACAAGTCACTTGCCCAGGATCTCGGTCAACATCCGCTCCACGCCGACGGTCCAGTCCGGCAGCACCAGATCGAAGGTGCGCTGGAATTTGCTGGTATCCAGGCGGGAGTTATGAGGGCGTTTGGCCGGGGTCGGGAAGGCGCTGGTCGGCACGGCATTGAGTTGCGTGACCGCCAGTTCAACACCCGCCTCTCTGGCGTTGGCAAACACCAGCTGGGCGTAGTCAAACCAGGTGGTGGTGCCGGAGGCAATCAGATGATACAGCCCGGCGACCTCGGGTTTGCGCTGCGCCACGCGGAGTGCATGGGCGGTGCAATCGGCCAGCAACTCGGCACCGGTCGGGGCGCCAAACTGGTCATTGATGACCGACATTTCGCTGCGCTCTTTACCAAAACGCAGCATGGTCTTGGCGAAGTTGGCGCCACGGGCGGCATAGACCCAGCTTGTGCGGAAGATAAGATGACGAGCGCAGAGAGCAGCCCCCTGTTCCCCGGCAAGCTTGGTCTCACCATAGACGTTGAGAGGAGCCGTCGCATCGGTTTCAACCCAGGGACGTTCGCCACTGCCATCGAATACATAATCGGTGGAGTAGTGTACCAGCCAAGCTCCCAATGCTTCCGCTTCTTTGGCAATTGCTGCCACGCTGGTTGCGTTAAGCAGCTCGGCAAACTCCCGCTCGCTCTCCGCCTTGTCGACTGCGGTATGAGCGGCTGCATTCACGATGACATGAGGCTTCACCAGGCGAACAGTCTCCGCCACGCCGGCCGGGTTGCTGAAGTCACCGCAATAATCGGTGGAGTCGAAGTCGACGGCGGTGATACGGCCCAGTGGGGCGAGCGAGCGCTGCAGCTCCCAGCCGACCTGACCGTTTTTGCCAAACAGCAGAATATGCATCAGGCACGCTCCCCATCGTTCTTTCCAATCGCAGAATAGTGCTGCTCAATCCAGGATTGATAGGCACCACTCTTGACGTTGCCCACCCACTGCTGGTTATCCAGATACCACTGCACCGTCTTGCGGATCCCGGATTCGAAGGTTTCTTGCGGCTGCCAAGCAAGCTCACTGCTCATCTTGGTCGCATCGATGGCATAACGGCGATCGTGGCCAGGGCGATCCGCCACATAGGTGATTTGCTCACGATAAGAGCCTACCTTTGGCACCATCTCGTCCAGCAGATCGCAGATGGTGTGGACCACCTCCAGATTCTGCTTCTCGTTGTGACCGCCGATGTTGTAGGTCTCTCCGACCACGCCGGTGGTCGCCACCTTGTAGAGCGCACGCGCGTGATCTTCCACATAGAGCCAGTCACGGATCTGATCGCCCTTGCCATAGACAGGCAGCGGCTTGCCATCCAGCGCATTAAGGATGACCAGCGGGATCAGCTTCTCGGGGAAGTGGAACGGGCCGTAGTTGTTGGAGCAGTTGGTGACGATGGTCGGCAGGCCGTAAGTACGGCGCCAGGCGCGCACCAGATGGTCACTGGAGGCCTTGGAGGCAGAATAGGGGCTGCTGGGGGCATAGGGGGTAGTTTCGGTAAAGAGCGGCAGTGCCACACCGGGGCCCACTTCATCCGGATGGGGCAGGTCGCCATATACCTCGTCGGTGGAGATGTGATGGAAGCGGAAAGCTGCCTTGCGTACCTCGTTCAGATCATTCCAGTAGGCGCGAGCGGCCTCCAGCAGCATGTAGGTGCCGACGATGTTGGTCTCGATAAAATCCGCCGGGCCTGTAATGGAGCGATCAACGTGGCTCTCGGCCGCCAGGTGCATCACCGCATCCGGCTGGTGCTGGGCAAATACCCGATCCAGCTCGGCGCGATTGCAGATATCCACCTGCTCGAAGGCATAACGATCGCTTGACGATACATCGGCCAGCGATTCGAGGTTACCCGCATAGGTGAGCTTGTCGAGGTTAACCACCGCATCCTGGGTGTCTCGAATGATATGACGAACCACGGCAGAGCCGATAAAGCCGGCGCCGCCGGTGACCAAAATTTTCATGAGTCTCTTTAACCACGTCAGAAGGGTAATAGAAGCGAACATGCAGAGCAGGAGCTAACAGGCTCCTTGCAAAACGACAGGTTCAGTAACCGAAGGAATAAAGTAGGCAGGAAAGGTGCCGACCAAACGAGCGCGAGGCCCAAGAAAGTGGATGAATATCAGGCAATACATTATCAAAAGACAAGGCTACCGCACGTGGGTTACAGCTCCCAACACGCTGCTTTTAACCAATCTCGTGCTCTGTACGTTATCGCTGTGGTTCATTTATCGCTCCCGATAAGTGCCACTCCGGGCCCGTACCGCAGATAAACCTCATGCGGCCAGGGAAGCCTGAAAACGGCAAAATTTTACCATTAATGAGGCGCCGATACCACTCATCGCCTACCTCAATTGAGTCATTCGACGATTAACTGGCCACCACATCGCCCCGTCTTGGCCGATAAACACCGTTGACTGGATTTGATTAGATTCAGCTGTCACCTCATCTGACCATGTCCACACCGCTCCATAAAAAAGAGGGAGGCACACAGGCCTCCCTCCCCTTGGTATCAATCCGATTACGCCTTATAAGCCTCCAGAGGCACGCAGGCACAGAAGAGATTACGATCCCCATAGACATCGTCGATGCGATTGACGCTCGGCCACAGCTTGGCGGCACGCACGGCCTCTGACGGGAAGACCGCCTCGGCGCGGGTATAGGCACGATGCCACTGCTCGTCCATCACGTCGTCCTGAGTGTGCGGGGCCTTGACCAGGGGGTTGTCCTCCAGGCTCCAGCTCCCCGCCTCCACCTTGGCGATCTCGGCACGGATCGCCGTCATCGCCTCGACGAAACGGTCCAGCTCGCACTTGGACTCGGATTCTGTCGGCTCGACCATCAGGGTGCCCGCCACCGGGAAGCTCATGGTCGGCGCATGGAAGCCATAGTCCATCAGGCGCTTGGCCACGTCCATCTCGCTGATCCCGGAGGCTTCTTTGAGCGGGCGGATATCCAGGATGCACTCGTGGGCCACCCGGCCGCTACGACCGGTATAGAGCACAGGGAAGGCGTCGCCGAGCTTCTTGGCCAGGTAGTTGGCGTTGAGAATCGCCACCTGGGTGGATTTCTTGAGCCCCTCGTCCCCCAGCATGGCGATATACATCCAGCTGATGGGCAGTATGCTGGCCGAGCCAAACGGCGCAGCAGACACGGCACCGTTATCGCGACTGGATTTGTCGGTTTTGATCACGCTGTGGCCAGCCACAAACGGTGCCAGGTGCTGCTTGACACCGATGGGGCCCATGCCGGGACCACCACCGCCGTGGGGGATGGCGAAAGTCTTGTGCAGGTTGAGGTGCGACACGTCGGCGCCGATAAAGCCCGGGGCGGTGAGGCCCACCTGCGCGTTCATGTTGGCGCCGTCCAGATAGACCTGACCACCGTACTGGTGCACGATGTCACACACCTCCTTGATGGTCTCTTCGTACACCCCGTGGGTAGAGGGATAGGTCACCATCAGGCAGGAGAGGCGATCCCCCACCTCGGCCGCCTTGGCGCGCAGATCGGCCAGATCCACGTTGCCCGACTTGTCGCAGTCGGTAACGATCACCTTAAGACCCGCCATCTGGGCCGAGGCCGGGTTGGTACCGTGGGCCGAGGCCGGGATGAGGCACACATCGCGATGCCCTTCGCCGCGGGACTCGTGGTACTTCTTGATGGCGAGCAGACCCGCGTACTCCCCCTGGGCGCCGGAGTTGGGCTGCATGCAGACCGCGTCGTAGCCGGTCACCTTCACCAGCCAATCCTCAAGATCTGCCAGCAGCAGCTGGTATCCCTTGGCCTGCTCGAGGGGGGCAAACGGGTGCAACTTGCCAAACTCGGGCCAGGTCACCGGGATCATCTCGGCGGTGGCGTTGAGCTTCATGGTGCAGGAGCCCAAGGAGATCATGGCGTAGTTGAGCGCCAGATCTTTCGCCTCGAGGCGATGGATGTAGCGCAGCATCTCGGTTTCCGAGTGGTACTTGTTGAACACCTCGTGGGTCAACACGGCATCGGTGCGCAGCAGATCCTGCGGGATGGCGTGATGGACCTGAGCCCCCTTGTCGAGGGCCTCGATGTCCAGGCCGTGGCCTGCCCCAAGGAACAGGGTCAGCAGCTCGGCCACGTCACTGCGGGTAGTGGTCTCACCGAGAGAGACGCCCACGGCGCCATCGAGGTCGCGGCGCAGGTTGATGCCCAATCCTTCAGCCTTGGCAATCAAGGCGGCCTTGTCGGCGGTTTTGATGGTGAGGGTGTCAAACCAGGTGTCGTGGACCAGCGTCATGCCCTTGGCTTGCAGCCCCAGGGCCAGAATGGTGGTCAGGCGATGAACCCGTGAAGCGATGGTTTTGAGCCCCACCGGACCATGGTAAACGGCGTAGAAGCTCGCCATGTTGGCCAGCAGCACCTGAGCGGTACAGATGTTGGAGTTGGCCTTCTCGCGGCGGATGTGCTGCTCGCGGGTCTGCATCGCCATGCGCAGGGCAGCCTTGCCACGGGCATCTCTGGAGACGCCGATGATACGGCCGGGCATCGAGCGTTTGTGGGCGTCGCGGGTGGCAAAAAACGCGGCGTGGGGGCCACCGTAGCCCATGGGCACACCGAAGCGCTGGGCCGAGCCCAGCACCACATCGGCGCCCAGCTCGCCCGGGGATTTGAGCAGCAGGAGCGACAGGATGTCGGCGCTGACACAGGCCAGCCCTTTCTGGGCCTGCACGGCGGCAACAAGCGCACGCAGATCGCGCACCTCTCCGGTGCTGCCCGGATACTGGAGCAGGGCACCAAACACCTCTTCGGCGCAGGCCTGCTCGGCCGGGCCGACTACCACGTCAAAACCGAAGTGAGCCGCACGCTCGCGCACCACATCGATCACCTGCGGGTGCACGTCATCGGCGACGAAGAAGAGGTTGGACTTGGACTTGGCGGTGCGTTTGGCCAGCGCCATGGCTTCGGCGGCGGCGGTGGCTTCATCCAGCAGGGAGGCACTCGCCAGGTCCATGCCGGTCAAGTCCAGAGTCATCTGCTGGAAGTTGAGCAGTGCCTCGAGACGGCCCTGAGCCAGCTCAGGCTGATAGGGGGTGTAGGCGGTGTACCAGCCCGGGTTCTCCAGCACATTGCGCAAGATGACATGGGGCACGTGGGTGTCGTGGTAGCCCATACCGATATAGCTCTTGGCTACCTTGTTCTGGTCGGCATAGCCCTTGAGCCTGGCCAGCGCCTCGACCTCGGTCATGGAGGCACCGATGCCAAGCGGACCCGGCCGGCGAATGGCGGCGGGAACCGTCTGCTCAATCAGATCGTCCAGGCTCTCGGCACCGACCTCGGCCAGGAGGGCACGCAGCTCCTCCTCACCCGGGCCCACATGGCGGCGGATAAAATCACTCTTCTGCTCGAGTTCAAACAGCGATTGGGTCATGTCCCTTCTCTTCCTTGTTATCTCTGCCCCCCACGGCCAAAGACCGGGCAGGCATGCACTCATGTTCAATGTGCCGCAAGGCACGGGCGCTAAATTCCACCGGGATGATACAAAGAGGCCCCGCACTGGCAGGGCCTTCGTTCATCAGGCTTCGTCCACCACGCCCTGATAACCATCGGCGTCCAGCAGATTGGCCAGCTCGCCCTCGTCGTCCAGTTTGATGCGAAACAGCCAGCCGGCGCCGTAGGGGTCGGAGTTGACCAGCTCGGGGCTCCCCTCCAGCTCTTCGTTAACGGCCAGGATCTCGCCGCTCACCGGGGAGTAGATGTCAGAGGCGGCCTTGACCGACTCGGCCACGGCGCAGTCGTCACCGGCGCTCACCTGCTTGCCCACCTCGGGCAGGTCGACGAACACCATGTCGCCCAAGAGCTCCTGGGCGTGCTCTGTGATGCCGACCACGGCCTCACCGTTGGCTTCGACACGGATCCACTCGTGGGAGGTGGCATATTTCAGTTCGCTCGGGATATGGCTCATTTTCAGCTTCCTTTATTCTCAGTCAGACGATCTTCTGGCCGTTGCGCACAAAGGCCGGCTTGGTGACGGCGACGGTCACCAGTTTCTTGCGGATCTCCACCTGGGCGGTGGCACCGATGTCGCGGGGGACACGGGCCAGGGCGATGGAGAGGCCCAGGGTCGGGGAAAAGGTACCGGAGGTGATGACGCCTTCACGCGCCTCATCGGCTTCGGTGGTGAAAGTGACCGGCATGCCGGCACGCAGCACTCCCTTCTCTTCCATCACCAGCCCCACCAGCTTGGGCTGATTGGCGGCAACCTTTTGGGACTCGAGCGCGGCGCGGCCGATAAAGGCGCGATCGCTCGGCTCCCAGGCGATGGTCCAGGCCATGTTGGCGGCGAGCGGAGAGACCGACTCGTCCATGTCCTGGCCATAGAGGTTCATGCCCGCCTCCAGGCGCAGGGTATCGCGTGCGCCCAGGCCGCACGGGGCGACGCCCGCATCCAGCAGGGCCTGCCACAGCTCACACGCCTTCTGCTCGGGCACCACGATTTCGTAGCCCTCTTCGCCGGTGTAGCCGGTGGTGGCGATAAAGAGATCCCCCGCCTGCACGCCGAAGAAGGGCTTCATCCCTACCACGGCAGTGCGCTGGGCGGCGCTCAATACGGTGGCCACCTTGAGCTTGGCCTTGGGCCCTTGCACCGCGATCATGGCAAGCTCGGGGCGCTCGGTGGCGGTGACGCCAAAATCGGCTGCGTGATGGGTGATCCAGGCCAGATCCTTCTCCCGGGTCGCCGAGTTGACCACCAGGCGGTAGAAGGTGTCACCGAGGAAATAGACGATGAGATCGTCGATGACGCCGCCATCGGCGGTCAGCATGCCGGTATAGAGGGCCTTGCCAGGCTGGGTCAGTTTGGCCACGTCATTGGCCAGCAGGTGCTGCAGGAAGGGTTTGACCCGCTCGCCGTGCAAATCGACGATGGTCATGTGGGAGACATCGAACATGCCGGCGTCACCACGCACCGCGTGGTGCTCTTCAATCTGGGAGCCGTAGTTGATGGGCATCTCCCAACCGTGGAAGTCGACCATCTTGGCACCGGCTTCCAGATGTTTGGGATGCAGAACGGTTTTCTGGGTCATCTCACTTTTCCTTGCTCTCTGCCCACAGAAGGCTCGCGGGCGGGATGGCCTCTCGACATCGCGAGTCGGGCCGGGTCCTTGAATGAAGCGGATTATAAGCCATGGCAAGATCCGGTAGAACCGCACCTGACTTAAAAAAAACTAATCCGGCAGTCATAACGACACTCCACTCACCGGAAAAAACATAGTGAGAAAACCAGATCTCCCTAGCTTAATGCAACATAAAACACCAGATTTCACTGCTCCGTCACATTTTGAGTAAAAACGTTTGCGTGCCAGCCAATATAAAAGGCTATCGCCGAGAGTACGCCGATAGCCATATCGCATTACTTAAATTTGGTAAAAATGGTGTTTTTATTAGTTTTTTTCATTCGTAAAGGTAGGGGGTAATGCCTCTACCCCCATGGCGGCAAGGATGAAACGCTCCTTGATGGGGACGGCGAGATCGGTCACCAGCAAGCCAACCCCTCGAACCAGCTTCTTTAACGGGTGACGGCCCGCAAACAGCCGCTTGAGCCCCTCCATGGCGGCCAGCATTTGCGCCGCCTCCGCCTTGCGCGCCCGCTCAAACGGGCGCAGGCTCTCGAGCCGACCGATATCGCCCCCGGCGCGCTGTACCGAGAGGATCTGCTCGGCCAGGGCCGCCACATCGAGCAGCCCCAGATTGACCCCCTGCCCTGCCAGAGGGTGTATGGTGTGGGCGGCATCCCCAATCAGGGCCAACCGCTCACGGGCAAAATCGCGAGCAAAGCGAGCGGTGAGCGGTATGGCACTGCGCGCCCCCAGAACCTGACACAGGCCAAGGCGGCCATCGAAGGCGACGGTAAGACGGCGGTTGAAGTCCGCCTCATCGCACTGGGTCAATGCATCGGCCCGCGCCGGGGGCAGAGACCAGACGATGGAGCAGGTGTGCTCGTCCCAGAGCGGCAGGAAGGCGAGCGGCCCGTCCGGGGTGAAGATCTGGCGCGCGACGCCGCCATGGGGATCTTTGGTTTGCACCGTCGCCACCAGGGCGTGATGGCCATAGTCCCAGCTGGTGAGCGGAATATCGGCCTGACGACGCAACCAGGAGTGGGCCCCGTCGGCGGCCACCACTAACCTGGCAGCGAGAGCGCGACCATCCTCGAGCAGCAGCACGGCGCCACTCTCCCCCACCTGCAGCGACGTGGCCCGGACCGGAGTAACAAGAGTGACCCCCGCCGCGCCCTCCAGCGCCTCGAGCAGCGCCAGCTGGATCACCCTGTTTTCGACGATATGACCAAGCGCCGGCTGGCGCAGAGGCGCCGCATCAAACTGGATACGGCCAAAACTGTCTTGCTCCCACACCTCCATACGGGTGTAGGGCTGCAGGCGGCGTGCCTCAATTCCTTGCCAGGCGCCGATCCGGCGCAGCAACTGCTGGCTGGCCAGGCTCAGGGCACTGACCCGATTGTCGGCCACCGGCCCCAGGGTCTGCTCGGGTACGCCCCCCTCTATGATGGCGATACGCAGGCCGCTCCCCTTGAGGGCGCCTGCCAGAGCCAACCCGACCATGCCGCCGCCGTTGATGATGAGATCGAAAGTTTGCATAGGAATTCCTTTCAGTGCGCGGAGGGGGCAGCACCAAAGCCCAGGGTCTGTGCCACCAGGGGACGCTGCATCATGGACAGATGGCCCATCAGGGAAAGCCCCAGATTACGGCCTGCCACCAGGGGGGCATAGTCGTTGGAAAAGAGCTGGGCGAGTGCGCTGGTGAGCCAGATGGTGTCCTGTTGATCCTGACGACGTCGCCCCCAGTAGCGTCGCAGCATCTCGTGATCGCCGGGCAGCTCGCCCCGGCTCAGCCCCTCTTCGAGGGTCAGCACCAGTTGATCGATGTCGCGCATGCCGAGGTTAAAGCCTTGACCCGCAATGGGGTGTAGCAGATGGGCCGCATTGCCGAGCAGCACGGTGCGCTGTCCGATGGGCCAGGGGGCCTGAGTCATGATCAAGGGATAGAGGTGGCGCGGCCCTGTCTGCTCGATGCGTCCGAGGCGCCAGCCAAAGGCCTGTTGCAGACGAGCCAAAAAGGCCGCATCGGGCAGGTCTGCGAGCTCGGGAGCCTCATGGCGCGGCACGCTCCATACCAGGGAGCTGAGTCCACCAGGCAGTGGCAGCAGGGCCAGCGGTCCCCCCTTGGTGAAGCGCTCGAAGGCACGCCCTTGCGGATGCTCGGACGTCTTGACGGTGGCGATCAGTGCACTTTGCTCAAAGTCGTGACGCGTGACGGGGATCTTCAAGGCATCGCGCACAAACGACTGCCCCCCGTCGGCCGCCACCAGAAGACGGGTGGAGAGGGCCCGCCCATCTTCAAGGGTCATGGAGACCGCCTCGACACCGGGCTGCAGATCCACCGGCGTCACCGGGCAGTAGATATCCACATTGTGAGCCCTGGCCAGGGCCTGTTGCAGGGCACGCCCGGTGGTCGTGAGCTCAATCACCTGACCGAGCGCCGACAGCCGGTAATCTTGTGCCGCCATCCTCACCTGCCCAAGATGACCGGCATCGGAGACGTGGATCCGGGTGATAGGCTCGGCCTGTTCGGCCAGCAGGGGCCAGATCCCGTGCCGGCTCAAGGCATCGACGCTACCGGCCGAGAGGGCGATGGCACGGGCATCGAAGGCGGGGTGGTGGGCCACGTCGGGCTCGGTCGCCTCCAGCAGCGCCACCCGTAACGGAAGACGAGAGAGCGCCAGCGCCAGACAGGCGCCGCTCATGCCGCCGCCAACGATGGCGACATCGTAGTGGTTAACTGACATGCAGGGTTCCACGCGGTGGAGAGTAAAAAGATGGGGGCCATGGTAACACAGCCCCCGCCGCCGGGGTGCGAGCCACCCGGCACTTCTCACCGGATCAATGCAGCGTCGGTGCGCTGGCAGGGGTGGAGGGACGCTTGCCACACTCCTCGAAGGCCATCATGACGCCGAGTTTGACGTGCTCGTAAAGCACCAGGAAGGCAGCCTCGTTCTCTTCGTCCTCCTGATCCAGCTCATCCGAGACCTGGGTGATGTTGGCGATATCGCGCACCATCTCCTGCAGCTCCTCGGAGGCCTTACCCAGCTCCTGCTGCACCACCCCAAAACCGGCAAGGAAAGCCTGGGACCACTCCACCAGGGCATCGATACGCTCGTCGAGGGGGGCCTCGTCCGGCGGCAGCATCAGCTCGACCCCTTTCTGAGCCATCAGGGAGGCGATCACCGAGTCGTAGAGGGAGGTCATTGCCTGACGAACCGGACTCGGCAGGCCGAAACCGTCGTTGATGAGATCGTTAAGGTGAGGCAACCAGCTCTTGCCGTCGAGGGGACAACCCCCGC
This sequence comes from Aeromonas schubertii, assembly GCF_000820105.1. GTDB lineage: Bacteria > Pseudomonadota > Gammaproteobacteria > Enterobacterales > Aeromonadaceae > Aeromonas > Aeromonas schubertii. Next base: position 102,136 of record NZ_CDDB01000041.1, on the reverse strand, counting down.
AGATCAGACCGCATACCACGGCATGGGCCTCCACCGCGGTGGCCATCAGATCGTGTTGCTCGAAAAGGGTGACCAGGGTCTCGTAACTTACGCCATTAGCCTCTTTCATCTCGTGTCGCTCAAAGTTGCAGCATATGTGCCCAAGATCCTATCACCCGACCCGCACCAGAGCCAGCAAGGCCTTGAAACTTCACACTATGCGCTATATAGTCCCGCCCAGTTATCCAAGCGGACCCGGGCCCCACGAGGCCAAGTCCAATCGAGGAAGGCATGAGTACAGAGGCCGTTGAAATCGTGATCCTGGGTCGGCCCTACAAGGTCTCCTGTCCGCCGGGACAGCAGGCAGCCTTGCAGGCAGCGGCCACCCAGCTCAACGAGAAGCTGATCGAGCTTCGCCAGCGTTCCCGCGTCTCCAGCAACGAACAGCTGGCCATCATGGCAGCGCTCAATTTCTGCCATGAGCTCTGCCTTGAAAAAGAGAAGAATCACCAATACTCTGAGACCATGGACAAGCGCATCAAGATGCTGCAACGCACCATTGAGGCTGCGCTTATCGAACATGGTCAGGGCGACGACTAAGCGGTCGCGTCCAACGTTTAAATCCCTGGGGTGCTCGTCAGTCGGTTCATGTCCCCGAGCCGATATTCATACCCCAAGGAACCCGGCAACCTGGTTATTTGTGCAAGCTCGGCCCGTACCGAGAAGCCTGCGGCCAGGCCCGGCTTCCGCCTTGAACTCACGGTTCAAGGGCCCAAACCGGCAACGGCACCTCCGGGGTACCAACAAAAAGGCCCGTCATCGCGACGGGCCTTTTCTTTATATATTCCGATCAAGCCATCTGATGCTCGGGAGTGTGACCGCGTCGCATCCAGAGAAAGCTGGCCACAACCACCAGAACCATCAGGGTCATGATGATGCCGAGCGTCAGCTGTCCATGCATGGGGATCCCCGCGGCCAGCAGGGTGACCAGACCGGCCCCCAGGTTCTGCATGCCGCCCAAAATGGCGCCAGCCGTACCGGCCTGGCCCGGGAAGGGCTCGATGGCACAGGTCGTGGCGGTCGGATAGAGAATGCCACTGCCAACAAAGTAGAGCGCAGCCCCGAGCACCAGGGAGGCAGCACTCACCTCACCGAGCAGACCCGGCACCAGTATGGTCAGGCTGCCAATTCCGAGAAAGGCGATGCCAAGGCGCATCAGCTTGCCCATGGTCAAGCGATAGCTCAAACGTGCCGAGAGCCAGGCCCCAAACATGTAACCGGGCAGCGGCAGCACGAAGAGCACGCTGACTGCTTTGGCAGAGAGTTGCAAATCCTTGCCCATGATCACCCCGGCGGCGGCCTCGAAGACAGCCAGACCGGAGAAGGTCGCCATCAGGCACAGCAGATTTCCCTGAAAACGACCATGGCCGAGCACGTGGCGATAGGCCGCCGTTACTCGCTGAGGCTGACGACGCTCGGCGGGCAGGGTCTCGGCAAACCAGAGCATGATGGCAAGCGTGGTGAGGGCGCCGAAGATGAACAAAAACCAGTACCCGGCGCGCCAGTTAACCAGTTCGGTCAGCCAGCCACCGATCATGGGTGCCAGCAGCGGTGAGAAGATCACCCCCATGCTCACCAGGCTGTTGGCCCGGTTGAGCTCGGCGCCGCTGTAGCGATCCCGCATCACGGTACGGCTCATGGCGCCGGCCGCACCGGTACCCAAGCCCTGGATCACGCTTCCCAGCAGCAGGGCATCGAAGGTCGGCACCCACTGGATCACCAGGGTACCGGCCAGAAAGACCATCATGCCGATCACCAGCACGGGGCGGCGGCCCATACGATCGGAGAGAGGACCATAGACAAACTGGGAGAGACCATAGGGAATGAGATAACAGGCCATGACCGCCTGCAAAGCCCCGGGACGGACCATGAAGTCCCGTGCCATCTGGCCAATAGAGGGAACATAAAGGGTCTGGGTCATCTGCCCGACCGCCACCATCAGGATGGTAATAAAATAGAGAGCGTAAAAACCGTTGCGTTGCATAGTGGACCCGAAAAGAGAAAGCCCGGCCATCCCGAAAGCGGGCTGGCTTTAAGTCAGTAAGATGGAATCGGTGCGGAAGCGCCGCAGGAGTCACAGGGTCGGGAGGACCCCAACCGCAGGGCTATATTAGTGACTCAGGTCACACTAGACGAACGAATCTTTATCATCTCAATGCCCTAGTTTTTCTAATGACTGATGAAATGTTCACCACCCCATCTCTCGCGTTTCCCTTGTCGCGCCCTCTGGCTGAAGAAAAAGTAACAATCATGGACCACCTCGTCCCTGGCCCAGGGGCTACGATTTGTTTTGTACTTTGCCCACACTTTTGAGTAGAATGCCGCGTCCTAAATTTCCCCGTTCTTTAACATCCAGTGGTGAGTCTATGCATCCGATGCTGAATATCGCTGTGCGCGCTGCGCGCAACGCCGGTCAAGTTATTGTCAAAGCCTTCTCCCAGCCCGAGAACATCGAGGCTATGCAGAAGGGGAGCAACGATTTCGTGACCAACGTTGATCGTGACGCCGAAGCAGCCATCATTCACACCATCAAGAAATCCTATCCCGAGCACGGCATTATCGGCGAGGAGAGTGGTGAAATCGCCGGTACCAACCCGGATTATCAATGGATCATTGACCCGCTGGATGGCACCACCAACTTCGTCAAGGGTATCCCCCACTTTGCCATCTCCATCGCCCTGCGCGTGAAGGGTCGTACCGAGCAAGCCGTCGTCTACGATCCGATCCGTGACGAGCTGTTTACTGCCACCCGTGGCTCCGGTGCCCAGCTTAACGGTTACCGCATCCGGACCGGCAAGGCCAAGGATCTCTCCGGCACCGTGCTGGCTACCGGCTTCCCGTTCAAGCAGAAGCACCAGATCGAGCCGTACCAGAAGATGTTCCAAGCCCTCTTCATCGAGTGTGCCGATATCCGTCGTGCCGGCTCCGCCGCCCTGGATCTCGCCTACGTGGCCGCCGGCCGTGTCGACGGCTTCTGGGAGATGGGCCTCAAGCCCTGGGATACCGCAGCCGGTGAGCTTTTGGCCAAGGAAGCGGGCGCCATCGTCACCGATTTCGTCGGCGGCCACAACTACGAGCAGTCCGGTAACCTGGTCGTTGGCAATCCGCGCGTCGTCAAAGAGATGCTGGCCCGCATGCGCGAGCACCTGCCGGACAATCTGGCACGTTGATCTCGACAACATTCACTAAAGCCTCCTTCGGGAGGCTTTTTTGTTTCGCCCGGCGCCTGCTCTCGCTTCCCCCGAACCGTCCCTCGCACAAAAAACGACAAAAAACCACCGGATAAATCAACGACAGCAAAATATGCTGTTTAGATCCCCCCACCCTCGGTGATGAACAGAGACCGCTCCTGATACAAACCAACATCATCGCCTTCCCATGCCAACCTCGCCTATCTGCGACCGACAAGGCCGAGACTAACGTCGTAGCAGTTTCAAACAGCTCATAAAATGCTCATGACATCATGGCATTGGCAATCGCACCTCGACTTAAACAGGGCCAGTGCAAGGGGGCCGAATCAAGCTTGGAGTGACCTCGGGATTTATTTTTGCACTCACCCTGATTGGTAATTTAATTACGTAACAGCGATCGCGCACATAGCCTCTCCCCTCTCTCCCCTCCCCCCTCTGGACGATGGGGTCCGTTAAGCATATCCATCTACCTAGAGCAAATACTCACAATTCATTAACCCATTAAAAACAGCCATTTATATAGAAAATGAAAACAAGTGTTTAAAAAAATGTGTTGACGATTTGAACGTTTTTGCGCAACTTAAACAGCGATGAGTCAACACTCGATGGGTACTCATCCAGAACAGGGAACAATTTTGGTCGTAGTGAATTTGTTCAAAATGTAATTTTCAAGGAGTCATCCCATGTCGGCACCGGCCCAAACCCACTGCAGCAGCCGTCTGGTCATCACAGGCCAGATGCGTCCCGAATATGCCCAGATCCTCACCCCGGAGGCGGTGCAGCTGGTGGCCGAACTGGTGGAGCGCTTCGCCCCCCAGCGTGATGAACTACTGGGGCAGCGTATCGCACGCCAGGCGCGCATCGATGCCGGGGAGCTGCCCGATTTTCTGCCCGAGACGGCCCACATCCGCGAGGGCGACTGGACGGTGCGCGGCATCCCCGCCGATCTGCAAGACCGACGCGTCGAGATCACAGGGCCGGTCGATCGCAAGATGATCATCAACGCCCTCAATGCCAACGTAAGAGTCTTCATGGCCGACTTTGAAGACTCTCTGGCTCCGGCCTGGGACAAGGTGATGGAGGGGCAGATCAACCTGCGCGATGCGGTCAACGGCACCATCGACTTCACCAGCCCCGAAGGCAAGGCCTATACCCTGAGTGCCAACCCCGCCGTACTGATCTGCCGGGTGCGCGGCCTGCATCTGCCGGAGAAACACATTACCTTCGACGGCCAGCCCATCCCCGGTGGCCTGCTCGATTTTGCCCTCTACTTCCTGCACAACCACAAGGCGCTGCTGGCCAAGGGCTCGGGACCCTACTTCTACGTGCCCAAGCTGCAGAGCCATCTGGAGGGGCGCTGGTGGAGTGAGGTGTTCGCCTGGACCGAAGACAAGTTCGGCCTGCCCCGCGGCACCATCAAGGCTACCGTGCTGATCGAGACCCTGCCCGCTGTGTTCGAGATGGACGAGCTGCTCTATCAGATGAAGGATCACATCGTCGCGCTCAACTGCGGCCGCTGGGACTACATCTTCAGCTACATCAAGACACTCAAAAATCACCCGGATCGCGTTTTGCCGGATCGCCAGGTGGTGACCATGGACAAGCCGTTCCTGAATGCCTATTCGCGCCTGCTCATCAAGACCTGTCACAAACGCGGCGCCCTAGCCATGGGCGGTATGGCAGCCTTCATCCCGGCCAAGGATCCGGCGGTCAATGAACAGGTGTTTGCCAAGGTCCTGGCAGACAAGCAGCGCGAGGCCGACAACGGCCACGATGGTACCTGGGTGGCGCACCCGGGACTGGCTGACACCGCCATGGGGGTCTTCAACGCCGTCATCCCGGCCGGAGCCAAGAACCAGATCGGTGTACTGCGTGAGCAGGATGCCCCCATCACAGCCGCCGACCTGCTGGCCCCCTGTGAGGGCGAACGCACCGAGGCCGGCATGCGTACCAATATCCGCGTCGCCCTGCAATATCTGGAAGCCTGGATCCAGGGTAACGGCTGCGTGCCCATCTACGGTCTGATGGAAGATGCCGCCACCGCCGAGATCTCGCGCACCTCCATCTGGCAGTGGATCCGCCACGGCAAGACTCTCTCCGACGGTCAGGTGGTGACCAAGGCCCTGTTCCGCCAGATGCTGGCCGAAGAGCAGGAGGTGGTGAAGAGCGAGATCGGTGAGACCCGCTGGCAATCGGGACGCTTCGCCGAGGCGAGCGAGCTGATGGAGCAGATCACCTGCGCCGACACCCTGATCGATTTTCTCACGCTGCCCGGCTACGAGCGGTTGTGAAACCCGGGCCGGTGACGGCCCCCATAACAAGTCAAATGGAAACGTGAAATCAATGAAAGAGGGAACTGATATGGCACTGACCCGTGAACAACAGATCCAGGCTATCGAGAAAGACTGGGCGGAAAATCCCCGCTGGAAAGGGATCAAGCGCGGCTACAGCGCCGAGGATGTGGTGAATCTGCGCGGTAGCATTCAACCGGTCCACACCCTGGCCCAGCGTGGTGCCGACAAGCTGTGGGAGCTGATCCACGGTGGCGCCAAGAAGGGGTATGTGAACTGCCTCGGCGCCCTGACCGGTGGCCAGGCGGTGCAGCAGGCCAAGGCAGGCATCGAGGCAATCTACCTCTCTGGCTGGCAAGTGGCGGCAGACAACAACCTCTCCTCCACCATGTACCCGGACCAGTCCCTCTATCCGGCCAACTCGGTGCCGTCGGTGGTAGAACGCATCAACAACTCCTTCGCCCGTGCCGACCAGATCCAGTGGTCCAGCCAGGTCGGCCCCGACGATGAAGGCTTTATCGACTACTTCCTGCCCATCGTCGCCGACGCCGAGGCCGGTTTTGGCGGCGTACTCAACGCCTTCGAGCTGATGAAGGGGATGATTGAAGCGGGCGCCGCCGGCGTGCACTTCGAAGATCAGCTCGCCTCCGTGAAAAAATGTGGCCACATGGGCGGCAAGGTACTGGTACCGACCCAGGAAGCGGTGCAAAAGCTCATTGCGGCACGTCTGGCAGCCGACGTGTGCGGCACCACCACCCTGGTGATCGCCCGAACCGACGCCAACGCGGCGGATCTGCTGACCACCGATGCCGATCCCTATGATGCGGACTTCCTGACCGGTGAACGCACCGCCGAGGGCTTTTACAAGGTGCGTGCCGGTATCGATCAGGCCATCGCCCGCGGTCTGGCCTATGCTCCCTACGCCGACATGGTGTGGTGTGAAACCGCCAAGCCGGATCTGGACGAGGCACGCAAGTTTGCCGAGGCCATCAAGGCCAAGTTCCCGGACCGCATCCTGGCCTACAACTGCTCCCCGAGCTTTAACTGGAAGAAGAACCTGGACGATGCCACCATCGCCCGCTTCCAGCAGGAGCTCTCTGACATGGGCTACAAGTATCAGTTCATCACGCTCGCGGGTATCCACAACATGTGGTTCAACATGTACCAACTGGCCTACCAGTACGCTCGTGGCGAGGGGATGAAGCACTATGTCGAGATGGTGCAGGAGCCGGAATTTGCCGCCGCCAAGCAGGGCTATACCTTCGTGGCGCACCAGCAGGAGGTCGGCACCGGTTACTTCGACAAGGTGACCACCGTCATCCAGGGCGGCCAATCCTCGGTGACCGCGTTAACGGGCTCTACCGAAGAAGATCAGTTCCATTGATCATCAACGGATAGCAATCAAAAACCCCGGCCTGACGCCGGGGTTTCTTTTGGGCACCATCTGCAAACTTAAAGCTCGAGGATCTCTTTGACAAAGGGGATGGTGAGCTTGCGCTTGGCACGAAACGAGGCGTTGTCGAGCTGGTTGAGGGTCGCCAGCAGGGTACGCATATCCCGCGACAGTCGGTTAAGCAGGAAACGACCCACATCGATGGGGAGTTTGAATCCGCGCAGCTCGGCACGCAGCTGCAGGGCGCTGAGCTTGCCCTCGTCATCGAGCTCATCGAGGTGAAAGTTGACCCCCCAGTCCAGACGCGAGGCGAGATCCAGCAGCTGCAGTCCAATCTTGCGCGGTGCACTGGTGCCGGTGACCACCAGAGAGCCGGGCTGCCCCTTCTCACGCCAGCGGTTATAGAAGTCAAACAGGGCCCGTTCCCATCGCTCGTTACCGGCGATCGCCTCCAGATTGTCGAGACAGACCAGAGGCAGGCTCTCGAGGGCCTCGAGCATGCTGGGATCGAGCCGCTCGAACTGATCGAGGGGTAAATAAGCCGCCGCTGCATCGCGGGCATTGACCTCGGCGCAGGTGGCGTGGAGCAGATGGGAACGACCGGTTCCCTTGGGACCCCAGAAGTAGATAAACGGAGAGCCCTGACCGATGGCTGCATTTTTCAGTGCCGTGATCAGGTGGGCATTGCTGCCGGGGTAGAAACTGACGAAGGTTTCGTCATCCGGTAGTTGAACGGCTAGGGATAGCTGGGCCGGTTGTTTCACTCTTGAGGCTTAAACTGTGTCATTTGCCTTTCAGTGTACCATTGTGTGGCCCGGGAGAGAACCGCCCGGCAAGCCGGGCGGTAAAAGGTCACTGGCCACTCCAGCGGTAGTGCAGGCTGCCGGGCTGGCTGCCAACCTGAGCCAGGCGCGCATCGAGGGAGAGTCCGCGCTCGAGCTCCTTCTGCTCCCCATAGAAGGAGAGGTTGAACGTTGCGCTCTCCATATCCAGCTCGGCCAACTCGACACTGGCAACACTGGCCATGCCCTTGATAAGGCTCTGTACGTTGGCGATGTCGTTCATCTGGCTGAGCCCCTCCACCGTCAGTTGCAACTGGCCACGCTCCCCCGACACCTTGGCGCCGTAGTGCTCTACCAACCAGGCCGAGAGCTGGGTGGTGAGCTGCTCGCTGACTGCCTGCTGGCTGCCACTCAGGCTCCCCTTGGTCAGCTCCGAGAGCTGACCCTCCTTGCTACCATAGAGACCCCACTCCAGAGTCCAGGTCTCATCTTCGGCACTCAACCGCCCCAGCAGCACCATCTCGGCACCATAGCGCTGGCTGGCAGCTGCCACCGGTTCGGCGAAACGCCCCAGCACATCGGTCACCGCGACCGCCGAGCTGTCATCGAGGTCCATGATGGGCAGCACGACAGGTAGCGCCAGCGGGGCTGCACCGCTACGCAGCTCGTTGGCCCAGCCATCTTGAGACTGGTCAGAGACCATGCGCCGCTGGCTGTCGTCGATCACCAGCCAGAGGGCTATCTGGGGACGAACCGCCCCAAGCAGTGGCAGCTTGGCCTGACTGAGAAGCTGATTGACGCGTCCCGGATCCATCTCGGCCACCAGTTGGCGAGCGCTCCCCTCCCCCTGATAGACATAGCGGCGAATATATTCACCCGGTTTGGTAAGGGCGGCGGCGATCTCGGGCTGGGTCAGCACCTCCCGCTTGCCGGTTAGCTTGATAAGCACGGCACCCAATGCTTCGCCCTGGGCTTTGACCATCTCGGTGCTCGCACCGGCACGCCCAAGATAGAGATCCGGGATCTGAACGGCCCAACTGGCGGCAGAGGTTATACACAGCAGCAGGGTAACGAGGGTCTTGTGCATCATGATCGGCAGGCTCTCGATTCAATATTGAGTGGGGCTATGGTAGCGGTAAGGGTCCGCCTCCAGCAAGGCGCCAGGAGATGGCATCCCGAAAAAGCACGAAGCCGGCACAGGGCCGGCTTCGCATGGGACTTTCGATATTACTTGGTGCCGAAGATCTTGTCGCCGGCATCACCGAGACCAGGCACGATATAGCCCTTCTCGTTGAGGCCCTGGTCGATGGCGGCGCAGTAGAGCTCCACATCCGGATGAGCGGCTTCAAGGGCCTTGATCCCCTCGGGGGCGGCTACCAGCACCAACACCTTGATGGACTGGCACCCCTTCTTCTTGAGCAGATCGATGGTGGCGATCATGGAGCCGCCAGTGGCCAGCATGGGATCGACCACCAGCGCCAGACGCTCTTCGATATTGCTGACAATCTTCTCGAAATAGGGGACCGGTTGCAGGGTCTCCTCGTCGCGGTAGATCCCCACCACGCTGACACGGGCACTGGGCATGTGCTCGAGCACACCGTCCATCATGCCAAGACCGGCGCGCAGGATAGGCACGACGGTGACTTTCTTGCCCTTGATCTGATCAATTTCTACTGGCCCGTTCCAACCGTTGATGGTAACCTTCTCGGTTTCGAAGTCAGAAGTCGCCTCGTAGGTGAGCAGACTGCCCACTTCCTTGGCCAGCTCGCGAAAGCGCTTGGTGCTGATCTCCCCTTCGCGCATCAGACCGAGTTTGTGTTTGATAAGCGGGTGTTTGGCTTCTACGACTTTCATTATTATCTCCTGGAACTGCCGCGCAAAAAAATCGCGGAATCATACACCAAATCCCCCTTCTTGTGGAGCTTTTTTGCCGCTTCGCGCGCAAACGATTTCCTTTCTGCTTTTTGGCCCCTGCTGCTAGAATACGCCCCGAATTTTACCCTCCATTATCACCACTTGACGGGGAATACTCGTGACTGACAAAACCTCACTGAGCTACAAGGATGCAGGCGTGGACATCGATGCGGGCAATGCCCTGGTCGATCGTATCAAGGGTGTGGCCAAACGCACACGCCGTCCGGAAGTCCTGGGTGGTCTCGGCGGCTTTGGGGCCTTGTGTCAAATTCCGGCCGGCTACAAGGAGCCTGTGCTGGTCTCCGGAACCGATGGGGTGGGCACCAAACTGCGCCTGGCCATCGATCTGAAGAAACACGACACTGTCGGTATCGATCTGGTGGCTATGTGCGTCAACGATCTCATCGTGCAGGGGGCCGAGCCTCTCTTCTTCCTCGACTACTACGCCACCGGCAAGCTGGATGTGGAGACCGCTGCGGCCGTGGTGACCGGGATCGGTGCTGGCTGTGAGCAATCCGGTTGCGCCCTGGTGGGCGGCGAGACCGCCGAGATGCCTGGCATGTATGAAGGGGAAGATTACGACATCGCCGGCTTCTGCGTGGGCGTGGTGGAAAAGAGCGAGATCATCGATGGCAGCAAGGTCCAGGCCGGGGATGCCCTGATCGCCCTGGCCGCCAGCGGCCCCCACTCCAACGGCTTCTCCCTTATTCGCAAGATCCTTGAGGTCTCCGGTGCCGACGTGCATCAGAAGCTGGGGGAGACCACCCTGGCCAACGCGCTGCTGGAGCCGACCCGCATCTATGTCAAACCCGTGCTCAAGCTGCTCAAGGAGTGCGAGATCCATGCGCTGTCCCACATCACTGGTGGCGGCTTCTGGGAGAACATCCCGCGCGTGCTGCCCGAGCAGACCCAGGCGATCATCGACGAGCAGAGCTGGCAATGGCCGGCGGTGTTCAGCTGGTTGCAAGAGACCGGTAACGTCACCCGTCACGAGATGTATCGCACCTTCAACTGCGGCGTTGGTATGATCATCGCCCTGCCCCAGCACCAGCTCGACAAGGCCCTGACCCTGCTCAAGGCCGAAGGAGAGCAGGCCTGGCACATCGGGCATATCGCCGCCCAGCCCGCCGGCGAGGAGCAGGTTGTCATCCGATGAAACGCATTCTGGTCCTCATCTCCGGCAATGGCAGCAACCTGCAGGCGATCCTCGATGCCTGCCACGCGGGTCGCATCGCCGGCGAAGTGGTGGCCGTGGTGAGCAACAAGGGTGAGGCCTATGGCCTCACCCGTGCCCGTGAGGCGGGGTGTGCCACCGAGGTAGTGGCCGCCGCCGATTTCGCGGACAGGGAGTCCTACGATGCCGCCCTCGGTGAGCTGGTGGCGGGCTACCGTCCCGATCTTATCGTGATGGCCGGATTCATGCGTATCCTTTCACCCGGCTTCATCGCCCGCTTTCGTGGCCGCATGCTCAATATCCACCCCTCCCTGCTGCCCAAGTACCAGGGGCTCCATACTCATCGTCTTGCCATCGAGGCCGGTGAGACCGAGCACGGCGCCAGCGTCCACTTCGTCACCGAAGAGCTCGACGGGGGGCCCGTGGTGCTGCAGGCGCGCGTCCCCATCTTCGAAGACGACAGCGAAGAAGAGGTCGCCGCCCGGGTACAGGTGCAAGAGCACGCCATCTACCCTCTGGTGGTAAGCTGGTTCTGCATGGGACGCCTGGTAATGATGCACGACAAGGCGCTGATGGACGGCGAGCCTCTGGGGCCGGCCGGCTACGCCAGCGAATGAGCATGACCCTGGTGACATCGCCAATATAAAGAGGGAGGCCCTGGCCTCCCTCTTTATTTATGTCTCAGCGGTTTACCCCTGCCCGCCGGCAATCCGCTCGCCGAGGCGAAACAGGTTGTATTCCCCCGGCCCCATCGCCTGCCAGCATTCATTGCCGGTGAGTGGTCGCGTCGCTATCACCGTCACCACGTCGTTGGGCGTGGTCTCGCTCTGAAAGTCGATGGAGACCTCGTCATCGAGCAGGGTCGCCTCTCCAAAGGGGGCGCGCCGGGTCAACCAGTGCAGGTTGTTGGAGCAGAAGGTCATCACGTACTCCCCGTCAGAGAGCAGCATGTTGAAGACCCCAAGCTGACGCAACTGCTGACACAGGGATGCGAGATAGCGAAACATGGCGGGAAAGTTGGCCGGCTGACGACGGTACTTCTGCTCGAGCCGGTCGAGCAGCCAGCAGAACGCATGCTCGCTGTCGGTCTGCCCCACCGGGCGGTGGCGACCGGTTGGCAACCGCTTCCAGCCGGTTAGCTGGCCGTTGTGGGCGAAGGTCCAGTAACGGCCCCACAGCTCCCGGGTGAAGGGGTGGGTATTTTCCAGCGAGACCTTGCCCCGGTTGGCCTGGCGGATGTGGCTCACCACGGCGCAACTCTTGATGGGGTACTCCTGCACCAGGCGCGCGATGTGCGACTCGGCGCTCGGCTGGGGATCCTTGAAGGTGCGAAAACCCCGCCCTTCGTAGAAGGTGATCCCCCAACCGTCACGATGGGGGCCAGTCTTGCCCCCGCGCAGCATCAGGCCACTAAAGCTGAAACAGATGTCGGTCGGAACATTGGCACTCATGCCAAGCAGTTCACACATGGCCTCTCCCACCAGCCAATTACTTGGCCATCTCCTTCTCGACCAGCTGGATCAGGATGTGGATCACCTTGATGTGTACCTCCTGAATGCGATCGGCGTAGCCGAAGTGGGGCACACGGATCTCTACATCGGCCAGGCCGGCCATCTTGCCGCCATCCTTGCCTGTCAGGGCGATCACCTTCATCCCCTTGGCACGGGCGGCCTCGATAGCCTTGATGATGTTACCGGAGTTGCCGCTGGTAGAGATGCCAAGCAGCACGTCGCCGCGGCGACCGACCGCCTCGACATATCGGGAGAAGACGAAGTCGTAACCAAAATCATTGGAGACGCAGGAGAGATGGCTCGGATCCGAGATGGCGATACCGGCATAACCCGGACGGTTCTCCCGATAGCGGCCGGTCAGCTCCTCGGCAAAATGCATGGCGTCACAGTGGGAGCCACCGTTGCCGCAGGAGAGCACCTTGCCCTCCTCCTTGAAAGAGGCGGCCAACAGCTTGGCGGCGGCCTCGATATTCTGGATGTTTTGCTCGTCTGCCAGGAATTTCTGCAGCACGTCGGCCGCTTCGGTCAGTTCACTGCGGATCAGATCTTGGTACATGGTTGCTCTCTTTCAGTCAGCAATAACCGCGTCATTGTCGCACAAGGTTTTGCGCGCGTCGCCCCTTGCAAATCATTCTCAACCGACGATGGTCTCTGTCGATGCGGCCCCCATCACATTCACCAGCCGGGGTTTTGTAAACAACTTGATAATTCGCAACCTATCCATTACAAGATATCTCATGACCAACAGGTCAGACCTCCAGATGAGTCAGTGACTCGTTAACCCTATCGCAAGGAGCATACAATGACTACGGCCCTCACCCTGCTCGGGGTCCTGATCGTCATCGGAGCGCTGGCGTATCGCCGTACTCCTCTCTTGATGTCCACCCTGATCACCTTCGCAGCCCTGCTGGTCGGTAGCCTCTATGGCCACCTTCCCTGGCTGCTCTGGCTGCTGTTTGCCGCGGTGGCGCTTCCCCTCAATCTGGTCGAACTGCGCCGCAGCAACATCTCCAAACCCCTGTTCAAGCTCTACAAGGGGATCATGCCGGAGATGTCGCGCACCGAGAAAGAAGCTATCGAAGCCGGAACTACCTGGTGGGAAGCCGAGCTTTTTGCCGGCGACCCGGACTGGAAGAAGCTGCACCGCATTCCGGCCAACACCCTCAACGCCGAGGAACAAGCCTTCCTGGACGGTCCGGTAGAGACCGTTTGCCGCATGGTCAGCGACTGGGAGGTCACCCATCAGCGCGCCGATCTCTCCCCCGAGGTATGGCAATACCTCAAGGAGAACAAGTTCTTCGCCATGATCATCAAGAAAAAATATGGTGGTCTGGAATTTTCCGCCTATGCCCAGTCCTGCGTACTGCAGAAACTGACCGGTGCCAGCGCCGTGCTCGCCTCCACCGTGGGCGTCCCCAACTCCCTCGGCCCGGGCGAGCTGCTGCAACACTACGGTACCGAGGAGCAAAAGGATTACTACCTGCCTCGCCTGGCTGTGGGCAAGGAGATCCCCTGCTTCGCCCTGACCAGCCCCGAGGCTGGCTCGGATGCGGGCTCCATTCCTGATACCGGCGTCGTCTGCAAAGGCGAGTGGGAAGGCAAAGAAGTGCTCGGCATGCGCCTGACCTGGAACAAGCGCTATATCACGCTGGCTCCCATCGCAACCGTACTGGGCCTGGCCTTCAAGCTGCGAGACCCCGAACATCTGCTGGGGAGTGACGAGGAGCTCGGCATCACCTGCGCCCTCATTCCGACTCACCTGAAAGGGGTTGAGATAGGCCGCCGCCACTTCCCCCTCAATGTACCGTTCCAAAACGGCCCGACCCAGGCCAGGGATCTCTTCGTCCCCCTCGACTTCATCATCGGTGGCCCGGCCATGGCCGGTCAGGGGTGGCGCATGCTGGTCGAGTGTCTGTCGGTCGGTCGCGGCATCACCCTCCCCTCCAACAGCACGGGTGGCGTCAAGATGCTGGCCCTGGCCTCCGGCGCCTACAGCCGGATCCGTCGTCAGTTCAAGCTGCCTATCGGCAAAATGGAGGGGATCGAAGAGCCGCTCGCCCGTATCGGCGGTAACGCCTACATCATGGGAGCGGCCGCCAGTCTGACCGTTGCCGGTATCGATCTGGGCGAAAAACCCTCGGTCATCTCGGCCATCGTCAAGTATCACCTCACCGACCGCGCCCAGAAGTGCATCATCGATGCCATGGATATCCACGGCGGCAAAGGGATCTGCATGGGCCCGAATAACTACCTGGCTCGGGGCTATCAGGGGGCTCCTATCGCCATCACGGTAGAAGGGGCCAACATCCTGACCCGCTCCATGATCATCTATGGGCAAGGGGCCATCCGCTGCCACCCCTACGTGCTGACCGAGATGCTGGCCGCCGCCCATCCCGACCCCGAGCAGGGACTCAAGGACTTCGACAAGGCCATGTTCCGCCATGTGGGATTTGCCATGAGTAACATGGTTCGCAGCCTCTGGTTGGGGCTCACAGGTGGTCGTCTGGCTGGCTCCCCCTTCAAGGATGAAACCCGTCCCTACTACCAGAAGCTGGCACGCCTGTCGGCCAACCTCGCCTTCCTTTCGGACGTGGCCATGGGGACCCTGGGTGGGGAGCTCAAGCGCAAGGAGCGAGTCTCGGCGCGCCTGGGTGATGTGCTGAGCCAGCTCTATCTGGCCTCCGCCGCCCTCAAGCGCTTCGACGACGAGGGGCGTCAGAAGGGGGATCTGCCGCTGCTGCACTGGTCCTTGCAAGATGCCCTGTTCAAGGCCCAGCAGGCCATTGACGAGCTGCTGCGCAACTTCCCGAATCGCTGGATTGGCCGCGCCCTGCGCCTTCTGGTGCTGCCACTCGGTTGCGACATGCACAAGCCGTCTGACAAGCTGGACAACAAGGTCGCCCGCCTGCTGCAAACCCCGAGCGAGAGCCGCAGCCGTCTGGCCAAGGGGCAGTACCTCACCCGCGAGGAGGGCAACCCCTTCGGCCTGCTCGAGCAAGCACTCGATGATGTGCTGGCCGCCGAGCCGTTGTTTGACAAGGTATGCAAGGCCGATGGCATCAAGCGTCCCTTCACCGGGCTGGACAAGGTAGCCGACAGCGGTCTGGCTGCCGGCGTCCTGAGCGAGAGTGAGGCCGATGTGCTGCGCCGCGCCGAGGCAAGCCGGCTCTATACCATCAACGTGGATGACTTCGATCCCATGGAGCTGGCCGCCGACAAGTCTCTCTATCAACCGGCCAGCCTGCATCACGCAGCCTGATCCCGCAATGACAAACACCCTGCCTGGCAGGGTGTTTTTTTATCGGCTCATATGAGAAACAGACGCAAAGAGGGAAGCCAATGCTTCCCTCTTTTTCATTGCTCGGGCTGGTTGAGATCGAGCTCGGAGGCAGGCGCCTTGTTTTGGGCCTCCTGCGCCGCCTGCTGGGCCGCAAGGGCACGCTTGAGGGCTTTGCGCTTTTGCAACAGGATAAAACCGATCCCGCCCCCGAGCCCCATCAAGACGGCCAAACCGCCCAGCAGCCAGATCAGCCAACCGCTGCTCTCCTCGACCGGAGGCGCCTTGGGCTTGACCGCCGCGCTGATGACCGGCTCGGGAGGGGGCGGCGGCGGATAGATGTTGAAACTCTTGGTTGGCAGGGTCAGTCGGAACTCACGCCCGGACAGGGTAGTACCAAACAGGCTCCCCTCGATATGATAGAGCCCGGGAGCGGCCGGTTTCGGGAGCATAACCTCCAAATTTTGGCTGCTGGCCGTACCGTTGAAGGGCAGAGGGTGGCCGGCCGGGTCAATCACTCGCCCGGCAACGGCAATGCTGGTCGGCTCCACTTCATCCTTGTCGATGAGGAAGGTCAACCTGGGCCCCTTGGTTTCGCTCGGCAGTTGCATCTCATAACGAAACGGCATGGGATAGATGAGGATCTCCTGATGGCGAGCCCGGGCAAACACCTCGTTGCCCGTGCTGATCACGGTACGATACTTGCCCGCCGGAGCATCGAACAGCACCTCGGCCGTCATCACCCCATCATGGGGACGCTCATCGAGCCCCTTGCCATCGTCCAAGTAGCTACCTATGACCAGATCCTGTACCGGCTCCCCCTTCATCTCGGCGGTCTGGAAGCTCTGCAGCCGTACCGTCATGCCGAGGGAGGAGAGGTAGTCCTTGTCACGGGTCTGCGCTCCATCGATAAGCAGTCGCCCGGTCACCTTGACGCTCTCCCCCTGATAGAGGCGAAGGGGCAAGGGCTCGGTCTGCAGCTGGATGTTGGTCAGCAGGCGGATCCGGTTTTCAGGATCGAGTTCGGCAATGGCCTGCCAGGGGCCCGGCATCGGATCGCGTACCGTGATGAGATCGGCCTCGGGGGTGACCAGCCAGCCGATCTGTTCCTTGGGATGACGGTTGCTGTAGAGCTTGCTGCCATCGGGTTGTACCAGCACCACCGGAGCCGACCCCTCCCGCTTTTTCAGGATAAAGGTCACCTCGCGTACCCCGTGGTCGATACGAAAGCGGTTCTCAAGGAGCGGCACATCGCTCGCACCATATACGGTTGCCGCACTGAGCTGCCCACACAGGAGCAGCAGCGCAGCGCTCCAGCCTCTCACTGCCGCCACTGACAGCCCCCCCCCTTCTTTTGCACCAGATCCAGCCTCGCCTCATGGGTCGCCAGAACTTCTCCTTCGGCGCGGATCACTCGCAGAGGGGCCCGGTCTGCGGCGAGTCGGCGGATCCCGGTGTCCTGAGCCGCGCTGTCACTCTCGGCCGATTCGGTGGCCAGATTGAGCTTGGTCTGGCCGCCGGTCATCATCAGATAGACGTCGGCGAGGATCTCCGCATCGAGCAAGGCCCCGTGCAGAGTACGGTGTGAGTTGTCGATGCCGTAACGATCGCACAGCACATCCAGGTTGTTACGCTTGCCGGGGAAGAGCTCCCGCGCCATCACCAGGGTATCGGTGACGGTGCAGATATCCGTGGTCTTGAGACCCAACCCCAACTTGTCGAACTCGTAATCCATGAAGCCCACGTCGAAGGGGGCATTGTGGGCGATGAGTTCGGCGCCGCGGATATACTCGATAAAATCGTCAGCAATCTGATCGAAGCGAGGCTTGTCGCGCAGGAAGTCATCGGTGATCCCGTGCACCTGGATCGCTTCGGGATCGAC
This sequence comes from Aeromonas schubertii, assembly GCF_000820105.1. GTDB lineage: Bacteria > Pseudomonadota > Gammaproteobacteria > Enterobacterales > Aeromonadaceae > Aeromonas > Aeromonas schubertii. The sequence goes on along the minus strand of NZ_CDDB01000041.1, from coordinate 84,682 downwards.
CAGACGATCGGGCTTGATATAGACGTGGAAGTGATTACCGGTGAGCTTGCGGTTGATCACCTCGACGCAGCCGATCTCGATGATACGGTGTCCAAGGTAGTGGGGGCCGCCCCCCATGTTCATACCGGTGGTTTCGGTATCGAGGATTATCTGGCGCTGGGCCTGGGGTATGTTCATCATGGGATCTGTGTCAAACTCGGGTTTTCTCCAAGTTTACCCCAACGCGCATGCTAAAACAGATTGATTTATATACGGATGGTTCCTGCCTCGGCAATCCGGGACCGGGTGGGTACGGCGCCGTCCTCATCTATGGCAAACATCGCAAGGAGCTGTCGGCCGGTTATCGCCTCACTACCAATAACCGCATGGAGCTGATGGCAGCCATCGCTGGGCTGCGCACCCTGAGTGAATCCTGCCAGGTTCGCCTGACCACCGACAGCCAATACGTGAAGCAGGGGATCACCCAGTGGATCACCGGCTGGAAACGCAAGGGATGGCTCACCGCCAACCGGGAACCGGTCAAGAATGTCGATCTGTGGCAGCAACTGGATGCCGAGGTGGCTCGCCATCAGGTGGAGTGGCTCTGGGTTAAGGGGCACTCGGGACACCCGGAAAACGAACGTTGCGACGAGCTGGCCAGAGAGGCCGCATCGGGCCCCTCACTGGCCGATGATACCGGCTACCGCCCCTGACCTTCTGCGACCCTGGCCATCCCCGGGGTGGTCAGGGTTCGGGGCAGATTCCAGCGTTTTTGCACCGGCTGGAGGGGAATGCGCCGCTTGCGGGCGGCGATGACATAGACGGAGGAGAAGGCGCGGCAATAGTCATGCCCCAGGCTCTCCCGCCACCAGCCGACCGAGCTCTTTCGCCCCATCCAGGAGTAACCGAAACGCTCCTCGAACATCACCTCGAACCCCAGCAGTTGCAGCCAGTCGGTCACCCGTCCCGGTGTAAACATGCGCGCCGACCAGGGAAGCTGACGGCGAAACCAGGGGAGCATCTTCCCCACCCCCAACAGGCTCATCGGATTGTAGCCGCTGAGGATGATCCAGCCATCCGGTGTTAACACCCGTTCAACCTCCCGCAGCACCTCATGGGGGTCCTGGCTAAAGTCGAGGGTATGTGCGAGCAGGCAGGCATCGACGCTGCCACAGCGCACCGGCAGTTGCGTCGGCTCTCCCTGCATGGCGAGATCCCGCCCCAGCGGAGCGACTGCGGCCTGATGGCGAATCGTGGAGCAGCGACAGGAGAGCTCAGCACTGAGCGCACCAATCTTGAGAAGGTGGTAACCAAACAGATGGGGACACCAGAGATCGAGACGAGACTGCACCTCGCTGGCAATCCAGTCCCCCAGCGGCAATTCACACCAGCTGGATGGACTCACGATTTGTCGTTCGCTACGGGCCACCTGCATAATAGGGCTCGTTCCGGGTAGGGGAGACACTCCCTTTATATAAGATAGCCAGACCAAAGAGAAGCCATTGCATGTATCAAGTCATCACGGTTCCGGCCTTTTCAGATAACTATATCTGGTTGATTTGCAAAGATAATCATTGTCTAGTTGTCGATCCTGGCTGCGCCGGTCCCGTGCTCGAGCGGATCGCCGTGCTGGGACTGACCCTGGATGCCATCCTCATCACCCATCATCATCAGGATCACTGCGGTGGCGTCACCGAATTGCTTGAGCAGGCCCCCAACGCCAGACTCTATCTACCTCGCCATGAGACGACCCCGGGGCTCGACGGCATACGGGTAGACGAAGGTGATGAGATCCACTGGCACGGTTTGACGCTGCAGGTGATGCATCTGCCGGGACATACCCATGGCCATGTGGCCTACTACGGCGGTGGCATGCTGTTTTGCGGTGACACCCTCTTTAGCGCCGGATGTGGCCGCCTGTTTGAGGGGAGTCCGGAACAGCTCCATCACTCGCTGCAACGTATCGGTGAGCTGCCCGGGCAGACTCGGCTCTATCCAGCCCATGAGTACACCCTGTCCAACCTGAGATTTGCCATCACGGTTGAGCCCGATAATCCGGCGATCGCCGCCGCCCTGCGGGAAGTCAGCAAGCTGCGCCAGCAGGGGGTACCCTCCCTGCCGACGACCCTGCAACGGGAGAAGGAGATCAACGTGTTTCTTCGATGCGAACACGACAGTGTAAAATTTTCTGCGGAAAAACACGTTTATTCACCGTTGGATACACCACAACTTGTCTTCAAAACCCTGCGACAATGGAAGGATGTTTTTTGAGCAAACCTTGATCCGGGGGGGATAGCCGCTTAGTATGTCGGCTGTTTTACCGATTGGATGACCTGAGAGTGATGAAGGTTCGAACGGCCTTGTTGGCAGCCTTGTTTCTAAGTGGCTGCCAAAACCTGAGTAATCAGGATGACCGGGCGCTAACGGCTATCGAGCCGATCAAGTCCCCCCAAGTCAGCAAGAAGACCCACAAACGCTATGCCTCCGGTGTGTGGCTCAACGACGATCAGCTCGAGTCTGTCGCAGGCAGTGACGATCTGTGGGTTCGTATCAGCGAAGATATGCAGCTGGAGGTACCGGATAACGACCGGGTCCGACGACAACGGACCTCCATTCTGCGCAATGAACGTCACATGGCGACCATTGCCAGTCGTGCTGAACCCTACCTCTACCTGATGGTGGAGGAGATCGAACGGCGCGGGCTGCCAATGGAGCTGGTCGTGATACCCATGATCGAGAGCACCTTTGATCCGACAGCACGCTCCCGCAGTAATGCGGTGGGGCTGTGGCAATTTGTCCCCCAGACCGGCCGTAACTTCGGTCTGGCTCACGATCGCTGGTATGACGGGCGCAAAGACGTGGTCGCCTCGACCCGTGCCGCCCTCGACTATCTGGAGTACCTCAACCGCTTCTTCGACGGGGACTGGCTCAACACCATGGCCGCCTACAACGCCGGGGAAGGACGGGTACGTAACGCCATCGTGCGTAACCAGAAGCGTGGGCAGTCAACCGATTACTGGTCTCTGGATCTGCCCCGGGAGACCGAGCAGTACGTGCCCAAGATCCTGGCCATGGCTGATGTCATCAGTAACTCGGAGCGCTACGGTCTCTCCCTGCCCAATCTGGCCAACGAGCCAAAACTGCGTGCCATCGATGTGGGCGGGCAAATCGATATCGCCACCGCCGCCAATCTGGTGGGCATGCGCCAGAGCCAGCTCAAGGAGCTCAATCCTGCACTGGTACGTGGCGTCACCTCGCCCCGAGGTCCCCATAGGATCATGGTACCGGTTGAATACGCCGATTCCCTCGAGCTGGCCCTGGCGGACCTGCCCCGAAACGAGCGTGTCAAAGGTCGCAGCTATCAGGTTGAGCGGGGAGATACCCTCTCCCTCATCGCCAGTCGCCATGGGGTCAGCGTCAGTGAGTTGAAGATGACCAACAATTTGCGCGGTAACAGCCTGCGTGCCGGCCAGACCCTGCACTTGCCGGCTGGGGCCGTCGATAGTGGTCGAACCCTGGCCAGTCGTGAGCCCGTCAGCAAGCGCGCTTCGGCGGTGACCCGATACACGGTCAAGGCCGGAGATACCCTGTGGGAGATCAGCCGCAAGCATGGCGTTCCCCAGAAGTCGCTGATGCAGTGGAATGGTCTGTCGGCCCGCGCCACCCTCAAACCGGGAGCCAAGCTTGTCATCAAGGGGAAATCCGGCAACGGCTCGGTGAGCTATCAGGTTCGCCGTGGGGACTCCCTCTCCTCCATTGCCGCCAAGTTTCAGGTTGCCGTGGTGGATGTGATGCGCTGGAACCAACTCAACAAGCGCAGCTACCTGCAACCCGGCCAGACACTGACCCTGTTTGTCGGTGATAACGGTTAAGGCAATCAATACTGAAAAGAGACCCGCCAGTTGGCGGGTCTCTTTTTTTATTCCTGCGGAGTCAGGCTCTGGGCCTTGAATCGCGCCACGATGGGATTGTGATCCGACGCCTCTGTACCGGGGGCGCTCACCTCCACCAGATCGAGATCACGATAGTAGAGGTGGTCGAGCGGGCGACCAAAGGCGGTGCTACGGGTGTCGGGAACCGGTCTGGCCTCTTTCAGGCTGAGCTCCCCGGCCAAGCCATCGAGCCAACGCTGACGCTTGTCGCTCCAGGTATTGAAGTCCCCCGCCAGAATGACGGGCCCCTGATGACGTCGGACCAATGCCGTCAGCTCGTTGAGCTGCTCCCGGTAACCGGCCATCCCCAGCTCGAAGTTGACCGCATGGAGGTTAACCACCAGCACCCCGTCCGGATCACCATCCAGAGGATAGAGGCTAACCAGTCCAGACTTGGGGATCCTGAAAAAGGGCTCGGGAGAACGAACGCCACAGACGAAAGCCCGGGGGGTTTTGGCCGCCGTCATCACCCCCAGGGAGCTCTGTCCCTGGGTGAAGGCCTGCACCTGCTGCCACTCGAAACCACCGTCTCGTAGCCAGCCGAGCAACTCGGGTGTCGTCTTGCTCTCCTGAAGCAGCACCAGATCCTGCTCCAGGGCGAAACGATCCATGCCGGCGAGCCACTCCTTGCGCTGGCTCTTGTAAAGATTCCAGACCGTCACCCCGAATTCACGGGGAAGCGGGCGATTGGCCAGGGCTACCAGTGGCGGAGCATCACAGCCAGTGCCGGGGACGACCCCTTCGGCCGTCACAAAATAGCCCTGCTGCGGTACCTCAAAGCAACCGACCAGGCCGATAGCCAACAGGGAGGAGCCCAGAATGCGATAACTTTTTTTCATTGAAGAACAACCACCTGTGTCAGCAATGCTACCCCTTAACCCAACTGAAAGGAAAAACAGCTAGGCTCATACTTCGTCTGATGCAACGCAGATCCACCTTGCCGGAGAGCGCCCATGACTCGACATAACCAGTACCGGATCACCTTCTTTGACCGCCATGGGATGAGCAATCAGATCGAGCTGAGCACCCCTTATCTCATCATGCGGGACTCCCAGTGCGATCTCTGTCTGTTCGATCTCGATCACTGTATCGGATCGGAGGAGACGATCGAGCACATGATACGGCAAAAGACCGGGGTTGATGAGGAGATCTCCATCATCAGCGCCAGCCCCCTCTAGTCGTGACGCGGTACCGGGCGCGGCCGACCCTGATCGTCGATGGCCACATAGTTGAAGATCCCCTCGGTCACGCAGTAACGCTGCGCTTCATTCTCCCGCAGCACGGGCTTGACCCACACCTCTAGCTTGATGCGCATCGAGCTGCGGCCGATCCGCTCACAGCGACCATAGCAGCAGACCACATCCCCCACCTTGATGGGATTGTGAAAGGTCATCCCCTCAACCGAAACGGTACAGATCCGTCCTTTCGCCAACTCCTTGGCCAGAATGCCGCCGCCTATGTCCATCTGGGACATGATCCAGCCGCCGAAGATATCGCCGTTGGGGTTGGTATCGGCCGGCATGGCCAGGGTTCTGAGTAGGAGTTCTCCGTCGGGCTGACGTACTGTATCGACCATGCTTACTGCTCTCATAGAATGGATGGGGGGCATGATAGTGATCCCCCCCGCCCTTGGCAAACCGCAATCTACCCCTGCTTGAGCCAGATCATGGGGTCTGGCCAACGATACTCGAACCCCAGCTCCTGACACAGGCGCACACCACTCAGTGGCAGATACTCCCCCTCCGGTGGCTCGAAGCGGGGTGGTGCCAAAGCAAGCGCCCGTGCGGCCTGGCCATAAAATACCTCACGGGTGGGGTGCCCGGGGGCGCTCACGACATACTCTTCTATCCCGCTCGACAACTCGAGCAGCAGCAAGATGGCGTTGACCACATCTTCCTGGTGGACCAGGTTGACGGCTCGCCCACCCCCACTCGACGCTCGCCCTGCCAGAAAACGGCCAGGATGACGCCCGGGACCATAGAGACCGGATGGACGCAGCACGGTGACCGAATCAATGCCACACTGGCGGGCCGCCTGCTCGGCCAGCAGCAGGCGCCGGGCACGCTCCCCCTGCCCGGCCGGAGTCTCCCCCTCTTGCTGCCCCTCGGCATAGACAGAGGTGGCACTGACCAAGAGCAGATGACGGCAGCCCGATGCGCGCGCGCGCGAGGCGATGTCGGCGATCGCCGCAGGGTAATCGGCCACCTTGCCGGGGGGGATCGCCACCACCACCTTCTCGCACTCGGGCAGTGGCCACTCATCACCGACCATAAAGGGATAGGCTTGCAAGCCGGCCTTGCCAAGCTCTATCGCCTTCTCTTGGGAAGTACAGGTGACCGCGACAGCCTCCCCCCGCGACCGCAACACCCTGGCGAGGGGAAGCCCCAGCCAGCCGGCACCAATCACCGCATACCTCATCGTACCTCCGGACAAAAAAAAACGGCCATCCATGATGACCGTCGAAAGTAACGAAGGAAATAGCTGGATTGTCCAGATACTTCCCACAGCGGGAAAATCGGGAGCCAGGCTCCTAATTCGTGAGGCCTATGCTAGAGGTTAGCGACTCAAAAAGCTTTGAAGCCGATCACGTTTGAAAAGGATTTCTGAAAGCGATTTCAAAAAAGTAAAAAAGAAGGGGCCCTGTCAGGCCCCTTCTCCCATCACGCGACCGACTCGCGCACGATGAGCTCGGGCTCAAACTTGCGTGGTAACGCGGGCATGGGGTCGCCTTCGAGCAGTGCCAACGCCAGCTCGGCGGCTCGCTCTCCCATGGCCTCGATGGGATATTTGACCGTCGTCAGCTTGGGGTAGGTGTAGCGGGCATAGGGGATGTCGTCGAAACCAACGACCGAGACCTGTTCCGGGATCCTGAATCCCCGCTCCAGCAGGCAGGAGATAGCCCCGGCCACCATGCCATCGTTGAATCCGAGTACGGCCGTAAAGTCCACTCCACGCTCCAGCAGCTCAGCCATGGCCACATAGCCACCCTGCTCATCGGCGAAGGCCTTGCCGATGAGCGACTCATCCACTGCAATCCCGGCCTTGGCCAGGGTCACGCGATACCCCTCCATCCGCTGACGCCCATCGACGAAGGTGTCATCATCAGAGGTGACGAAGGCGATACGGCTATGTCCCCTGTCGATGAGCAACTGACATGCCGTCTCGATCCCCGCCTGGTTATCGAACCAGACACAGCGATCCTCGGCCCCCGGTATGAGGCGATTGATAAAGATAACCGGGGTGTCCCCTTGCGCCAGCTCGGCCAGCTCCTCGTCCGGCAATGCCTTGCTGTGCAGGATCAAGGCGTCACACTGGCGCTGCAGCAGGGCCTGGATGGCATGGCGCTCACGCAGCTCCTCATGGTTGCCTGACATGACGATGGTGAACTTGTTGGCCTCGTCGACGATACGCTCTACCCCGCGCATCATCTGTGCGAAGAAGGGGCCACCGCAGAGGTCACCCACCAGCAGGCCAATACAGTTTGAACGCTTGCTCACCAGCGCCTGGGCAAAGCTGTTGGGACGGAAATTGAGCTCCTTCATGGCAGCCATGACGGCTTCACGTTTTTCGGGCGCAACCTGGGCCGTATTGTTAATCACACGGGAGACCGTGGAAATAGACACATTGGCCAATCGGGAAACGTCTTTGATCGTTGCCACTCGCACATCCTTTGTTGGGGGATCTGTCACTGTTTCCGGCATTATACCCGCGCCGGTTGCGGTAAACCTTGGTGCTGATCAGCACCAAGGTTACTTATCGTAATAAACTCTTGCGTAGCCTTGGATATTAACCCCTTTGCCCGCCCCTTCCTATCTCTCCCTTCTGGCCGGGAAAAAGGGGGTCAATAGCGGCCGTGCAGCTCCGCATCGCTGAGCAGCTTCAGTGGCTGACGGCGCTTGTGCTCATAGATGAGGTTAAATGAGAGGATGTTCTGCACATAGTTGCGAGTCTCCTTGAAGGGGATCCCCTCAACCCACACGTCCACCGGCTTGCCATCACTCTGGGCCCGCCAGCGAGCCACCCGTCCCGGCCCCGCATTGTACGCCGCCGCCGCAAAGATGCGGTTACCGTCATAGTTATCGAGCAGCCCCTTGAGATAGGCACTGCCCAGGCGCACGTTCACATCCGGATTGAAGAGCTGCTGTTCACTGCGGTAGGGAAAGCCAATCTTGCCTGCCGTGTGCCTGGCCGTAGCCGGCATCAGCTGCATCAGGCCGCGAGCCCCCACCGGAGATTGCGCCAACGGGTACATGGCACTCTCTTGCCGGGAGATGGCATAGAGCAGGGAGCTTGGCATGCCATGCTCACGAGCCACCCTGTCATAGGTCTGCCGCAGCGGCATGGGGAAACGCAGATCGAGGGCATCCCAGGCCTCGGCGCGAATGGTGCCAAGGATGGCCAGATCGTGCCACCCCTGTCCCTCGGCCAGGGCGGAGAGCACCAGCTTCTGCTCGCGCTCGCTGCGATCCACATTGTGCACCCACTCGGAGCGAGCAGCCGTCAGCTCATTCATCGCCTTAAGCTCACGGATCCTGGCCAGGAAAGGCCAGTGACGCACGGCCTGACTCCAGGTGGGCACCTTGGCCGGGTACTCATTTTTCAGGCGATAGGGGGCACCGGCGCGCTGCGCCGCGAGGAAACCGTAGTAACCTCGCATGGCAGCCACCTCGCGGTAGAGCGTCCTGGCCTGCCCCGCCTCTCCGCGTTTCTCCAGGGATCGGGCCAGCCAGTAGCGCCAACGCTCGCTCTGCTGCAGGGCAGGCGGCATCCCCTTGATCCAGCCAGCCAGACGCTGCCAATCTTGCTCCCAGACGGCGAGACGGGCCCGCAGCTCCAGCAGCTCCTCATCACTGGAGGAGCGCATCCAGCCATCGAGCCATGAGCGACGCTCCGTGGAGCGATCCAGCAGCAGTCGGCGAGCGGCGGCCCGCTCTACCGGCTGCATGGCCCCATTGGAAAACCGATAACGCCCCTGATAGACAGCCAGCAGATCCAGTGCCCGGGTCGGCGCCTCATTGGCATAACGGGCCAATCCCAACAACAACACCTCACGACCCTTGGCCGTGTTCGGATAGTTTGCCCCCTGCGTCACCCGGGAAGGACGATCCAGGGTCTCCTGCATCAGCTTGCCATAGGGTTGTTCGCTGCCAAGGGCGACCGACAGATGGCGAATAAGGGCGGGATTTCCGGCCTCGAATGCCAGCGTCATCCGTTTCCAAACCTTGGCCTGGGTGCGCAACCCACGCCCCTGCCAGAGGGCAAAGAGGCCGTCGCAGGCATCCGGACGTGACTCACCACTCATCCAGAGCGATTCTGCCGCCTTGAGGGCCTCATCCCGATGGCCGGTCTGGTATCTGGCCTCGTAATGGAGACAACGCAGCCCGGTGGACTCCGGCAGCTCGGGATAGAAGGTCAGGAAACGGGACCACTGCTGGCTTTGCGCCAGATATTGCAGATAGCTGCGCTCCAGACGGTTCGACTGGGGAGTGTCGGCGTGCTGGCGGATAAAACGGGTCACCTCGGCATAGTCGGCCTGACCGGGACGAAAGGCGAGCCGGTAGTAATCGAGATAAGGCAACAGGGGGTAGTGACTCAGGCGGGCTCTGATCTGGTAAAAGCGCCCCATGTCGTTGGCTCGCACGGCCTCATGGGCCTGGCGATAGAGGGTTTGCTCCGTGGTTTGTGCCAGCAGGGGCACACTCAGGGCACACAGGACAACACCGATAACGGCTCTCAACGGTATCTGCTCCATATGGTACGGCATCCCGCCGCCGCCATGAAAAAGGGTCTTGGGATTATTTTACCCAAGACCCTAATGGATAATGAACAATTTTACGTGTCAGCCTGACACCTGATACTCCATGGCGGGATTGCGTCGCTGGCGCTGTACGTAACGCGCCAGGTTCTCGGCCGGCAAGGGTTTGGAGGCGAGATAGCCCTGATAGAAACAGCATCCCTGGGCCTGCAAAAACTCCAGCTGCTGGCGAGACTCCACGCCTTCTGCCGTGACGTTGAACCCCATGTGCTTGGCCATGGCGAGCACCGCCTCGACGATGGCCATGTTGTCGGCATCACGGGGAATGTCCTGAATGAAGCTGCGATCGATCTTGAGCTCGTCCGCAGGCAGTCGCTTGAGATAGCTCAGGGAGGAGTAACCCGCCCCGAAGTCATCGATGGCAAAGCTGATCCCGAGCCCTTTGAGCTCGCCCATCTTGTTGATGGTATCTTCCGCATGTCCCAGCACCACCGACTCGGTGATCTCCAGGTTGAGGCGCGCCGGATCCATGCCGGTCATGGCGAGTACCTCGTGTACCCGATCGACGAAGTCGGGGGCATGAAACTGCTTGGCACTGACGTTCACCGAGACCTGGGGTAGATGGATTCCCGCCTCCTCCCAGGCCACAAATTGGTGGCATGCCTCGAGCAGCACCCAGTTACCTATGTCGACGATGAGATCCGTCTCCTCGGCGATGGGAACAAACTCCGCCGGGGAGATCATGTTGCGCCCCGGGGGATGCCAGCGCAGCAGCGCCTCGACGCCGATGATCTCGCCTCCTTGCACCATGTGCTGGGGCTGATAGTGAAGCAGCAACTCGTTGTTCTCGAGGGCACTGCGCAGCTCGTTGTTGATCAGCAAACGGCGGTCGGCCTGCCACTGCATGGAGGCATCGAAGAAACGCAGGGTCCGTCGCCCGGCAGATTTGGCCTGATACATGGCAGTGTCGGCCTGCTTGAGCAGATCCTCCACCCCCTGATCCCGGCCCGGGAAGAGGGTCACCCCGACGCTCGCACCGATATGCAGGGATTGTCCGGCGAATGGATAGGGCGCCGAGAGCTCGGCAATCAGGCGCTCGCCCACCAGATCGGCCTGCATCTCGGCCTGGGGAGGACTGGCCGAGAGGCGGGGCAAGAGCAACACAAACTCGTCCCCTCCCAAACGGGCGAGAAAATCACCCTGGCGGGTCAGCCGCTTGAGCCGCTCAGCGACTTCGCGCAGCAACCAGTCACCGGTGGCATGCCCCAGGGAGTCATTGATGGTCTTGAAGTGATCGAGGTCGATAAAGAGCAAGGCACCGATGATGTCGCTGCGCTGCGCCTCGGCAAAGGCACTGGTCAAGGTCTCCTGCAGCTGCCGCCGGTTGGGTAATCCGGTGAGTTCATCGTAATAGGCGAGATCCTGGATCTGCCGCTGGGCAGCCTTGCGATCAGAGATATCTTCGAAGCAGATCACGAAGTGAGTGAGGTGATCCCGCTCATCTTTAACCGGGGTGACGATTTCCCAGTGATGAGTGACGCTGCCATCACGTCGCTGGCGCTGGATCTCTCCCTGCCAACGGTCCAGATGGTCCAGCTCATACCCGAGACCGCCACACCAGATCCCCTCTCCCAGGGTCAACCCCAGCACCTCATCACTCTCGTAACCGGTAAGCTGGCTGAAGGCCTTGTTGACCCGCAAGATGGTAAAGTCAGGATCCGTGATGACGATCCCCTCGTGGGTCTCAAACGCAACGGCAGAGAGGCGAAGCTGCGCCTCGACCTGCAGACGTTCCATCTCGGCGCCAATACGGCTGGAGAGGATCTTGAGCAGGGAGTCCAGATCGGCCACCAACTCCGCATGGAGGCAAGTGAGGGCCAGGTGACCGACCACCACTCCATGACCATCCTGCAGCGGCATCCCGTAGTAATAACGTTCCGCATCGCCGAGCATGCGCTGATGGAGGGAGAGGCCCCCATAGACCCCCTCACAGAGGCTGCCCATCAGCGGGTATTCGGGCCCGGGGTGTTCTCCCACGGCCGAGAGGATGCGCAACTGCTCATGACCATGACGCTCGGCAAGCCAGGCCCCTTCAACCCCCTTGACCTCGAACAGGCGCTCCACCAGGGTGTCGATAAAGGCCATTCCGGTCTTGGCCGAGAGCGCCAATGAGAAACGCTCCAGCAGATCGCTGCGACGCCGCCACTCCTCGGCCTGGCGGGAGATGCGCATCTGCTCGACGGCCCGGCTCATCAACAACATGGCCCCACGCAGCAGAGCCAGCTGCTCCAGAACGAGCGGCGAGTCGGGCGATGACCACTGACACAGCACCATTCCCTGTGGCTCGCCATCGAGCCAGATGGGGATGACCAGCAGGCTCTTCCCGGTCAATAACGGGGCCAGAGGCTGGGCCAATGGATGCCGGTTCGCCTGCTCCAGCACCAGGGGACCGGTCAGCCGAGTCACCGAAAACAGCGCCTCCAAGGTATGACTGGAGAGCCGTTGCCCCGCCAGAAGGCCCCGGCTGTCATAGTGACACCCAAGAGAGTGATCCTGCTCCTCCCCCATCCAGACCGAGCAGCACACCACCCCGAGGGAGGCCTGCAACCAGAGAGTGAAGTGGTGATAGAAAGAGGAGAGGGCCTCGGGCCGTGCGGTCAGATCGCAGGCCAGTTCGACCAGCGCCTGAAACGGCGAGGCAAAGAGATGCTCTGCGGCCAGACCATCCAGGGTCAGCAACCCGACGCATCCAGCCCCATGGGAAACCGGCGAGAGGTTTAAGGAGGCGCTGACTCCGTCACCCAGGTTCCCTCGCCACTGTTCAGAGGCCCCGTGACGACAGACCTTATGCCCCAGACGGGCGAGCAGGGCCGGCTCGGGCAAGCAGCCACGGTGAGCCAATCGCTCCGCCACACGGCGTGGTGACCAGACCCCCTCCTCCTCGCGGCCATCAAAAAACCACATTAGTTGTGCACTCTGCGCACTCATCGAAAACCCCGAAACAAATCGACTGCGCATGGGCACATCCCATCGCGAAACAGGGTATCTGTCCCTGAATGCCTCAGGAGGACACAAAAGCTAGACCGGTAGGAGATGGCCCGAAACGGGGCCGAAAACAGGTGCTGCCAAGGAAGGGACAGATACGACTCGATAATCGACATAGTGCCTGCACGATCCGGCAAGCTCAAGCCCTTTTTCCAAGAGAATCAAGGACGATCACATTTGTTGGCAGCACGGGGCAGCAAGCGGAAAAAATGTGATTCATGTCACATTTTTATAGATCTCATTGGGTAATCTGAAGATGAAGAGACAAGCAAGACGACCCGAAGGGGGGTTATATGAAAGTAGAAATCATCAGCAAAGTCATGGATATCACCCCGGCAATCCGCGAGCGTATCGAATCTCGCTTCGACAAGCTCGAGCGTCTGCAAGTGCCTCTGATCAAGCCCCATGTGGTAGTGGGCAAGGAGGGTCAAACCTTTGTCATCGAAGCCACGGCCAGCATTCCCAGCGGCACCCTGTTTGCTCAGGCAGAGCATCTGGATCTCTATGCCGCCATCACCGATCTGGGCCAGAAACTGGAGCGTCAAATCAACCGCCACACCGAAAAACCCAATGCCCATCGTGGCGCACGCTCCGGCAAGGAGCAGTGCCGCACCGACGTTGTCGATGCGTGATTCAGCCTCATCAGAGACGAGGCGGGGAAACCCGCCTCTTTGTTTTTCAAGCCGCCGCCGGAAAGAGCGCCACCTCACCCTCATGCAGGGTATCCAGGATGGAGAGTAGCAGCGGCGGTTTGGCCTGCAGCGGAGCCAGCTCACTGCTCTCATGGTCCACCGCCCGGCGCGCCCGGGGGGAGAGGTTCTGATACACCTCGGGCTCAATCGGATGGCGTTGCAGCTGCAGTGGTTGGGGGTGTAATGCCAGCGCCAGGCGAATATCACTCATGGTTCCCCCCTGCTGCAAAGCCGCCCCCCATGCGCTGAGATCGCCCCCCCCCTCTGTCACCAGGGGTTGCTCGGGCGGCAGTGCAAACTGCTCCCGCAGTGCACGTGCCTCCCCCTGCGCTGCCACGGGGCGCTGCAACCAGGGAAGCTCATCCACCCGCTCGTCGAGCAAGGAGAGCCAGAGACGAAAGTCGGCCCTGTCTCCATGCTGGAGATCCACATTAAGCCGAGAGCCCAGCAGGCGCTCATCGATCAGGGGATGTACGGAGGGGGACATGGGAACTCCAGACGGATAACCTCTCCTGCTATCGGCACCATCTGGATGAATTTAAGGGCTTTTTTCAAAAAAGACTTCACAAGCCCAAGAGAAGTGGCTACTATGCGCCTCGTTTTGGAGGGGTTCCCGAGCGGCCAAAGGGATCAGACTGTAAATCTGACGGCTCTGCCTTCGAAGGTTCGAATCCTTCTCCCTCCACCATCTTCAGAAAAGCCCGACCTCGTGTCGGGCTTTTTGCTATCCGGTGTTCGCTGCCGTCCACAGAGAGGGGAGCCTGAGCTCCCCTTCCCGTCAGAACTCGAAGCGATAAAAGATATCCACCGCCTGGGCAATGCCGGTCAAGGCCTGCAGGTAGAGGCGCGGCATCAACTCGTAGCGGAGCTTGAACTCGGCAATGGGGCTAAACACCCCCACCCCATACTGCAGTTGCAGGCCCGGCAGCAGATAGGCGGAAAGCGTCACCTGGGTCTCATCGCCACTGCCCGCCGTATCCAGGCTCACATCGCTGAGCCCCAGCGTCTCCCCGATGTCGGAGACCACGCCACCCGCCTGACTCACGGCACCGGCCACCAACAGGCCATTGAAGCCCCCATCCTGGCCCCCGGTCTGCAACCCCTTGCCGCGCAGCAGGTAGGAGAGACGCTCGGACTCCGACATGGCAGGATCCGAGTAGACGCTGATCTTGGGCTTGGTCGCCGGCCCCGTCACCTTGACCCCGACCGTGACATTGTCCTCCACCGTCTCGGGATTGCGGATGGCATTGATATTGAGATAGGGCTGGTCCAGCGGACCGGAGAAGCGGATCTTCCCCTCCTGAATGAGCAGGTTCTGCCCATATGCCTTGAAGCGCCCGTCATTGAGCTGGATCTCACCCCGTGCCGAGAGAGGCTTGCCCTCATCCTGATTCAGACGCAAGTGTCCCGCCAGCTGGGTTCGCAGCCCCATGGCATCGAGCCTGACATCGGGGCCAATGCCGACCTGAACCCGCATCTGGAGCGGCAATGGGGCAGGTGGCGGCAAAGGTGCCCTGTCATCCATCACCACCTGCACATCCGAGGAGAGCCCCACTGCGCTCTCGGGCAGACTCTTGACCAGGATGCGGGCCCAGGGGATCTCCACAGAGCCGGTGATCTCCGTCTTCTCACCCAACGAGATCGCCAGATCCGGCGTGACCCTGACCTTGCCCATGCCCGGGTATTGCGCCTCCAGCCCCTCTCCCTTGATGGTGAGGGAGCCACGCAGCGGCGGTTGGGCCCACTCCACAAAGCCGCCCAGGGTCAGGGGGCCCTTCCCCACCAACACCTTGCCATCGATCTCGGCCCGCTCCCCGTTGACTCGCAGGCGGGTGTCCAGGCCGCTGAGGGTCACCATGTCGGCGTGGGTTTGCACCTCACCGTCACGCAGGCGTAACTCCCCGTAAAGGAGTGGCCTGGCCAGCGTTCCCTCCAGGCGTACCTGGCCTGCCAGCGCGCCCTTGAGCTCACGGACCTCGGGCAGCAGCGGGGCAAAGGCATCGGGATGGAGCTCCCCCAGGGTCACACTCCCCGAGAGCAGGCCCCGCCCCATGGGCTCATCGACCCTTAGCCGGCTCTCCAGCGAGCCGAGCTGACGGGAGGCAAAGTTAAAGGCCAGGCTGGCCTGGCGGGCATCCATCTCGACTCCCAGCACCAGACTCTGATAGGGGGTCTTGAGTCGATCGCTCACCAGGGTCCCCGGGGTGGTGCGTACCGTGGCGCGCACCTCGGGACGACTCCCCTTCCACCCGGCGCGCCCCTCGGCCGAGAGGAGCGCCTGCCACTGGAAGTTATCGGGCAACCAGGGACGAAGCCGGGTGAGATCAAAATCACTTAAGGCAAAGTCCAGACTCCCCTCCGGGGCCGAGAAGCGTCCCTTATCCAGACAGACAGAGGCCTTGCCCGAATCGAGGCAGAGCTCATCCGTCTCGGCACGCATCTGGCGGGTGTCCAGGGACAGGCTCCAGGGATGACGTAACTGCCACCCGTCGAGGGGGGTATCGAGCTCCCACTTGTCCAGACGCCCGCGCCAGAGCGACTGCTGCAGTGAGCCGGAGAGGGCGAGTCGGGTCGAGAGCGGCTTGCCAGCCATGGCCAGGGTCAGGGAGTGGCGGTTCAAGTCCCCTTCCAGCTCGGCCGTGACCTTGCGAAGCCTAAGCCCCTCTTGCCTGACACTGGCGATGGCTGCGGACAACTTGCCGGCGGGTGCCGAACCCAGAGTCAGGTCTCCCCCCAGGCTTAAGGCGCGCATGTCGAGCCCGGCGTAGTAGAGGCGATCACTGCCGAGCGCGATGGCGAGCACAGGTCTGGCCTGATCGCCTGCGACCCGGACACTGCCGGTGAGATTGCCCTTGAGACCGGGATAGAGGCCTGCCAACTCGGGGGCGACAATCGTGGTATCGAGGGCCCAGCGGCCCGGCGTCAAGGCACCGGAGACCTTGAGCGTGTTGGGCCCCGTGGTCAGTTGCAGGGCGGGGATCTGCCACTCCAGTCTGTCATTGCCTTCGAGCCTTCCCTCCAGGGAGAGAGGATATTGATTGAGGCGTCCCCGCACCGCGAGAGAGGGCAGCGCAAGCCGCCACCCCTTGTCATCGAGCCGGAAACGGCTCTCGATCGCCCCCGTCAGCTCCCCCTTGATCTCGGGAACCAGGGCATGGGGATCGAGGCCATTGAAGTGCGCCTTGCCCTGCCACTCAAGCCCCTTGTCCCAGGCAAGCTGGCCATCCACCTTGAGAGTGCCGTTCAAGGCGGCCAGATCCAGCGCCAACTGCTTGAGGCGGTTGAGATCACCCTCTCCTGCCAGCTTGAGGGTGAAGGGGGGCAGGTCACTCCCGTCACCAGCCGTGTCGAGGGCAAAACGATAACCCTCCAGATTTCCCTTGGCCGTGAGCGACCCCTGCTTGAGGCGATAGACCGCCTCCCCCTCGGCCGGCTTGTTGAGCGGCCAGCGCAGGGGAGACCAGTTGAGCCTGGCGTCAAAGGGAAGCCTGGGCTCCAGAGGGGAGAGGTTACCCTTCAAAGTGGCGTTGATCTTGCCCTTGGCTTCCAGGGAGAGGGCCAGTGTGGCCACAGAGCCGCTGGCGACCAGACGCAGCTTCTCACCGGCCAGCTCCTCGAGTAGCCCCTTGCCCAGGGTGCCGTCGAGAGTCAGGCTGAGGGGATAGTCGTCACTGAGAGTGACCTTGCCCGCCACAGAGAGGCTGGCCATGTCGTGCTCCAGGGTAAGCCGCTCTATCTGAACCAGATCATCGACGGCACTCACCTTGAGGGCGGCACGCCCGACTCGCTCCTCCCTCTCACCATCCCGATAGATGAAGTGAGTCAGCGCCAGATTGTCGATCAGCAGGGGAAACGGGAGGTGCACGGCGGGCAGGGTCAGCGCCTCGGCACCACCGCTAGAGGGCGTCCCTCCTGCCGGCGCCGCCTCAGGGGCCGATGCAGTGGGAGAAAGGGCGACGGTGAGTCCATCTACCCTGGGCCCCTGAACGGTGAGCCCATGGCGGGTGAGACGGGCGCCGATCTCGCCCTCCTTGAGGGCCAGGGTCAGGCCGGGAAGGGCGAGATCCAGGCCCTTGATCCGCAAGGTGTCGACCTCGACGCGAAGGGGCAGTGGATGCCAGATGAAGGGCTCATCGTTTTGTGGCTCCGGTGCAGTCTGGCTCTGGGCCACCCGCACCACGGGGGAGTCCACCTCGAGGCGCTTGACCCAGAGTCGCCCCTTGAGCAACTGGCCCAGATCCCACTCCAGCTGGACCCGTCCGATGGCGACATCCACCAGCTCATCCTGCCAGCCCACCCCTTCCAGGGTCCAGCCATAGCCAAGCTGGCCGGCGACCAGCTCTCCCTTGAGCTGGGGCAACTGAGCCCTGGCCTGCTGCCACAACCAGAGGTTACCCGCATGGGTAAAGCCGAGCAGCGAGACGGCGACCAGCAGCAAAAAGAGCAGGGCCAGCAGCCAGAGCAGCCCCTGTTTTATCCAGTTCATAGTTCAGGCCCCAGGGCAAAATGGATTCGCCACGGCTTGTCTTCTTCAGAGATACCGACCGCCACATCGACCCGCACCATGCCGATAGGTGTCACCCAGCGAACACCGACGCCCGTGCCAATCTTCCAGGGTTCGGAGTAGTCGTTGGTGGCCGTCCCTGCGTCGACGAAGAGGGCCCCCAGCCAGCTTTCGTTCACGCGGTAGTTATATTCGATGCTGCCCGCCGAGACATAACGGGCCCCCAGCAGACGGCCCTGGCTGTCTTTGGGAGAGATGGTTTCATAGCCGTAGCCCCGCACCGTCTGATCGCCGCCGGTGAAGAAACGCAGGGATGAGGGCACCTCGGTGAAGCTGTCGCCAATGATGGCCCCCTGCTCGGCACGAAACAGGAAGCGGTGATCATCCCCCAAGGTACGCAACCACTTGGAGCGCCCCCACACCCGCAGGAAGCTGGTATCAGAGCCCCACTCGGTGGCGGATGCCTCCACCAGCAGCTGTTGCCGATCCCCCCAATCGGGCAGGATCCCCCCCCGCAAGCGAAGGCGGGACCAGGAGACCCCGGGCAGCAGCAAGAGGCTGTTACCCACATCCTCACCCTGCTCGTAATCTTCATAGAGCAGGCGCAGATAGACATCCCGGTCCCACCCATCGGGGCGCTTCTTCCAGCGATGCACCCCCACCGTGGTGAGATCGGAGCGGGTATCGTTCATCTGCTCGTGCTTGAAGCCTCCCAACACCGAGTAGTAGTCCTGAAGGGGATTCCCCACCGGGATCTGATAGTCGAGACTCACTTCGGCCTTGGGCTGGGAGATCTTGATGTCACTCTTGAGCTTGTGGCCATGACGGTTGATCCAGGGCTTCTCCCAGCTGGCCGACATGCGCGGCCCCTCGTCGGTGGAATAGCCAAGACCCAACTCCACCTCATGCTTCTCACGGGGGGAGAGGGTTACCTGCATGGGCACGACCCCGTTGCTGGCATCGGCCAGTCGGGGGCGGATATCGGTCTCGCGAAACAGGCCGGTCGAGGAGATATCCTGAGACATCTCGGCCAACGTGATGGCCAGATAGGGCTCACCCGTCTTGATACGGATCAGGGGGCGGATCAGCTTGACCGCCTCCGGGGTTGCCTCGTAGGAGATGGCGCCATAGTGGTAGCGAACGCCGGAGTCATAGACGATGAGGATGTCGGCCGCCTTTTGCTCCGGCATCACCTTCACCTCGCTCTTGGTGATGCGGGCATCGAAATAGCCTCGCGAGAGCCCCAGATTGCCCAGGCTCCCCTTGATGCTCTCGTACTTGCCGTGATGAAAGGGCTCCCCCTCCTTGAGGGGCAGGCTGTCGAGCAGGCGACTGTAGGCCTCATCGTGGGCGGCAGCCCCACGCAGCAAAATATCCAGATGGCGAACCAGAACCGGTTCACCGGGCTTGACTGCGATGCGCACCCGTCCGGCACGCTCCTTGTCCAGAGAGAGCTGGATCTTGGGGGAGTAGTAGCCCACCGCCTGCAACCCCTGGCGTGTCACCTCGCGGATCTTCTCCCGGGCGGCGCGGTATTGGCGCTCCTGATAGGTGGGCAAGCCATTGAGGTAGGCTTCGACGTTATCCTTGGCCTCTCCCTTGAGCCCCTCAACGCGGTAAGTAAGTTGAGCCGCCGCCAGTGTCGGGGCCAACAGGAGCATCGCCAGGGCGCAGATAATTCGTAGCAGGGCCCCTTGGCCCCGCCATCCCTGGTTCCAGTCATGCTGCACCACTGCCACTCCTCACCGTTTCGATTGTTTAGAGACCCTTTTGAGCGCCAGTATCCTAGCACACCCGGCGCGGCAAGAATCTCGTCCTCCCCTCTCTTTTGCCTGATTTTTTAACATGTTGCGGCCATCGAGACCATCTTTGTCGCCACTTGTCGAGGATCTGCCCAACTCACACCTTCGTTTCACTCGTTTGCCCCAATCGATTCATTGCGCTGCCAAGGGGCCGCCAAACCCGCCAGACTCATCACATCCACAACAGGGGGAGCAGCGAAATGAGCGAAAAAGTGGCCGACTATCTGGGTGATCGTCTCGAATTCATGACCTTTTTGGCCAGCATGAGCGCCTTGCTGGCGCTGCTGTGCGGCATGCAGGGGGAGCAGGCCCTCTCCTTTGTGGCGCTGAACCTTCCGGTAGGGCTCGCCCTGCTGCTGGGACTGGCCCTGACCTCCGGCTTGCCGGCTCCGGTGCGCCTGGGCATCACTCCCCTGTGGTTACTGGCCGCAGCCTCTGTTGTGCTGACGCTGGGGGAGAGCTGGGTCGATCCGCTCGCCGTCTGGCTCCTTTATGGCGCCCTCGGCCTCGAGCTTATCTGGCAAGCGCGCGCCCGCGCCGAGCGACAGGCTGACGTGGCACGGGTTTTCCGGTAACCTTGCGGCCCCACCATCCCAAGGAGTCGTTATGAAAACCGCCTGCGCCCTGCACATCCTGGTCAAAACCGAGCGTGAATGCCTGGCACTCAAGGAGAAGCTCGACAAGGGCGCCGACTTCGGCCAGCTGGCCAAACGCCACTCCACCTGCCCCTCGGGCAAGCGGGGCGGCGATCTGGGGGAATTTTTCAAAGGCGACATGGTCAAGGCCTTCGATGACGCCGTCTTCAAAGGAGAGCTGCTCAAGGTATTGGGGCCGGTGCGCACCAAGTTCGGCTTTCACCTGATCAAGGTCCTCTACCGTCGCTAACCCGGCCCCGCGCCGATCACGTCCGGGAGCGCATCAGCACCAACTTGCCCTGTGACTGGCCGCTCTCCAGATGGCGGTGCGCCTCACCAATCTGCTCCGGGCCGTAAAGAGCGCCGATCTGAATCCTTAACCACCCCTCCTCGAGCCCGCCGATCAGTTCCTCATAGGCGGCGCGATTTTGCGCTGTGCTCATCAGGCCACCGTTAAAGAGGTGCAGGGAGGGGGCGGCCATAAAGTGGGCCTGCAGCGCCTCCATCAGACCCGGCGCCCCGGCCTCCTCGGCAAAGCCGTACCAGATGAGGTGACCCTGAGGCGCCAGGCGTGCCACATCCCGAGCCAGGCTCGCGCCACCCACGCCGTTGAAGATATAGTCAAAGCCCCCCTCCTCCAGCGGCTGACGCCGATACTCGACCGCCCTGGCTCCGAGCGCTCTTACCGCCTGCGCCTTGTGCGGCGATCCCGCCATGGCCATCACCTCGATCCCGCGGCGACGCAGAAGCTGAATGAGGATGGACCCCACCCCGCCGGCACCGGCATAAACCAGGGCTTTTCCTCCCCCGGTCACGAACCGGTTAACCAAGCCCCAGGCCGTGCGGCCCGCCATGCCAAGGGACGCAAGCTCGGCCAGCGGTAACCCCTCGGGAGCCGGGGCCAGGGATATCCAGGGCGCGGCCCCTTGCAGGGGGATGGTCACATAGGCGCCGTAACTGCCCGGCGCGGCAAAGACAACCCGCTCACCCACCCTGACGCCGCCGACCCCCTCACCCAGTGCCAGAATCCGTCCCACCCCCTCCATGCCAGGGATGAAGGGCAATGACTCCTCGATGGGAAAGGCCCCCCGGCGAATATAAGTGTCAGCCAGGTTGATGCCCGAGGCCTCCACCTCGACCAGCACTTCACCCGGCGCGGCAACCGGCCGCGGCTGAAGCCCGCCCACCAGCTGCTCTACACCACCAAACGCTCGCAAATAGATAGCATTCATTCGTCTGTTCTCCGCTTGGATTGACCTGCGGGAGCGAGAGTGGCAGAGTTACTTTCTTTTTTAAAGTAGATTCCTTTTGGTAACCAAATGAGAGAACGCAGCGAACAAGCTCACTGTCCGGTCGACGGCCTGCTCCAGATCCTTTTTGCCAAGTGGTCGGCGCACATCATCTGGGTGCTGGGGGCAGAGGGGCCCCAGCGCTTTGGCGAGCTCAAGCGCCGCCTCGACCCCATCTCCACCAAGATATTGACCGAGCGCCTGAGAGAGCTGGAGGCCGCCGCTCTGCTGGCGCGGGAGGTGGTCGCCACCATACCGCCCCAGGTGACCTACTCCATCACACCGCGTGGCCGCGAGTGTCATCGCATCGTCGACGATCTGGTGCGCCTCGCCGCCAGATGGGAGCAGGAAACGGATAAAGAAACTTAACGGGATCATAGGATTAGCGGTATCCTTTAGGGCTTGCACTCGATTCTGGTCGCCATCATGCCATCACATCTGATCCTGCCCCTGCTCGCCTGGAGCCTGCTGTTGGCCGGTCCCCTGCTGACCCGACTCGGCCTCTGGCCCTGGTGGAGCGGGTTTATCAGCTGCGGCGCCTCGGCCCTGATCGCCCTCTTTCTGCTGCTGCGACTCCCCTGGCGTCCCCAGCGTGTGAGCGCCCTGCTCGGCGCCCTTCCCCTGCTCCCCCTGCTCTGGTTTATGGCCCAGGCCCTGCGCCACCCGCTGCAAAACGACGTGGCCACCGATCCCTATTCCCCTCCGCCCCTGCTCTGGGCCGAGCAGCTGCGCGGTGAGGGCGATCTGCCGGTCAATCAGGGGATATTGAAAGCCTTTGCCGACAATCCGGGTCCTCTCTATACCGCCGCCCTGCCCGGCCAGGTTATCGCCGTGGCCGAGACCCTGATGCAGGCGCGCGGCTGGCAGACCCTGCGCACCCCACAAGGGCTACAGGCCGTCGCCACCAGCCCCTGGTTTGGCTTTGTGGACGACATCGCCCTGCGCATCCGGGTGGGACAGGAGACCCGGGTCGACATGCGCTCGGCCTCCCGGGTCGGGCAATCGGATCTCGGGGCGAACCGGGCCCGCATCGTCGCCTTTATGCAGGATCTCGACCGGGAGCTCGCCCGCCATGCCCCTGGCGGCACCACCACACGCCATTGATGTTAAGGGAGTCTCATGCGCATCGAACTGAAACCGGACCGGGAGTATGCCTGGTTTATCAAACCCTTTTTCTGGCTGCAAAAACGCAACTATGGCCAGGTGTTGATCCCCGGCAAATGCTGGGGGCGCTCCCCTCGCCTCTTCGCCGCCGTGGCGACCCTCTACGGGGTGATCAACCGCCGCCGCTCCCCCATTGACCCCGTGCTGCGTTCCCTGGTCACGGTACGGGTCTCCCAGCTCAACTGGTGCCGCTTCTGCGTCGATATCAACGCCATGACCCTGGTGGAGCGGGCCGGCTCGAGCGACAAGGTCGAGGCCCTGGCGAGCTGGCGCGACTCGCCGCTGTTTGACGAACGCGAGCGGGCCGTGCTCGATTACGCCGAGGCGATGACTGGCCTCGATGGTGTCAACGACGATCAGGTGGCGCGGCTGCGCCCCTGGTTTGACGACGACGCCCTGGTCGAGCTCACCGGCCTCATCGCCTTTCAAAACATGTCGGCCAAGTTCAACGCCGCCCTCGACGTGCCAACCCAGGGCTTTTGCCAGCTGCCGGTGCAGCCCGGCTCAGGGGCGCCACGATGAGACGCGGGGTACTGCTCTGCCTGCTGCTCGCCCTGGTGGGCAGTTACTACGCCCTCGATCTGGGGCAGTGGCTCAACCTCGCCAGTCTGCAGCGCCACCAGGCTCAGTGGCAGGCCTGGGTCGACGGGCACTTCCTTCTGGCCGCACTCGGCTTCTTTTTTCTCTATGTGCTGAGCACCGGCCTCTCCCTGCCGGGGGCCACCCTGCTCACCCTGGGGGGCAGCGCCCTGCTCGGGATTGGCTGGGGGCTGCTGCTGGTCTCCCTGGCCAGTACCCTCGGCGCCTCTCTGGCCTTTCTCTCGGCCCGCTATCTGCTGCGCGGCGTAGTGAGCCGCCGCTTCGGCCCACAACTCGAGCGCATCAACGGCGGACTGGAGCGAGATGGCATCTATTACCTTATGACCCTGCGCCTGGTCCCCCTCTTCCCCTTCTTCATGGTCAATCTCTTGATGGGGCTCACCCGCATGCCCCTGACCACCTATGCCTGGGTCAGCCAGCTCGGCATGCTGCCGGCGACCTGCATCTATGTGCTGGCGGGCAGCGAGCTCGCCACCCTGGCCAGTACCGGGGAGGTGCTGTCGCCCGCCCTGATCACCACCCTCTGCCTGCTCGGGCTGCTGCCCTGGCTGGGCAAGTTCATCGCCGCTCGGCTGGCCGAGCGACGCCGTCGGCAACGCTGGCCCAAGCCCAAACACTTTGATTACAACCTGCTGGTGGTGGGCGCCGGTGCCGGGGGGCTGGTCACCAGCTACATCGCCGCCGTGACCGGGGCCCGGGTCGGGCTTATCGAGGCCAGGGCCATGGGGGGGGATTGCCTCAACCACGGCTGTGTCCCCTCCAAGGCGCTGCTGCGCTCGGCCCGCTTCGCCGCCGAGCAGCGCCGCGCCGCCGAGCTTGGCTTCAGCCCTGGCCAGAGCCAGCCCGACTTTGCTGCCGTGATGGAGCGGGTGGCCCGGGTGATCACTGAGGTGGCTCCTCACGACTCCATCGAGCGCTACCAGGGGCTGGGGGTCGAGTGCATCGAGGGGCGGGCACACCTGCGCTCGCCCTGGTCGGTCGAGGTGAACGGGGCCGTGCTGACCGCCCGTCATCTGGTGATCGCCACCGGCGCAAGGCCGCGCGTGCCCCCCATACCCGGGCTTGAGGGGGTAAACTACCTCACCTCCGACACCCTGTGGGATCTTCGCCGCCCGCCGCGCCATCTGATGATCCTGGGAGGCGGCCCCATCGGCTGCGAGCTGGCACAGGCCTTCGCCCTGCTCGGCGTTCCGGTCACCCTGATCGAGCAGGCCGAGCGCCTGCTGCCCCGGGAGGAGCCCGATGCGGCAAGGGTGATCGAAAAGACGCTGCGCAGCTGTGGTGTCGATGTAAAGCTGGCCTGCCAGACTCTGGCCGTGGCGCAAGACGGAGAGGCGATTACCCTGCACCTTCTAAAGGAACAGGATGAACACAGGATCACCGGTGATACCCTGCTGCTGGCCCTGGGGCGCCAGGCCAACGTAACCGGTTTCGGTCTCGAGGCGTTGGGGGTAGAGCTCACCGCCCAGGGCACCATTCGGGTGGATGACTCCCTCGCCACCACTCACCCCTCCATCCTGGCGGTGGGGGATGTCGCAGGACCTTACCAGCTCACCCACGTGGCCGCCCATCAGGGGTGGTATGCCGCCATCAACGCCCTCTTTGGCTCCCTGCGCCGTTTTCGGGTCGATTACCGGGCCATTCCCCAGGTGGTCTACACCGAGCCCCAGCTGGCCCGGGTCGGCCTCACCACAGCGGAGGCGAGTGAGCGCACCATCGGGTTTGAGCGCACCCGCTTCGAGCTGGCCGAGCTTGACCGAGCCATCTGCGACGCCGAGCGGGAGGGGTTTGTGGAGGTACTCACCGCACCGGGCAGCGATCGCCTGCTCGGGGTTACCCTGGTAGGGCCCGAGGCGGGAGAGCGCATCGCCGAGTTTACCCTGGCGATGCAGCACGGGCTCGGCCTTGGCAAGATCCTCGCGACCGTTCACCCCTACCCTACCCGCAGCGAGGGTAACAAGTACGTGGCCGGCCTCTGGCGACAGGCTCGCAAGCCGGGCCTGTTGCTCACCCTGGCCGGACGCTGGCACGCCTGGCGCCGCGGCCCCCTTCCCCCCCATTCGGAGTCTTAAGGATGAGAAAAGAGATGGCCGCCCTGTTGCTGGCCCTGATCACCCTGCCCAGTTGGGCCGATCCACAGCGTCAGTGGCAACAGACCCTGCAGGAGGCCCGCGGCCAGCAGGTCTATCTGCACGCCTGGGGTGGCAGCCCGGAGGTCAATCGCTACCTGGCCTGGAGCGCCGACGAGATCAAGAAGCGCTTCGATATCACCCTGACCCAGGTCAAGGTCGATGACATAGCCCCGAGCGTCGCCTCTCTGCTGGCCCAGAAGCGGGCGGGCAAGGCGCGCGAAGGCACCATGGATCTGCTCTGGGTCAACGGGGAAAATTTTAAGTCGATGAAAGATAACGCCTTGCTCGGCGCCCCCTTCACTGCCGAGCTGCCCAACATGGCGCTGGTCGACGAGGGACTGCCGGTCGAACGGGACTTTACCGTACCGGTTGAGGGGCTGGAGGCCCCCTGGGGCATGGGGCAGCTCAACCTGATGGTCGACAAAGAGCGCGTTCCATCTCCCCCCACCAATGCCGCGGCCCTGCTCGCCTGGGCCCAAACCCATCCCGGGCGCTTCACCTATCCCAAGCCGCCCCAGTTTCACGGCTCGAGCTTCTTAAAGCAGATGCTGCTGGATCTCATCCCCGACCCGGCCCCCCTCTACGGTTCCACCGGGCAGAGCGATGCGGCCCGGGTGACCGCCCCCCTGTGGGCCTTCCTCGATGCCTTGCACCCTCGCCTCTGGCGCGCCGGCAAGCTTTTTCCCACCGGCGCCGCCGAGAGCCGCCAACTGCTCGATGACGGCGAGCTGGACATGGCCCTGAGCTTCAACCCCCAAGAGGCCGCCTATGGCGTGCTAAGCGGCAATCTGCCCGAGGGGGTCGAAGCCGTGGTGATGCAAAAGGGGGCGCTCACCAACGCTCACTTCCTCGCCATCCCCTTCAACGCCCGCGCACGCGCGGGGGCCAAAGTGGTGGTCAACTTCCTGCTCAGCCCGGAGGCTCAGGCCCGTAAGGCCGATCCCACCATCTGGGGTGACCCCGGCGTGCTGCGCCCCGAGGCGCTGCCCAAGGGCACACTGCCGGCCCTGCGCTTTGCCGCCCAGGCCGAGCCACACCCCAGCTGGCAGCTCTATCTCGAGCGGGAGTGGGCCCGTCGCTATGGCCAGTGAGCGCCTGCGCCCCCTGGCCCTCATCACCACCCTGCTGCTGCTCGGCCTGCCCCTGTTGGCAGGTCTGGGGGCCCTGCTTTCTGCCCTGCGGGATGGGGCCGGCTGGTCGGCCCTGCTGGCCGCCCCCGGGCTTGCCACCTCGCTGCTACTGACCCTGGGGGTCTCCCTGGGGTCGACCCTGTTCACCCTGCTGCTCACCTTCGCCCTGCTGGCCCATGGCTGGGAGAGCCCCCCTTTGCGCCGCCTCGAGCGGTGGCTCTCCCCCCTGTTGGCCCTGCCCCACGTGGCCTTCGCGGTGGGACTCGCCTTTCTCGTTGCCCCCTCGGGCTGGCTGCTGCGCCTGCCCGCCCAGCTGCTCGGATGGAGCCTTCCGCCAGACTGGCAGACCCTGCGTGACCCCCTCGGACTGGGGTTGACACTGGCACTCACCCTCAAGGAGCTCCCCTTTCTGCTGCTGATGGCCCTCGCCGCCCTGCACCGCCACGAGGTGACCCGCCAGCTTCATCTCGGCCAGAGTCTGGGCTTTTCCCCGGCTCAAGTGTGGTGGCGCCTGCTGCTGCCCGCCCTCTGGCCGAAGATCCGGCTGCCCCTGGCCGCCATCGCCGCCTATGGCTGCGGGGTAGTCGACCTGCCCCTGCTACTCGGCCCCGACGCCCCCCCGGTGCTGGCCCAGCGTCTCTGGCTCTGGAGCCGGGAGGCTGACCTCTCCTTGCACCGGCTCGCCCATCAGGGTGCCCTGCTGCTGCTCAGCGCGGCGCTCTTGCTGCTCGCCCTGTTGCGATGGCTCGAGTATCTCGCCTGCCGGGGGCTCAGGCACCGCCAGCTTGACGGCCACCGCCGCCCGGCCCGGGCCCGCCGCTGGCCCGCAGCCCTCACCGGTCTGCTGCTCGCAGTGAATGGCGCCATACTGCTCGCCCTCTTGCTCTGGTCGGTGACTCGCCGCTGGCGTTTTCCCGATCTCTTTCCCACCCATCTCTCCTCGCTGGGATGGCAGGAGGCGCTGCCGACGGCGCTGCCTTTGCTCGGCACCACACTGGCGCTGGCGCTGGTCACGACGTGGCTTGCCGCCCTCTGGGCCCTGCTGGTGCTGGAGAGCGAGCGTCGCCCCTGGCCATTGTGGCTGCTCTGCCTGCCCCTGTTGCTGCCTCAGGCGAGCCTGCTGATCGGCTTGGATCAGGCCCTGGCCTATCTGGACACAACCCCGGGGATCGGCTGGGTGGTCTGGGGCCAGCTGCTGTTTGTCTTCCCCTATGTGTATCTGTGCCTGCGTGGCCCCTGGCATAGTTTCGATGAGCGGTTGCTCCTGTGCGCCCGCGCCCTGGGAGCCTCCCCCTGGCGAGCCTGGTGGCGCATCAAGCTGCCCCTGCTCGCCCGCCCCCTGCTGGCCGCCCTGGCGGTCGGGGTGGCGGTCAGCCTGGCCCAATACCTGCCGACCCTGCTGCTCGGCGGCGGCCGGGTGATGACCCTGACCACGGAGGCGGTGGCCATCGGCAGCGGCCTCAACCGCCGGCTGGCCGGGCTCTATGCCCTGCTGCAACTGCTTATTCCCCTGGCCGCCTTCCTGCTGGCCCTCTGGCTGCCGGGCCGCATCAACCCTCTGGAGCGTCGCCCATGCTGAGCGTGCAATCCTTTACCCTCTATCAAGGGGAGCGCCCCCTGCTCAGGGTGCCCGACTTTTCCATCGCCCCCGGCGCCCCGCTGACCCTGATGGGGCCCAGTGGCTGCGGCAAGAGCAGCCTGCTCGCCGCCCTGCTGGGCGCCCTGCCCGAGCGGGGTCAGAACGCCGCCCCGTCACGCCTCGAGGGGCATAGCCCCTTAAGCTGGGAGGGGTGCTTCACCCTGGCCGGGGAGCGCCTTCGTGAGCAATCCATAGAGCGGCGCGGCATCGGCATCCTGTTTCAGGACGATCTGCTGTTTGCTCACCTGACGGTGGCGCAGAACCTGCTCTTTGCCGTGCCGGCGGGGGACCCACTAGCGCGGCTCGATGCCGTGGGCCGCGCCCTGGACGATGCGGGGCTCGGGGCGTTCGGCCAGCGCCTTCCCCACCAGCTCTCCGGCGGCGAGCGTGCCCGGGTGAGCCTGCTTCGCACCCTGCTCGCCCGCCCGCGCGCCCTGCTGCTCGATGAGCCCTTCTCCCGCCTCGATCAGCCCCTGCGGGCGGCATTTCGTCACTGGGTGTTTGCCCGCTGCGCGGCTATCCCCGTGCTGTTGGTGACCCACGACCCCGAGGACGCCCCGGGGGAGATCCTGCGCCTTGCCCCGGAGAACAGCCATGCTTGATCGCTACCTCGCCCCCCTCACCCGGCGCCCGCTGGCGGCCCTCGCCTCACCGCTGGCGCGACGGGGCGTCCGGGCCGATACGGTGACCCTGACCGCCTTTGCCATCGGCCTGCTGGCCGTGCCCCTGCTGGCCTTGAACCTCTATCCACTGGCCTTGGCCGCCATTCTTCTCAACCGGTTGGGCGACGGGCTCGATGGCGCCCTGGCACGTTATCAGGGGATCACCGACAGCGGCGGCTTTCTCGACATCACCTGCGACTTCATCTTCTACGCCGCCGTGGTACTGGGCTTTGCCCTGGCAAACCCCAACGCCAACGCCCTGCCGGCAGCCTTTCTGCTCTTCTGTTTCATGGGCACAGGCTCGAGTTTTCTCGCCTTCGCCGTGATGGCCGGCAAGCGGGGGATCGAAAGCCCTGTCTACCGCCACAAGTCGCTCTACTACATGGGGGGGATCACGGAGGGCAGCGAGACCCTGCTCTTTTTCATCCTTCTCTGTCTCTGGCCCCACGCATTCGCCCCTCTCGCCTGGGGTTTTGGTGCCCTCTGCCTGCTGACCGCCCTGACCCGCATTCTGGGAGGGGTCGATACCCTGCGTCGCCTCGAACGCAGCGTGTGCGATAAAATGTGATGAATTTCATAGCGTTGAGCATCTATTGATAAAAGTGACGGGTAGGCGTTCCCTGTTCATCCGGGGTACAGAGAGGATGGTTAATCTAAAAATATGATTTATGCGATAGGTTTTTGTTACTTTAATCGATTGTTTGTGCCCCCTATAGTGACAACCAGTTGAGCAGCGATGCTCAGTAACGCCGAACTTAAATCGAAAGACGCCTCAAGGAGCTTACGAATGTCTACCTACATCAACACCGAAATCAAGCCGTTCAACGCCACTGCCTACCACAACGGCAAGTTCATCCAGGTCTCCGATGCCGACCTGAAAGGCAAGTGGTCCGTTGTCTTCTTCTACCCGGCTGATTTCACCTTCGTCTGCCCGACCGAGCTGGGCGACCTCGCTGACAACTACGCCGAATTCCAGAAGCTGGGCGTCGAGATCTACTCCGTCTCCACCGACACCCACTTCACCCACAAGGCCTGGCACGACACTTCTGACACCATCCAGAAGATCCAGTACCCGATGATCGGCGACCCCACCGGCACCATCACCCGCAACTTCGGCGTGATGATCGAAGAAGCCGGTCTGGCTGACCGCGGCACCTTCGTCATCGATCCGCAGGGCATCATCCAGATCGTAGAGATCAACGCTGGCGGCATCGGCCGTGACGCCCTGGAGCTGCTGCGCAAGGTCAAGGCTGCCCAGTACGTTGCCGCTCACCCGGGTGAAGTATGCCCGGCCAAATGGAAAGAAGGCGAAGCCACTCTGGCCCCGTCCCTGGATCTGGTAGGCAAGATCTAAGCCTCCCCACTCCAAAGACCGGCCCGATTCAGGGCCGGTCTCTTTTCCGGACCACAGATACCGCCGACCCGCCATCCCTAGAAGGAATTCGACCATGCTGGATACCAACCTCAAACAACAGCTGAACACCTATCTGCAGTACATAGTCCATCCCATCGAGATCAGCGTGTCCGGCAACGACAGTGACAAATCCGCCGAACTGCTGGCACTGGCCAGCGAGATAAGCGGGATGTCGCCCAAGATTACCCAGACCTCTGGCACTGCCGCCCGCAAGCCTTCCATGAGTGTGGCCACCCAGGGCCAAGCCCCGCGCATTCACTTTGCCGGCATTCCCATGGGTCATGAATTTACTTCTCTGGTGCTCGCCCTGCTGCAAAGCGGCGGTCACCCCTCCAAGGCCGATCCGGCCGTGCAGGAGCAGATCAAGAGTCTCAAGGGCGAGTTCCACTTCGAGACCTATATTTCGCTCTCTTGCCACAACTGCCCGGACGTGGTTCAGGCACTGAACCTGATGGCCACCCTGAACCCTGGCATCACTCATACCATGATCGACGGCGCCCTGTTCCAGGACGAGGTCAACGAGCGCCAGATCATGGCGGTACCGAACGTCTACCTGAATGGCCAGCCGTTCAGCCAGGGCCGCATTTCACTGGAAGAGATCGTCGCCAAGCTCGACACCGGCGCCGCCGAGCGCAAGGCCGCCGAACTGAATGAGAAAGATCCCTACGACGTGCTGGTGGTGGGCGGTGGCCCGGCTGGCGCTGCCGCCGCCATCTATGCCGCCCGCAAAGGCATTCGCACCGCCATCGTTGCCGAGCGTTTCGGTGGCCAGGTGATGGACACCGTCGGCATCGAGAACTTCATCTCCGTGCCCTACACCGAGGGCCCCAAGCTGGCCGCCAGCCTGGAGCTGCACGTCAAGCAGTACGGGGTGGAAGTGATCACCGAGCAGCGCGCCGCCGCCATCAGCCGTGACGGCTATGTCAACGTGGATCTCGCCTCTGGCGCCACCTTGAAGAGCCGCGCCGTGATCCTGGCGACCGGTGCCCGCTGGCGCGATCTGAACGTGCCGGGAGAACTCGAGTACCGCACCAAGGGTGTGGCTTACTGCCCCCACTGTGACGGCCCCTTCTTCAAGGGCAAGCGAGTTGCGGTGATCGGTGGCGGTAACTCCGGCATCGAGGCAGCCATCGACTTGGCCGGCATCGTCGAGCATGTCACCGTGGTGGAGTTCGCCGATACCCTGCGTGCCGACGAGGTATTGCAGAAGAAGGCCCGCTCCATGAGCAATATCGACATCATCATGAGCGCCCGCACCACCGAGGTGATCGGTGACGGCAGCAAGGTGGTGGGCATGGATTACGAAGATCGCACCACCGGCGAGATCAAGCATCTGGCAGTGGCCGGTATCTTCGTCCAGATCGGTCTGGTGCCGAACACCGAGTTCCTGAAAGGAAGTGAGGTGGCCCTGACCCGCTTTGGCGAAATAGAGATCGACACCAAGGGCGCCACCTCCCTGCCCGGCGTCTACGCCGCAGGGGATGCCACTACTGTGCCATTCAAGCAGATCATCATCTCCATGGGGGCTGGCGCCACCGCCGCGCTGGGGGCGTTTGATTACCTCATCCGCAACCCGGCACCGGAAGCGGCCACAGCCAAGGCCGACGCAGTCATCGCCTGATAGCACCAAAAACAATAAGCCGACACTGAGTGTCGGCTTTTTTTATGGACTAACGTCGAGCATAAAAAAAACCGGCCAATAAGGCCGGTGAAACAGTTCAGGCTTGTCAGGTGACAACGCAACCCAGCGGATGACAGGCGTCACCAAATTCCATTTGGACTCGACCTGTCTTGGGTGCGGGAAATAGAGTAGATCACCGACACTGAACCTTGCCTGAATCAGCAGAGACGATACCCCAGCGACTGGCGCAGATAGGCCCCCGCGCCCAGCAGGCCGGGCCCTTCATGAGTAATGAGAAACACCGGAATGGGGTGCAGGTAGGACTTGAAACGCCCCTTGTCCTCGAAGGCCACCCGAAATCCAGACCCCAGGAAAAACTCCTGAAAACGCGGCACTATGCCACCGGCGATATAGACGCCGCCGAAGGTACCCATGTTGAGGGCCAGATTGCCACCAAAGCGTCCCATCAAAACGCAGAATAGGCTCAGCGTACGACGACAATCGAGACAACTATCGGCCAGGGCCCGCTCTGTGATCTCCTTGGGCTCCAACGCCTCGGGCTCACGTCCATCAGACTTGACCAGGCCGCGATAGAGGTTGACCAGACCAGGCCCCGAGAGGAAACGCTCGGCCGAGACATGGCCCAGTTCACCGCGCATGACCTGAAGGACTGCATCCTCCTCTTCACAGTTGGAAGAGAAATCCACATGACCCCCTTCGCCGGGCAGGCTAATCCACTCACCATTGGCCTGGATAAGGTGAGCCACACCGAGACCGGTGCCGGCACCATAGATGGCGACAGGTTTGCCGGCCTGGGGCTCGCCACCACCGATCTGGATGCGGTCTGACTCAGCCAGTACCGGAATCGCCATGGAGACGGCAGTGAAATCGTTGATCACAAATAGCTTCTCAAGCCCCAGATTGTGGCGCATCTCCTCGATGGAGAACTCCCAGCTGTGGTTGGTCATGGCCACCCAGTCCCCCTGGACAGGACAGGCGATAGCGATACAGGCCTGACTGACAGCCTGGTCGGTCTCTTCGAGATAGAGGCGAATCACCGCCTCGAGGCTGGGATGATCGGCCCCGGAGAAGGTTCGGCTGTGGCTGATGGCACCGCTGGCCAGTTCACATAACGCCAGGCGGGCATTGGTCCCCCCCACATCGCCTACCAGGGCATGGGTCTGCTGCATGATAAAACTCCTTCGTTACAGATGGTGCAAGGCGCCGGCGCGCCTCTCTTGTTATGGGGTCATTCTACCCCTCTGATAGGGAGTTACGGGATCTGGCTCGACACAAACGTGCACTGGGTCACAATGTGGTTAGTTTGCTACATTTGTAACCGCTTTCAGGGTTTCAATGGGTACTCAGGGGATCTTGAAAGAAATTATTAGACATGGGTCATACTTTACATGACCGCAATTAGGGCGCATAACTGCTTGTCATGTATAGTCGTTGCACAATTGGAATCCGTGCATGAGCTGTCTATCAGTGCAAAGACACTGAAGCTAAGTTACAAAAAACCTGGTGGTGATGATGAATACCCTCGAAAAAATTACCAAAAACTTGGAAAGTTTCAGTAAATCGGAGCGCAAGGTTGCCGAGGTGATTCTGGCCTCCCCCCAGACGGCCATTCACTCCAGCATTGCCGCCCTGGCCAAGATGGCCGACGTGAGCGAGCCGACCGTCAACCGCTTCTGCCGCCGCCTGGACACCAAGGGATTCCCCGACTTCAAGCTGCATCTGGCCCAGAGCCTCGCCAACGGTACCCCCTATGTGAATCGCCACGTAGAGGCCGAAGATGGTCCGGATGCCTATACCTCCAAGATTTTTGAGTCCACCATGGCCTGCCTCGATGCGGCCAAAAACAGCCTGGATACCGGCGTCATCAATCGCTGTGTCGACATCCTGACCCAGTCCAAGAAGATCAGCTTCTTCGGCCTCGGCGCCTCCAGCGCCGTCGCCCGTGACGCCCAGAACAAGTTCTTCCGCTTCAATATTCCTGTGGTCTGCTTCGATGACATCGTCATGATGCGCATGAGCTGCATCAACAGCTCGGAAGGTGATGTGGTGGTGCTTATCTCTCATACCGGCCGCACCAAGGCACTGGTCGAGATCGCCGCCCTGGCCCGGGAAAACGACGCCACCGTTATCGGTATGACCGCCAAGGACTCCCCCCTGGCGCGGGAGTGCAACCTGGTGCTCTCCATGGACGTGCCGGAAGACACCGATGTCTATATGCCCATGGCTTCGCGCATCGCCCAGCTGGCCCTCATCGATGTGCTGGCCACCGGCTTCACCCTGCGCCGGGGCATGAAGTTTCGCGAAAATCTAAAAAAGGTCAAAGAGGGGTTACGTGAATCCCGCTTTGACAACTCCAGCTCATCCTGATGAGAACAGGGGCCCAGGCCCCTGTTTTCGTTTTTTGCCCCACCCTGGTGTATGGTAAGGACAGCCTCGCGCTGTGCACACCGTCCGTTTTCTCTCATCCTAATGGAGTTTTCTCATGGCTAGACGTACTAAAATCGTGACCACTCTGGGTCCGGCCACCGACCGCGAGGGGATCCTCGAAGGCATCATCAAGGCCGGTGCCGATATGGTACGGATGAACTTCTCCCACGGCACCCCGGAAGATCACATCGAGCGAGCCAATCGGGTGCGTGAGATCGCCGCCTCGTTGGGTCGTCATGTGGCCATTCTGGGTGATCTGCAGGGCCCCAAGATCCGGGTGTCCACCTTCAAGGACGGCAAGATCTATCTGGCCATCGGTGATCAGTTTGTACTCGACGGCACCCTTGGCAAGGGAGAAGGCACTCAGGAGCAGGTCGGGATCGACTATAAAGAGCTGCCCAAGGACGTGGTGCCGGGCGACATCCTGCTGCTCGACGACGGCCGTGTACAACTCAAGGTCGAGCGCGTCGAAGGCTCCCGCATTCACACCACAGTCACCGTCGCCGGTCCCCTCTCCAACAACAAGGGGATCAACAAGAAGGGGGGTGGCCTCTCCGCTCCGGCCCTGACCGCCAAAGACAAGGAAGATATCAAGACCGCCGCTCGCATGGGGGTTGACTACCTGGCCGTCTCCTTCCCGCGCAGCGGCGATGATCTGCGTTATGCCCGCGAGCTGGCCCGCGAGGCCGGTTGCGACGCCAAGATAGTGGCCAAGGTCGAGCGTGCCGAGACCGTCGCCACCGACGAGGCGATGGAAGATATCATCCTCGGTGCCGATGCCGTGATGGTGGCCCGTGGCGATCTGGGTGTCGAGATCGGCGATCCCGAACTGGTCGGTGTGCAGAAGAAGCTGATCCGCTTCTCCCGTCGCCTCAACCGTGTGGTCATCACCGCCACCCAGATGATGGAGTCCATGATCAATGCCCCGCTGCCGACCCGTGCCGAGGTAATGGATGTGGCCAACGCCGTGCTCGACGGCACCGATGCCGTTATGCTCTCCGCCGAAACGGCGGCAGGCAGCTTCCCCATCGAGACCGTCAATGCCATGGCCAGCGTCTGTGTGGGCGCAGAGAAACATCCCAGCCTCAACGTCTCCAATCACCGCATGAACTACACCTTCACCTCGGTGGAGGAGACGGTCGCCATGTCGACCATGTATGCCGCCAATCACCTGCAAGGGGTCAAGGCTATCGTGGCACTGACCGAGTCTGGCACCACCCCGCTGCTGATGTCGCGTATCAGCTCCGGCCTGCCCATCTTCGCCCTCTCCCCCCATGGCCGCACCCTGGCCTGGACCAACCTCTACCGCGGTGTGACCCCGGTGTTGTTTGACGGGGATGAGACCAAGCCGGTCTACGAGATCTGCCGCGACGCACTGGATGTGCTCAAGGCCAAGGGACTGCTGCAAAGCGGCGACATGGTCCTGCTCACCCACGGTGACAAGATGGAAACCGTCGGCAGCACCAATACCTGCAAGGTGATGGTGGTGGAGTAATGCTCCTCGCGATGCAATGACAAAGGGCGCCGATGGCGCCCTTTTTATCATCGGCCCGCTCAGGCCGCGTCGTTGAGACTGGTCCCCTCGAGGGGAGTTCCCTCCAGCACCCCCGGCTCGAAGTGATCCACCTGGATCGCCTCGTAGCGCAGGGCCTCGGCGGCACGCAGCCTGGCCACCTCGTCGGCACTCAGCACGCCCTTCTCCTCGGCAGCCAGCAGCAGCTCGGCGAAGGGGAGCTTGCGGGGCAGACGCCCCTCTTTCTGGGCCTGTGCCAACTTCTTCTCGAAGGGCTGCAC
Organism: Aeromonas schubertii; assembly: GCF_000820105.1. Taxonomy (GTDB): domain Bacteria; phylum Pseudomonadota; class Gammaproteobacteria; order Enterobacterales; family Aeromonadaceae; genus Aeromonas; species Aeromonas schubertii. The sequence goes on along the minus strand of NZ_CDDB01000041.1, from coordinate 48,445 downwards.
GGCGCTCATGGCCAGGAAGGCACGCTCCATCAAGCCGATGGGATCGGCCTCATCCTTGCCCACATAGCAGAGGGCCGAGAGGCGGTCGCGCAAATCACCCGGCTTCATCATGGCCTCGCAGATGGCGTGGCAGCGATCGTCACCCGGCATGCGGTAACCGATACCAAACGGGAAGACCACCCGCTTGAGCACCATACCGACCACCTTGTTTGGGAAGTTCTGGAAGAAGCCGTCAAACGCCTTGCCGATGAGATAGAGATTACGCTCTACCGCATACTGAACGAACGGCAGATCGGCCACCATACGCCCCTGATCCTCATAGTGCTTGAGGGTGGCGGAGGCCAGATAGAGGTGGCTCAATACGTCGCCCAGACGCGCGGAGATCATCTCCTTGCGCTTGAGATCGCCCCCCAGCATCAGCATGGAGATGTCGGCACACAGGGCCAGCCCCTTACTCATACGGGTCAGCTGCTTGTAGTAACGGGCGGTCTCGCCGGCGACTGGCGCCGTGTTGAGTTGCCCCAGCGTCAGTCCCTGGAACAGGGAGCCAAAGAAGTTGCCGGTACCGAAGGCGATATGCTTCATCAGCAGACCGTCAAACTTCTCGAGACCGCGCTCGAAGTCCGGATCGGCAGCCGCCTCCATCTCGCCAAACACATAGGGATGGCAACGGGTGGCGCCCTGGCCGAAGATCATCAGGTTACGGGTCAGGATGTTGGCCCCTTCCACCGTGATGGCCACCGGGATCCCCAGATAGGCATAGCCGGTATAGTTCTTGGGACCAAGCTGGATGGCACGACCGGCGTGGATATCCATGGAGTCGTCGATGATCTGACGGGCCATCTCGGTCATGTGGTATTTGGAGATGGCGGTGACGATGGCCGGCGCCTGGCCGAGATCCAGGGAGCCGGCCGTCATGCGACGAGCCCCTTCCAGTTGATAGGTCAGACCACCGATGCGGGCCAGGGCTTCCTGGATCCCCTCGAACTTGCCGATGGACATACCAAATTGCTTGCGTACATAGGCGTAGGCACTGGTAGTACGGCTCGCCATGTGGCCACAGGCGGTGCCGAGCGCCGGCAACGAGATACCACGACCGGCGGAGAGACACTCGACCAGCATGCGCCAACCACGACCGGCAAAGTCAGGGCCACCGATGATCCAGTCGAGGGGGATGAAGACATCCTTGCCGAAGGTGGGGCCATTGAGGAAGGCCAGCCCCATGGGATAGTGGCGATCACCGACACGCACACCCGGGTGACTGCTCGGGATCAGGGCGCAGGTGATGCCGAGCTCCTCTTTATCCCCCATCAGGTGATCCGGGTCGTAGAGCTTGAAGGCCAGGCCCAGCACGGTGGCACGCGGTGCCAAGGTAATGTAGCGCTTGTTCCAGTTGAGGCGAATCCCGAGCACCTCTTTACCCTGATATTCGCCCTTGCAGACGATGCCTTTATCCGGAATAGAGCCGGCATCGGAGCCCGCCTCGGGACCGGTCAGGGCGAAGCAGGGGATCTCCTTGCCATTGGCCAGACCCGGCAGCCAGAAGTTCTTCTGCTCCTCAGTGCCATAGTGCATCAAGAGCTCACCCGGGCCGAGAGAGTTCGGTACCATCACGGTAACCGCCACGCTCAGGCTCTTGGTGGCAATACGGGTGACTATGGTGGAGTTGGCGATGGCCGAAAATTCACGCCCACCATAACTCTTGGGGATAATCAAAGAGAAGAACCCCTCTTTCTTGAGGTAATCCCACACCTCCTCCGGCAGCTCCTTGGTTTCGTTGACTATCTTGAAGTCGTCGATCATGGCGAGCAGCGTCTCGACCTGATTGTCGATAAACGCCTGCTCATCGGCGCTCAGCTCGGCCTTGCCGTAACCGTGCAGTTTTTTCCAGTCCGGGTTGCCGCGAAACAGCTCCCCGTCCCACCAGACCGAGCCCGCTTCCATGGCTTCGCGCTCGGTCGCCGACAGGGGGGGCAGTATCTTCTTGAAGATGCCAAATACCGGGCGGGTCACCCACTGCTTGCGCAGTGAGGGTACGCCCAGCACTACGGCGACCGCCAGGACCAGCAGGAGTAGCAATGTGGTCATGATTTCCATTCCTTCTATTTCACAGTTCCGTTGACATTGTTGTGGTTGTTAGCCGGCCAGGGAGAGCCTGGCCGATTCCACTGGCGCACCGACCCCGGCCGCCAGGTAAGGAATAACGTTACGCACCAGCCCTTCCACATCGAGCTGCTGGCCAAAATCGGCCTGGGCGATGTCACGCAGTGCATCGGCCGAGGCCATGGTGAAGACGACGGTGCCCAGGGTAAAATGAAGACGCCAGAAGAGATCCGCCGGCGAGAGCGCCGGATTGGCGCGGGAGATGGAGCCAGAGATGCGACCCATCACCTCCCCGTAGTGGGTAGTAATGAAACGGCGTAGGTGACCCTGACTGTCGATATAGCCACGTCCGAGCAATTGCATAAATAGCGTTGGCCCGTTGCCGCGCACCTCGGTCAGGGACATCAGAGGCTCAACGAAGGCCTCAAATACCTCGAGCAGGGTCACCTCATCCCGTTGCTGCAAACGCGAAAGCTGCGTATCGAGACGGGGCATAAAAAGGCTGAGATAGCGATCCAGCACAGCCTGGATCAGCTCTTTCTTGGATCCGAAGTGATAGTTGACCGAAGCCAGGTTGACATCAGCCTCCCCCGTAATGAGGCGCAGAGAGGTATCGGCGAAACCGCGCTCGGCGAAGAGCACCTCGGCCGCGTCGAGAATTCGGTGTTTGGTGTCGGTCTTACTCACAAAAACGCCCTCTTAAACAGATGTTTAAAAAGTACGTTTCACGCCTAATCATGTCAAGAGAGTGTTAATGCGATTAACAAAATGTTTTTTTGAACTTTGTGACGCAGCCACAGTCTATATCTATGCCACTGCAATTAAGCATTAGTCTTTGCCCAACCTTCCCTGTGTTAGTTGGGCTTTTTTTTGCCTTGATGCCACTGAAGCAAAAAAACCGCCGTAGTGACGGCGGTGGGGAAAGAGAAGGCCTTGTCCCTTGACCTTCAGTTGAAGAGGTTCAGGCAGCCCTTCAACTGCTTCTATTCTCCCCTTTCCTCGTCAGCCAAGTGTGTCAGCCCTGGTGCTATTTGTAACAAGGTGTGGCAATGGTTCAGCCAGAAGCCATTTGCTATGCTGGCCCTTCACAGCGGAGGAAACCCCATGAAGTATCTGGTTGACACCCATACTCATACTATCGCCAGCACCCATGCCTACAGTACCATCCATGACTATCTGCCGGTGGCCAAGGCCAAGGGGATCGCCCTGTTTGCCACTACGGATCACGGTCCTGAGATGGCCGATGCCCCCCACTACTGGCACTTCGTTAACCTGAGGGTATTACCAAGAGTAATCGATGGCGTGGGCATACTGCGCGGGATCGAGGCCAACATCAAAAACGAGGCAGGGGATATCGACTTCCCTGACCACTACCTTCCGGTGCTGGATCTGGTTATGGCTGGCTTCCATGAGCCCGTCTTCCCTCCCCGAGACCAAGACAGCCACACCCGCGCCATGATCAATGCGATACGAAGCGGCAGGGTCGACATCATCAGCCATCCGGGCAATCCCGCTTTTCCCATCGACATCGATGCCGTGGTCAGAGCCGCCGCCGAGCATCGGGTAGCCCTTGAGGTCAACAACTCCTCTTTCGAGCACTCCCGCAAGGGCAGCGAGTCCAATTGCCGAGCCATCGTCGAGGCAGCCCGGGATCACGGTGCCTGGCTCGCCTTCGGCTCAGACTCTCATGTCGCCTTTACGCTGGGGGACTTCGACCACTGCCGACGACTGGTAGAAGAAGCGGGGTTCCCGCGCGATCGCTTGCTCGCCCGCACGCCAGAGACACTGCTTGGATTTCTGGAGCAACGAGGCCACCCACGGATCACCGAGTTTGATACACTGCGCACCCAATATGGCTGAACAAAACGCGACCAAAGCCTTGGTCGTGTCAAGTTTTTTCAAACAACCCATTGACTCACAATGGCTTTTTCCTATCATCTAGCAACATTGCCGGTGTAGCTCAGTTGGTAGAGCAGCGCATTCGTAATGCGAAGGTCGCAGGTTCGACTCCTGTCTCCGGCACCAGATAAAACAAAGGGTTAGCCTTATCACATGGCTAACCCTTTGTTGTTCTCACAATGCCCCACGAGCAGACCGCAAACGATACTCCACAGATATCGAACACAGCCCCTTTGGCGTATCCGTTTGGTCACAGGCAGGTCTTCCCCTGCATGGCCGGCTAACTGGTGAAGACAGGAGCAAACCCGGATCCCCACAAGATCGCTGTCGCTGCCAGCACGCTTACCAGCAACACCAATCCCACCGTCACCACAGAGCTGGCATAGATGAACCCCTGCTCTGCCGTGATATGCATCAGGATCGGTACCCCCACATAGAGCAAATAGATGGAGTAGGCCAGTCCGGCCAACCCGACCATCATCACAAACCAGAGATGGGGATAGAAGGCCGCCAGCCCAACCATAAACAGAGGCGTCGAAGTATAGGCTGCCAGCTCCAGAGTCTTGGTGTAAGTGGGATCGGATCCGAAGGTCCGCCCCATCCAGTGAGCCAGATAAGCCAGTGCAAAGACGCCGGCGACCAGGGCGATATACATGGCAATCGACAGCAGGAGAGCACTGTCTGCCGTGAGTCGGATAGGCTCCCCAACCCCAATACTCCAGCCGATGTGCACCGCCGAATAGTAGGCACATACGGAAGGAACCAGAGCCACAATCAGGATATGACTCAGGCTTCGAGTAAAGCTCTCGTGATGTTCGTCTATCTCGTGCCATTCATCTTTCGGGTGGGCATAGAGCCCCCAGAGGTGGTTAAGGATCATGATGACATTCCTTATCGACAGCGGGATTGTGACCGCATCCCAGTGGACAACACCTTGCAACCGGCCAGGCCGGCTGCGGTTTTCATAAATAAAGACTGCCCTTCTCCGCCCTGCAAGGTATTGCCACTCACTCTTCGGGGAAACCGCCGGGTATCACAGGTAATTCATTGAGTGATTGGTGATTTCCCTAAAGTGAACTAATACTTTACTTACATGTTCCTATAAGCAATAAGCCTTATATATCAGTCAGTTATTTTTTATTTCGATTTAACTGCCTGGTCATTGGGGATCTTCTTCGGTGGCTCCATTTGTGGATTCCACCTCAGGAGGGCAGCGTGAAAATTAAGGGAATTGGCACGGGAGCCTGGCTCCTGCTTATCGCCTCGATGCCGGCAGCAGCCGTGCAACTCAATATGACCCAGGGGGTCACGGCGATAAGCCAAGATGTGTATGAGCTGCATATGACCATCTTCATCATCTGCTGCCTGATTGCTCTGGTGGTGTTTGGCATCATGTTCTGGGCCATTATTCACCATCGCCGCTCGCGGGGGGCCACCCCCGCCCACTTTCATGAAAGTACCCGGATAGAGCTGCTCTGGACGGCCATCCCTGTGCTCATACTCATCGCCATGGCGGCTCCTGCCACCTCCACACTGCTTAAAATGGATGACACCAGCAGAGCGGATCTGACGGTGCTGATTACCGGCTCCCAATGGAAATGGCACTACAAATACCTAGAGCATCCCGTGGCCTTTTACTCCCTGCTCGCTACCCCCGCCGAACAGATCCACGGCCAGGCCAAAAAAGGCGAAACCTACCTGCTCGAGGTGGACAAGCCCCTGGTTCTGCCTGTCGGAAAAAAGATCCGGTTTCTGACGACGTCGGACGATGTCATTCACTCCTGGTGGGTTCCGGCCTTTGCCGTCAAAAAGGACGCCAACCCCGGCTATATCAACGAGGCCTGGACACGCATCGACAAGCCGGGGGTCTATCGCGGGCAGTGCGCTGAGCTGTGCGGCAAGGATCACGGCTTTATGCCCATCGTAGTGGTCGCCAAGCCGGAGCAGGAGTTCGAGCAGTGGATTGCCAGCCAGAGTGAAGAGCAGGCCAGCTCGGCGGCCAAAGAGCAACAACAGGCCAACGAGCAGCTCACCATGGCTGAGGCCATGACCCTCGGAGAGACCCTCTTCAATGGTCACTGCGCCGCCTGTCACCAAATAGGGGGAACCGGCATGCCCGGCATCTTCCCGGCACTCAAGGGGAGCCCGCTCACCACCCAGAGCGCCAAGCGGGCCGAGCACATCAACATCGTTCTCAACGGTCGTGCCGGAACCTCCATGCAGGCCTTTGGCAAGCAGCTTGGCAGCAAGGAGATTGCCGCCCTCGTTACTTACGAGCGCAACGCCTGGGGCAACAGCACGGGCGATCTGATCCAGCCTGCAGAGGTGCAGGCTATCAAGGATGGACAATAAGGAGAGACCATGAGCGAGGAGATCTCACACCAGCAGGGACACCATCCGCAATCCGGCATCCTGCGTTGGCTCTACACCACCAATCACAAGGATATTGGTACTCTCTACCTGCTCTTCTCCCTGACCATGTTTTTTATCGGTGGATCCATGGCCATGGTGATCCGGGCCGAGCTATTCCAGCCGGGGCTACAACTGGTCAATCCTCTTTTCTTTAACCAAATGACGACAGTGCACGGCCTCATCATGGTCTTCGGTGCCGTCATGCCTGCCTTTACCGGCTTGGCCAACTGGCTCATCCCCATGATGATTGGGGCCCCCGACATGGCTCTGCCACGCATGAATAACTGGAGTTTCTGGATCCTCCCCTTCGCCTTCGGCCTGCTGCTGCTCACCCTCTTCATGGATGGCGGCGGCCCCAGCTCCGGGTGGACCTTCTACGCCCCCCTGTCGACAAAATACAGCGGTAACAGTACGGCGCTCTTCGTGTTTGCCGTCCATATGATGGGGATCTCTTCCATCATGGGGGCGATCAATGTGATCGTCACCATCTTCAACCTCAGGGCGCCAGGAATGACCTGGATGAAGCTCCCTCTCTTCGTCTGGACCTGGCTTATCACCGCCTTTCTGCTGATTGCGGTCATGCCGGTGCTGGCGGCGGCCGTGACCATGGTGCTGACCGACAAATTCTTTGGCACCAGCTTCTTCGATGCGGCAGGTGGCGGCGATCCGGTCATGTTCCAACACATCTTCTGGTTCTTCGGCCACCCCGAGGTCTACATCATGATCTTGCCGGCCTTTGGCATCATCTCCACCATAGTGCCGACCTTCGCCCGCAAGCCCCTGTTTGGCTATCACTCCATGGTCTATGCCACCTGCAGTATTGCCCTGCTCTCATTCATCGTCTGGGCCCACCATATGTTCACCACCGGAATGCCGGTGGCTGCCGAACTCTTTTTCATGTACAGCACCATGCTCATCGCCGTCCCCACCGGAGTAAAGGTCTTCAACTGGGTGGCCACCATGTGGCGCGGTGCCATGACCTTCGAGACGCCCATGCTGTTTGCCATCGCCTTTATCGTACTCTTCACCATTGGGGGCTTCTCGGGGCTGATGCTGGCCATCACGCCAGCCGACTTCCAATACCACGACACCTATTTCGTGGTGGCTCACTTCCACTATGTGCTGGTCACCGGGGCCATCTTCTCCCTTATTGCCGCTGCCTACTTCTGGCTCCCGAAATGGACCGGGCACTGGTATGACGAGCGGCTTGGGCAATGGCACTTCTGGTGCTCCCTTATCTCGGTCAACCTGCTCTTTTTCCCCATGCACTTCGTCGGTCTGGCCGGCATGCCCAGACGCATCCCCGACTATGCCCTGCAGTTTGCCGATCTCAACGCCCTCATCAGCATAGGGGGCTTCGCCTTTGGCCTGTCACAGCTGATCTTCGTATGGGTCGTCATCAAGTGCATCCGTTCAGGCGCTGCCGTGCCAGCCAAAGTCTGGGAAGGGGCCGAGGGGCTGGAGTGGACCCTCTCCTCACCCCCTCCCTACCACAGCTTCACCACACCTCCCAGGGTGGAGTAACCCTATGACGACACCCAACCATGCACCGCTTATCAAGCGACTGTTGCTGCTCATCGCCCTGATGTTCGGTTTTGCATTCGCCCTGGTCCCCCTCTACGATCTCTTCTGCCAGGCCACAGGCCTCAACGGCAAGACGGCATCACGCCCGGCCGACCAGCCAGCACGGCAGATAGACGGCCGCCGCGAGATCCGGGTGGAGTTTCTGGCGCACACCGCCCCCCCTATGGCATGGCAGTTCGATCCCGGGATGACCAGTTTGTTGGTGCACCCGGGGGAGACCCGACTCATCCACTACCTGGCCTACAACCCGACGCCTGATGCCATGACGGGTCAGGCAGTCCCTTCCGTCTCACCGGGAGCCGCTGCCGCTTACTTCAAGAAGATGGCCTGTTTTTGCTTCGAGCAGCAGACCCTCAAGGGAGGCGAACACAAGGAGATGGCACTGCAGTTCTACGTTGATCCCGCCCTGCCCCCCGAGATCAACACCATTACCCTCTCCTACACCCTCTTTGACATCAGCACTGCACAGGTGAAAAAACCATGAACCGTTACTATGTTCCCGAGCAGAGCCCCTGGCCCATCGTGGGCGCTGTCGCCCTCTTTCTGCTGGCACTGGGAGCCGGCACCCTGGTCAACGAGCTGGCCCACCAGCAAAGCGGCATGGGTCGCTATCTGCTCCTGGTCGGAGCCCTCTTGCTACTGCTGATGCTGGTGGGTTGGTTTCGCCATATCATCGGCGAATCACTAGGTGGCCTCTATAGCGACCAGATGGATCGCTCGTTTCGCCAAGGGATGAGTTGGTTTATCTTCTCGGAGATCATGTTCTTTGTCGCCTTCTTCGGTGCCCTCTTCTACGTCCGCCTCATCGCCATGCCCTGGCTTGGCGGGGCAGGACACCACACTCTGACCGGCCAGTTGCTCTGGCCCGACTTCACCGCCCACTGGCCCATGACCACGACCCCCGGGGGTACTCAGACCCGGGCCATGCCCTGGCAGGGTCTCCCGCTTATCAACACCCTGCTCCTGCTCACCTCCTCGGTCACCCTGCAATTTGCCCACCAGGCGCTGGAGAGGGGCCGGCGCCTGCGTCTCAAGATCATGCTGCTGTTGACCCTGCTGCTGGGAATGGGTTTTCTCATCTTGCAAGGACATGAATATCTTCACGCCTATCGGGAGCTCGGGCTTCGGCTCGATAGCGGGATCTATGGCAACACCTTCTTCATACTCACCGGGTTTCACGGGCTGCATGTGACCCTGGGGGCCATCATGCTGACGGTGATCTGGCTGCGCATCGTGCTGCGAGACCACTTCACGCCCGAGCACCACTTCGGCTTTCAGGCTGCCGCCTGGTATTGGCACTTTGTGGATGTGGTCTGGCTCTGCCTCTTTACCTTTGTCTATCTGCTCTAGGTAAACAGAGATGTGGATCAGTAGGGACGCGAGTGGGGGGTGATCCAGCCCAATTGCAAGGCGATCACCAGCAACAATACCAGCAGGGCCGAGAGCAACACCCGTCGGCCCAACGGCGGAGAGTTGGTCTGGCGGGAGCCGACCATCAACCAGAGAGCCTGGAAAAGTTGGCTCAGGATAAGCAGTAACAACACGACCACAACAGACTTGATGAGCATGGAGGCCTCCTGTGATGCGATTGCCCCTGACGGGATTGTCTGTGATGCGATTACCCAAGCTTAGATCGAGGACTCTGCTCCTTCTATTGACGCTGCTCGGCAGTATGCTGCTGAGCAATCTGGCGCTCTGGCAGTGGCACAGGGCAAACGAAAAAGAGGCGCTGCTGGCACAGGTCGCCAGCCACGTCACTCACCCCCTCTCCCCCGGAGCCCTGCTAAAGCAAGATGACGAGCAGCTCGACGGGCTCAGGCTCAGAGGGGTAGGAGATTGGCTATCTCCTCATCTGTGGCTACTCGATAACCAGGTGGTCGACGGTATCGTTGGCTATGACGTCATCATCCCGGTTCAAACCCGGGGGGGGCCCCCGCTACTGGTCAATCTGGGATGGACTCCGGCGCCCCCCCTCAGGAGTGAGCATCCGGCGCTTGAGCTCCCCGCCACGCTGGCGCTCGATGGCCTGCTCCGCCTCCCTTCTGATGCTCTGGTGCTGGGGGAAAACCGCGAGCCAGGCCCCTATTCCGGCCGCCTTCAGTCCGTGCGCCCCGACGAGTTAAAGGCCCAAAGCGCTCTGCCCTTGAGAGGCATCATCCTCTACCAGCAGACTCCGGGGTTTCGCTATCACTATGTGCCGAGCGTGATGAGCCCGGAGCGACACCGGGCCTATGCGGCCCAGTGGCTGGGCCTGGCGTTGGTGGTGATGATGGGTGGCATCGCCTTGAGCCGGGGGACCCATGCATAAACATAAAATTCCTCTCGCTCTGCTGCTTACTCTGTTACTCCCTCTGCTCTTGGCCAAACTGGTGCTGGAGATGGGGTGGTATCACGCCGGCACCCGCAATCTGGGGGCCTGGCTTCCCCAGGATAACCCTTTGCTCTTGTCCGATGGCCCGGGGTGGCGCCTGCTCTATCTCTATCCAGTCTCATGCCGGGAGCAGTGCAAGGGGGTGCCTCAGTTGCAAGAACACATCCGGATGGCACTGGGACGACAGGCCGATATGCTGACCCTGCAGAGTCAGCCTCTGGATGATGGCTCGCCCCTGCCTGAAGGCCCACTCGGACTGTTAGTTCTGGTCGATGCCGCCGGACTCGGCGTGCTGGGTTACCCCGTGCCAGAGGAGCAGGAGCGCTGGCCACGCCTGGGCAAATCGGTGCTACAGGATGTGCAGCAGTTGCTGCGCTACGGGAGGGCAGCCCGGTGATCCGTCCCCACGCACTGATCATGCTGGCCATCGGGCTGGCGACCCTGGTCATCGGCCTCGGCGCCTACACCCGGCTGACCGATGCGGGCCTCGGCTGTCCCGACTGGCCCGGCTGCTACGGCAAGCTGACCCTGCCTCATCCCGAAGAGGCTCCCAGGCTTGCTGTGAGTCACCCCGAGCGCCCACTGGAGCCGCACAAGGCACGCAATGAGATGATTCACCGCTATGCGGCTGGTTCACTGGGTATGCTGTTGTTGATGCTCTTCGCCGTGAGTTGGCGCGAGGCACGGCGCCTGCCGCCACTGCCGACATGCTTGTTACTGCTGGTTGTGGGGCAGGCGCTGCTCGGCATGCTGACGGTCACAGCGGCGCTCCATCCTCTCGTGGTTATGGGCCATCTGCTGGGAGGCTTTGCCCTGCTCACCCTGCTCTGGCTCTCGCTCACCCGCTCGCTATCCCCCCTCGCCGCGCCCCCCTGGCTCAAGAGACTGGGGGCATTGGCTCTGCTGGCCCTGCTGCTGCAGATCGGTCTGGGAGGGTGGACCTCGGCCAACTACGCTGCCATGGCCTGCAGCGAGCTGCCACTTTGCCAGGGAGAGTGGCACCAGCAACTGGCCTGGGGTGAGGCCTTCCACCTTCCTTTGGGCCACGAGAGCTATGAGTTTGGCGTACTCGGGCGCGAGGCGCGCCAGACCATTCACATCCTGCATCGGCTGGGCGCCCTGTTGGTCACCCTCTCCCTGCTTGGCTTTGCCCTTGGGCTATGGCGTCAGAATGCCTGGGGGTGTGCCCTGTTGATCCTGGCACTGCTGCTCTGCCAGCTGCTGCTTGGCATCGCCAATGTGGTGTTCATCTTGCCCCTGCCCAACGCACTGGCACACAACCTGGTGGCGGTTCATCTGTTGATCGCCACTGCCGTTACCTACCATCGCCTCACCCCCGCAAGGAGGCCATGATGCAACTCTCTCTGACCACACTCTCGAGTGGCATGCTGAATGACTACTGGCAACTGACCAAGCCCAAGGTGGTCGCCCTGATGCTGCTCACCGCCTGGGTGGGAATGGTGCTGGCCCGAGATGAGCTCCCCTCGCCCGCCCTCACACTCACCGCTCTCGGCGGGATCGGCCTGCTGGCTGGTGCCGCAGCCACCCTCAATCACCTGCTCGAAGGGCAACGCGATGCCCTGATGGCCCGAACCCGCCGCCGTCCCGTGGCCTGCGGTCGCCTCCCCCCCCATAGGGCTGCCCTGTTTGCACTCGCTCTGGCCTTGAGCGGCTTTTGGCTGCTCTATCTGGGTGTCAATCCCCTCACCGCCTGGCTGACGCTGGGGAGCCTGGTGGGGTATGCGGGGATCTACACCCTGCTGCTCAAACGCTCGACACCGCAAAATATTGTGATCGGAGGCCTAGCCGGCGCCATGCCCCCCCTGCTCGGCTGGACCAGCATCACAGGCACTCTCGGTGCGGAGCCCTGGCTGCTGGTGATGATCATCTTCACCTGGACGCCCCCCCACTTCTGGGCGCTGGCCATCCATCGTCGTGACGACTACGCCCGTGCCGATATCCCCATGCTGCCGGTCACTCACGGCCTCGACTTCACCAAGAGCCTGATCCTGCTCTATCTGCTGCTACTCACCCTGATCTGTCTGCTGCCTTACCTCATCGGCATGAGCGGCCTCATCTATCTGGTGAGCGCCCTGCTGCTCAACCTGCGCTTTCTCTACTTCGGATGGCGCCTAAAAGTCAGCGCGGACGCGGGAGCGGCGATGCGAGCGTTTCGTTTCTCCATCACTCATCTGATGCTGCTCTTTCTCGCCCTGGTCACCGATCACTACTGCTATTGGCAGCTGGGATAGACGCCTCACGCCTCCCCTAGGTAATCGGCCGGAGGACGTCCCAGCAACTCGGGCAGAATGGCGGGCATAAAGCGTCGCCTCAGGGCCACGGCGTAGAAGTGCTCATAAGCATTGGGCAGGCTCAGATACTCCTCGAGTCGCCCCTCACGGATCTCGTCGCGCACCACCACGGCCGGCAGCAGGCAGAGAGCACCGCTGTCACGGGCCAGAAGGCGTAGCATGGCCATGTCGTCAGCCTCTCCCTGCACCCAGGGCTCGAAGCCGTGCAAGGCGCAGAAGGCATCGAAGGCGGTGCGGCTGGCACTGGCCCGCCCGGGCAAGATCCACGCCTGCTCCGCGAAACCGGCCGGGAAAGGGCCGAGGGGGCGCCGGCCGGCCGGGCCTATCACTGCCAGAGGCTGGCGTGCCAAGAGCTGACTCTGCCATACGGCCTCACCCTCTCCCTGAGGCTCTCTGTCTGTCAACACCAGATCGAGCTGGTGAGAGAGGAGCGCATCGAGCAGTGCTCCCTGCTCGAGAAAACGCAGGGTGAAATGCACGTCACTGCGCCCGAGTAAGGGGGCCATGAAGGCCTCGATGACGTTGCGAGACATGGAGGCGAGCACCCCGATCCGCAGCTTCTGACGCCCCTGCTGCCAACCGTGGCGCAGCACGCCCTCCAGCTCTTCTCCCTTGGTGAAGATCTCGTCGGCATAGTCGAGGACGCGGCGCCCGTCCTCGGTAAGATGAAGGCGACGACCGCTGCGCTCGAACAGGGCGAACCCCATGTTCTGCTCCAACTGCCGGATCTGGGCCGATAGTGCCGACTGGGAGAGATGCAGCTGACGGGCCACGTCGGTGAGGTGGCCGTGCCTGGCCACTTGCCAGAAGTAGTAGAGATGGTGGTAGTTGAGGCGCGCCATTTTCGTTCTTCAAAACAGAATATTTTGTGAACTTATATCTATTTAACTTAAGCCTCAAGCTCGGGCACAATCCCGCCCTCTTCTCAAGGAGTGCCCATGTCACCGCTCACTACCCTGATGCTGCCAGGAGCCTGCCCGGATGCCCTCGAACAGGCGGCCGCCCTGTTGCGCTCGGGCGCTCAGGTCGCCGTGCCCACCGAGACCGTCTATGGCCTGGCCGCCGATGCGGCCCAGCCCGAGGCCGTCGCTGGCATATTTCGCGCCAAGGGACGCCCGAGCGACCATCCGCTCATCGTTCATCTGGCACACGCAGGTCAGATGGCGCGCTGGGCGCGCGAGATCCCCGCCACCGCCTGGCAACTGGCCCAGGCGTGTTGGCCCGGCCCCCTCACCCTGCTGCTCAAGCGCGCCGAGCAGGTCTCCCCCGTGGTGACCGGCGGGCTCGACACCATAGGGCTGCGCGTCCCCGCCCACCCCTTGATGCTGGCCCTGCTTGAGCGGCTCGACACCGGGCTGGCCGCGCCGTCCGCCAATCCCTATCAGGCGTTGAGCCCGACCAGCGCCGAGCAGGTCGAAGCGGGGCTCGGCGGGCGTATCGCCGCCATCCTCGACGGTGGCCCCTGCCCGGTCGGGCTCGAATCCACCATCGTCGATCTCACGGGCCCGATGCCCACCATAGTGCGAGCCGGCCCCTTGGGGCGTGAGGCGCTCGAGACCATACTGGGTCAGCCTGTCGCCACTCCGCGCGAACATACGGTGGTGGTGCCAGGCAACGTGGCCGCCCACTATCGCCCGGGCACGCCCCTGTGGATGGCCCCGACCGATGCGCTTGAGCAACACTTGGCACGGCTCGCCTTCCGGACACTGGCAAGAGGCGCCCTGATCACCTGGTCAAACGCGTTGGCGGCACCGGCTGGGCTGGGTCAGCTGCGCCGGCTGCCGGCCGATCCGGCCGGCTACGGGCAGGCCCTCTACGCCACCCTGTTTGAGCTGGATCGTCTCGGGCTTGAGACCCTCTGGCTGGAGCAGCCCCCCCTGAGTGAGCCCTGGTGGCCGGTACAGGATCGCCTGCACCGGGCGACCATGCAGCTCGAGTGAGGCCCCCGACCCAAAGCAGCTTCGTGTTTGATTCGGACGGGTTTGTCGTTATGCTTTTCCCGTCCGAATCCGCAGGAGCCCCCTATGCGCCGTTTCAACGTTATGCTGACAGGCAGCCGCCTGATGATGTTCCCCTTCTACGTCAGCATGCTGATCTGTGTCGTTTTGTTGATGGTCAAGTTCGGGATCAAACTCTACGAACTCTGTACCAACATCATCTCTTTGCCCTATCTCGAGCTCATCATCGGAGTACTGACCCTGGTCGACTTCGTGCTGGTGGCCCAGATGCTGATCCTGGTGGCCCTGTGCGGCTATGTGCAATTTATCAAGAGCCCGGAGCAGCGTGCCGCCCTCGGAGATAACTGGCTCTATCGCATCGATTTCGTCTCTCTCAAGCTCATCGTCATCAACTCTCTGGTTACCATCTCGGGGATCGAGGTGCTCAAGGCCTTCCTCGAGGAGGGGGTGATGAACGAGGGGGAGATGAAGTGGTCTGTCATCGTCTTTCTCGCCTTCTCGACTGCCGCTCTCATCTATGCCGTGACGGAGCGGCTGGCCGAGCACAATGAGCGGGCAGAAGGCGAGTCGCAGCCGCGACCATAGCCCCAAATAACGTCCTCACGCCAGTCAATTGGAAGCCTAATGACACTCTCCCATCGCACCCTCTTCATCCTGCTCGGCGCCTTGGCCGGACTCACCCCCCTGGCGGTCGACATGTACCTGCCCGCCATTCCGACCCTGGCCAGGGAGCTGGGCACCACCATCGACGGGGCTCAGCTCACGGTCAGCGCCTTTCTCGGCGGTTTTGCCATCGGCCAACTCTTCTACGGGCCGCTGGCCGACAGCTTCGGCCGCAAGCCGGTGATCATGGCGGGCCTCATCATGTTTGCCCTGGCCTCGGTGGGGTGCGCCCTGGCCGATAGCCTGCCGGAACTGCTTGCCTTTCGCATGTTGCAGGCGGCCGGCGGTGCCGCCGGCTCAGTGGTGGTCAACGCCCTGCTGCGCGATCTCTTTGAAAAAGATGCCTTCTCACGGGCCATGTCCTTCGTCATCCTGGTGATGACGCTCGCCCCCCTGGTAGCCCCCGTGCTGGGAGGCTACATCACCACGGCGGGCCACTGGCGCCACATCTTCTGGCTACTGCTCGCCTGCGCCACCCTGATCGCTCTCACCATGCAGTTTGCGATTCCCGAAACCCTCAAGCCCGAGCTACGCCAACCTCTGCGCCTGGGCAAGATCCTGGGCAACTACGGCGGCGTGCTGAGCAACCCCAGGGCCATGGGCTATGTGTTGTGTGGCGCCTTTGCCAGCTCGGGCATGTTTGCCTTCATCAGTGGCTCCCCGTACGTCTATATCGAGTACTTCGGCGTGCCCACCGAGCACTACGGCTGGCTCTTTGGCCTCAATATTCTGCTGATGATGGTGGTCACCTACGCCAACAGCCGGCTGGTGAAGGGGATTGGTGCCGAGGGCATGCTGCGTTATGGCCTGCTGGTTCTTCCTCTCGCCGGGCTTGCCCTCGTCTATGCCAGCTGGAGCGGGTTTGGCGGTCTGTGGGGGGTGGTGATCCCGGTCGTCCTCTATGTGGGCCATATCAGCCTGGTGGGGGCCAATGCCATGACCGGCCTGCTGGGGCAATTTCCCCAAACGGCCGGCACCGCATCTGCCCTGGCCGGCACTCTGCGCTTCGGGATCGGGGCTCTGGTCGGGGTAGTGGTCAACCTGACGCCCCCCAACTCGCCGCTGCCAATGGCGCTGAGCATCGCCGGCTGCGGCCTGCTCTCGACCTTGAGCTATGCCCTGCTGGTCGGCCGCAAAGAGACAGTTTGAGCACGCCGCCCTTGACTACGCTGTTGCCACACCGGTTCAAGAGAGATCCTGATGGACAAGCGATGGACAACACTTTCCCTGGGCGGTATCGCTCTGACGGCCCTGCTGCTCACCCTCCCCCTCTGGTTAAGAGGGGGTAGCCAGGGGCACGATCTCTTCCATCATCTGCTATCGGGCCACTACTTTGCCCTGCAACTGTGGCAAGGGGAGCTCTACCCACGCTGGCTGATGGCCATGAACGGGGGGTTTGGCAGTCCCACCTTTTTCTTTTACCCTCCCCTACCCTACTATGTGAGCGCCCTGCTGGGAGGCGCCAACCCCCAGCCCCACGATGCCATAACCGCACTCATCGCCAGCGCGACCCTGGCGCTGGGACTATCGGGTCTCACCTTCTGGCTGTGGATTCAGCACGTTGCCAAACCGGCTCGCGCCCTCGCGGCCAGCCTCGTCTATATGGCACTGCCCTATCATCTGGCCATTGATCTCTATGCCCGCTTCGCCCTGGCCGAGGTGTGGGCGTTTGTCTGGCTGCCCCTGATCCTGCTCGGACAGGATCGTTACATGCGCACCATCGGTGTCCCGCTCATGGCCCTGGGGCTGGCCCTGCTGACGCTCTCTCACCTGCCTAGCCTGCTGCTGGCCATCTGCCTGGTGCTGCTGCGCGCCCTGATCCGGGCCAGACGCGATCGTCTCTGGCGTCCTCTGCTCACCACCCTGGGGGCAACCCTGCTGGGGTTGGCCATGGCAGCCCTGCTGCTCGCCCCGGCCCTACTCGATCAAGGGGGGATCTCCATGGCGGAGATGCAGCGCGGTATGTTCGATTTTCGCCGCAACTTTCTGGATCGACTGCCCACCGACTTCGATGACTGGCGCTTTCGCGGCCAACTAACCCTGTTCACCCTGCTCACCCTCTTTACCCTGCTGCTTACCTGGGCAGGGATCCGCGAGCCGCGTCACCCCGAGCTTCCCCTCTGGGGCGGCTTCGGGGTGCTCGCCTTTATGATGATGCTCCCTCAAAGCCAGTGGCTCTGGGAGTTGTTGATGCCACTACAGCGGGTACAGTTTCCCTGGCGAGCCAACCTGATCCTAACCCTGGCCACTGCCGCAGTGGTCGCCCTAGCCTCCCCTTCTCACCCCAACTCCAGGGTACTGGTAGGAAGCACCCTGCTCCTGACCCTGCTATTTAGCGCCAGCTATGTACACCAGGCGCCACTGACCCAGAGTCCCAATCCCGATGTGCTCGATTTTGAGTTTGATAGCAAGCGCAGCGCCCGGGAGTACCGTCCCCGACAGGTTACCAGAGGGATGTTCGCCCCCAGTCTGCTGGCCTGGAAGCAGGAGTTTCAGCCTCCCGTGGTGAGCGAGCAGGAGGGAGTGAGTTGGCGTATTGAACGGTGGCAACCACGACACATTGCGCTCACCGTGACGACACAGGGCCCGGCCAAGATAGTGCTGCATCAATATGACTATCCGGGCTGGCAAGCCTGGTTGGATGGAGAGTATCCCCTCGAGGTGAGTGCCAACCGGGAGGGATTGCTGCAGGTGTGGATCCCCGAAGGAACCCACACCCTCAACCTTGAGCTCACCATGCGCTGGCCCGAGCGGATCGGTTATCTCCTCTCGGCCCTAGCCTGGGCACTCTGGGGGGCACTGCTCTGGCGCGCTAGAAGAGCGCGCTATTGAGCCACAGATGCGCTCCTATGCTGGCGGCATAACCCAGAGCAATGGCCGGTGCCCACTTGAGGTGGCCAAAGAAGGTATACATGCCATGAGCCTGCCCCATCAGGGCCACGCCGGCGGCCGAGCCGATGGAGAGCAGGCTTCCCCCGACTCCGGCGGTCATGGTCACCAACAGCCACTGGCCGACTGACATATCGGGGTGCATCGAAAGTACGGCGAACATGACGGGGATGTTGTCGACCACGGCTGAGAGCAGACCGATAGCCACGTTGGCCAGGGTCGGTTCGCCCGAACCATATAGCCAGTGAGAGACCAGCTCCAGATAGCCGATAAAGCCGAGTCCACCGACGCACATCACCACCCCGTAGAAGAAGAGCAGGGTATCCCACTCCGCCTTGGCCACCTTGCTAAAGACATCGAAGGGGACAAAGGTGCCGAGGCGCTCCAGCCGCTCACGATCGCCACTGCGCTCATAGAGAGCGCGGCGCTTCTCCACTGCCTGCTGGAAGGTCTTGCGCAGGAAGAAACCGAAAAATTGCAGGTAACCCAGCCCCAACATCATCCCAAGCACGGGGGGAAGGTGCAGGAAGTTATGGCAGGCTACCGCCGTCAGAATGGTTAGCAGAAAGAGCACCATGATGCGACGTGCCCCCCGTCGCATATAGACCCGCTCGGTCGAGGCACTCGGGGCATGATGAGGGATCATCAGGCTCATCAGTAGCGCCGGCACCAGAAAGTTGACGACAGAGGGGATAAAGAGAGCAAAGAACTGACCAAACTGCACCTTGCCCGCCTGCCACACCATCAGTGTGGTGATATCGCCAAAGGGACTGAAAGCCCCTCCTGCATTGGCCGCGACGACGATGTTGATACAGGCCAGGTTGACGAAGCGACGCTCCCCGTTGGCGACCTTGAGCACCACGGCGCACATGAGCAGGGCCGTGGTCAGGTTATCGGCCACCGGCGAGATGAAGAAGGCAAGCCCACCGGTGAGCCAAAAGAGGGTTCGAAAGCCAAAGCCGGCACGTACCAGCGCAGAGCGCAGAGCATCGAAGGCTTGCCGCTCCTCCAGGGCGTTGATATAGGTCATCGCCACCAGCAAGAAGAGCAACAACTCCGCATACTCGAGCAGATTGTGGCGAAACGCCTCCTCCACCAGTACGCTCTGCCCCTCCCGGGTATAGACGACCCCTATCAAGATCCAGATAACACCCGCCGCAATCAGTACAGGCTTGGACTTGCGCAACTGGATATACTCCTCGGCCATCACCAGCAAATAGGCCAGCACAAAGAGCAGCAGACAGGCGATACCCACCGTGCTCGAGGTCAGCGGCAGTGGGCCAACGGCCGCATGGGCAGGAGAAGGACTGAACGAGAGGAGTAAAAAAGAGAGGAGCGGTAGCAGCAAACGGGCCATACAGTCATCCTTGAACATGAATCGTGCCTAAGATGCTAGCACCGGCTGAGGCCCGTTTTTTCTTCCAAATCAAAGTTTCAGCAAATAGTGAGGGAGATAACACAAAAAGGTTCATCCCTCTTCTGCGAACTCCCTTACCCGATAGCGCCAAACCGATAGCCCTTCAGGCCAGCCCCCTGGCGGCCACCCCCCCTTGCGCAGCAGATGATCCAAAAATGCAGCAGGATCGGGCAACTCGCGCCAGACCGCAGGCAGGAAGGTCGCTCGGCGCCCTCCCCCCATCAGCCAGAGTCCGTCGATACCTGGCATCAAGGAAGCCAGCAGTTCGGCACGCCCCTCGACCTCCATGGGAGAAAGGGGCCCGAGCAGAGAGATACTGATGGAAACCCCACCCAACTCGGGCGGCTCGAGTGGCGGGAAGCGTGGATCCCCGAAAGCCGCCAACCGGGCAAAGTGCGGCAGTGCCTCACGCAGGGGCCCCTGGGGTTCCAGACAACCGATGCAGCCACGAAGGCGCCCCTCCTCGTGCAGGGTAACAAAACAGGCCAGCACGGCATTGGCCAGTGGCATCGAGCCAATAGCGTGCGAGAGTTCATCACGGCAACGGTCGTCCCAGCGGCTGGCGATGGCGAGCCTGGCGATGCCGAGCAGCGCCAGCGCCTCTTCCCTGCCCGGTTGCGGCAGCTCAATAAAATCCGACGCAGCCATAGCCCACCACCCGCTCACGCTCACCTGTGATCACACCGGAGTCACTCTGCCCAATCAGGCTTGCTTGCCACTCATGCTCCCTGGCGAGCAACAACAGGGCATTGAGACCGAAACAACCACACGCCTGATGAGGTCCAAGCTCCGGAGTCAAGCCGAGGATCCGGGCCAACGTCTGCTCATCGAGGACCCTGGCCTCTTCCTGAGTCATGAAATGGCTGAGATCGCTGCTACTGATGAGCAAGGTCCGGCCATCGAGCAGAGGCGTGAGATGCGAGGCCAGCCAAAGGGCAGTGCACTCACCCACCACCAGAGGCACCAGCGAAAAGTCACTCAGACGGTACTGCAGCAGGGGGAGCAGGACCTCGATGGCATGCTCCTGTCGGTGCGCCTCTTCATAGCGGATAAATCCGTCGTGGCGGGTCAACTCGGCAAGCGCTTGCATATCGAGCACCGTGGTGCCAAGGGGCGTCTGAAATGCACGGCAATCATCGGCGGGGAGCGCGACACCACGCAGTGGCACCCTGTGGGCAGGCGCGAGGATCACCACCCGTGCGATTCCCTGTCGCGCCAGTGTCGCCACCCCCTGCGCCGCCAAGGCGCCGCTATAGCGATAGCCGGCATGAGGCAGCAGCAGCGCACGGGGTTGCCGGTGCGAACCCTGGTTCAAGGAAAGATGGGCGCCAAGCCAGCTGCGCAAGGCCTGCTCCTCTGCCGGGTAGAAATAACCGGCGACTGCCGGAGGGCGGATCTGACTCACGGTCGTGCTCCTCGTGGTTGGCTCACTAAAATGATAGGAGAGCCGAGGAGTTGACGATGGACACCCTTCACCCCACCCGCTATTGGCGAAGACTGGATGATGGCCGGGTTGAATGCACCCTTTGCCCGCGCTTGTGCCAACTGCGCGACGGCAAGCGAGGGGTCTGCTATATGCGCCAGGCCAGGGAGGGAGAGATAGTGCTCACCCACTGGGGAGAGACCAGCGGGTTTTGCATCGATCCCATAGAGAAAAAGCCCCTCTATCACTATCTGCCGGGGAGCGCGACCCTCTCCTTTGGTACCCTTGGCTGCAATCTCACCTGCCGCTACTGCCAGAACTGGAGTATCAGCAAGTCGCGAGAAGATGAGCGGCTCAACGAGCGCACCACCCCGGCACAGATTGCCGATCTCGCGCTTCACCATGGCTGCCGCAGCGTCGCCTTTACCTACAATGACCCTGTCATCTCGCTCGAATTCACTCTGGAGGTCGCCAAGGCATGCCATGACCGCGGGATAAAGGCCGTTGCCGTCAGTGCCGGTTATGTCAACCCGAAGCCCGCACTCGAGCTCTTCGGCGCCATGGATGCCGCCAATATCGATTTAAAGGGGTTCAGTGACGACTTCTATCACGGCCTCTGTGGTGGAGCCCTGATACCGGTACTGGAGTGCCTGAAGCTTATCCGCCACCAGACTCATTGCTGGCTGGAAATCACCACTCTGGTCATCCCCGGCCACAATGACGACGATGCCACTCTCAGCGCATTGAGTCAGTGGATTGCCAGAGAGCTTGGGGCAGACACCCCCCTGCACTTCACCGCCTTTCATCCCGACTTCCATCTCACCGAGCCGGCAGTCACCCCGATGGAGACACTGCAACGGGCACGAGAGAGAGCCCTGGCAAATGGCCTGTATCACGTTTACACGGGAAATATTCCAAATAGTGCCAGTGAGAGCACTTACTGCAGTGGCTGTGGTGCTCTGCTCATCGAGCGCAGTGGATATCGGCTCGGACAATGGCGTCTGAGCGAGGGGCGGTGTGTGCACTGTCATCGGGCTCTATGTGGCCACTTCGAGCCTTACCCCGAGGCGTGGGGGCCCAAACGGCTGAGGGTTAACCCCGAATGATCCCCTCTTCATCATGACCGCGCAGCAACCCCAGCAGCAGACTGCCGTCACGTAATGCCTTGTGCACCTGAATCGAGGTGGGCTTGGTAGGATCTTCGTAGAAACGGGTCGACTCGATCTGCAAACGCACCAGATACTCTCCGGGTAACTGGCTCGCCAACGACTGGTGAAGCATGGGAAAGAGCAGGCGGTCGGCACGCGCCAGCTCTCCCCCCAGCAACAACTTGCCCGGGTTAAGCAGGCAAATCAGGTTGGCAAGCACCCTGGCCAGACGACTGGCAGCCTGTTGCAATATCTGCTGGCACAGACTGTTGCCTTCGAGGGCAAGCTCGCACAGCTCGCGTATGGTCACTTGCTCGGGAAGATCCATCTCCCCCATGCGAACTCTGAGATCACGATACTGGGACTCGAGCGCCTGATTGGTGACCAGCGTACAAGCACAACCAAAGCCCCCGCAGTAGCAGCGTTGTCCATAAGGCTCCAGTTGCAGATGGCTGAGATCACCGAGCATGGCATTCTCGCTCTCGATCAACTGGCCATTGACCACCATGCCGACACCGATGTCATTGTGGACAAACACCAGCACCGCATCGGCACAATCTTTGGCCGCTCCCCACTCACGCTCGGCCTGGATCCAGGTGCGCACATCGGCGCTGACCAAGACCGGCACACCAAACGCCTCTTCCAGCGTAGGGCCCAGGGGCCAGTTGCGCAGATCGTAATAGGGGAAGTGGCGGACTCGTCCCGTGTGGCGCTCGACCTGGCCCGGAAGACAGAGGGCAATGCAGGCCAGGCGAACCCCCTTGGCGGGCAGAAAACGACGAATGGCGGCGATAAGGCTGGCAAGCAGCTCTTCACGTTCGTCCTGGCTAAACTGATGACGGTGTCGTGACAAGGAGCGGCCGGAGAGATCGAACAGGGCCATGTCCACATAACCACGACCCAAGCGCATGGAGAGAAACTGGTAACGACGCTCATTAATCCGCAAAAGCGTCTGACGTCGCCCCCTGCCGACACTGGTTTCACCGCAAGGCACCACCAGCTCGTTATCGAGCAGCTCTCGGGTGATCTTGGTGATACTGGCCGGAGAGAGTCCCGTCAATCTGGAGAGGTCGGTGCGTGACAGCTCGGTGTGCTCTTCCAGGCTGGCATAGACCAGACCATAGTTGAGCTGACGGATGAGATCGATGCTGCCTTTGACCAAGTCGTTCATGAGCCGGGGAGAAGTGAATAGGACACAGGGGCAAATTGTCCCACATTATGCCACGTTACCCAACAGGCAACCGGCCCCGAGGCCGGCTGCCTGTCAACATCAATAACGAAACTGACCGACCAGTCCCTTGAGCTCGTCCCCATTTTGGGCAAGATCCTGGGTCGTTCTATGGGTGTCTCGCGCCACCTCGCTCAACTCTCCGACGATCTGCTGTATGGCCACCAGATTGCGGTTGATCTCCTCGGAAACGGCATTTTGCTCCTCTGCGGCCGCGGCGATCTGCAGGTTCATGTCATTAATGGTGGAGACCGCACTGACCATGGTATCGAGCGAGGCGGCGATGCGTGCGGCCTCGGCCACCGTCTCCTGACTGCGGGATTCACTGGCGCCCATGACGTCCACCGCCTGCCGTACACCACTTTGCAGCCGCTGCAACATCTCGTTGATCTCTTTGGTACTCTGTTGAGTGCGCCCGGCCAGAGAACGAACCTCGTCGGCAACCACGGCAAAACCCCGGCCCTGTTCGCCGGCACGAGCCGCCTCGATGGCTGCATTGAGTGCCAGCAGGTTGGTCTGCTCGGCAATCCCGCGAATCACCTCCACCACAGACTCGATTTTGCCTGTCTCATGAGCAAGCTGCTCGATGACAGAGGAGGCCGAATGAACCTCACTCACCAACCGGTTGATGCTGGAGATCGCCGTATCGACCACACTACGCGCCTCATCGGATTCTCGAGCCGCATCCGAGGTCGCTGATGCTGCATTCGATGCGCTGGAGGCGACCTCCTGAGCCGTTGAACTCATCTCGGTGACGGCGGTGACAACCTGATCCGTCTCGCGGCTGTGGCCTTGCATCTGATGATCACTGCGCTCACTGAGATCGCGCAGTCGCTCCACAGACACAAACAGCTCATTGCTGGTTCGCCCTACCTGGCTCACCACATTCTGTATCCGCTCGACGAAGCGGTTAAAGGCGCTGGCCAACTGCCCCACCTCATCATTGCTCTGTACTCTCAGCCTCTGGGTCAGGTCCCCTTCTCCTGCGGCAATATCGTTGAGGGCACTCACCGCATCGGCAAGAGGCTTGGCAACACGGTTACCAATCGCCAGGGTTGCCCCCAGGGCGACCGCCAACACCAGCAGGGTTAACAGCACATTGCTTCCCATTGAGCTGTAAAGCGCCTCCTCACGCAAGGTACGCAGCGCCGCCAGTTCATTATCGATATCATCGATGTAGAAACCGGTACCCAGTACCCACTGGAACTTGTCGATGACCACGTTATAGGAGAGCTTGGGGGCATCACGGCCAATAGAGGGTTTGTTGGTCCAGTACTCGGTAAACCCGTCTCGCTCACGCGCTGACTTGACGATGTCCTGGATCAGCAGCTTCCCTTGCGCATCCTTGTCCTGCCAGCGGTTTTTTCCCTCCAGTGCCGGGGTAGCCGCATGCATCACCTGCATACCGTTAAAGTCGAAGACAAAGAAGTAGCCATCACTGCTGTAACGCAGGGCTCGCAAGATGTCTTTCACCTGCTCGCGATTTTCTGGAGAGTCTGGTTGAGCCAGCGTCTTGGCGATCGAGGTCTGGGCCAGCATGATATAGCTACCCAGCAGGGCCTTGCGCTCCTTGATGGCCTGCTCCCGATTACGGGATAGCTCGCTCTCGAGATCACTCTTGGCAATCATGTAGTTGCTAAGATTGATAGCTGCCGCCATCAGCAGCACGGGCAGCGCACCTAGCAGCAAGATCTTCTGTTTCAGTGTCATTGCAACCTTCCTTGTTGTTCCTTATACACAGCGACATATCATCCAAGGGATTCACAGTGAGCATAGTCGTCACTGGCTTATCACTGCCAATCTGTACCTTTGGCACGTTTGTGCACAGCCAAGGGTCTATGCTCTTCTCAGGATCCTTGGTCAGGATATAAGCAGCGTCGGGCTAACAAGTTGCTCTCGCTCCCGTTTTGCACTCTTGTCGTATCTACACCATTTTTATTTTCAGATAAGTTTCCTAAGATTGGGAAAATGGGATTGCCAAGGGACCATGCAGGATAAGCCTATGGATGACGATATCCTGATTATCGAAGATGACGCCTCCCCCGTAGCAGAGCAAAAGCGGCGATGGAAGGTGATGATAGTGGACGATGAGCCCGAGGTTCATCGGGTCACTCGTATCACATTGTCTCAGTTTGAGTTCGACGGGAAAGGGCTCGAGCTGCTTCATGCCTATAGCGCAAAAGAGGCCAAGTCGATGCTGGCACAGCAGGACGATGTTGCCCTGTTGCTGCTTGATGTGGTCATGGAGACCGATAACGCAGGTCTTGATGTCGTTCGCTATGTGCGTGAAGAGATCCAAAATGGCATGGTCCGTATCGTGCTAAGAACCGGACAACCGGGTCAGGCACCGGAAGATGATGTGGTGGCCAATTTTGATATCAACGATTACAAGGACAAGACCGAACTCACCTCGCAAAAGCTTCGCACCCTGCTTCGGGCCAGTCTGCGTTCATACCGGGATATCCGAACCCTGGATCGTAACCGCCGTGGTCTGCAGAAGGTGATCGAAGCCTCACGGGGTATCTTCGGAAAACGAGCCCTGCGTAACTTTATCGATGGTGCACGCGAGCAACTGACCGCCCTTCTCAATCTCGAAGACTCAGCCCTCTACGATGCCAAGCAGCATGCCTATGAGGTGCACGACAACCAGCTGCTCCAATCGATTGAACCGACCGTCTCCTCGCTGGAAATTGCTCAGGCCCCCGCTATCGTGCAGCAAGCCATGCGTTCACAAAGCAATATTTATGAGAAAGAGGAGCTGGTACTTTACTGCAAGAACAGCCGTCACCACCTGCTGTTTCATATCGAAGGCAGCCAGCACCTGAGTGAACTCGATACCAATCTGCTCAGCCTCTTCACCGAGAGTATCGTGGTCGCTCTCGAGAATATTCGTCTCAATGAGGTCATTGCCGATAATCAGAGAGAGATCATCTATCGGATTGGCGAATTGGTCGAAACACGCTCAAAAGAGTCCGGCCTGCATGTGAAGCGTGTCGCTCTCTATACGGAGCTCTTCTGCCACCTGCTGGAGATGGAGGAAGAGCGCTGTGAGATGTTTAAACGGGCCTCTCCCCTGCACGATATCGGTAAGGTAGGGATCCCGGACTCCATTCTCCACAAACCGGGCAAGCTCACACCGGAAGAGTGGGAAATCATGAAGACCCATGCCCAGTTGGGCCATGACATGCTCTCTGGCAGCCAGCTTGAGCTCTTCCAGATTGGCGCCACCATTGCCGGCAGCCACCATGAGAAGTGGGATGGCTCGGGCTATCCCAAGGGTTTGAAGGCTGACGCAATTCCACTCGAAGGGCGTATTGTCGCCCTTGCCGACGTCTTTGACGCGCTGGGATCTGACCGGTGCTACAAGAAGGCATGGCCGCTGGACAAAGTGCTGGCTCTTATCGCAGAGGAACGCGGCAGGCACTTCGATCCCCAGCTGGTCGATCTGATGCTGGACAATATGGATCGCTTTCTGGCCATTCGGGATCAATACCGCGACACCTATATGGGCGAATAATCCCCCCATTCAACCTGCCACCACACCTGCCGGCAGGCCTGGCAGGTGAACCCTTACACTGTCATTCACCACCCATTCGGCATGGAAAATGCCGGCATCTTTTCCAACAGCCATTCCCGGTAACGACACTATCCATGCCTCTTGGGCCGCTCATCTGGTTACTTGGCGCCTTATTTAAGATGATCAAGCTTGACGTTTGGCGTTGGCGTTGGCGTTGGCGTTATCAGGCTGCCAGAGAGGCAACCCCGCTTGGTTGATTAGGGACAGACTCCCGGTAGGGCGGCCCAGCTTATCCAGTCGATAAGAAAACGGGGAGAATAAAACCAGCGCGAAAAAGAAAAACCGGGGCATCGCCCCGGTTTCGATATCGTCTAGACAGCTTCGATTAGAAGTTGTACTGCAGAGCGACGGTCCACTCGTCGTCCAGCTTCTCGATACCCTGGATCTTGTACTCGGTGTAAGCCTTCAGCTTCGGAGTGAAGCTATACTGAACACCCAACAGGGTCTCGTCGACCAGATCCTTGTACTCGGAACCATTCAGATTGGAGCCCAGCTTGCTCTCTTTGAAGTTGTAACCGGCCAGGAAGGTCCAAGCGTCTACATTGTAGGAGGCAGCCAGCTCGTAGCCGCGGCCCTTGTCCTTGTCGGCACCGGCAGCGTTCTTGGTGTAGTTCAGGTCACCCTGAGTGTATACACCGGCGAAGTAGAAGCCACCGATGGCGTAGTGTGCACCCAGTGCCCACTCTTTCTTATCACCGTTGATATTTGTGTTGTTTTTATTTTCGAAGTCGGAGTAGGCGTAACCAGCGTTGAAGCCCAGACCGAAGTCAAAGTCGTAACCGGCAGCGGCGGCATAACCATAGTTACGTTTAACATCTTTGCCGAAGATGGCTGTTTCTTTGACAGACTGGCCAGCATCAGTAACCTTCACAGCGACGTCGTCGTTGGTCTGATAGGAGAGCTTGCCCTTGAAGCCACCGATCTGGTTGGAATAGACAACCTGACCTTCCTGGCGACCGTCATAGAAGTTACCGTAACTTCCCCACTCATTGAAAATATCGGTAGCTTCCATTACATCGTAAAAAGCTGTATCGGTCTGACCGAAGATGATCTTACCGTACTGGGAGCCATCGAAACCGACGTAGATGTGGCGAGAGTTGAACTTGTTGTCAGAGTTTTCGGCAGAAACTTGCCACTCGGTCTTGGCAATGGCAGACCAGATGCTATCCAGAGCAACCTTGCCGGACCAACCCAGACGGGAAGACCCAATCAACTCAGCATCACCTTTGTGTGCAGCAGTGATATCGTTAGGGTTGTCACTATCAGCATAGTAGTTGGCCTGAACACGGCCGTAGATGTCGAAGGTAGTACCGTCTTTGTCATACACTACGGCAGCGTTAGCAGCGGAGGCGAACAGAGCCGGGATGGCGATAGCCAGAATTGTCTTTTTCATAGTTTCCAATGCCTACTGTAATTAAACACTAAGTCTTTGTTATTCCCTGTGTTAGCGACGTTCTCTGCGTCACTATGCTGGCGAGACTAGCACCGGGGTTTGTAATCCGCAATAAAAAAACCGGGAACTTTTTACCGGGTCGATGGTCCGGCATATCAAAACGTGACCAGGATCCCATTATCTTCCCGATAACAACTGGAAAACGTTTTTAGAGATTATCACTGGTCATACCGCCACCAAGGCGCACACAATTGCGTCCTTCCTCCCCACAACAGCGCAATTTAATCGCGCGCCCTCCCCCGACAAATTCCCCTTTATTCCTCTCCCGACGCTCGCACTGGCGTGCCCTCATTCGCTATTCTGTGTCACCCAGTTACAAACTCGGCACTTTGTCCCATGCTTTCACCCCGTCTCAAAGAGGCCATCCGCACCACTTACCGGCAATTGGCCGACGCCTTGCCAGGATTCGTCCCCCGCCGTGAGCAAAACTTCTTGGTGGCCGAAATCGCCAAGACCCTGAGCGGGGAATACGAGAAGTCCCGCCGACTCCTGGTCGCCGAGGCGGGCACCGGGATCGGTAAATCCCTCTCCTATGCCCAGGGGGCCATCCCGCTCGCACGTCTGCAACAGAAGAAGCTGATCATCTCCACCGCCACCGTGGCCCTGCAAGAGCAGCTTATTCACAAGGATCTCCCCTTTTTCCTGCAGCACAGTGCCGTTCCATTTCGTTTCATGCTGGTCAAGGGACGCCAGCGCTACTGCTGCGAACATCTGCTTGAGCAGGCGGCCATGGGGACCGAAGAGGCCAATCTGGAGTTTGCCTTCGAACAGCTCTCTGCCACACGGCCCAGCGAGGAAGATAAAGATCTTTATAAACGGCTGTGGGATCGCTACACGGATGGCAAATGGGACGGAGACAGGGATAACTGGGCCGAGCCACTCCCCGATACGGCCTGGGAGCGCATTGCCGCCGATCGCCACACCTGTAACAAGGCCCTGAACCACCATCAGCAGTGCCCCTTCCACCGTGCCCGGGACAAGATGGAGGAGAGCGATGTGCTGGTGGTCAACCATGCCTTGCTGCTGTCGGACCTCACCATGGGGGGCGGTATCATACTCCCTCCTCCTGACGAGTGTTTCTATGTGCTCGATGAGGCGCATCACCTGCCCACGGTGGCACGGGATCACGGGGCTGCTGCAATCCACCTGGGCGGCAGCCGCAAGAGCCTGGAGAAGCTTGCCCAGAGTGCCGGCAAGATAGCCCGGCGCCTTAATAAAGAGAGTCTGCTCGATCCCCAGATGAAGCTACAGGATGCGTTGGCCTCTCTCTTGCCCGACCTCAAGGAGGTGGAGCAGTGGGTTAAACAACACCCGGAGCTCTTTGCCAACGAACCGCATCATCGTTTCGTGGATGGGGAGCTGCCAGAGCCCCTGCCACTGCTTGCCATTAACCTGCGGGAGGGGAGCAAACAGGCGCTGCGAGCGCTGGATCGGTTGCAAGGCGCCCTGAGTGAGGCCCTTCGCGAGGGGGAGATCCGGCGCAAGGAGGCCGAGCCTCTGCTCGCCGAGGCGGGCTTCTTCTTGCAACGCCTCGAGCACTTCCACCAACTGTGGGAGCTGATGAGCCGGGAGGTTCCCCCCGGCAAAACACCGCTCGCACGCTGGCTGTACCAAAGCGATGGGGGGGATGTGATGATCCACGCCTCCCCCATCGAGGTGGGTTATCTGCTCGAGGAGTGGCTCTGGTCCAAGTGCCTGGGGGCCGTGCTGGTCTCGGCAACCTTAACGGCCCTGTCGAGTTTTGACTACTTCCGCCATCAGGCGGGGCTCAAGCCCCATGATGGCACCCGTTATCTGCGCCTGCGCTCTCCCTTTGATTACGAAAAAGCCGAGCTGTTCATCCCCAAAATGCGCTGCGAGCCGAGCGATCCCGGCTTCACCCCTGAGCTCATCGAACGCCTGCCTGGGCTCATCAAGGGTGAGAAGGCCAGCCTGCTGCTCTTCTCCTCCTACCGCCAGATGAAGGAGGTGGCCGAGGGACTGCGCAGTCAGGGATTGACCCTGCTGGTGCAAGGAGAAGCCTCGCGCCATGCGCTGCTGACCCTCCATCGCCAGCGCTGCGACGCCGGTACCCCCAGCATACTGCTCGGCACGGGTAGCTTCTCGGAAGGGCTGGATCTGCCGGGCCACTACCTCACCAACCTGATCATTACCAAGCTCCCTTTCGCGGTGCCCAACTCCCCGGTCGAGGAGGCCACCGCCGAATGGATTGAGAAACGTGGCGGTAACCCCTTCTTGCAGGTAACGGTGCCAGAGGCCTCGCGCAAGCTGATTCAGGCCTGTGGCCGGCTGATCCGCAAGGAGGCCGATGCCGGACGCGTCACTGTTTTGGACCGGCGCCTGGTGACCAAGCGCTACGGCAAGGGGCTGCTCGATGCCCTGCCCCCTTTCAGACGCAATATTGAGTGAGGATTCAGCAGCGAGGCCAAGATGGGCAAGGCTTGCCGCCCAGCAGCAAACCTGCAAGAATGCCGCTTGGTTTAGGTTTGTAACCTTCGTTGGTTCAAGGAGATAGAATGAAACTGACCGTTTTGCTGCCAACCGTAGCGGCATTGGCTTGGGGTAATCTGGCTGTGGCCGCGGCGCAACTGGATGTTCAGGCCCCCTATGTGGTAGAGCTGATCGATGGCCAGAGCGTCAGCGCCAAGCTGCTCGAGCACGGCAAGAACAATCAGCTGCAAGATGGCAGACATCAGCTGGTTGTCTCTTTTGAGGGCAACTATTCCAATCGTACCGAGACCCGTTTCATCACCGCCGAGCCGCTGGTGCTGAACTTCGAGTCCAAAGATGGCCAACACATCGTATTGGACTACAAGAAGCCCCGTAACGAGGGTGAAGCACGTCAGTTTGTTAAGCTGCAAGACGTCCAGCTCAAGGACAAGGTGACCGGGCAGCGTATCGAGAGCGAGCGCTTCGTGATGCCCAAGCAAGAGGGCTTCCAGCTGACCCGCGACTATCAGCAGGAGCTGATCGCCATGGGCAAAGCCTTCAACCAACCCAAGACGGTCGCCGTCTCTACTGCCGCCGTGATGGCCGCCAGCAGTGAACCGATGCAAGTGGCCCCCACCAAGGCCATGGCCAATCCCGAGGCCCTGACCCAGCTGCAGAGCTGGTACAACAAGGCCGATGCCGAAACCCGCAAGGCATTCCAGATCTGGGTCATCCAGCAACAGTAATGACCAAGGGGAGCCAAGGCTCCCCTCTTCTTTGCCCATGACTCCCACCGTCTTCTATCACCCCCTCTACTCGGCCCTCCCCCTGCCCGAGCACCACCGTTTTCCCCTAGCCAAGTACCAGGCGCTGCACCAGAGCCTGCAGAGCCTTCCCTTGAGATGGCAGCAGGCCAATCCCATCAGCCGGGAGGCCCTGACCCGCATCCACGAGCCAACCTATGTGGATGCCCTGCTGCAGGGGTCGCTGGACCCTCTCAGCCTGCGACGCATCGGCTTTCCCTGGAGCCCGCTTTTGCTGGAGAGAACCCGACTCTCGGTAGGCGCGACCGTGATGGCCGCCCGCCACGCCTGCGAGGAGGGGTGCGCCCTGCAGATCTCGGGGGGTTATCATCACGCCCACAGGGAGAGGGGCAGCGGCTTCTGCCTCTTCAACGATCTGGTGCTGGCCGGGGATCTGATGATCGCCGAGGGGCGTGCAGAGCGGGTGCTCATCTGCGATCTCGACGTCCATCAGGGGGACGGCAGCGCCACCTTATGTCAGGGCCGCGACGACATCATCACCCTATCGCTACACGCCGAGCGCAACTTTCCCGGCAACAAGGCCCACTCACACCTGGACTTTCCCCTGCCCGATGGCATGCAAGACGACGCCTATCTGGAGACCCTCTCCCAGGCTCTCGAACTGGCGCTGTGCCTCTACGCCCCGGATCTCATCCTCTATCAGGCCGGCATCGATGTGCATCGGGACGACGAACTGGGCTACCTGGCATTGAGTGATGAAGGCGTCCGGCAACGAGACCGTTTCGTCTTCGAAACGGCCCAAACCCGGGGCATTGCCATCGCCGCCGTGCCGGGGGGCGGCTACCGGCGGGACTGGAGCGCCCTCGTTCCCCTGCATCGCATCCTGTTTGAAGAGGCGCTTGCCTGCTGCTTGCGATAGCAAAACGGCCCTTGCGGGCCGTCTCTTACTTACCGTAACGCTTGCGCGCTTTGGCCTGGCGGACCTTGTCCCGCTCCGCCTTGTCGGCGGCCCTGCGGGCCTCCTCCTCCTTGGCCTCAATTTGCTCCTGACTCACCATGTCAGGGGTCTCCAGCGTGAGGGAACCCAGTTGCCCCAAGCGCAGCTCATGGATCAGGATCTCCGAGACCTTGTGCAGATCAGAAACGCCCCCCTTGCGCATGCAGCCGCGCCGCTGTGCGATGGCATCCATCAGCTCCATGTCGCTACCGGGCAACTCGCTGAGCTGATAACGATCCATCAGGCGCTCGGGGTAGGCCTTGAGCAGATACTCGGCAGCAAACAGGGCGATATCGGCGTAGTCGATCACCGTGTCCTTGATGGCACCGGTCACCGCCAGGCGATAGCCACAGGAGGCGGGGCTCAGCTTGGGCCAGAGAAAGCCCGGGGTATCGGTCAGAATGATGTTGCCCTCAAGCTTGATACGCTGTTGGGATTTGGTCACCCCCGCCTCGTTCCCTGTCTTGGCGATGATACGCCCGGCCAGGGTGTTGATCAGGGTCGACTTACCCACATTGGGGATCCCCATGATCATGGCGCGCACACCACGCAGCTCCTTGTCACGATCCGGCACCATCTCGTGGCACAGGGCCAGCAGGCTCTTGATCTCGTCCGGCTTCTGCTGGGTGAGCGGCAGGGCACGGATCCCCTTTTGCTGCTCCATATGAGCAACCCAAAGAGCGGTGGTAGCCGGATCCGCCAGATCGGCCTTGTTGAGTACCTTGATAACCGGCTTGTCACCGCGCAGCTCCGGTACCAGGGGATTTTCGCTGGAGAAAGGGATGCGAGCATCGATCATCTCGATGATGACATCGACCTGGGGCATCACCTCGGCGATCTCTTTTCTCGCCTTGTGCATATGGCCGGGGAACCAGTTAATCGACATCGCTTCTCTCCATCAGATCCAAAGGTCGCGCATTCTAACCAAGTTTGTGCCGCTTGTAGAGGGGCCGTAAAAAAGGGGGCAAGCCCCCTCTTGTCCGAGCGGCGCCTAGCGCCCCGCCATCACCTGCTTGAGACGGGCACTCCAGTGCCGCACCTCACCATTTTGCGGCAGGCTCTGCCATATCTGCCGGTAGCGGGCATCGCCGAGAGGACCGAGACGAGCCTCCAGGCCACTGCGGATATAGTCGTGGGCCGTCGTGGTGGCATGCTCCGAGGTGAGGAACTTGCGCACCGGATCGGTCAAGTGCACATCGCGCATGCCGAGTAGCGGATAGTCGGTATGCACCGCCGCCAGCATGGTCTCACGCAGGGCAGAGTCGACGTAACCGCGGGCAAACAGGGCCTGCACCGAGGCTATCGATCCTGGCTTCGGCCCCAGGTACTGCTCCTGGAACTGGATCCGCTCCACCCCTTGCGTCTGTACCTTGCCGTCGGTGCGCGGTGCGGCAGGCGCAACAGCGGCAGCGACGGGAGCAACCCGGGCTGGAGCGGGCTGCGGCTTCTGACTGCAACCGGCCAACATAAGGGCGACCACCAGCCCCATCAGGGGATAGCCGTTAAAACCCATCATCATCTACTCCTGGATGGCCGGCTCGGCCGGTGCTTCAATACGGGTCACCAACAGCTGATCCACCTTGTAGCTGTCGATATCGACGACCTCGAACTTGTAACCGGCAAAGGTCACCGAGTCGGTCCGCTTGGGGATCTTGCGCAGCATATACATGATAAAGCCGGCGATGGTCTCGTAGTTTTGATCGTCCGGGAACTCCTCGATGGCGAAGGCTCGCATCACATCCGAGATGGGGGTAACGCCATCGACCAGCCAGGAGTGCTCATCGCGCTGCACGATCTGCTCTTCCACCACATGAGTCGCCCACTCGCCCATCACGGTACTCATCAGGTCGTTCATAGTGACGATACCCACCACCAGGGCGTACTCATTCATCACCACGGCGAAATCACCACGATGATTCTTGAAATACTCCATCGCCTCGTAGAGGGTCAGGGTATCGGGAATGATGAGCACGTTGTGGATGAGGGAGTCACCACCCTTGAAGTCGATGCTCTTGCCATTGATGACGCGGATCAGCAGCTCTTTGGCATCGACAAAGCCCTTGATACTGTCGAGGTTCTTGTCGCACACCAGAAACTTGTTGTGGGGGTGATCGGCAATCTTGGCCTTGATGCTCTCTTCACTCTCTTGCAGGGTGAAGTAGATGAGGCTCTCACGGGCCGTCATGGCCGAGGTGACGGAGAGAGACTGCAGCTCGAAGACGTTCTCGATAAGCTGCTGCTCTTCCCGTTGCAATACCCCCGCCTCGGCCCCCGCATCGACCAGGGCGAAGATATCGTCAGAGGTGATCTCGTCCTTGCGCACGGTCGAGATACGCAGCAGCCGAAACAGGGCATTCGCCAGACCGTTGAAGATCCATACCAGAGGACGCAGCAACACCACCAGGAAGATCATCGGGCGAACAATGCGCACGGCGATCTGCTCGGGAAAGCTCATGGCCAGTCGCTTGGGCATGAGATCGGCGATCAGAATAAAGCTGCAGGTAACAACCACAAAGGAGAGCACAGAGCTTATCTGCCCTAAACCGCTGCCCTGATAGACACGGGAGACCAGCTCCTGAAAGGCCGGGTTAAGACTGGACTCGCCCAGCACACCGGCGAGGATCGCCACCGTGTTGAGGCCAATCTGTACCACGGTAAAGAAGTTCCCCGGCTGGGCTTGCAAGTCCAGCACCTTCTGGGCATGGCGATGCCCCTCGTCCACCATCACCTGCAACTTGATCTTGCGAGCGGCGGCGAGAGAAATCTCGGAGAGTGAAAAGAAGACACTGCCGGCAACCAGCAGCGTAAGCATGAATAAACTGTCAGCAAAACTCATGATGAACCTATCGGCTAAGGCCGCTCGGCATCATCATCCCCGATTGAGGACGCTCGAGCCGCGGCACAGGGGCAATATGATAACAGAAATTAGCCGAAAAAGGGGGAGAGGCGAGCCGTTACGCCTCCTAGAGGTTACTGCTGCGCTCCATGGAGATGACCACACGGCGGTTCTTGGCCCGTCCCTTTTCTGTCTCGTTAGAGGCTACATGTTGCTTCTCCCCATGGCCCTCAACCGCGATCTTGGTCGCGTCGAGTCCCAGTCCGGTGAAGAAACTCTTGACGCTCTCGGCCCGCTTCTCGGAGAGCTTCTGGTTGGTCCAACGGCCGCCATAGCTATCGCTGTAGGCGTCGATGACCACCACATCGATACTGGGATCGGCCTTGAGATAGGCAGAGATCATCTCAAGCCGGCGCCGCGAGGGGGCCGAGAGGCGATCGCTGTTTTTCTCATAGGTCAGAATACTGAAGGCGATATCATCGAAACTGTAGGGCAGCAGGCTGCTCATGCAATCCATGAAGGCCTGATACTTGACCCGAAAGTTTACCGAGGAGAGGGAGACGCGCACGGCCCTGTCCTGACGATACCAGTCCCGATATTGGAAAGTGGGCATGCGTCCCCCCTCCAACTCGTCGAGCATGGTCCAGGCAGTCTGACCATTCACCAGACCATCAAATTGTTTGTAGAAACGCAACTGAGCCAACTGGCGGCCTGCCACTCCGGGGCGCCAGGCAGGAGGCATGGAGCCGAGCGTCACCGACTGACTCTGCGCCTGGGGGCGCTGCCCATGCAGTTCGAAGTCGAGGTTGATCTGTTTGCCGGCACGGGCCACAAACATGCCGGTCCCCCAGCTTGGAATAGGATGCTCGAGGCGACACTCGACCTGAGTGTCCGAGGTCAGTCGCCAGACAGACTGATCCAGACTGGCACCAAACTCGGTGACTCCAGCCTGAACCGGTACGGCTGCCGCCATGATTGCCCACCAACTGTGCTTCACTGACCATCCTCCAGAGAACCTCAGCTCTCTTATCGGCAGTCATCCCCCATCCTTTAGGGCCATGCAACGGTGCGGTCGGGGCGACAATCGGCCACGCTTTTGCCATAATGCCCCCTCGTTTTATGCCTGTTGAGATCCCATGACCGAGTCAGTTCATACCCTGAAGGGACGTTTTCGAGGCTTCTATCCCGTCGTCATCGATGTGGAGACCGCCGGTTTCAATGCCAAGACCGATGCCCTGCTGGAAATCGCCGCCTACACCCTCAAGATGGATGAGGCGGGCTGGCTCAGACCCGACCAGATTTTCCATTTTCATGTCGAGCCCTTTGAGGGAGCCAACCTGGAGAAGGCGGCCCTGGAGTTTACCGGCATCGATCCCTTCAACCCCCTGCGCGGCGCCGTGAGCGAGAAAGAGGCGCTGACCGAGATCTTCAAGGGGATCCGCAAGGGGATGAAGGAGAGCGACTGTGGGCGTGCCATCGTGGTCGCCCACAATGCCACCTTCGATCATGGTTTCGTGATGGCCGCCGCCGAGCGAGCCGGCCTCAAGCGCAACCCCTTCCACCCCTTCGCCACCTTCGATACCGCAGCGCTCTCGGGGTTGGCACTGGGCCAGACGGTGCTGGCCAAGGCGTGCCAAAGCGCAGGGATCCCCTTCGACAATAAAGAGGCCCACTCGGCCCTCTACGATACCGAGCGCACCACCGAGCTCTTCTGTCATATCGTCAACCGCTGGAAGGCTCTGGGGGGCTGGCCACCCACCCTGTCAGAGAACGTCCCGAATGAGGGCGATGAGTGATGCCAAGACGGGAGCCAGGGCTCCCGTTTTTCTCTCTGACAAGTCGCCATGAAGAGAGTGACAAGCAAGGGATCACATCAGACTTATGATTCATCAGGTAAAGCAAAAGGCCCCGTCTTGCGACGGGGCCTTTTGCTTTACTTGACCACTACAGAGGGAGGGATGATTCGCCGCCAGGACGGCTCACCCCTTAGGGGCGTCCTTCGAATGTTCGTCGCAGCAGAGCTGCTCTGCTCGAACCCGCCCAAGCTTCTTACCCTCCTTTGGCTCAGGGCAAGAAACGAAAAAGGGTCCACTTGAGTGGACCCTTTCGAATTTGGCGGTGAGGGAGGGATTCGAACCCTCGATACGTTGCCGTATACACACTTTCCAGGCGTGCTCCTTCAGCCACTCGGACACCTCACCAAATTTTGTCAGCTTAATGTTTGCTGGCTGTGCGGAGCACGCTCTGCGTGCTTTTCATGTCGACTTCGTCGACGGGCAGCCACTCGGACACCTCACCAAATTTTTTGTTCTGCGCTGTGCGTCGGAACGGGGCGTAATGTAGGGGATTGAACCTGTGGGGTCAACACCTATTTGTCTCTAGTGTGCCGTTTGCTCAAAAACCACACCGATTGAGCGATAACCCCACATTTTCTTACGCTTAGCGCACCATTAACTCGGCCAGAGCCTCCTCAACCGTCGGGTAGAAAGCCAATCTGTCGGGGCGGGGGTGGACCTTGGCCCGAGCCAGGGTCTTGAGCGGCTGAAACTGCAGCTCAGCCACACGAAGAGCGACCCCCCGCTGCGCCAGAGCCTGCTCAAACTGCAAGAAGGCCGACAAACCACCGGCATCGAGTACGGTCACCGACTCCATCTGCAAGACCAGCACGTCGTGTCCCTCTACCTTGCCCAGCAACTCTCCGAACACGCGTTCGGCGGCCGCGAAGAAGAGCGGACCATTGATCTTGTAGAGCAGGGTACCCGCCGACACCTTATGGGCATGGCGACGATCCTCGGCCATGTTGTGAAGGCGGGTCATTCTTGCCACCTCCCGCATAAAGAGCAGGGAGGCCAGGATCACCCCGAAGGTAATGGCGATCACCATATCGAAGATGACGGTGAGGAGCAGACAGACCAGCAACACCACCACATCCGAACGTGGGGCCCGGCGGATCAGCTCCACCGCCTTGTGAGCCTCACTCATGTTCCAGGCGACCACCAGCAGCAGTGCCGCCATGGCCGACAGCGGCAACCAGGAGAGCCAGGGAGCAAGCACCAGAATGGCCGCCAGCACAACCAGCGCGTGCACTATGCCGGAGATCGGGGAGGTCGCCCCTGCCCTGACGTTGGCAGCCGAGCGGGCGATGGCCGCCGTCGCCGTAATGCCACCGAAGAAGGGGGCGAGCACATTGCCAATCCCCTGCCCTACCAGCTCGGCGTTGGAGCTGTGTTTACGCCCCGTCATGCCATCGAGGACCACGGCGCAGAGCAGCGACTCGATGGCCCCCAGCATGGCCATGGAGAAGGCCGCCGGCAGCAGACGTTGCAAGGTGGTCAGACTCCAGGCCACCGGCTGCCCATCGGGTCCGGGCAGAGCCCAGGGGAGGACCAACTCGGGGGCGATGGGCGGAATACCGCTACCCTGGGTGCCATCGGCCAGGGTGTAGTGGAACTTGGAGCCGATGGTTGCCACATCCACTCCGGCCAGATGCAGGCCATAACCGAGCCCGACCCCGATCAGTACCGCGGGCAGATGGCCGGGTACTGGCAGCTTCAACCTTGGCCAGAGTAACAAGACAGCCAGCGTGACGACGCCTGTGAGAGTATCCCCCCACTGCCAGCTCGGCAGGGCCTGGGCCAGCGCCTCTACCTTGCCCAGATAGGTCTCCGGCATCTCGGCCACACTCAGACCGAGAAAATCCTTGATCTGCAAGGTAGCGATCACGACGGCAATCCCCCCGGTGAATCCCAGGGTAACCGAGGGGGGGATGTACTCGATGAGACGCCCAAGGCGGCCCACTCCCATCACGATAAGAAAGAGGCCCGAGATCAGGGTCGCCATCAGAAGACCCGACAGCCCGAACTGCTGGGCCACCGGATAGAGGATCACCACAAAGGCCGCCGTCGGTCCCGAGATAGAGAAACGGGAGCCACCGGTCACGGCGATGGCAATACCGGCGATGATGGCGGTGTAGAGGCCGTGCTGCGGTGCGACGCCGCTGGCAATCGCCAGCGCCATGGCCAGCGGAATGGCGATGATCCCGACGGTGACGCCGGCGACCAGATCGCGCCCCAGGCGCGTCAGGTTATAGGGCTCTTGGAAACAGGCTTGGCGAAGGGCAATACCCAGCCTAACACTCTGTAGCTGTGTTTGATTGTGCATCGAGGTGTAATACCAGAAGAGATAAAAAAGACCGGTAGAGACCGGAACCCGAGTCATCGGGGCGTCGGCAAGCGGGGTCGGCGCGACGATGGTATCGCTAACATTGTAACGCGATTGAGAGCGAACCGGCGCCGATCAGGATCAATATATGAGCGCGCCACCCGGCATGAGAAGGTGGGGCGGGCATCGCCGAGCGGGCGCCATCTTCGATGATGAATGGCTCTTTAACCATATGATTGTATTGAATTTAGCCAACCGATATCCAGGGTGGTGCAACGCCTTGACAGCACCGGAGGGGCTCATTATCATGCGCCCCGTCCCGCAAGCGACGATTCCTCCATAGTTCAGTCGGTAGAACGGCGGACTGTTAATCCGTATGTCACTGGTTCGAGTCCAGTTGGAGGAGCCAATTCCCCCGTAGTTCAGTCGGTAGAACGGCGGACTGTTAATCCGTATGTCACAGGTTCAAGTCCTGTCGGGGGAGCCACATTCGAAAGCCCAGCCTTATGGCTGGGCTTTTCCATATCTATCTCTTCATAGTTTCAAGCCGAGCCAGCTATGCCTCACCGCTTGCTCTGCCACATTCCCCTCGCAGTGAACGATCCACTCTCCCTGTTTTCTCTCAACTCAAATTCGACTAACGATTACTCCGGTCCCTATCCGGTCAGCTCAGCTTGCGAATGGGTCACGATCTAGCCAAAACCAGATGTCATCCCCTCCCCTGACGTAAATCCCCCCAGAAACCCCCTCCGGTCACAGCTTCCGGTCTTTCTGCTGGGAGACCATGGGGATGGTCAGACCGGAGCCGGTGGCTCTGGCGTGGAGATAACGCAGATTGAAAAATGGAGACGCTCACGAAGGGCAAGGGAGGAGGAATGGTTAGTGGGCAAGACCGGAGCAGCTCTGGGGCATATCCGGTCACGAGATTCACTACCACACGGCACCGCATTTATGACAAAATAATCAATTATCACATCTGATTAAATTTGGCGGTGGGAATGGAACAACAAATCTTAGGTTTTTTTGAGGCCAGTGACTTTCTAGAGCATGAAGTTCTCAGGCCTTTATCCCATATTCGCCCAGGATGGGAGCTATTTGTCGACCCGACAACAGGTAGATATAAAGATGAGGAGGGCACATTTGCTTGGCTCTTCAATCATTTGATCACAAGAATCTCCAAGAGCACACCTCCAGATAAGTACCACGATTCAGAAGACCGTCTCGCCGAGCATGTGCAGACAAGTCTCAACTGGAAAATGTCAAAGCATCGTGGTATCTGGCGTAATGCTTCAGGCCATCGTCTTACCCCAAATGATTACCTAGTAACCTTGGAACAAGGTGGTTTTAAGATTGATGGCATAGAAGACTTGATAGCTGCGGCTTCTGGACGTGTACATGCAGCCCTTCAATACGGCCAAAGGCACTTCGACGATATGGAAAGGGGGCACCAAGTCATTCTTGCGGGGGTTCTTGCAGCAATCCTATATCACTGGGACCCTATAGAGCCCGAGATTAGAAAATTAGAAGTCTGAGGGGCCTCTTCAATTCAAATAGCCCAGAATACTACTACAGTAGGCCGTTGCACGATTCGCAATGATTTTAGCCTAATGTATCGCGTCGATGCCGACGAGGTGACGGGTCGTCACGCCGACGCGACCGTCGGTAACCTTCACTGGCGTTAAGTTCAGCCGATATTGTTGCCGAGAATCATACTGTGGTTGACAGATTACCAACACACGCAACATCTTGTATGCTTACTTTGGAAAGTATGTGTTTCTTTTTCCCAATTTTCTTGGTTGTACTGTTGAATGTCTTTCAATCGTCCCCATATATACAGGATATAGTACAAATATGATTATAACTTTAACTTGGTGAGGGCTATAAATGAAATTATTACCAAATGTATACCGAGTTGAATCTTACTCAGACTCCTACAGATAGGTTTTAAATTAACACCCCCCATATCTATATCTGCAACATAAGGGATTACCGTGGCTACAATAGATTTCAATCAAATTCGATCTACACCTAAGAGCAAAAACGATAGCTTTGAATCACTAGCAATACAGCTCTTTAAAGTTCACTGCAATCAACCACAAGGTTCTTCATTCTTTAGTTTAAGGGGGGATGGTGGTGACGGTGGAGTTGAGGCTTATTACAAAACTCCGACCGGTAAAATTCTGGGGATTCAAGCAAAATATTTCTTTAAGCTTGGCAGTAGTGAGTTTGGTCAGATTAAGAGTTCTTTGGATACTGCGCTTAAAAACCACCCCACGCTAACCGAATATTGGATTTATCTACCATTTGATCTAACAGGTAGAGTTGCAGAGGGAAAGCGAGGAAAAAGTGAAGTTGAAAGATTTGAAGAGTGGAGCAATGAAATATCTACTCAGCATCCTGAACTTAAGATAAATCTAATTACAGCAGAATCAGCAAGACAACAAATCTTGACGATGGATAACTCAGGCGGTTTTATTTCCTACTGGTTTGACGAAAAAACATTAACTGCTCAGAATATTCGGAACTGTATAGATTCAGCTGCCTCTTTTGCTGGCCCGCGATATTGTAGTGATCTAGACATAATTACAGAAGCTCATGATGCTTTAGACTCTTTTGGTGAGGTTTATGATTTTGAACAATGGATTACCAATATTTGGAAACCATTAAAATCCAACTTTAGGTCAAAGGCTCAATACTCAGAAAAGATCTTCTCCAAGTCTCAAGACAATGAGAGAATACAAGCAGTACAATTATTACAAAATCTTTTAGATAAAATCTCCAGCAAATACAACATCCTTGACAAGGTAGTTCTTTGCTCGACTATAGATATAATAAAGTTGCTCAAACCATTCTGCGAAAATGCGGTCAAGCAACAAGAAAAAAATTTTTTATCGGAATATGGTGAAGGTAGCGACACGCCTTCATTTAGACAGTTTCAAGCTGAGTACATGTGTGTATTCCCTGCAGCTGACTTAGATAACTCAAGGGAATTACTTGCATCGATAACAGATATTGAAAATACACTCAATAGCCCACTTATTCAGTCATACCACGCGCGTTCTTTCTTACTAACAGGACCTGCAGGGGCAGGGAAAACACATTCTATAGTAAGCTTTGCGAAGAGAAGACTCGACAAAGGCGCTCATACGTTGGTGCTCTTCGGTGAAGATTTTAATAATGCTGAGCCTTGGGATGTAGTAAGAAGTAAACTAGGTTTTGGCTCCGATGTTGGACGAGATAAGCTACTATCTTGCCTCCAAGCAAGTGCTCAAGCTAACCGTCATTGTTTTGTTATTGCCATCGATGCGTTAAACGAAGGAACAAATGCAAGAAAATGGAAAAATAAACTACCAGAGCTAATCCAACAACTAAAAGAATATGATTGTATCAAAATCGTGGTATCTACTCGTGATATATACACTAACTTAGTTGTTGATGAACGATTCCCTGGCTATGCTTATAGCCATATTGGATTTACTAGAAACTTTCACGAGGTGCTCTCTTCGTTTTCACAACGGTATCATGTTGAAAGCGAGATAACTCCTATCTTTACAGATGAGTTACGAAACCCATTACTGCTGCATCTA
Source organism: Aeromonas schubertii (assembly GCF_000820105.1). GTDB lineage: Bacteria > Pseudomonadota > Gammaproteobacteria > Enterobacterales > Aeromonadaceae > Aeromonas > Aeromonas schubertii. Next base: position 5,233 of record NZ_CDDB01000041.1, on the reverse strand, counting down.
GTTTTCAAAACTCATAAGTCGGAAGGTTCTTCTTCTCTTGATATATCAGCTAGTGGTTTCTCAACCATTTTCTATAAATACCTCAAGCAAATCGATGATTCATTGAGAGATAAGTTAGACTACGTTAACCCTAAAAATATTGTTAGAGCAGTAATGAGTAGATTGTCTGATGTTCTAGCAAATTCTGACACTCAAACGATTAACTGGGAAAACGCCGCAAATGCAATTAAACCTATTATAGGAAATGAACTATCTCCTGAAAGATTCATTGATGAGCTATCCAAAGAGCAATTACTTATTTTATCATCAAATGGCGATGAGGATTTTCTGATTAGGTTTGGTTATCAGAGATTTGGAGATATGCTGCGTGCATCTTCAATAGTACATGCCTATCAAGAAGCAGGAAATAGTGATCTATCAATCCTTGCAGAAAAACTGACCATTTTGACAGAAATAGAAAATGGCGTCTTAGAGGCTCTTGCAAGCATTCTTCCTGAAGAAATAGGAATTGAGATCACTGATGACCGCTTGGGCTTAGATCGAGATTTATCCCACAATCTTTTCGTTAAATCACTAACTTGGCGTTCAAAGCAAAGTGTTACTCCGTGTATCGAGGAACACATGCTCGGTGCACTAAGAAGTGGGGGGTTATGGCAAGCTGTTTTTGAAAGCATGTTTAAGCTATCTGTAGTTCCAAACCACTATCTGAACGCAGAAAATTGGTTCAAAACATTTCAATGGCGACAAGACTCCCCATCAAGAGATACTTATCTTTCTGTTGCGTTGGCGAAGTCCTATGAAGAAAAAGGTGCCATTTGGTTTCTAATTGAAACTTTGGAAAAAATAGAAGAAACAAAATGGCCTGAAGAAAGCTATAAATTAGCATCCTCATCCCTCCTTTGGTGTTGTTCAGCTACGGACAGGCGAATTAGAGACCAAGCAACAAGATGCCTCTGCCTACTTTTTACAAATCATCCGGCAATCTGCCAACATGCAGTCAACACGTTCCTTGGCTGTGACGATGACTACATTCTTGAAAGCTTGATTCAAGCTATGTATACGGCCAGCTTACTTTCACCTGAGTCAGCTGAAGACTTTGTACATCCATTAAGTATATATATTAAATTCAATAGAAGCTCAAAAAACATTCTAATTCGCGAACATTCCCAACTATTGAGACAAGAGCTTTTGAAACAAGGGATTGAAAACGATAGAATACCAGATCAATTTATAACTCCTTCTCTGCCAGCAAAATGGCCTGTTCTAAGAAATGTGCAGACCTTTCTTACACTAGAAAATTTACCGTTAAATATGCGGTTATGGGGCAACCAATTAAGCCCTGACTTTTGGCGCTACAAAGTTGAACCAAGGCTTAGATCTTTTGACTTAAAATCACAAAACATAAGTCATGAGAATATTGCCTGCTGGATCATGAAAGAAGCCGAACATATCGGCTATCCCGGTTATGGTAATGGTGCTCTAAACCACGACTTGGTAACTCTTCATAAATATGGAAGAGGAAGAGCAAAGCCAGGATATGCAGAAACGATCGGAAAGAAATGTTACTGGATCGCTTTACATCGATTGATAGGTTTGTTGGCTGCAAATGTGCCAACGACACAGTCTAGTTGGGAACCACAATTGGCTTCTGATCGATTCTGGTCGTTAGAACTCAGAAAGGTGGACGTATCTGACATAAGAGATTTATCAACAACAAAAAAATACCCATTCACAGACCTAATAAAAAAAGAACTTAAGCTACCTGATATTAATATTGACAGTTGGTTGCAGACTGACGATTACTACTTGGCAGACAACATACTCATCTTAAATGATGAGAGCAATACAACATGGATCAACCTGAGTTTTTATTCAGAGGTTCACACTAAGCAAGATGAGGATGACATCTCATTCAGCGCAGAAAGCTTCCTTGCTATAGCTAGCTATAGTGGCTATTTTGTTAAGCCTAGCAACATTAAAAATTTCGGTTCCGACAATTACAATAATAACCAATGCTACCGTGTCTACTTAGCAGAATACCCTAGAAGTCCGGCGTTCAAACAATGTGTTGCTGAACAAGATACAGCCATTTCAGATGACCAGAGAATATTCTCTAGCATTCAACTTTTGAGAGGGAGGGAGTGGGAGTACGATTACTCAAGTAATGTTGAACAAAGCTCTATTCATATGCCTTGCCCGGACTTAGTTGAGAAGATGAACCTTCACTGGGATCAAGACAGTGGATGGCTCGATGAAAACCAAGACATGGTTGCTTTTTGTCATAACATCGATAGTAATTCATCTTTATTTATCAGGAAAGATATTTTAGATAATTATCTATCTACATCAGGTAAGTCACTGGTATTTTCACGATATGGTAGAAAACAGTTTAGCAATGGATTTGGAGACAATTCAAAGCTAGTCGAAGTGACTAGTAGATATGTCTACATCCCAAACGATTGCTCTTTAAAACTCATTAGCGAAGAAAGCGAGCACTTTGGTTTTGAGCCTATTGAGGAACTAGAGTAAAAAATTTGGAAAAATTTTAGAGCGTACTCTTTTCGGAACAAATAGTCTCCAAAATCAATTTTCTGGAAAGAGTACGCAGTCCTGACCGACAAAGGTATTGCAGATAAATTTCAGATTCTACTTATGGCAGTAACAAACGAAATCGCGTCGATGCCGACTAGGCGTCGGACCGTCGGACCGTCGGCAACTTTCACGCTCCACCAGCCCTCCCCAGCAGTTCAACCTACAAATGCTGTCAGAAATGGCTCCTTTGGGTATCCCATGTTTTGAATGAAACCCAAAGTATGGCAGATTGCTGGCTCACAAAAACCTTTGCGTTTAAAAAGAGTTGTTTGCATGGCGACCAAGAGTATTGGCGAGCTGACCCAGGATGAGTTCTTGAGAATACTAGGCCAGACCAAGGTAGTTCAAGAGATGGCAGCCGTGCAGATGTGGGCCGGTCGACCAGAGACAGCTGTGTAAACGAGGTTGATGGAAAATGGTACAAATCGTGTCGATGCTGACACCATAAAACATCGAAGCATCAACACGAATAACACTCAAAAAGCTAAATAAAACACAAACCTCAGCTTGATTTTTTATTTCTCGCTCCCGCTTCGATATAACATAAAACCGCTCACCTGACTTTATAAACTTCACTTCTCGGAATAGATAGAGTGATCGATTTCTCTCCCGATGTGAATTGAATTATATCATCAGCACCGAATGCACTTGCAAGTATGTTTGCATTAGTGTACTTGTCGTATCCTTTCACTACGGAACTAGACTCACCATTAATACCATTATCTTTAATAATACCTGAGTATTTCTGCGATACATATACAGTCACATTATCATTGCGTATTTCAGATAGTCTCATCACCCCATTTACAATAGTATTCGCCATTCCTGCCACCAATATTGGCATAACCAATATTAACACGCCGCAAAACAATGACTTCCATTTGTTTCTTTCAAGAAACTCTTTTTCTCGTCGGGTAATTAAATCCTGAGGCTTAGAGGTTATTAATGCTCGCTTATTAAAGCTGTCCACTAACATTAACCAAACCATAGAACTTGCAATAGTAGCTATCAATATTTGAATGAATGAATCGAAATTTTTTGTGTGAGATATAAAAATTAAAGTCCCAAAGAATGCAAAAGGATAGTCCTCAATGTTTATCTTCTTAAATGTCACTTTTTTATACTTAGGTCTCTTTCCTCGGAAAATCCTCAAAAAATTTAAATAATCATCAAACATCAGCAATGGCTTAATAAGCAATTTTGAGAGAAAGTGACCTAGGCATATCAATGAATATATCATAAAAAAATACGCCAGCCCGAAGACTAATGATATCATAACAAATAGTGCACTATCCCCAACACTTAGGTCTCGTGGAAAAAAACCCAAGTTATTATAATGTTTGAAGACAATTAAAAATCCAATTGCTATAGCTATTTTAAAGACAAAATTAATAACTGAAGAAAAGCTGTCAATTTTCTTTGTTACTTCCTCAAGTGTACCCATCTTTCCCTCCACACAAGAAATACTGTATGCAAACACAGTACACCGGAAAAATGAATAGTTCAATATGATTCACACCTTTTTTCAGAAGGGCTCAAATTAAAACCCCCAGCCTCACACCACAGGTGATTATTTAAAATCAAATTTATTTAAAATAACGTAACACCTCTACTTTTAAATACATATTAAAGCTATGTTAATCCCGAACATCAGGCCTTGAGCTCACCACTCAGGGCCTTTTTCATATCCACAAATCTAAGGAAAAAACATGTATATCCGTCACATTTTGAGCAAACAAGTCGCCGCAGTCAGCATCAAGCCAATGAGAGACGGTAGTGTCGATTTCACGGTAAAGGGCAGTACCAAGGGGGCTGTAAAGGGCGCTATCACCGGAGCTGGTATCGGGGCCAAAGGCGGTATCCCTGGAGCCGTTGCAGGCACCATCATCGGCGGCACTATCGGCTATATCACTGGGCCAGCGGACTGAGGGAGATCAGCCATGGATGAGTTCATTCAAGAAGGGAAATACGCTTCCCACGAAACGCTCAAGGGGTATGCCTACAGCTGGCAAACGCTGAGCTTGCTGATGCAGGAGGTCATCACAAACGGTATGTATGTTCCTGAGTTCCTACCAGATGAAAATCAGCCTGTGCTGCTGGTCGTGATCAAAGAGGCGACCGTGCTCAAGGCCAAGTCCCTGCACAGTGAAGCGCCTGAAGTATTGATCTCGATAGCTTCCCACACAGGCGAGTCAGTCAGAGATGACGACAACGGTTACTACGCCGACTACTGGCGGTTAGCTGCAGGAACTATCAAGCTGATCGACTGTGCTGAAGATGCCGTGTTCTGGCTGCCCCTCCCCGCTGTCGAAGCATGGGAGCCAGATCAAACCTCGCCTGATTTGGGCACCACTATCTACCTGAAATCCACTATCTGACTATCTCGAAGGACGCTAAGCATGAATACCAAAACCGATAAGCAAGCAGCCAAACAGCAAGTAAATACGACTGCCACAGCTAAGTTTGATGGCATACAAGCATCACCAGCCAAGGTGGTCTTGGTCAGTGGCGTAGCCACCCTACTGTCCCCAGGCTCTACAACTACCGTGGGCTATGAGATTGGCCATGAACCCGAGCAGGCTGAACTATTGATCCGTCTGACAGGCAGCAGCGGTGGAGGCCTGATCTGACCCAGCAATCG
>NZ_CDDB01000040.1 GCF_000820105.1 Aeromonas schubertii | reverse complement strand
AGTCTTAACTGACTGGCATTATGACCGAGGTCATCCCTTTTTCCTGGGCTTAGGGCCTACTCGCCCACATACTCCACCACTTCCAGGCCGAAGCCGCCGAGGGCGTGGTACTTCTTCGGGGTGCTAAGCAGGCGCATCTGGCGCACGCCCAGGGCCTTGAGGATCTGGGAGCCGACGCCGACCCGGCGCGAGGTGCCCTGCCACTTGGCCCCTTCCGGCTGCTCGCCCTTGTCCACCGCCTCGAACTGGCGCACCCGGTTGATGATCTCCTGGCCGCTCGCCTCGGCACCCAGGATCACCAGCACGCCCCCCTCGCTGGCGATGCGCGCCATCGACTTGGCCAGCGGCCAGCTGCGCGCCGCATGGCGATCGGTCATCAGCAGATCGCTCAGCACATCGTGCAGGTGCACCCGCACCAGGGTCGGTGCATCCTGCTTGACCTCCCCCTTCTTGAGGGCGAAGTGGATCTGGTTGTCGACGGTGTCGCGGAAGGTGATGAGGTCAAACTCCCCGAACTCGGTCGGCAGTTTGCACGCGGCCACCTGCTCCACCGTGGTCTCGTTCTGGTTGCGATACTCGATGAGATCCGCGATGGTGCCAAGCTTGATGCCGTGTTCGGCGGCGAACAGCTCGAGATCCGGGCGGCGCGCCATGGTGCCGTCTTCGTTGAGGATCTCGACGATGACGGCCGCCGGCTCGTGGCCCGCCAACCGGGCCAGATCGCAACCGGCCTCGGTGTGGCCGGCGCGGGTCAACACGCCCCCGTCCTGGGCCATCAGCGGGAAGATGTGACCCGGCTGCACCAGATCGGCGGCCTTGGCATCCGGCGCCACGGCGGCCAGCACGGTAACGGCGCGATCGGCGGCCGAGATGCCGGTGGTGACCCCTTCTGCCGCCTCAATGGAGACGGTGAAGGCGGTGGAGAACTGGGCGTTGTTACGGTCCACCATCAGGGGCAGGGCCAGCTGCTTGCAGCGATCCCGGGTCAGGGTCAAACAGATGAGGCCACGGCCGTAGCGGGCCATGAAGTTGATGTCCTCGGGCCGCACGCAGGAGGCGGCCATGATGAGATCCCCCTCGTTCTCTCTGTCCTCGTCGTCCATCAGGATCACCATCTTGCCGGCCTTGATGTCGGCGATAATCTCGGCGGTGCTGCTCAGAGCCATGTGCTTCTCCAGAATCGTTCGGGGTACCCGGTCAAGATGAGGGCAGACCGGGGCGTTTCAATGCCGTCTTGGTCACAAAAAGCCGGATTGGGCCAGCTTCTCCAGGGTCAGGGAACTCTGGGAGCCCCGCTCCCCTTGCATCAGGCGCTCCAGGTAGCGGGCTATCTGATCTACCTCCAGGTTGACCCGGGTGCCCGGCTTCCACTGGGCTATGGTGGTCTCCTGGGCCGTGTGCGGGACTATGGTGAGGCGAAACTCGCATCCCTTCACGGCGTTGACCGTGAGGCTGATGCCGTCCACCGCGATCGAGCCCTTCTCGGCGATATAGCGGGCCAGCTCCCCGGGGGCTGCAATCCAGTACTCGATGGCGCGGCCGCTGGATGACTTGCTCTTGACCAGGCCTACCCCGTCCACGTGGCCCGAGACCAGGTGGCCGCCAAGGCGGGTGGTGGGCAGCAGGGCCTTCTCCAGATTGACCCGATCGCCCACCTTGGCGTCGACAAAACGGGTACGATTGAGGGTCTCAAGAGAGACGTCTGCGCTGTAGCTGCGCTCTCCCAGACTCACGACGGTGAGGCAGACCCCGTTGGTGGCGATGGAGTCGCCGAGCTTCACGTCGGAAAAATCGAGCGCGGGGGCGTGCACCGTCAGGGTGACGTCATCCCCTTGGCGCTGCAGGGCGGTCAGGGTGCCGACCGCTTCTATGATGCCGGTAAACATGTCAAACCACCTTGGCTGTGATGCGGATATCCGGGCCGACGCGGCGCACGTCGGTCAACTCGAGTCTGGGGGCGCGCGAGAGCTTCTCGAGCCCCGGCAGGTGACACAGGCCGCGGCCGGCATCCCCCAAGAGTTTCGGGGCCTGGTAGAGCACCAGCTCGTCGACCAGGCCGGCATTGATGAGGGCGCCGGCGAGCGAGGCGCCCGCCTCCACCAGCACAGAGTTGATATTCTGTCTGGCCAGCACCATGAAGAGACTCACCAGATCGAGCCCCTCCCCCAGACGCGGCACCAGGGTCTCGCGCACCGACGCGGGCCAAGTACCATCCGCGGTGTGGCGCGCCAGCCACACCTCGCCGCCCGTGCCGAACAGGGACTGGGCCGGAGTGAGGCGGTTCTTCGAGTCGACGAGAACGCGCACCGGCTGGCGCAGGCGATCGATGGGGTAGACGGCCTTGACGCTCTCGGGCAGCTCGTCCCAACGCACGGTGAGCGAGGCGTCATCCGCCAGCACTGTGGTGGCGGTGGAGAGCACGGCGTCGTGGCGCGCGCGCAGGCGCTGCACGTCGCGGCGCGCCTCGGGGGAGGTGATCCACTGGCTCTCGCCGCTGGCCATGGCGGTGCGCCCGTCCAGGCTCGCCCCCATCTTCAGGGTCACTCGCGGGAAACCGGTGCGCATGCGCTTGAAAAAGCCCGGGTTGAGCGCCTCGGCCTCGGCCGCCAGCAGGCCGTGCGCGGTCTCTATGCCGGCTTCGGCGAGCAGGCGCAGGCCGCGTCCCCCCACCTGGGGATTGGGGTCAACCATGGCGGCCACCACCCGGGCCACACCGGCCTCGATGAGGGCGTTGGCGCAGGGGGGAGTGCGGCCGTGGTGGGAGCAAGGCTCCAGAGTGACGTAGGCGGTGGCGCCACGGGCCAGCTCGCCCGCCGCCCGCAGAGCATGCACTTCGGCATGGGGCTCCCCGGCGCGCTGGTGATACCCCTCACCCACCACCTCGCCTTCGTTGACCAATACACAGCCGACGCAGGGGTTGGGGGCCGTGGTGTAGATGCCGCGCCGCGCCAGCTCGAGGGCGCGGCTCATCCAGCGGTGATCGTCTTGGCTAAACATCACTTCTCCAATTTGGCGATCTCTTCGCCAAACTCACGAATGTCTTCGAAGCTGCGGTAGACGGAGGCAAAGCGAATGTAGGCCACCTTGTCGAGGGCCTTGAGCTCCTCCATCACCAGGTTGCCCACCAGCTCGCTCGGCACCTCCCGCTCGCCGGTGGCACGCAGGGCAGACTTGATGCGGTTGATACCCTGCTCGATGGACTCCATGCTCACCGGACGCTTCTCCAGTGCTCTCAGTATGCCGGCGCGCAGCTTGTCCTCGTTGAACGGCTCGCGTGAGCCGTTGCTCTTGATGACCCGCGGCATCACCAGCTCGGCCATCTCGAAGGTGGTGAATCGCTCACGACACTGCAGGCACTCGCGCCGCCGCCTCACCTGGTGCCCCTCGGCCACTAGCCGGGAGTCGATCACCTTGGTATCCACGGCACTACAAAACGGGCAATGCATGACGCCTCCGCAGCAGGCTGTAACGAAATGAGCGCCAGTGTAGCACGGGCACGAAAATCCTGAAAAAACAATGCCACCCGAGGGTGGCATTGGTCTCAAACCGGATTAAGGCCGTGATCAGGCATAGACCGGGAAGCGGCGGCAGATCTCCAGCACCTTCTCGCGTACGGTGGCCAGCACTTCGTCGTTGTCGTGGTTGTCCAGCACGTCGCAGATCCAGTGGGCCAGCTCGATGGACTCGGCTTCCTTGAAGCCGCGGCGGGTGATGGCCGGGGTACCGATCCGTACCCCTGAGGTGACGAACGGGGAGCGCGGGTCATTCGGCACCGAGTTCTTGTTGACCGTGATGTTGGCCTTGCCGAGCGCTGCATCGGCATCCTTACCGGTCAGCTCGCGGCCGATCAGATCCACCAGCATCAGGTGGTTGTCGGTGCCGCCGGAGACGATCTTGTAGCCACGCTCCATAAAGGTGGCGGCCATCGCCTTGGCGTTCTTCACCACCTGGGCCTGGTAGGTCTTGAACTCGGGCTCCAGCGCCTCTTTGAAGGCCACGGCCTTGCCGGCGATGACGTGCATCAGCGGGCCACCCTGACCACCCGGGAAGACGGCGGAGTTGAGCTTCTTGTAGAGCTCCTCGTCGTCGGCGGCGGAGAGGATCAGGCCACCACGGGGACCGGCCAGGGTCTTGTGGGTGGTGGAGGTGACCACGTGGGCGTGGGGAACCGGGTTGGGATAGACGCCGGCGGCAATCAGACCGGCCACGTGGGCCATGTCGACGAACAGCCAGGCACCCACCTTGTCGGCGATCTCGCGCATACGGGCCCAGTCGACGATGCCGGAGTAGGCGGAGAAGCCGCCAATCATCATCTTCGGCTTGTGCTCTACGGCCTGGCGCTCCATGTCGTCGTAATCGATCTTGCCGGACTCGTCGATACCGTAGGGGATGATGTTGTACAGCTTGCCGGAGAAGTTGACCGGGGAGCCGTGGGTCAGGTGACCGCCGTGGGCCAGGTTCATGCCCAGCACGGTATCGCCCGGCTGCAGCAGGGCCATGTAGACGGCGCTGTTGGCCTGGGAGCCGGAGTGGGGCTGCACGTTGGCATAGGTGGCACCGAACAGCTCCTTGGCACGCTCGATGGCCAGGGTCTCAACCACGTCCACATACTCGCAACCGCCGTAGTAACGCTTGGCCGGGTAGCCTTCGGCGTACTTGTTGGTCAGCTGGGAGCCCTGGGCTTCCATGACCCGCGGGCTGGTGTAGTTCTCGGACGCGATGAGCTCGATGTGCTCTTCCTGACGACGGTTTTCATTGGTGATGGCCTGCCACAGCTCTGGATCATAGCCGGCGATGGTCATGTCACGTTTCAACATCCGTTTCTCTCCTGAAAATCGTTTGCGCGTGGGTGAAATCAAGGCTCGCGCATTGTAACGTGACCGGGATCAAAGGGACAGCCCGACCACTTAAAAATTTGTTTATAAATTGTAAATTGCGTCGCATGCCGCAACCTGGCTACCATGGGGCCTCTCTTCCTCTCCGGAGTATCCATGTACCGGCTGCTGCCCGCCGACCCGGCCACCCACCTGAGCCACTGCCTGCCGTTTCGCCGCGATGCCTGGCGCATCAGCTTCGGCCAACTCGACACCTTCGACGAGCAGGACACCCTGGCCTGGCTCGCCCGCCTGCAGGCGCTCGGTCGCCTGCATCACCTCTGGCATGAAGGCGAGATCATCGGCCAGCTCGAGCTCAGCCCGGCGCTGGTGCGCCCCGATGGGGTGCAGGAGGGCTACCTCTATCTGCTCTATCTCTGCCCACCCTGGCGCGGTCTGGGGGCCGGCCGCTGGCTGCACGATCAGGCGCTGGCGCGGATCCGCGCCGCCGGCAGCCAGCGGGCGGGGCTGCGGGTCTCGCCAAGTAACCTGCCGGCGGTCGCCTTCTACCATCGCCTCGGATGGCAGCCGGTCGGTCTGCCTGACGCCCGCGGCCAGCTGCTGACCCTGCCCCTGTCTTGAGTCACTTCAGGGCAGCCAGCGTCTGGCGCCAGCAGGTGGCCAATTCCTCGATCCCGCTCTCACCACGCTCGATGGCCTGACACAACTCCGCCAGGGGGGTCGCCTCCAGACTCAGGGCACTGCCCCTCAAGCGATGGGCCAGCCGGCGGCGCGCCTCACCGGGCTCGCTCGCCAGCAGCTCGCCGACCAGTTGCTCCCCCTGCTCGTGGAACAGGGCCAGCAGCCGCGCCCCCCTCTCCTCGCCGAGCAGGGCCCTGTCCCTCGCCAACCCCTGCAACGCGGAGCCTTCTCCCGGCTCAATGTGGTGCCCCTGCCAGTGGGCGGCGATCGCCGCACCGAGCGTCGCCAGGCGCAGGGGCTTGCCGACGAAGCCGGCAAAGCCGGCGTCGAGGCAGCGCTGCACATCCTCCGGGTACATCTGGGCGGTGACCGCCAGGGCCGGCAGCGGGCGGCCGTGCTCCTCCAGGCTGATCTCGGCAAGATCCTCGCGCAGGGTGATGCCATCCGTATCGGGCAGGTTGAGATCCACCAGCGCCAGATCGAAGGGGCGCTCGGTCACCAGGGCCAGGGCGCGGCGGCCATCCTCGGCCAGGGTGACTCGGTGACCGAGGCGGCGCAGCATCCCCTCGGCTACCAGGCGGTTGATGGGGTTGTCCTCCACCAGCAACAGGTGGGCCCCCCCGACGTGCAGGGTCACCGGTTCGGGCGCCAGCAGCTCGGCCGGCTGGAGCGACAGGGAAAACGAGAAACGGCACCCCTCCCCCGGCTGGCTCTCCAGGGCCAGAAAGCCCCCCATGGCCTGCACCAGACGACGACTGATGGCCAGTCCCAATCCGGTTCCCCCCGGGTGACCCGCATCGCGGCCACGCTGGCGAAACGCCTCGAAGACCGCCTCCTGCTCATGTGCCGGGATGCCAGGGCCTGTGTCGCTGACCGTGAAGCGCAAGCAGGGCTGCAGACAGGGGCCGGCGCACTCGAGCGGCCCCACCGTCAGGGTCACGCCGCCATGGCGGGTAAACTTGATGGCATTGCCGATCAGGTTGGCGAGCACCTGGCGCAGCTTGCCGGCATCCCCCTCCACCACGGCAGAGACAGTGGCGGCACAGTTGAGCGTCAGTGACAGCCCGCGCCCCTCGGCCCTGGGGGTAAAGAGGGCAACCAGATCGCCGAGCAGGGCGCGCAGATCGAACGGGGCGCGGCGCGCCTCCAGGTGGCCCGCCTCGATTTTGGAGTAGTCGAGGATGTCGTTGAGGATCTCGAGCAGGGACTCGCCGCTGTGCTCCACCGCCCCCAGATAGCGACGCTGTTCGCTATCGAGAGGCGTCCCTTCGAGCAGGGAGAGCCCGCCCAGAATGCCGTTCATGGGGGTGCGGATCTCGTGGCTCATGGTCGCGAGGAAGACCGACTTGGCCCGGTTGGCCTGCTCGGCCTCGGCGCGCGCCTCCTTCTGGCGAGCCACCTCCAGGGCGAGTCGGTCATTGGCCTCGTTGAGGGCCTGCGTGCGCTCACTGACCCTCTGCTCCAGCTCGGACTGATAGCCGCGCAGCTCGATGGCGTTGCGCCGGAACACCTCCAGCGCCTCCCCCATGGCGGCCAGCTCATCGCTCCCGGCCGGATTGGGCAGGGCAACCTCCAACTCCCCGTGGGCAAGGCGCTCGATGGCGCCGGTAGCCTCCTGCAGAGGAGCCAGAATACCGCGCTGTACCACCCGCACCATCAGTATGCCCATCAGCACCAGCGAGATGAGGCCGATCAGGGCCAGCGCCCGGGTAAGCAGGCGCAGCCGCTCGGCCAGCAGGTGTTGCCGCTCGTCCAGGCGAGCACGCTCCTGTGCCACCAGTTCGGCCACCTCGCCATTCATGGTCTCCATCAGCTGTTGGTTACGTTCACCCAGCTCCCCGATCATTCGCTCGGTATCGAGCCACTGACCGCGTACCCGACCGAGACGTTCAGCCTGTGCCAGTCGCGTCAGGGCGGCCCTGGCCGCTCCCTGCCGATCGGGGTCGGCCAGGGCATGGGCGCGTAATGCCAGCACCGCCAGATCCTGGTCGGTCTGTCTCATCAGGGCGGTCACCTCGTTGCCACTGGCGGCGCGCCCCATCTCCTCGATCCGCTGCTGCAGGGCGAGGGCGCGATGGCGCAGCTCTGTCATCTGCTCGAGCCAGTCGAGGTCCCGATCGAGCAGGGTATCGAGGCGTACCCTCGCCGCACTCCCCGTGAGGCCATAGAGCTCCCCCATTCCCGCCACCAGCAGGCTCTGGGCGTTCTCCATCTGACTGCGCGCCAACTCGGCCACCTCGCCGGCGTCACTGACCAGCGTCTCACGCAGATTCAGACCCTGTTGTTCCAGGCTGAGGCGCTCCCCCACCAGCAGCCCCTGTCGACCCAGGTTACCGATAAGGGCGAGCTGCAACTGCTCGAGCCGCGCCCGCCGCGCCCCGTCCCCCTCCCGGTCCAGGCTCTCCACCAGGGCTACCAGGCGACGCCCTTCCAGAGTCAAGCGCTGCCCCTGACGGGTACGCTCCGCCTCGCTGTCAGAGGCCACCAGCAGGCGCGAGGTGGTGAGAATATCGCCCCCGACCCGAGCCAGCTCGCGGGCACTGTCGAGGGCCGGCAGAGTGCGCTCCATGCGCTGGGCCAGAGTGGCGATATGACCCAACCCCAGCCAGCCGAGCAGGCTAGCGCCCAGGGTGAGCAGCGCCATCAGGGAGAAGGCGATCAGCAGCCGGCCACGCAGGCTGGAGAGCAGGGACATACGCATACCTTGATTGTCGATGCCGACAGAATGGGGATAATGACTCCCCACACTCTACCAAAAGCCCCCGCCATGCGAAGCCGAAACCTGCTGACCCTGCTTGCCGCCTCGCTCGCCCTCGTCTCCCCGACGAGCCCGGCCCGTGCCGCGTCCCCCCTCGATGGCTGGACCCCGCCCGTGCGGGCGACACGCCCCTATCTGCTCTGCGCCCTCTACCCTCACCTGCGCGACGCCTACTGGCTCTCGGTCAATCAGGGCATGGTGGAGGAGGCGCGCCGGCTCGGGGTGCGCCTCGAGGTGCAAGAGGCGGGAGGCTATGAGGCGCAAGAGGAACAACAGCGGCAGATTGCCGGCTGCCAGGCGCAGGGGGCCGATGCCATCCTGCTCGGCAGCGTCACGCCAGACGCCCTGGCCGGCACCATCCGCACCAGCCGGGTACCTGTCTTCGGGGTGGTCAATGCCCTGGCACCGGGCCTGGCGGTCGCCGAGGTGGGGGTGGACTGGGCCGAGATGGGGGCACGCATCGGTCAGTGGCTGGCCCGGCGCCATCCGGCCGGCAGCCCGGCGGTGCGGGTCGCTCTCTTCCCCGGGCCCGCCGAGCGGGGGGGCAACAATCTGGTGGAGCCGGCCTTTGCCAACGCCATCGCGGGGAGCGCGGTCACGCTGGTGACCACCCGGCGTGGCGACAACAGCCGGGAGATCCAGCGCACCCTGGTGCAACAGGTGCTGCGCCAGTACCCGGATCTCGACTATCTGGTGGGGGGCGCCATCGCCGCCGAGGTGGCCGTGAGCGAGCTCTCCGGCCGCCCCCGACCCGCCATCGCCGCGACCTACTTCAGTCACGGGGTGCAGCGGGGGCTGCTGCGCGGGCGTATTCTGGTGGCCAACAGCGATCAGATGCGTCTGCAGGGACGCCTCGCCGTGGCCCAGGCGGTCTGCCTGCTCAACCAACCCGACGCCAGTGAGGCGCGCTGCCCGCGCCACCTGGCCCCTCCCATATTGACCCTGGAGAGGGCGTTACCCGACACCCGGGACAGTCTCTCCGACGGGGATTTTCGCCCCGTCTACCGCATCGCATCCGAAAAGAGCGGACCATAAAGAGCCTCAGAAGCACGAGACAGGCGACGACCAGCCCCACATTCTCGAGCGCCCTAACCGCTCACGGCCCCGGCGAACAGATAGCCCTCCCCGTGCACCGTGACGAACAGCTGCGGATCGCGGGGATCCTCTTCCATCTTGCCGCGCAGGCGGCGGATCAGCACATCGATGGTGCGATCGCTCGGCCCATCGCCCCTGTGGCTGATGAGAGAGAGCAATCGCTCGCGGCTGAGCACCCGCCCCGGGTGGGCGACGAAGGCCACCAGCACCTCGTACTCGGCCTTGGTCAGGCGCACCGGCACCCCGTCCTTGCTGAGCTGACGACGGGGAATGTCGAAGCGCCAGGGGCCAAAACCAATGGCATCGTCCTGGTCGACGGGCGCCGGTGCCTGCTGCGCCAGGGAGATACGCCACAGCAGGTTCTTGACCCGCACCAGCAGCTCGCGCAGCTCGAATGGCTTGGTGACATAGTCGTCGGCCCCCATCTCGAGGCCGACGATCCTGTCCACCGCATCGCTGCGACCGGTCACCAGGATGATCCCCACTGTGCTGCGGGCCCGCAACTCGCGAGTGAGCAGCAGGCCATCCTCTCCCGGCAGGTTGATGTCGAGCATGATGAGGGAGACCGGCTCGCGCGCCAGAACCTCACGCATGGCCGCGCCATCCCCCACCGCCGTCACCCGGTAGCCTTCCCGCTCAAAATAGCCAAGGAGGCGTTCTCGGGTGACGATGTCGTCCTCGACGACCAGGATGTGATGGGACATGGGGAGCCTCGCGCGCAGTGGAGGGGGTATTCTATTCACATTCTTTCATAATTACCCCTTATTCGTTAATAGCCAGGGGCAGCCCTGTTCACACCCCCTCCCTACTATGGCCTCCATCAAAATAGCGATGCGAGACCCATCCGATGAAAAAACTGTGGCACTTCCTGCGCACTCCCAGTCGCCGCTGGTCGGTGCTGGCCCTGGTTCTGGCCGGGGTTGCCGTGACCCTGGCCGGCTCCGTTGGCCTGCACTATGGCTTCGAGAAGACCAGCTCTCTCGAGTTCTGTATCTCCTGTCACACCATGAAAGAGACCGTCTACCAGGAGTACAAGGAGTCGGTGCACTACCAAAACGCCTCCGGCGTGCGCGCCATCTGTACCGACTGCCACCAGCCGAAGGACTTCGTCGGCAAGGTGTCACGCAAGATGGAGGCGGCCAACGACCTCTATCAGCAGTACATAGGCCACAGCATCGACACCCAGGAGAAGTTTGAGGAGCGCCGCCTGCATCTGGCCGAGAAGGTGTGGAATCGCATGAGCAGCCAGGGCTCCAAGACCTGCAAGTCCTGCCACGACTACAGCGCCATGGACCACGCCAAGCAGTCCCCGGCTGCCGCCAAAGCGATGACGGAAGCGGCCGCCAAGAACATGAACTGTATCGAGTGCCACAAGGGGATAGCCCATGAGCTGCCCAACATGGCCGGGGGCTTTCGCGCCACCTTCGACAAGCTCAAGAGCGAGGCCAAGAGTGCCCCCGAGGCCGAGACCCTCTACACCCTGGGTGAGAAGGACCTGTTCGCCTCGGCCACGAGCACAGAGCCGGTGGGCAAGCTGCTGCCTGCCAGCAAGGTGAGCGTGCTTGAGCGCGACGGGGATCGCCTGCAGGTGGCCATCGAGGGGTGGCGCGAGACTCAGGGGACCGGTCGGGTGCTGAGCGAGTACATGGGCAAGCGGGTCTTCGTCGCCACCGTGCGCGACGAGCTCAAGGCCACCGAGACCCTGCTCGGCGAGCAGACCGACAGCGCCACCCACATCCAGTGGCAGCAGGTGAAGGTGACCGCCTGGACCGACGGTCAGGGGCTCGAGACCAGCCTCAAACCCATCTGGGACTACGCCGGCGAGATGTACAAGTCCACCTGTAACTCCTGCCATGCGGCCCCGGATCCCGCCCACTTCAGCGCCAACGGCTGGATCTCCGGGCTCAAGGCCATGTCCGCCTATTACCGCCTCAGCAAGGAAGAGGAGCGCACCTTGCTCAAATACCTGCAGAGCCACGCCGCCGACACCGGTGGTCAGGGTCACCACTGAAACCCCATTGAGAGAGGAACAACACAATGATCAACGTATCCCGTCGTGGTTTCCTGGGTGGCCTGCTGGCCGGTAGTGCCGCCACCCTGATCGGTCCCTCCCTGTTGGGGCGGGCCGCCATGGCCGCCGAATCGGGCGAGAAACGGGTGCAGTCGGGCTCCCACTGGGGCGCCTTCCGTGCCCGGGTGGTGAATGGCCGCTGGGTCGAGACCCTGCCGTTTGAACACGACAAGCACCCTACCGACATGCTCAAGGGGCTGCACGAGGTGGTCTACAACCCCTCCCGGGTGCGCTACCCCATGGTGCGGCTGGACTGGCTGCGCAAGGGCTACCGCTCCGACACCCGCGAGCGCGGCCAGAACCGCTTCGTGCGGGTCAAGTGGTCCCAGGCGCTGGACTTCGTCTACCACGAGCTGGAGCGGGTGCAGAAAACCTATGGCCCGAGTGCCCTCTATGCGGGCCACTCCGGTTGGCAGTCGGTGGGCAAGCTGCACTCCGCCGGCGCCATGCTGGGGCGTGCCATGAACCTGCACGGCACCTACCTGGCCAAGGCCGGTGACTACTCCACCGGCGCCGCCCAGGTGATCCTGCCCCATGTGGCGGGCGCCATGGAGGTGTACGAGCAGCAAACCTCCTGGCCCCTGGTGCTGGAGCACAGCAAGACAGTGGTGATCTGGGGATCGGACCCCATCAAGAACTTGCAGGTGGGCTGGCTGGTGCCGGATCACAGCGTCTACGACTACTGGCAACAGCTCAAGGAGAAGGTGGCGGCCGGCCAGATCCGGGTCATCAGCGTCGATCCGGTCAAGTCCAAGACCCAGAACTTCCTCGGCTGTGAGCAGGTCGCCCTCTATCCCCAGACCGATCTCCCCCTGATGTTGGGGATAGCCCACACCCTCTATAGCGAGAAGCTGCACGACGAGAAGTTCCTGAAGAACTACACCACGGGCTTCGATCAGTTCCTCCCCTATCTGCTGGGCACCCGGGACGGTCAGGTGAAAGACGCGACGTGGGCCTCTGCCATCTGTGGCGTACCCGCCGACACCATCCGCGATCTGGCGCGCACCATGGCCGGCGGTCGCACCCAGATCATCGGTGGCTGGTGCGTGCAGCGCATGCACCACGGTGAGCAGTACGCCTGGATGCTGGTGGTGCTGGCGGCCATGCTGGGCCAGATTGGCCTGCCCGGCGGCGGCTTCGGGTTTGGCTGGCACTACAACGGCGCCGGCACCATCACCTCGGCCGGCCCCATCATGTCGGGCTTCAGCTCCGTGGTGCCCGGCGCCAAGCCGATCCACGATGGCAGCTTCAAGGGCTACTCCAGGTTCATCCCGGTGGCCCGCTTCGTCGACTGCATCCTGAACCCGGGCGAGACCATCGACTTCAACGGCCAGAAGATCGTCTTCCCCGAGATGAAGATGGCCCTCTTCTGCGGCAACAACCCGTTCCACCACCAGCAGGATCGCAACAAGATGGTGGCGGCCTGGCGCAAGCTGGAGACGGTGGTGAGCGTCGATCACCAGTGGACGGCCAGCTGCCGCTTCGCCGACATCGTCCTGCCGGCCACCACCACCTATGAGCGCGACGACATCGAGCAGTGGGGCTCCCACTCCAACGCCGGCATCCTGGCCATGTACAAGGTGGTCGAGCCCCTGTTCGAGGCGCGCGATGACTACGACATCTTCGCCGATCTCTGCCGCCGCTTCGGTCGCGAGGAGGCCTTCACCGGGGGCAAGAACAAGATGGCCTGGATCCAGAGCATCTACGACGACGCCCGCCTGCAGGGTCGTGGCATCGGGGTGCGTCTGCCACGTTTCAGCCAGTTCTGGAGCGGCGAGGGGTTCGTCACCTTCCCGGCCGGCCAACCCTGGGTACGCCACCAGGCGTTTCGCGACGAGCCGGACCTGGAGCCGCTCGGCACGCCCTCCGGCCTCATCGAGATCTACTCCAAGACCATCGCCGGCTTCGGCTACGCCGACTGCCCGGGGCACCCGGTCTGGATGGAGCCCTACGAGCGCTCCCACGGCGGCCGCGGCAGCGCGCGCTTCCCGCTGCACCTGCAGTCGTGCCACCCGGACAAGCGGCTGCACAGCCAGCTCTGCTCCTCGGATCAATACCGGGCCAGCTACACGGTGCAGGGGCGTGAGCCACTCTACATGAGTCCGCAGGACGCCAAGGCGCGCGGCCTCAACGACGGGGATCTGGTACGGGTATTCAACGACCGCGGCCAGGTGATCGCCGGCCTGGTGGTGAGCGAGGATTACGCCCCCGGTGTCATCCGTCTGCAGGAGGGGGCCTGGTACGGCCCCGAGGAGGGGGGCAAGGTGGGGACGCTCTGCACCTACGGGGATCCCAACGTGCTGACCGCCGACATCGGCGCCTCACGCCTCTCCCAGGCCACCACGGCCCACACCGCCCTGGTGCAGGTGGAGAAGTTCAAGGGCCAGGCGCCGGCCGTGACCGCCTTCGGGGCACCGGAGTCGGTGGCGGGGATCGATCCCCTCTTCCCCGCCATGTAAACCGGCAACGGTTTCCTTTAGCGGGAAAGCAGTTAGAATCGGGAGCCAACTAGGCTCCCGAATTAGCATCTACGGAGGAGTAATGCAGGAATTTCTGGCCACCAGCGAACGCCGGGCCGAACTCTACTGGTGGTTCTCCACCCTGTTTGCCAGCGAACTGAGCGACGAGCAGATCGCCGAATACGACACCTACGACGTGCGCAGCTTCCTGAAAAGCCTCGCCACCCTGGATCCCATGCGCGAAGCCGTGGCAGAACTTAACGATGCCATCGCTCGCCTGCTGGTGCGTCCCGACCGGCAGCTGGAGCTGGCCGCCGACTTTGCCGCCCTGTTTCTCGGCGACGCCAAGCAGGGGGTTCCGCCTTATGAGTCCCTCTTCTGCGGTGACCAGCGGCTGCTGATGCAGGCCCCCACCGCCCGCATGGAGGCGCGACTGACACGCCTTGGCATCTCGGTAAGCGACAAGTACAAGGAGCCGGCCGATCACCTGGCCATCGAGCTGGATCTGATGGGCAACCTCATCATCCGCGCCGCCGAGGCGGGGGACGCCGACGGCCGCGAGCAGTGGCTGGATGAGCAGGAGAGCCTGCTGCACGACCACCTGCTGGCCTGGGTGCCCGCCTTCGAGGCCGAATGCCGCACCAAGGACGCATTCGGTTTCTACGGTGCCTGCGCCCGTCTGCTCGGCGTCTTCCTCACCATGGACGCCAACTACCTCACCCTGGTCAAACCCGCCCGGTGAAGACGGCCCTGCTGCTCATTGCCAGCTGGCTGTTGACCCTGCTCCCGACGGAGCAGGGGGTTGTGCCCCTGCTCGCCCTGCTGTTTGACGCCGACCGGGAGCTCTACGGCACCGGTCAGCTTACTGGCCTGGCGGGCATACTGCTGACCCTCTATCTCGCCAATCTGGGGGTCGAGGTGGTGCTGCGCCGCCGCTTTCAGATAGCCGGCATGCTGACCCTGGTGGCCGCCTGGATCGAATTTATCAATCAGGGGGCCGCGCTGGCCCCCTGGTGGAAAATCATCTTGCCCGCACTCCCCTTTCTCGGCCTCAGCCTGCTGGTGCTGCTACGCGGCATCCAGGCCTTTGGCCGACAGAAGGGCTAGTTTCCCAACTGGAGTTGCCAGTTGTCGCGCTCTTTCTCGTTAAGATGGCGCACCAGGGGGGACTCCCCTTGATAACGGGGCGGCGCCGAAAATTGCAGCGGAAAGGATTCATCGGCCAGCCCCAAATTGGACTGTACCTGCTCACGCAGCCCCTTCGCCTCGCCCGCCGGCTGCTCGAGCACCACTGAGGGAAATTTGTCGCTCACCACAGGAGCCGGGGGGTCAAACTGCCAGGCGGCCGTCATCATGATCAGACCTATCATCTTGAAGTGCCTTCTGTGAAATCACACATCCCCATACCCTAACAAAAGCAACCCCCCTATACGTCCTCTTTTTTCCTGTCAGGGGTTAATAATGTGGCGCTCACTATCGGCCTGACCCAGGCTATCCAAAAGTCTAATTTGTCCCGTCGAGACAAAGGTATAAGTTGTTAAGAGACGATTAAAAGGATGTGTTGCCAAGGAGCCGCAAAATGAGCGAGAGCAAGGTCTACCCGGTCAAGTCACAAATTGCCCAGCATGCCCATATCGACAAGGCCGGCTACGAAGCCATGTACCGCGCCTCGGTGGAAAACCCTGACGCCTTCTGGGGCGAACACGGCAAGATAGTCGACTGGATGAAGCCCTACACCCGGGTCAAAAACAGCTCCTACGATCCCGGCCATGTCTCCATCAAGTGGTTTGAGGATGGCCAGCTCAACGTCTCGGCCAACTGCCTGGACCGCCATCTGAGCGAGCGCGCTGACAAGGTCGCCATCATCTGGGAAGGGGACAACCCGGCCGAGGATCGCACCCTCACCTATCGTGAGCTGCACACCGAGGTGTGCAAGTTTGCCAACGTGCTCAAGGCTCAAGGCGTCCACAAGGGCGACGTGGTCTGCCTCTACATGCCCATGGTGCCGGAAGCCGCCATCGCCATGCTGGCCTGTACCCGCATCGGCGCCGTTCACTCCGTCGTCTTCGGTGGCTTCTCCCCCGAGGCCCTGGCCGGGCGCATCATCGACTCCGGCTCCCGGGTGGTGATCACCGCCGATGAGGGGTTGCGTGGCGGACGCGCGGTTCCCCTCAAGAAGAACGTGGATGAGGCCCTGACCAACCCGGATACCCGAGTCGACAAGGTGATCGTGCTCAAGCGCACCGGCGGTGATGTCGCCTGGCACAACCACCGCGATCTCTGGTGGCATGAGGCCACCGCCAGCGTCGGTAGCGACTGCCCGGCCGAACCCATGAACGCCGAGGATCCCCTCTTTATCCTCTACACCTCGGGCTCTACCGGCAAACCCAAGGGGGTGCTGCACACCACGGGGGGCTACCTGGTCTACGCCACCATGACCTTCAAGTACGTCTTCGACTACCACGAGCAGGACATTTACTGGTGTACCGCCGACGTGGGCTGGGTCACCGGTCACTCCTATCTGGTCTATGGCCCTCTGTCGAACGGTGCCACCACGATATTGTTCGAGGGGGTGCCCAACTACCCGGCCACCAACCGCATGAGCCAGGTGGTCGACAAGCACCAGGTCACCATTCTCTATACCGCCCCTACCGCCATCCGCGCCCTGATGGCCAAGGGTAACGAGGCGGTTGAAGGGACCTCCCGCGCCAGCCTGCGCATCATGGGATCGGTGGGCGAGCCCATCAACCCGGAAGCCTGGGAGTGGTACTACCGCACCATAGGCGATGAGCGTTGCCCCATCGTCGACACCTGGTGGCAGACCGAGACAGGCGGCATCCTCATCACTCCGCTGCCCGGCGTCACCGACCTCAAGCCGGGCTCGGCCACCCGCCCCTTCTTCGGGGTTCAGCCGGCCCTGGTCGACAACCTGGGCGAGCCGCTGGAGGGGGCCACCGAAGGCAACCTGGTGATCACCGACTCCTGGCCGGGTCAGATGCGCACCGTGTTTGGCGATCACGAGCGCTTCGAGCAGACCTACTTCTCGACCTTCCCCGGCCGCTACTTCACCGGTGACGGTGCCCGCCGCGACCAGGATGGCTACTACTGGATCACCGGTCGGGTGGATGACGTGCTCAACGTCTCTGGCCACCGCATGGGCACCGCCGAGATCGAATCGGCCCTGGTGGCCCATCCCAAGATTGCCGAGGCGGCCGTGGTGGGGGTACCCCACGAGATAAAGGGTCAGGGTATCTACGCCTATGTGACCCTGATCGCCGGTGAAGAGCCAAGCCGCGAGCTGCACAAAGAGGTCAAGGAGTGGGTGCGTAAAGAGATCGGGGCCATCGCCACCCCGGATGTGATCCACTGGGCCGAGGGGCTGCCCAAGACCCGCTCCGGCAAGATCATGCGCCGTATCCTGCGCAAGATTGCCACCGGTGAGACCGAGAGTCTGGGGGACATCTCCACCCTGGCCGACCCGGGGGTAGTCGACAAGCTGATCCGGGAGAAGAGCGAGGTGATCTAGGGGGTTCCCCCACACCTCAAGCCGGCCTCGAGCCGGCTTTTTTCATTTTTATACTGCTGACAAAAAAGCCACTTGCAGATGTATGGCATGTGCCATGCTTGTACTTCCAGCATCCACAGGGAGGAGGACACATGGTCAAGACATTGGCAGTGGCAGGCGTCATCTTCGGGATGCTGGGTCAGGCGCAGGCCGGCGTCTGGGATTCGGTGCTGCAGGAGAAGGAGAGCGCCCTCTACACCAGCGGTTACTCTGGCGTGCTGGTCGGCCAGCGCCCCACCCAGGAGCATTTCGATCTCTGGCTCATCAACACGGGTTATCGTCAGCCCCTGGGCGAGGGGTGGAGCTGGTTTGTCGAGGCTGGCTCGGCCCTCGCCGGCCAGCAGACGGTGGCAGGGCACACCCTCGGCTCCGGCGTACGCTACCAGTTGCTCCCTTCACTCACCCTGGGTGGACAACTCAGACAGCTTAGCCTCGGCACGGGGCGCACCGAGCTGCAACTCAATAGTGCTCTGCGGCTGCGCCCATCGCTCTCTCTGCAAGCCGATTTGGGCGTCAGCAAGGAGTCGAGTCTGACCTTGGGAATTGGCTATCAGTTTTAGTCCAGCAATGCGTCGGCACTCACCGCCACCCCGTTGGGATCGGCATAGAGATAGTCGCCAGGATGTATCACCAAACCGGCAAACTGCAACACGGCATCCCGCTCGCCCAACCCCAGCTTCTCGGTCTTGATCGGACAACTTCCCAGGGCCTTGACCCCCAGGGGCAGGGTTCCCAGGGTGACCACATCGCGCACGGCCCCGTTGATCACCACCCCCTCCCAACCGTTGTCGACCGCCTTCTGGGCCAGCAGATCCCCAAGCAGTGCACGGCGCAGTGACCCCTGACCATCGATGACCAGCACCCGGCCTCGCCCATCCTGAGCGACCAGTTCGCGCACCAGACTGTTGTCCTCGAAACAGGAGAGGGTCACCACCCGTCCGAAGAAGGTGGTGTGGCCACCGTAATCATTAAAGGGGATTGAGGCGACTTGCAGCCGCTCGGCATGGTTATCACACAGGTCCGGTAATAGATCCCTGGAAGGGCGCAGTAACATGGAAGACTCCTTCATCCTTGATGGCATCAGTGCCCATTATTTCAACGACTTGCCCCCGGTGCAATCCAGTAGGGGGCGAGCGCCCCCAACACGACAGCCTCCTCTGCCAGCAACACAGGGATCAGGGACAAACACCCCCCCTCGATCCAATAAATGGCATTTTGCCCGTGCTCGGCCGCCAGCCCCATGGCGACGGAAAGCGGGCAGGCCACCGCCAGGCTGAACTCCTGCCACCCCAGATCAGGGGCACTCCCCCATACCCCCAGATGAGGGTAGTCACACAGCCTGGCCAGCAGAGCCTGATGGCGCAGCTCGTTCTCGGTCCGGGTCAATGGCTGGCTTGCCGGATTCCAGGCGGTGATGATGGCGAAACAGGGCCAATCTGGTGTGGGCACCTCGGCCAGAAAGCGAATTTGTTTGTAGTTTTCCCACATGTTTGATGCCTGTGAAATGTAACAAATACCCTACACCCACCCACTGGAGGAGGGGCCAGGAGCCCCGTTGCGGGCCCCTTACCGGCGATTTGACCTACATCAAGCCGGAGTTAAATAGTTGCTATCCAACACCAAAGAGTGTTGTTATGTCTCTGTTAACTGATAAAATGCCACAACCATCGTAATGGACTACCCTCTAGAACATGGCGTGACAAGCTTCTATCGACGCCAGCACAAGGCCACGGAGTGGGCCGATGCCGACTTACAGGTCTGCCGATCTGAACTGCAACCCCAGGATGACGTAATTCTTTTTCAGGACACCAGAATCAGGGTCAGGCTGAACCGACAGTGTTAAATTTTAATAATCAGTTGCTACGAATCCGGGAACATTCATGCAAACACCACACATTCTGATCGTCGAAGACGAACTCGTCACCCGCAATACCCTCAAGAGCATCTTTGAGGCCGAAGGCTACACCGTTCTCGAGGCCAACAATGGCGACGAGATGCATCAGGCCCTGACCAGCCACACCATCAATCTGGTGATCATGGACATCAACCTGCCGGGCAAAAACGGCCTGTTGCTGGCCCGTGAGCTGCGCGAGCACGACAACATCGCCCTGATGTTCCTGACCGGCCGTGACAATGAGGTAAACAAGATCCTCGGTCTCGAGATCGGTGCCGATGACTACATCACCAAGCCCTTCAACCCCCGTGAGCTGACGATCCGTGCCCGCAACCTGCTCAGCCGTACCATGAACGCCAATGGTGCCGGTGAAGAGAAGAAACTGGTTGAGCGCTACAAATTCAACGGCTGGGCACTGGACATCAACAGCCGCGCTCTGGTCAGCCCGAGCGGCGATCTCTTCAAGCTGCCCCGCTCCGAGTTCCGCGCCATGCTGCACTTCTGTGAGAATCCCGGCCAGATCCAGACCCGTGCCGAGCTGCTCAAGAAGATGACCGGTCGCGAGCTCAAGCCCCACGATCGCACCGTCGACGTGACCATCCGTCGTATTCGCAAACACTTCGAGAGCGTGACCGATACCCCCGAGATCATCGCCACTATTCACGGCGAAGGGTACCGCTTCTGCGGCGAGCTGGAAGTAGAGTAAACCTTGCTGTATTCCACAAAGGGCGCCTCGGCGCCCTTTGTCGTTATCCTTCTGGCCTCAGGAGTGAGAGAGGCCGGCGATGGTCACCGAAACATGCTCGGCCCCGCGGCGGATCTCCTCCATCACACTCGCCACCTCACCAATTTGTCGCTGGCCCTGCTGGGCACTGGAAGAGACGGCCCCCATCTGGGCGCTGACCTGACCGGTGAGCTCACGATTCTTGCGCACCACATTGGCTATCTCCCCGGTCGATTGAGACGTTCGGGCCGCCAGCTGGCGCACTTCGTCGGCCACCACCGCAAATCCCCTCCCCTGATCACCGGCCCGGGCCGCCTCGATAGCGGCATTGAGCGCCAGCAAATTGGTCTGATCGGCGATCCCGCTGATGGTTGAAACAATAGCCTCAATGCTTTGTGACTGGGCGTTGAGTTTGTCCATGTAGTCGCTGGCCTCCTCCATCTGCGAGGCGATACTGGCCGATGTCTCCACCACCCCCGTCAACAGATTGACCCCCTTGCGAGCCGATTGTTCGGTCTCAACCGAAGTCGATCTGGCCACCTCGGCAACCTCCTGCACCGCATGGGCTCGCTTTATCTGGGCCGTGATATCGGCGGCAAACTTGATCACCTTGGTCACCTTGCCACCTGCACCAAAGATGGGGTTGTAGGTGGCCTCAATCCAGACTTCCTCTCCATGATGGCCTCGCCGCAGAAACTGGCCAGACTTGAAGCGCCCCTGGGCCAGATCCTCCCAGAAATGGGGCTGCTCACGATAGAAGCTCTCGTCGCAGAAGATACGGTGATGTTTTCCCTTGATCTCGTCGAGGCGATACCCGAGGGTGTCGAGGAAGTTCTTGTTGGCGTTAAGGATCTCCCCGTGGGGAGTAAACTCGATAATGGCCATGGAGCGGTCCAGGGCCTGGAAGAGGGCCTCCTGAGTCAGCCTCTGATCCTGCTGGGCCGTCACATCCAGTGCAATCTTGATCACCTGGACCACACTCCCTTCGACCTTCACCGGGAAGTAGGTCGCCTCCAGCCAGATGTTTTGGCCCTGCTTGCCGCGCCGCCGGAAGGTCCCTGACTTGACCTGGCCCTGAGCCAGCTCCTGCCAGAAACGTTGGTACTCCGGCGAGTGGCGCTCACTCTCGTCACAAAACATGGAGTGATGATGACCCACTACCTCGGGCAGGGTATAACCCACGGTTTTCAAAAACAGTGCATTGGCATCGACCACCTCCCCCTGGGGAGTGAAGGTGATGCTTGCCATGCTCTGGTTGAGCGCCTCGATGAATGCCTTTTGCCGGGCCAGCTCGGAACGGGTCAGCTCCAGCTCTCCCTTAAGCCTGTTATTGAACATCTCTTCACCTCATACGAGCTATACGATCGCCCTGCATGGTGGCGACCTCCTTGTCACGAGCCATCACAAGACGGCTTGCGTTCAGTATGAATCAGGGAGAGAGTCCATGCCGAAGAGAGAGGGATTGAGGAGGCAAGAAATGAAAAGAGAGGCGATAGAGACAAAAAAACCGCCCTGATGGCGGCCTTGATGTGGAGCGGGCAGCGGGAATCGAACCCGCATCATCAGCTTGGAAGGCTGAGGTAATAGCCATTATACGATGCCCGCACGCATTGTATGGAGCGGGTGATGGGAATCGAACCCACGCTAAGAGCTTGGGAAGCTCCCGTTCTACCATTGAACTACACCCGCTTGGTGGACCCACTATATGGTTTTTCAGGATAAGCGCAACGACCTTGATGCACTTTTTTGCTGTTGCCCCTACCGTTCGACCACCATTTAACCAAGGTGATGATTTTTCACACCAACGTCTCTTATTCTGATGCGACTGCCGGTTGCCAAGGGGGGAACCCGCAGATAGTCTTGCGCCACCCCGAGCAAATGGAGGTGGCATGGACAAACAGACACAAAAGCGCCTGTACGGCTGGCTGCGCAAGCAATCGGCTCACGGCAAACGCTGGATCGGCATGAGTATCGCCCTTGGCCTCGCCCAAGGGGTCTTGATGGTGGCGCAAGCCTGGCTGCTGGCGACCCTGTTGCACAGCTTTATCATGCTCAAGCAGGCGCCAGCCGAGATGCTCCCTCACTTCGCCGCCCTGCTGATCACCACGGCACTCAAGGCGGCGGCCGCCTATGGTCGTGAAATAACCAGCTTTCGGGCCGGTGCCGCAGTGCGTCAGACCATCCGTGATCTGGTGCTGACTCGTCTCTCTCAATTGGGCCCGGCCTACATCCAGCGCCGGCCGGCCGGCAGCTGGGCCAGCCTGCTGCTCGAACAGGTGGAAAACATGCAGGAGTTCTTCTCCCGCTATCTGCCCCAGATGGCCATCGCCGTCTTCATTCCCCTGGTGATCCTGGTGGCCGTGTTCCCGGTCAACTGGGCTGCGGGCCTTATCTTGCTCGGCACGGCGCCACTGATCCCCTTCTTCATGATCCTGGTCGGCGTGGGGGCCGCCGATGCCAACCGTCGCAACTTCCACTCCCTGGCCCGCCTCTCCGGCCACTTCCTCGATCGCCTGCGCGGCCTGCGTACCTTGCAACTGTTCCTGCGCGCCAGTGAAGAGGGCAAGGTCATCGAGCGCGCCTCCGAGGAGTTTCGTGCCCGCACCATGGAGGTGTTGCGCCTCGCCTTCCTCAGTACTGCGGTACTGGAGTTCTTCGCTGCCATCGCGGTGGCACTGGTGGCGGTCTACTTCGGCTTCAGCTACATAGACCATCTGGATTTTGGCCACTATGGTGCCGAGATCACCCTCTTCACCGGCCTCTTTGTGCTCTTTCTGGCTCCCGAGTTCTACGCTCCCCTGCGCGAACTGGGTGCTCACTACCACGCCAAGGCCCAGGCCATTGGTGCCGCCGAGCAATTGCTCGACTTCCTCGAGGCAGAGGTGGCAGAGCCCGCCTCGGGACGCGCCCCCTTCTCTGCCGCAGCCCCCATCGCCATAGAGGCGTGCGCTCTTGAGGTGCTGAGCGCCGAAGGCAAGGTGCTGGTCGGCCCCCTCTCCTTCTCCATCGCGGCGGGCAGCCAGGTGGCTCTGGTCGGGGTCAGTGGTGCCGGCAAGAGTTCCCTCATCAATGCCCTGCTTGGTTTTATGCCCTACCGGGGAAGCCTCAAGGTCGACGGGCAAGAGCTGCGCGAGCTCGACATGGTGCAGTGGCGCCGCCAGGTAGGCTGGCTCTCCCAACATCCTCAGCTGCTCACCGCCTCGGTGCGCGACAACCTGCAGCTGGCCGCCCCCCGCGCCGATGATGCCGCCCTGGAGCTGGCGCTGCGCCGTGCCCAGGCCTGGGAGTTCGTGGCCGCCAGGGGGCTCGACTATCGGCTCGGCGACGGGGCGAGCGGCCTCTCGGTCGGCCAGGCCCAACGCGTCGCCCTCGCCCGTACCCTGCTCAAGCCGACCTGGCTGATGGTGCTCGATGAGCCAACCGCCAGTCTGGATCGCCACTCGGAGCGCGCCATCATGGCGACCCTGGCCGAGGTGATCTGCCGCCAGACCCTGGTGATGATCACCCACAGAGTCGAACAACTGGAGGGGATGGACCAGATCCTGGTGCTCGAGCGGGGCCAGCTGGTCGAGCAGGGGAACTGGCGCAGCCTGATCCGTGCCCAGGGGCCCTTTGCCACCCTGCTTGCCAACCGTGACGAAGGAGATCTCGATGCGTGACCTGCTCCCTTTCCTGCGCCTCTACCGCCAACACTGGCTGAGCCTGAGCCTCGGCCTGCTGCTGGCCCTGGTGACCTTGATTGCCGGCATGGGCCTGCTCTCCCTCTCCGGCTGGTTTCTCAGCGCCGCCGCCGTGGCAGGGCTCACGGTGGCCAGCAGCCACGCCTTTAACTACATGACCCCGGCGGGTGGAGTCCGTTTCTTCTCCATCATTCGTACCGCCGGACGCTGGGGAGACAGGGTCGTCAGCCACGATGCCACCTTCAAGGTGCTGACCCGGCTGCGGGTCTGGTTTTGGCAACGCCTGGCCCCCCTCTCCACCGGCAGCCGTGGTCAATTCCGCCAGGCTGACCTGCTCAACCGCCTGGTGGCCGATATCGATGCCCTCGACCACGTCTACCTGCGGCTGCTCACCCCCATAGGCGTGGCCCTGCTCGGTTCCCTTGCCATGGTGGGCTTTCTCAGCCTGTTTGATCCGCGCCTGGCGCTGATCCTGGGCTCTATCCTGCTGGTGAGCATGGTGCTGCTGCCCATCCTCTTCTATCACCTGGGCAAGCGTCCCGGCCGCCTCCTGATCGAACAGAAGGCCCATCTGCGCACCCGGCTGCTCGACTACCTCGGCGCCCAGGCCGAGCTGCAGATGTTTGCCGCCGCAGAGGAGCTGCACATGGCACTGCGCCGCGATGAACGTGGCCTCATCGAGGCTCAGGCCACCATGGCACGCATCACCGGCCTCTCGAGCGCCCTGATGACCCTCATCAGCGGCTGGAGCCTGGCACTGATGCTATGGCTCGCCGGTCACGGAGTGGCAGGCCAGGCGCCGGACCCCGTCACCGCCCTCATGGTGTTCGCCACCCTGGCCAGCTTCGAGGCCCTGATGCCGCTGGCCGGCGCATTCCTGCACCTCACCAGCAGCCTGACTGCGGCACGCCGGCTTAATCAGGTGCTGGAGCAGGCCGAGCCGACCACCTATGGCGAGCAACGCGAGCCAGCCCGGGGTGACCTGGTGATGGAGCGCCTCCTCTTCGCCTATCCGGGAAGCGATACCCAAGTGCTGCAAGGGGTCTCCCTCACCCTGGCCGCGGGGGAGAAAGTGGCCCTGCTCGGTCAGACCGGCTGCGGCAAATCGACCCTGCTCTCCCTCGTCACCCGTGAGTGGGAGCCGACGGCGGGCACCCTCACCCTGGGGGGGATACCTCTTTCCGACTACAGCGAAAGCGCCCTGCGCGGGGCCATGACGGTGGTGAGTCAGCGGATCCACCTGTTTAGCGACACCCTGCGCGCCAACCTGTTGCTGGCGGCGCCCGCTGCCCCGGATGAGCGCCTCGCCGAGGTACTGACCCGGGTTGGGCTTGGCCAGCTGCTGGACGATGACGGCCTCGATACCTGGCTCGGCGAAGGGGGGCGTTCGCTCTCCGGCGGCGAGCAACGACGCATCGGTATCGCCCGCGCCCTGCTCCACGACGCGCCGCTCTGGCTGCTCGACGAGCCCACCGAGGGGCTGGATCGTCAGACCGAGCAGGCCATCATGGGACTACTGCATGAGGTGTGTGCCGAACGCAGCGTGCTGCTCATCACCCATCGCCTCACCGGTCTGGCACAGATGGATCGCATCGCCGTGATGGAGGAGGGGAAGATCTTGCGCTGTGCCCCCCATGGGGAGCTGATGGTGCAGGATGACCACTACCGCCGCCTGCACCAGAGACTGACGCCGGCCTGATGTACCATGCGGGGCTGGTCGGCACAGGCCGCCCGCCCCTATAATGGCCGCTCCGACCCCGACAACAAGACACGACCATGAAACGCCTGATCCTGATGATGCCCCTGCTGGCCAGCGGCTGCGCCAACTTTGCCTTCAACAGCAACCTCGACAAGGAGAACTTCGAGGAGTACTTCAAGCCGGGTAGCGTGGAGATCTATCGCCAGGATCAGCTGACCGAGCTCAACTACCTCTACCTGGGGACCGTCGAGGGACAATCCTGCCAGGAGGGGAGTGATCAGCCGATCCCGAGTGCCGCCAATGCCCGCACCGAGGCCCGCAACCGGGCCGCCGATCTGGGGGGGAATGGACTGGTTCTCGACAAGTGCAGCGAGCGCAGCGACACGCCGGGCTGTCTCAAGCAGATCGTCTGCTACGGTCAGGCCATCAAGGTGGCCGACACCAAGTGATAGAGCGGGCCTGCGGGCCCGTTTTGCATCGTCAAGGAGTCATCATGGCCCTCTCCATCATACGTCTCGGGACGCCCCGCCAACCGGGCGAGGGGCTGCGCATCGGCACGGTACGCCGACCACCTCGCGGTATACCCAAGAGCGACTATGCCAGTGGCGACTGGTTCGATGTCTGGTACCCCAATCTGGCCCCCGGCAGCGAGACCATGAAACTCGGTCAGGAAGCAAACGACGAGCAGAGCTGGCAGCGCTTCGTACGCCGCTACCGGGCCGAGCTCAAGAGCCCGGAGGCACGCCACAACCTGGCGCTGCTGGCCGCCCTCTCCCATACCTGCGATCTCTCCATCGGTTGCTACTGCGAGAACGAGGCTCGCTGTCATCGCAGCGTGCTGCGCGAGGAGCTGGCCACCCTGGGCGCGGCCCTCGCCTGAATGGCAGGGGCGGGGCGACTGTGCTAGATTGCCCCGGTTTTTTATCGATGGAAGTGCCATGAAGTTCGAGCTCGATACCCTGGGGGTGATCCACTCCCCCTACAAGGAGAAATTCGCCATCCCGCGCCAGCCTGGTCTGGTCACCGCCTCCACCGCTCGTCTCGAGCTGTTGCCTCCCTACAACCAGGCGGATACGGTACGGGGGCTGGAGCAGTTCTCCCACCTCTGGCTCAGCTTCGTCTTCCACCAGACCATGAGTCAGGGGTGGCATCCCACGGTGCGCCCACCCCGCCTCGGCGGTAACGAACGGGTCGGCGTCTTCGCCACCCGATCCACCTTCCGCCCCAACCCCCTCGGCCTCTCTGTGGTCCCCCTGCTCGGGGTGACCCTGGAGCGGGGAGGCATCTGGCTCGAACTCGGCGCCGTGGACTTGCTCGATGGCACCCCCATCGTCGACATCAAGCCCTATATCCCCTACGCAGACAGCCTGCCCCAGGCTCGGGGCGGCTTTGCTCCCGAGGCGCCCGGCGATCTGCTGACGGTGCACTTCAGCCCCGAGGCCGAGGCGGCGCTAGCCCATCACCAGCGAGCGCAGCCTCAACTGAGGCAATTCATCGCCGAGGTGTTGGCTCAGGACCCCAGACCCGCCTACAAGAAGGGCAAACCAGACGAGAAGGAGTACGGGGTGCGCCTCTACGATCTCAACGTCCGCTTTCGAATCCGCGAGCCCGAGTGCGAGGTCACCTCGCTCGATCCCGCCCAATGAGAAGGCGCCACCCCTGGGTGGCGCCTTCTGGTATCAATGACGGTCCCGATGGCGGCTGGCGATGTCGCGAAACTGGGCCTCACAGGCGAGGAAGGCATCGACCAACGCCGGGTCGAAGTGACTGCCCCGCCCCCGGACGATGATCTCCCGCGCCTCTTCATGACTGAAGGCCGGCTTGTAGACCCGCGCCGAGATGAGGGCGTCATAGACGTCGGCAATCGCCATCAGGCGTCCCGAGAGGGGAATCGCCTCCCCTGCCAGCCCGGCCGGGTAGCCGCTGCCGTCCCACTTCTCGTGGTGGGTGAGGGCGATTTCCCGGGCCAGACGCAGGAAGGAGTTGGACCCCAGCTGAGCCTCGGCACTGGCCAGGGCATCGGCCCCGATCTGTGGATGGCGCTTCATGATGGCGAACTCTTCGTCGGTCAACTTGCCCGGCTTGAGCAAGATGGCGTCGGGGATCCCCACCTTGCCCACGTCGTGCAGGGGGGCAGATTTGAACAAGAGATCGATGGTGGCATCATCCAGAGGATAGCGATCCCAGTCGAGCCGACTGAGGTACTCGGCCAGCGCCTTCACATAGTGCTGGGTGCGGATGATATGGGCCCCGGTCTCGTTGTCCCGGGTCTCCGCCAGGGAGGCAAGACCGAGTATGGCCACATCCCGAGTCAGGTTCAGCTCGTCGCGGCGCGCCTTGAGCTCACTGATCATCTGGTTGGTCCCGGCGGCGATGAGGCCAAACTCATCATCCCGGGAAACCGGCACCCTGGCGTCGAGATCACCCACCCGAACCCTGGCCATGGTACGGGTCTGATAGGTCAGTGTCAGGGTCAGATTGCGCCCGTAGGCACGAATAATAAACCAGAGATAGGCAAATGCCGTCCCCATCACGAAGGCGACCTCCAACAGGATGAGAGCCTGGGCCGTCTGCCTGGGGAGCTGATGCTCGGCCGCCACCAGCCACTCCAGATCCTTGTTGAAGATCAGGAAGAAGACGGCCCCGAGCAATACCAGAGTCGCCAGGGTGAAGAGGGAGAACTTGCGTGTCAGCGGCATACCGATAGGGCCGCTCAGCTCGAACACCTCATGGGCCTCACACTCCCTGGCCTGCAACCACTCCCGCTGCAGCGACAGCTCGGCCGCCACCAGAAAGCCCAGGGTCAACATCCCCAGCAGGATCTTGAGATGGCTCTCCAGGGGGAAGTCAAACAGAAGCGCGTTATAGAGCGACCAGAGCGCACCGCCGAGCAGGAAGAGACCCAGCTCCACGAAGAAGCCGTTCTCCTGTGCCTCCCCCCTCGCCATCAGTCGGCTGCGCAGGGCATACATGGCGATGAAAATCACCACTACCGGTGCCCCCAGCTGGGTCAGGGTCAGCCCCTCCAGGAAGGGGCAGACCTGAATGCCGTAGAGCAGAATAAGCAGCAGGCTCGCCCCGTAATGGAGGGCGGCCCTTCGATAAATTGGATGCATAGACCCACCTGAACATGTTGTGTTGTTATTGGTGGGTCTGGCCCACCTAGCGGCGCCGAAGCAACAGGCTACCGACAGAATAGCCGGCCCCAAACGAGCAGAGAACCCCACGGGCCCCGACGGGAAGGTCGCGATTGTACAGATGAAACGCGATGATGGAACCCGCCGAGCTGGTGTTGCCGTAACGATCCAGGATCACCGGCGCCTGCTCGGTAGTGGCATCCTGGCCCAGCACCTTGCGTGCGATAAACTGGTTCATGGTGAGGTTGGCCTGGTGCAACCACAGGCGCGCCAGGCTCTCACTCCCCCATCCGGCCTCGCCAAGCTGGGTCGCGACAAGCTCGCTCACCATGGGCAGCACCTCCTTGAACACCTTGCGTCCCTGCTGCACAAACAGCTTGTCGTCACCGTAGCGGGTGTCGGGGCTGCAGCGGTTGAGGAAACCGAAGTTGTTGCGGATGTTGTTGGAGTACCGGGTCACCAGGCGCGCGTCAACCAGCTCCCAGGGGTGCGGAGTGCGGCTCGTTTCCGCGCGCTCCAGCAGCACGGCGGTGCAGGCGTCACCGAAGATGAAGTGGCTGTCACGATCGCGAAAGTTGAGGTGACCCGAGCAGATCTCCGGATTGACCACCAGAGCCAGCCGGGCGGTGCCGGCGCGCAGCAGATCGGCGGCAGTCTTGATGGCGAAGGTGGCCGAGGAGCAGGCCACGTTCATATCAAAGGCGGCTCCCCCGGCCCCCAGGTAGTGCTGCAGCTCGACGGCCAGCGCCGGATAGGGGCGCGGCATGTTGGAGGCGCCGACGATGACCAGATCGATCTCTCCCGGCTCGCGGCCGGCCTCCCGCAGCGCCTCTTCGGCTGCCGCCACCGCCATCTCCACCATGAGCGAGGGCTTGTCGTCGGCCCGCTCGGGGATGAGGGGCTGCATCACTTCAGGGTCGAGCACCCCCTCCTTGCTCATCAGGTAGCGGCTCTTGATCCCCGACGCCTTCTCGATAAAGTCGCAACTCGAATACTGCTTGGCCGGGATCTGGCCGGCGTCGATGGCCGAGGCGTTCTCCTCGTTGTAGAGGTCTACCCAGCGGTTGAAGGCCTCAACCAGCGCCTCATTGGAGACGGCGTGTGGCGGGGTATAGAGCCCACTGCCGCTGATCACGATGGCGTCCGTCGTTGTCGATGTCATTTCAGCTCCTTGGATGGGCCGCTGCTCGGCCTCGCTTATAGTTGCTCCACCGCCTCGGCAAGGCCTGCCAGCGTCAGAGGATACATGCGCTCGCCCAGTAGCGAGCCCATCAATTTGATAGAGGGGTGCCAGAGCCATTCCCGACGCGGAGTGGGATTGAGCCACACCAGCTTGGGAAAGTGAGCCTGCAGCCGCTCGAGCCAGACCTGTCCCGGCTCTTCGTTCCACTGCTCGACCGAGCCTCCCGGCCAGGTGATCTCATAGGGCCCCATGGTCGCATCCCCCACCAGGATCACCCGGTAGTCACTGCCATAGGTGTGCAACAAACGCCAGGTATCGAAACGCTCCTCATGGCGCCGTGCGTTATCCTTCCACACCGACTCGTAGAGACAGTTGTGAAAATAGAAATACTCCAGATGTTTGAACTCATGGCGCAGGGCCGAGAAGAGCCGCTGCACCTGCGCCACATGGACATCCATGGAGCCCCCCACATCGAAGAAGACCAGCAACTTCACCCCGTTGTGGCGCTCGGGACGCAACTGGAGATCAAGCCACCCCTGACGGGCGGTGCGCCGGATGGTCTCGTCAAGATCGAGCTCGCTCGGGCTGCCGCGGCGCACCCAGCGCCGCAGCCGGCGCAGGGCCAGCTGCATCGCCCGCTGGCCGAGGGGCTCCTCATCGGTGAGGTTGCGGTAAACCCGCGCCTCCCACACCTTGGCGGCGCGGCCATGGCGCGACTGCCCTCCCATCCTCACCCCTTCGGGGTGGTAACCGCCATGCCCAAACGGGCTGCTGCCACCGGTGCCGACCCACTTGTTGCCGCCGGCGTGGCGCTCCTTCTGCTCGGCCAGCCGCTCATTGAGGCGCTCGAGCAGCTTGTCGAGCCCGCCCAGGGATTGGAGCAAGGCCTTCTCCTCGGGGCTGAGCAAGCGCTCGAACTCCTGGCGCAGCCAGTCGTCCGGCAGGCTCTCCGGTAGCAAGGGGGCCTCTTGCAGCCCCTCGTAATACTCACCAAAGGCACGGTCGAAGCGATCGTAGTGGGCCTCATCCTTGACCAGTACGCAGCGCGCCAGTTGATAAAAGGCCTCCATATCGACCGACACCAGGCGTGCCGCCAGCGCGCCGTGCAAGTCGAGCAGCTCGCGCAGGCTCACCGGCAGGCGGTGGCGGCGCAGGCAGGTGAAGAAGTCGAGCAGCACGACTAGGCTCCCCGGCGGGCCAGGAAGGCCAGCTTCTCAAACAGGTGCAGGTCTTGCTCGGTCTTGAGCAGGGCGCCATAGAGGGGCGGGATCAGCTTGCCCGGCTCTCGGCTGCGCAGCAGTTCGGGGTCGATTTCGTCGGCCAGCAGCAGACGAACCCAGTCGAGCAGCTCCGAGGTGGAGGGGCGCTTGCGCAGGCCCGGCACCTCGCGCAGCTCGAAGAAGAGCTCCAGCGCCTCACCGAGCAGCGCCTCCTTGAGGTGCGGATAGTGCATGCGGACGATGGCCGCCATCTCCTCTTTCTCGGGGAAGCGGATGTAGTGGAAAAAGCAGCGGCGCAGGAAGGCATCCGGCAACTCTTTTTCGTTGTTGGAGGTGATGATGACGATGGGGCGCCGATGCGCCGTTACCCGCTCGCCGGTCTCGTAGACGTCGAACATCATGCGATCGAGCTCGAGCAGCAGATCGTTGGGGAACTCGATATCGGCCTTGTCGATCTCGTCGATCAGCAGCACGGGACGCTCATCGGCGGTGAAGGCCTGCCACAGCTTGCCGCGGCGTATGTAGTGATGGATGTCGGCGACGCGCGGATCGCCAAGCTGGGAGTCGCGCAGGCGGGCGACCGCGTCGTACTCATAGAGTCCCTGCTGGGCCTTGGTGGTCGACTTGATGTGCCAGGCGATGAGCTCGCAGCCAAATGCCTCGGCCACTGCCTCCGCCAGCATGGTCTTGCCGGTACCGGGCTCCCCCTTGATGAGCAGGGGTTTCTCCAGCACCACGGCGGCATTGACCGCCATCTGCAGTGCCTCTGAGGCGAGATACTGCCCACTTCCCTGAAATTGCATCCTCGTCACTCCTTGCGCTCGAGGTGGAGAACCACAGCATAAGCTGCATAGGTTCTAATAACATATGGTTATAACAATTCGTCACTTCTCATTCAGATTCGAGGCGTTACTCTTAACCCATCTCCGACCGACACCACAGGGACCAGTACCATGAGCAAGATCTACGAGGACAACAGCCTGACCATAGGCAACACCCCTCTCGTTCGCCTCAACCGGGTGACCAAGGGACGTGTCCTGGCCAAGATAGAGAGCCGCAATCCCAGCTTCAGCGTCAAGTGCCGGATCGGCGCCAATCTGATCTGGGATGCCGAGAAACGCGGCGTCCTCAAGGCCGGTAAGGAGCTGATCGAACCGACCAGCGGCAATACCGGCATCGCCCTGGCCTTCGTGGCGGCGGCTCGTGGTTATCCTATCACCCTCACCATGCCGGCCACCATGAGCCTGGAGCGTCGCAAACTGCTCAAGGCCCTGGGTGCCAATCTGGTGCTGACCGAAGGCCCCCTCGGCATGAAGGGGGCGATCGCCAAGGCCAACGAGATCCTCGCCTCAGACCCCGACAAGTATGTACTGCTGCAGCAGTTCGAAAACCCGGCCAACCCGGAGATCCATGAAAAGACCACGGGCCCCGAGATCTGGGAAGCCACCGACGGCGATGTGGACGTGTTTGTGGCCGGCGTCGGCACCGGCGGGACTATCACAGGCGTCTCCCGCTATCTGAAACAGACCAAAGGCAAGGCCGTGGTCTCGGTCGCCGTCGAGCCGGCCGAATCCCCGGTGATCAGCCAGACCCTGGCCGGTGAAGAGCTCAAGCCCGGCCCCCACAAGATTCAGGGGATCGGTGCCGGCTTCATCCCGGGTAACCTGGATCTGTCGCTGCTCGATCGGGTCGAGCAGGTAACCAGTGATGACGCCATCGAGATGGCGCGTCGCCTGATGGAAGAGGAAGGAATCCTGGCCGGCATCAGCTCGGGCGCCGCCGTCGTGGCCGCCAATCGCCTGGCCGAGCTGCCGGAGTTTGAAGGCAAGACTATCGTGGTCATACTGCCGAGCGCCGCCGAGCGCTACCTCTCCAGCGCCCTGTTTGCCGGTGTCTTCACCGAGCAGGAGCTGCAGCAGTAAGGACTTTACCTCCTCTCCCTCCCCCCGATCACGGCGCTCACTTGAGCGCCGTGCCTCCTTTGGCTAGCCTCTTCGACACCAGACAAGAACGACGCCCTTATTTTAAGGGGTAAAATAACAACCCTTTGCACGTCGAAAAGAGCAGACAAAACGTGATAAATCTCATACTCTATGGCCCGTCACGGCATGTTTGCCGGCAAGGTATCACAAAGTAACATAGTGTTATTTTTCGTTATGAAATAATCTCCAAGCCCGACGCCGTGCGGCCTTGCGAGAGAAATGACGAGAAAAATGAGCGTTCTCCACGGAGAAGTGCACAGAAAATTGACCTGGATTAAACCTTTGCCAGTTCGATTTCGTTACTTTACAACATATGCATACTGCAACTGTCCGGAAAACGGTTACATGTGCCGAACCGGACGTGAAAATATCAATAATATGGGGTGAAACCATGTACGAGAAGTCTGTAGTCATCACTGCTGAAAACGGCCTGCACACCCGTCCGGCAGCTCAGTTCGTCAAAGAAGCCAAAGAGTTCCAGAGCGAGATCACCGTGGTTTCCGGTGGTAAGTCCGCCAGCGCCAAGAGCCTGTTCAAACTGCAGACTCTGGGCCTGACCAAGGGCACCAACGTGACCATCCAGGCCGACGGCCCGGACGCCCAGCAAGCCGTAGAGAAGCTGGTAGCCCTGATGGACGAGCTGGAGTAATCCAGCTTTTCCCTCCCCCCACAGTCTTAGGTTCTATTTAGGATAGGGTTATGATATCTGGCATTCTGGCGTCCCCCGGCATTGCATTCGGCAAGGCGCTGCTCCTGAAAGAAGAAGAGATCGTGATCAACCAGGCTCCCATTGCACAGAGCCAGGTCGAGAGCGAAATCAGCCGCTTCATCGAAGCGCGCTCCAAATCCGCAACCCAGCTGGAAGCCATCAAAGAGATGGCGGGTCGCACCTTCGGTGAAGAGAAAGAGGCCATCTTCGAAGGCCACATCATGCTGCTCGAAGATGAAGAGCTGGAAGGCGATATCAAGTCCTTCATCAAAGAGAACCAGGCTTCGGCTGACCGTGCAATCTATGAGGTCATCGAGCAGTACGCCCGCATGATGGCGGAACTCGATGACCCCTATCTGCGCGAGCGTGCCACCGACTTCCGTGACATCGGTACCCGCCTCATCAAGAACACTCTGGGTATCCCCGTTGTCAACCTGAGCACCATCGATGAAGAGGTGATCCTGGTCGCCAAAGACCTGACCCCCTCCGAGACCGCTCAGATCAACCTGAAATACGTGCTGGGTTTTGTCACCGATATCGGTGGCCGCACCTCCCACACCTCCATCATGGCCCGCTCCCTCGAGCTGCCGGCCATCGTGGGCACCAACGACATCACCAACCGTGTCAAGAACGGCGACATGATCCTGCTCGACGCCATCAACAACAAGGTGGTGATCAACCCGAGCGACGCCGAGCTGACCCAGTTCAAAGAGACCCAGGCTCGCTACCAGGCCGAGAAAGATGAGCTGGCCAAGCTCAAGGATCTGCCGGCTATCACCCTGGACGGCCATCAGGTCGAGGTGTGCGCCAACATTGGTACCGTCAAGGATACCGAAGGTGCCATCCGCAACGGCGCCGAGGGTGTCGGTCTCTACCGCACCGAATTCCTGTTCATGGATCGTGACGCCCTGCCGAGCGAAGATGAGCAGTTCCAGGCCTACAAAGAAGTGGCCGCGGCCATGCCGAACCAGCCGATCATCGTCCGTACCATGGACATCGGCGGTGACAAGGAACTGCCCTACATGAACTTCCCGAAGGAGATGAACCCCTTCCTGGGCTGGCGCGCCGTGCGCATCTTCTTCGACCGTACCGACATCATGAATGCCCAGCTGCGCGCCATCCTGCGTGCCTCCGCCTTCGGCAAGCTGCGCATCATGTTCCCCATGATCATCT
The DNA here is from genome assembly GCF_000820105.1 of Aeromonas schubertii. Taxonomy (GTDB): domain Bacteria; phylum Pseudomonadota; class Gammaproteobacteria; order Enterobacterales; family Aeromonadaceae; genus Aeromonas; species Aeromonas schubertii. The sequence goes on along the minus strand of NZ_CDDB01000040.1, from coordinate 42,086 downwards.
CCGTCGAGGAGTTCCGCAGCCTCAAGGCAACCGTGGAACAGCTGAAGGCCGAACTGCGCGCCGAAGGTCATGCCTTTGATGAGAACATCGAAGTGGGTATCATGGTCGAGACACCGGCTGCCGCCGTGATGGCTCACCACCTGGCCAAGGAAGTGGACTTCTTCAGCATCGGCACCAACGATCTGACCCAGTACACCCTGGCCGTGGACCGTGGCAACGAGATGATCTCCGCCATGTACAACCCGCTGTCGCCCTCCGTCCTGAACCTCATCAAGATGGTGATCGACGCGTCCCACGCCGAAGGCAAGTGGACCGGTATGTGCGGCGAGCTGGCTGGTGACGAGCGTGCTACCCTGCTGCTGCTCGGCATGGGGCTGGACGAGTTCTCCATGAGCGCTATCTCTGTTCCGCGCATCAAGAAGCTCATCCGCAACACCAACTTCGAAGATGTGAAGGCGATGGCAGACCAAGCCCTGAGCTTTGCAACCGCCGCCGAAATCGAAGCCTGCGTCGATAGCTTTATCAAGCAGAAGGCAGTCTGCTAAGATCGGCAGCAAACAGCGACAATAATTCTCTAGGAGCTTTAACTATGGGTCTGTTCGACAAACTGAAGAAACTGGTCTCCGACGACAGCAGCGACACCGGCGGCATCGAAATCTTTGCCCCTCTGTCCGGTGAAATCGTACCGATCGAAGATGTGCCGGATGTCGTGTTTGCCGAGAAGATCGTAGGCGACGGTATCGCCATCAAGCCGGCCGGCAACAAGATGGTTGCGCCGTGCGACGGTACCATCGGCAAGATTTTCGAGACCAACCACGCCTTCTCCCTGGAGTCTGACAGCGGCATCGAGCTGTTCGTCCACTTCGGTATCGACACCGTCGAACTGAAGGGCGAAGGCTTCAAGCGTATCGCTCAGGAAGGCCAGCAGGTCAAGAAGGGCGACGTGATCATCGAGTTCGATCTGGCGCTGCTGGAAGAGAAGGCCAAGTCTACCCTGACTCCGGTTGTCATCTCCAACATGGACGAGATCAAAGAGCTGACCAAGCTGACTGGCGCCGTGACCGTGGGTGAAACCCCGGTAATCCGCATCAAGAAGTAAGTCGCTGACGACCACGGTTGTCGAGTGAACGAGACCGGAGCCCCCAGGCTCCGGTTTTTTTTCGCCCCCCCACTGCGCCACCCATTTGAGCGGTGATAGAATCCGCGCGCCCAAGTGAACCACAAGCCTGATGGCTACACCGGAATCCCTATGCGAATCATGAACAGAGGCGTGCTCCAGGCCATGCTGCTGATCCTGGCCAGTCTGATGCTGGCCATGCCTGCGGCTCAGGCGCAGGAGCCGCCGACCCGTAACCAGATCCAGCGTCAGCTCGACGAACTCGCCAAGCAGGAGACGCTGACGGCGGGCCAGCAGGATGACCAGAAACGCCTGAACGAGGCGCTCTCTACCCTGGATGCCATCACCAAGGCCAGGAACAAGGCCAAGGAGAGCGCCCAGCAACTGCGCGACCTGCCGACCCGGCTCAAGAGCGTGACCGCAGAACTGGCGGCGCTGGGCAAGGGGAAGAGCCGGGAAGAGCTGGCCAAAGAGTATGACAAACTCCCCCTGGAGCGTCTCGATGCCCTGCAGAGCGAGACCCTCACCAACCTGCAAACCCTGCAGGAGCAGCTTGGCGCCATCAATAGCCGTCTCACTTCGTTGCAGACATTGCCCGAGCGCGCCCAGGCCACCATGAGCCGGGATTACCAACGCAGCCAGGATATTCGTAGCCGACTCACCAGCGGTGAAGCCTCGTCGGCCGCCAAACTGCAACTGCAGGCCGAGCAGGTGCTCATCGAGCTGCAGCTGGCCCAGCTGCAAAAAGAGCTCGACAGCCGTACCGGCTTGCAGGAGTTCACCACCAAGCAGCGGGATCTGGTCAACCTTAAACTCTCGGCCGAGCAGCTGAGGCTGGAGGTGCTGCAAGAGCGCATCAGTGCCAAGCGGCTGGGAGCGACCGAGAAGGCGGCCGAGGAGACCGGCGAGCTGGTTGCCAACGAAGACAGCCCCCTGATCCAGCACGAGCAGGAGCTCAACCACCAGCTCAGCCAGCAGCTTATCGCCGCCACCGGCAACCTGAACCAGCTGGTACAGAAGAACCTGCAATCCAAGAGCTGGCTCGATCGCGGCACCCAGATGGAGCGCAACCTCAACGAGCAGGTGGAGATGCTCAAGGGCAACCTGCTGCTGTCGCGCATCCTCTATCAACTCTACCAACAGCTGGAGAGCGCCCCGACCCAGCTGGTGAAAAACCTGGCCGAACAGATCGCCGACTTGCACCTGGCCCAGTTCGAGCTGAGCCAACAGCGGGATCAGCTCTATCAGAAACAGAGCTATATCGACACTCTGATCGCCCAGAGCAGCGACCCGGTCAGCGACGAGGATCGCAACCAGCTGGCAGAGCTGGTGGACACCCGGATCGTCCTGCTCGATCAGCTCAACCGGCAGCTCGATTCGCAGCTCACCACCGCCATCAGCCTGCAACTGACCCAGCAGCAGATCCAGCGGGTCTACAGCCAGATAGAGTTCACCCTGCAGCAGCACATCTTCTGGGTAAGCAGCAACAAGCCTATCGACGGCAAGTGGCTGATCGCCTGGCCGGGTCTTGCCTTCAAGCAGTCGAGCGAGTGGGCATTGCGACCGGACTGGAGCCAGTGGGGCGAGATGCTGCTGCCGGTGAGCCTGCTGGCCCTGCCCATGCTGCTGCTCGCCGCCCTGCTGCGCTGGAAGCGTCCCTTGCTGCAACACAAGCAGGAGAAAATCCGCAAGGATCTCGGCCGCTTCCGTCACGACAGTCAGTGGCACACCCCCAAGGCCCTGTTGTGGGCCCTCATCACTCGCCTGCCCGGCAGCCTGACCATAGGGGCCGTCGGCCTGCTGCTCACCTACTGCGGCCTGCTCAGCCCCAAGCTCATCTTCGTGATGACGGTCAACCTGGCCCTCGGCTACCTGGTCTTTGGCCTCTATCTCGATGTGATGCAACCGGGCGGCATCGGCGAGAGCCACTTCCGCCAACCCAAGGCCGAGCTGCAGGCCAAGCACGCCAGCATGCGCTACCTCTGGCTACCCTTGCTGCCGCTTATCATGCTCTCCACCAAGGGGACGGTCGAGCCCTCCACCCTGGCCAATGACGTCATCGGCCAGGCCCTCACCATCGCCCTGTTGGCCCTGACCGCCTACCTGGTCTTCCCCATCAGCCGTGCCCGCATCAAGGGCGAGGCGAGCCTGGGGCAGAACCTGTTGGCCATGGCGCTGGCGCTGGCCCCCCTGGCCCTCATCGTGCTGGTGGTGATGGGCTACTACTACACCTCCCTCAAGCTGACCGGCCGCCTCATCGAGTCCTTCTACCTGATGCTGCTGTGGAGCCTGGTCTACCGCACCGCCCTGCGCGGGCTCGAGCTGGCAGCACGCCGTCTGGCCTGGCGCCGCGCCATCGCCAAGCGCGAGCAGAAGGTCACCGAGGATGCGGAAGGAGGCGAGACGGTTGAAGAGCAGCCCATGGCACTGGAAGAGGTGAGCCAGCAGTCTCTGCGTCTGGCCCGCATCGTGCTTCTTGGCATCTTCGGCTTCGCCTTCTACTGGCTCTGGTCCGATCTGGTGGCCGTCTTCTCCTACCTCGACGGCATAGTGCTGTGGCACAAGAGCGAGGGCACCGGGGCCAATGCGGTGCTCTATCCGGTCAGCCTGCGCGATGTCATGGCCGGCCTCTTCATGCTCGGGGGCGCCTGGTCGCTGGCCCGCAACCTGCCCGGCCTGCTCGAGGTACTGGTGCTATCGCGCCTGCGCCTGGGCCAAGGCACCGCCTACGCCATCACCACCATGCTCAACTATGTGCTGCTGAGCGTGGGCGTGCTGGTCTCCCTCTCCCTGATGGGGGTGCAGTGGGACAAGTTGCAGTGGGTGGCGACCGGTCTGTCGGTCGGTATCGGCTTCGGCATGCAGCAAATCGTGTCGAACTTCGTCTCGGGCATCATCATCCTGTTCGAGCGTCCGGTGCGGATCGGTGACACCGTCACCATCGGCACCTTCTCGGGCACCGTCTCGAAGATCCGGATCCGGGCCACCACCCTCACCGACTTCGACCGCAAGGAGGTGATCATCCCGAACCAGCAGCTGATGACCGAACGTCTCATCAACTGGTCACTGAGCGATACGGTCACCCGGGTGATCGTCCGGGTCGGGGTGGCCTATGGCTCGGATCTCGAGATGACCCGCAAGCTGCTGCTGCAGGCCGCCCAGGAGAACAGCCGGGTGCTCAAGGAGCCGGAGCCCATCGTCTATTTCCTCACCTTTGGTGCCAGCACCCTGGATCATGAGCTGCGCTTCTTCGTCAGCGAATTGGGGGACAGAAACCCGGCCATCGACGAGCTGAACCGTCGCATCGACCTGCTCTTCAAGGAGCATGGCATCGAGATCGCCTTCAACCAGATGGATATCTACATCAAGAACATGAAGGGGGACGAGCAGAAGATAGAGTCACGCTCTTCCCTCCCTCCCGCCGACGAGGCCAAGGGTTAATCCCCTAGCCTGCCCAGAGGCCCGCTCCGTGCGGGCCTCTCTTATTTCGGCCCCCCACGATCCTGGCCCTCTTCTCCCCCTCCCTCTATGTTTACTGACAAGGTTATCGGACCACTTCTGACGGCCACATTTTGGCCTCCCCCCTTGGAGGCAGATGGAGCTATACTGGTCCGACTGCATGACCCAGGAGGGCGTACGTGATGGAAAACAAGCAGCTTGAAGGTAGTATTCTCATCCCGGCCCCGGTCGAGGCGGTCTGGAATGCCTGGACCACGGAGCATGGTATCCGCAGCTTCCTGGCCCCCGATTGTCTGGTGGTGGCCGAACCCAACGGTCCCTTCGAGATCTATTTTCGCCTCGACGAGGCCCACGGCCTGCGTGGCACCGAGGGGTGCCGTATGATGGCGGTGATGCCCTATGATCTGCTCAGCTTCAGCTGGAACTTTCCACCCCATCTGACCCATATCCGTCATCAGAAGACCCAGGTCTGCCTGCGCTTCGCCCCGGAGGGGATGAGCACCCGCCTCCACTTCGTCCAGACCGGCTGGGCCAACGATCCGGAGTGGAATCAGGGTTTCGAGTTCTTTCAGGACGAGTGGTTCAACCTCTTCCTGCCACGCCTGCGCTGGTACTTCCTCAATGGTCCCGTTGACTGGCGCGATCCGCCGAGCCGGGAGGCACTCGCCACCACGGGTGCCGACTACTGCGTCATTGGCTGCGCCACGGTTTGAGGCTATGCTGGGGGCCCGTTGTCAGCAGCCCTCAGCCCATGAATATCGTCGCCGTCACCGCCTGCCCTACCGGTATTGCCCACACCTACATGGCCGCCGACGCCCTGCGCAAGGCGGCCAATGCCCTCAACATGAAGATCAAGGTCGAGACTCAGGGCGCCATGGGGATCGAGAACATCCTCACCGCCCACGACATCGCCCGGGCCGATCTGGTGCTGCTTGCCTCCGATATCGAGGTCGAGCAGAAGGAGCGCTTCCTCGGCTGCCCCCAGCGTCGGGTCTCTCTCGAGGCGGTGCTGCTCGATCCCATCGCCGTGCTGCAGGCGGCAGGTGGCCATGCCCCGGCGTGAGCTCACCTTCTACTGCCATCGCCCCCTTACCATTCCCCAGGCACGCCAGCTGCGGCGGCTCGGGGGCATGTTCCGCGCCCGACTCTGCCTGATTAACCTGAGCCGTCGCCAGCAGGGGGACCCGGCGCAACTGCTGGCCCTGCTCAGCGCCGCCGCGCGTCAGGGGGATCTTTGCCAACTGGTGATCGAGGGAGCGGATGCCGAGCTGGCCCACATGGTGCTTACCTCCTGGGTCACCGAGCTGGGACACTTGCTGGGCGGCAAGCGCCCCGGCTTCGCCCAGGCCCAGAGCCGGCTCGAACGTACACTGCCCGGCTATCGTCTGACGCCGGCCATGGTGAGTGAGCGACACGATCCCCTCACCAAAGAGCAGGCGTTGGCACATCTGGTGGGGCGACTCCCTGCCGATATCCTGACGGACCCGGAACAGCTGCTCCGTCAATTGCAAGAGCGCGAGCAGATCTCTCCCACCCTGATCCGCGCCGGGCTCGCCATGCCCCATGTGCTGAGCGAGGCGGTGCAGGCCCCCGCCCTGACCCTGCTGCAGAGCCCGCTCGGGCTGGAATGGGGCTCCCCCCTCGGGCCAGTCAATACCCTGATCCTGATGGCGGCCCCGCGTGCGCTCCCGCCCGAGCGACTGCGCCCCCTCCCCATCCTGGTGCAAAACCTGCTGGGAGAGACGCTGGGCCCGGCGCTGCTGCGCGCCTCCAGCGCCAGCGCTCGTCACGCCATCCTGGTCGAGGGTCTCACCACTTGGGTGACGCTGTAACGGCGCCCTCTCCCGGCTGGCTCAGCTCCCGGTATTGAGAGGGCGTCAGGCCAGTCTTCTGCTTGAAGACCCGGCAGAAGTAGTTCACGTCCCGATAGCCACAGCGGCGGGAGACCTCCTCGAGGCGAAAGCGATACTTCTTGAGCATGAATTTCGCCCGCTCCAGCCTCACCCAGCCTATGTAATCAGCCAGGCGCATGTGTCCCTGCTGGCGAAACAGGCGCGACAGGTGGCTGGCCGAGAGGTTGAAGCGTGCCGCTATGCTCTCCCGGCAGATGGGGCGGTGGAAGTTCTCCTGAATGTAGATGCAGATGCCGTGGAACAGATCCGCCCCGCGGGCGCGTCCGGCGGCAGACTCCAGCAGCAGCTGGCGGCTCCCCGCCAGCAGGGCCAGTAGCAGGTAGTTATCCATCGGCGCCGTCACCGCCTCCCGGGCCAGGGTGTCGAGGGCCTGCAGTGTCGGATCCAGGGCGCGCCCGGTGGCCCCCGGGATACTGTGTTTCTTCACATCGGCAAACCCCGTCTCTCCCCGGCGCTTGACCACCAGGCTCAGCCCCAGTTGCCGCTTGCCAAAGAGCAGACTCAGCACGGTGCACTCCCGCTCCCAGTCCGGCTTGTTCCAACCATTGGGGGGAATATAGAGGGCCTGGCCCGGCAGCACACTCACCTCTCGTACCTCCTGCTCGGGGCACCAGAGCCGGTTCACATACTCGCCGTCGAACACCAGCTCGAGACGGGGAAAGTTGACCTGGTAGCTAAAGCTGGGGGGGACCCCGCGATCGGCGGCAAACCACACCCGCTCAAAGCCGGCGTCGGCGCCGAGCAGCCCATCCAGCAACTGGGTAAAAACAAGGCTCATCAATGATCTCGCTCAAGGGGAGCGACCACGCCGTTGGGTCGCGCCATCCCCGCCATGTTATAGTCCGCACCTGTTCCGTTGATGCCGTATGAGGAGCCCATCCATGAGCCAGTGCGCCTTCTTTCCGATGACCAACCCCATCCAGGGGTATGAGTGGGGCAGTCGCCATGCCCTGACCCGGCTGTTTGGCATCGCCAACCCCGATGAGCAGCCCCAGGCCGAGCTCTGGATGGGTGCCCATCCCAGCGGCTGCTCGCTGGTCGAGCAGGAGGGTCAGCTGATTCGTCTCGACGCCCTCATCGCCGCCGATCCGGCCGCCATGCTGGGCGAGGCGACGGCGGCGCGCTTCGGTACCCTCCCCTTCCTGTTCAAGGTGCTCTGCGCCGAAAAGGCCCTCTCCATCCAGGTGCACCCGAGCAAGGCCCAGGCCGAGGCGGGGTTTGCCCGGGACAACGAGGCCGGGCTCGCCCCCAATGCCCCCCATCGTAACTATCGGGACGACAATCACAAGCCCGAGCTGGTCTTCGCCCTCACCCCTTACCAGGCCATGAACGGTTTTCGGCCCCACGCCGAGATCCTCGCCCTGTTCGAGCGCCTCGCCTCACCGGCCCTGGCCCCTCTGGTAGAGGCCTTCGCCCGCGCGCAACATGAAGCGGGTCTGGCCACTCTGTTTCGTGCCCTGCTGACTCTGCAGGGGGCCCAAAAAGAGGCAGCCCTGGCCGATCTGGCCCGCACCGCCGCAGCCTGTCGCACGGAGGAGACCTTCGCCCTCATCCTGCACCTCTTCGAGCAGTACCCCGGGGATGTGGGACTGTTTGCTCCGCTGCTGCTCAATGTAGTGACCCTGCAACCCGGTCAGGCCATGTTCCTCGACGCCTGCACCCCCCACGCCTATGTGCGTGGTACCGGCCTCGAGATCATGGCCAACTCCGACAACGTGCTGCGCGCCGGTCTCACTCCCAAGCACATGGATGTGGACGAACTGCTCGCCTGCACCCGCTGCGAGCCCAAGCCCGCCGCCGAGATCCTGCTCGCCCCCCGGAGAGAGGGACGTTGCTGCCACTTCCAGGTGCCGGTGCCCGACTTCACCTTCCGCATCTACGAGGCGGGGGAGCACGAGCTGCAGGGCCAAAGCGCCGAGGTGATCTTCGCCATTGACGCCCCCCTTACCCTCGTCAGCGGCGAGCAGCGCCTCTCCCTGGCTATCGGACATTCGGCCTTCGTGCCCGCCAGCACGGCCCGCTATCGGGTCGAGAGCGAGGGGCGCTTCGCCCGGGCAGGCAACCGCTAAACCGGTCGTCACAATGAGAGCGGGAGGCCATGGCCTCCCGCTCTTTATTTGGCTGCGTTACCCCTGGGTAAGCGCCTCGATAAGGGCCCTGAGCCGGGTCTCGGCCTCCTCGTTGGCCACCTGGCAGGTGCCTGCATTGGCATGTCCGCCCCCCCCGTTGGCCAGCATGAGTTCCCCTATGTTCACATGGGGGTCGAGATTGAGGATGGAGGCCCCCACGGCGAAGACGGTGTTCTGTTTCTCCCGCCCCCACATCACATGGACCGAGACGTTGCACTCGGGGAAGAGGGCATAGATGAGGAAGCGGTTGGCCGCGTAGATGATCCCTTCGTCGCGCAGATCGAGCACCACCAGATTACCCAGTACCCGACTGCAGCGCCGGATCTGCTCCCGGGCCAGGGGCTCGTGCTCAAAATAGAGACGACTGCGCTCCTCCACATCGGGCAGGGCCAACACCTGCTCAATGGTGTGGGCACGGCAATAGCGGATGAGATCCATCATCAGGGCATAGTTGGAGATGCGAAACTCGCGGAAACGCCCGAGCCCGGTGCGGGCATCCATCAGGTAGTTGAGCAGCACCCACCCCTGTGGCTGGAGGATCTCGTCCCGGCTGAAACGGGCCGAATCGGCCTTGTCCACCGCCACCATCATGTCGTCGGCAATATGGGGGAAGCGGGCCTTGCCACCGAAGTGCTCATAGACCACTCGGGCCGCGGAGGGGGCATTGCCATCGATGATGTGATTGGGGCGCTCCCCGCTGTTGCGCAGGGTCTCCGAATGGTGATGATCGAACACCAGATGGGCCCCCGGCACATAGGGGAGATTGGTCACTATGTCACGCCCGTCGATGGCGACCTTGCCATCCTGCATATCCTTGGGGTGTACGAAGAGGATGTCGTCGATCATCTCCAGTTCGTTGAGAAGCACCGCACACACCAGACCATCGAAGTCGCTGCGGGTCACCAATCGGTATTTAGTCATAGGGAGGCTACTCCATGCCGGGGTAAGAATGTGCCCGAACTCGGGCACCAACACGCTTTGAGGTTAATCGCCCCCGCGCCCCTTCGCCAACCCGCGGCATGACCCAAAAGGACCTTGGTGGTAGGATCCCGTGGTCACATCGAGAGGAGAACGAGGGTGAGCCGCTGGAATCGATTCAGGCAGGGAATGAGACAGGGCTGGCAGAGCCTGCGCCACGGCATGGTGGCCCTGGCCGTATTGCTCAACGGCCTGCTCATCTTCAGGACCATCTATGGTATGCCGGTGGATCTGCTGGATATCTTTCACCTGCGCACCCTGGCGGGGCTGGACTTGTCACTCCTGATCAACGGACCCTGGTTTATGCTGGGGGTCTTTCTGGTGCTCAGCACTCTGGGCCTGCTGTTTCGGGCCAGGCTCGCCTGGGCCCTGAGCCTGGTGTTGCTGCTCATCACCCTGATCTATATGCTCCGCTTCTATCCGAATCTGCACCCCAATGCGGCACTCTGCCTTGCCACCATGGCCTCCCTGCTGCTACTGCGCCGGGACTTCAACCGCAGCAGCGCCACCGCCGGCAGTATCTTCGCCTTTATCAGCTTCGCCTCTCTGCTCTTCTACTCCAGCTACGGTGCCCTCTATCTGGGAGACGGCTTCGAGCCTCCCATCGAAAACCTGATGGGCGCCTTCTACTTCTCCATCGAGACCATGACCACGGTGGGGTACGGGGACATACTGCCGGTCTCGGAGGCGGCCCGCCTCTTCACCGTCTCCGTGATCATCGCCGGCATCACCGTCTTCGCCACCTCCATGAGCACCATCTTCGGCCCCCTCATCAGCGGTGGCCTCAGCAAGCTAGTCAAAGGGGACCATAAAACCATGCAGCGCAAGGATCACTTCATCATCTGCGGCCACTCCATGCTGGCCATCAATACCCTGTTGCAGTTGCACGAGCGCGGGCAGCCCATCACCCTCATCGTCAATCTGGGAGAGGAGGAGCTGGCCCAGCTGCGCCAGCGGTTGGGGGGAGACTACGACATCATGGCCGGTGACAGCAGCGACAATGCCACCCTGACACTGGCCGGTATCGGCGGCTGCAAGGCGATCCTGGCTCTGGGTGATAACGATGCCGACAACGCCTTCGTGGTACTGGCGGCCCATGATCTGGCCCCCGGAAGCAAGACCATAGTGGCGGTCAACGACAGCAAGAACATCAACAAGATCAAGAAGGTGCAGCCCGATATTCTGCTGTCGCCCCAGCTCTTCGGCAGTGAGGTGCTGGCCCGGGTACTCAACGGGGAGGAGATAGACAACCAGATGCTGATCTCTTTGCTGCTGACCCAGGGCAAGGAGGCATCCTGACGGCCCATTATTGTCAACAAGATCAATAATATAACCAGGAATAGAGTCCGACAGCTCGCCTATTTAATCACCCGATGCCACCCCTGTAGAAGGGGAACGCTGGCACTCTGCGGCGCCACTCACACTACTCAAAAGAGGTAGTAAAAAACCAAAAGGGAGTCATTGTAGCCACGAATTGATGGGTCCATATTGGCGCGGTTCCGACCCCGGTCGGCACGTCACGCATACAACAATAATGGAGAAAAACCATGAGTTTCAGGCTATATGGCTGGGCGCTGCTGCTGCCCCTGGCCGCTCAGGCACAGGGCAACCCCGTCGCCCTGCTACAATCGACCCCCTTCTATCAGGAGGCCTGCCACTCCAGTGGAGAGCCCCTCGCGCTGGCCCCGTGCAACTACACCATGCTGGATCTGGCGGGGCGCACCCGGGAGGAGCGGCGAGCCCTCACCCGCCAGATAACCGGTCTGGGTTTTGACAGCCCTTATGTGCTGGTGCTCTATCCCCGTGAGGCCGCACGGCGCCAGATCTATCTGCTCGATACCCTGGATGAACCCTATCTCCTCGAGCTGCTCTATGATCGGCTCGACAGACCGGCGCCCAGGGCCCGCCGCATGGCCCGCTCGGCGGGCACCGAGGCAACCCCGCTGCACGAGGTCGCCATCATCAAGCACTTCCCCCTTGGCCGCGATGGCAAGGGCAGCGCGGATCTCAAGTACAAGGTGAGGATGTACAGCACCTCCCCCTACTACAGCCAGGGCAGCGATTCGGACAAGTATGTGGAGGTGTTACTCGAAGAGGGGGCCGGGATCACCTTCCTGCCCGAGAAGGAGCACGACTACCTGCATCGCACCTTCTCCTCGCGCAAGGACAACAGCAAAAACTTCGTCTATCGCCAGTACCTCGACAGTGTCCGCTCCCGGGTGAGCATCACGGCCCCTGCCAGGATGAACCGCTTGGTCCCGACCCAGCAGATGCAAGACAGCACCAGCTACCAGAAGGAGGAGAACACCACCGTCAAGGTGGGCTTCAGCAGCTTCCCCAAGATCCCCATCAAGGACATCTCGGTCGGCGTCAGCAGCAAGACCACCATAGAGGCCAAGACCTCCTACACCCTCAACGCCGCCAACGACGAGCGCTCTGCCTGGGTCGAGTACGCCAACAACCTCTATGGCTCGCGCGGCAGCAACAAGTACTGCGACCTCAACACCGCCAGCGGCTGGTGCTGGGACTACTACGCCCAGGGGGTCGCTCCATACGACTTCAACAAGATCCGTGACACCATCCCCACCGCCATGGCTGGCATGAAGCCCGAGTTCAAGGTGCAGATGCGGGCGCCCCGCGAGGCCAGTGGCCACTCCACCCTCACGGTGGAGACCGATATCCGGGGCATCGAGTTGCTGGCCCACAATCGCTGGATCATCGGTCGTCGCTGGGGAGCGGGTAACAAGCTGTGGCAGGACGATCAGAGCCGGGGAGCCAACGGGGAGTGGCGCACCGGTCAGGACTACCTGATCCAGCACTACCCAGTCCGCTTCGAGATGGACGTGGACTGGAGCAGCCCTCTCTTCCTCGGTGCCGACAGCGTCTACATCCAGTCCACCTATCTGAGCGAGCAGCAGGCCCACTGCCTCACCGTACGTTCGGGGCAACTCGGCTTCGAGCCCTGTCGGATCGGCGACCGCAGCCAGGCCTTCGTCTTCGATCAGATGAATCGCTACCGCAGTGTGGCCGACCTCGACCGCTGCCTCAGCAGCGAACAGGGGCTGGCACTGAGCAGCCGCTGTGACCAGCCCCTGCCCCCCAACGGGCAAAACTGGCGCTGGCAGCAGCCCGAGCTCTTTGGTAACGACGTCCTCTTCACCGGTCGCAGCGATGGACGCATCAACCTGCTCGACGCAGCAGGGCCCGGCATCCTGACTCAGGAGGCCAGCGCCCCCATTCCCAACACGGCGAGGTTCACCACCCAAAAACAGATCTGGTGATCATTCGGCCTCCACCCCCGTGGGTGGAGGCCCACCTCCTTGCATATTCATGGCATAAACTCCTGTCAATCCCCCCGATATTTCCCCGATGGATAGCCCGCCTGAAGCAATATCCTCATGGCCTTCATGCAATAGCGATGAATGATATTCCACCCCTGCCCGTCGCAGGCCAAAAATAGCCTGGCGCTAGCATATTTAACCGACCGTGAGAAGGGGGGGCGCAAGGGTTAAAAATATATATTCATGCAGATGAAGTGCATCGACAGCCCACATTATTCCTTTATTAACCCCCAGTTCACATCCCCTAACCGACGCCCGCCCACAGCACTGGCACACTCTGGAAGGTGATCGTTAAAAAAAGCGACATACGTTTCCTGTTACCCATGAAATGAATAGCATCGGGACGATTTTTCAGAGCATTGAGGCACCTCATAGAAATAGATTTTGGTTTTGCATCCGGTTTCTGACCGCTCCTAGAATCCCCCCTGTCTGAAACGATATCCCCTATCACCCCCCTATAACGGGCAGCACAGAGACACCGTTGAGCAATCAATGACTCCGATGACGGCCTCACAAGAATCGATAGGGAAACCCTGAACCTTATAATCCATAGCGAGGTCGACTCCCATGAGTGGCACTATTATCAAGGCGGCAAGAAATACCGACAAGGCTCCCCTGAACCTGGGTCCCTACACCCAGAGCGTGGCCTTCTCCCACTACAACAACATCTCGGCCCAGCTCCCGGTTGACCTGGCTACCGGCAAGCTGATCGAGGGAGATGTCCAGGCTCAGGCCAGGGCGTGCCTCACCCATATCAAGGCCATTGTCGAGAGCATCGGCCATGTGATGGACGATGTGGTCAAGATCACCCTGTTCCTGCGCGACATGGGGGATCTGGAGGCGGTGAACGCCGTCTACGGCGAGTTCTTCCCGGCCTATGTACCGACCCGCTCCGTGCTGGCCGTTGCCGCCCTGCCCCTGGGTGCCCGGGTACAGATGGACGCCATCATCTCCAACGGTGAAGGGACCCATCCCCAGGCCCCCTGCGCCCTGATCAAGCTGGCCCGCGACAGCGAGCAAGCCCCCAGGAGCGCCTTCTCCACCCAGACGGTGGCCTTCTCCCACTACAACAACGTGTCGGCCCAACTGCCGCTGGATCCGGTCTCCGGTCAACTGGTCGAAGGTGGCATCAAGGCCCAGGCAGCCCAGTGCCTGAAGAATATCAAGGCAATCCTTGAGAGCATCGACGTTCCCTTCGACGATATCGTGCGCGTCAACGTCTACCTCAAGAGCCTCGCCGATCTGGAGGCCGTCAACGAGGTCTACACCACCTTCTTCCCCGATTCAGGGATCGCCCGCGCCGCCGCTTATATGCCGGCTCGCTCCATCATCAGCGCCTCGGCCCTGCCCATGGATGCCCTGGTACAGATGGACGTGGTGGTCTCCCACGGGGATGGCACGCCGCCCCAACTGGTCGAGGATCGCCACGGCCTGGTGATCAGACCCCGCAACACGGATCTGGCGCCGCGCAGTGCCCTCTACACCCAGACTGTCGCCTTCTCTCACTACAACCACATCGCCGGCCAACTGCCCATCGACTCGGCCACCGGCAAGGTGCTGGCAGGGTGTGTCAGGGAGCAGGCCGGCCAGTGCCTGACCCAGCTCAAGGCGATCGTCGAGAGCATTGGTCATGTGATGGATGACATCGTCAAGATCAACATCCATCTGAAAAACATCGAGGATCTGGAGGCGGTCAACGCCATCTATACCCGCTACTTCCCCGACTACCTGCCGGCTCGCACCGTGATCGGCGTCGCCGAGCTGCCGGAAGGCGCCCTGATCCAGATGGATGCGGTGCTCTCCAACGCCGAGAGCACCCCGCCCCAGGCCTGATGATCCGGGATCACCCTGCAGAAACAAAAAAGAGCTCAAACGAGCTCTTTTTTTTCTGCCTGGCGCCTTACGCCTGCTGCAGGCTGGCCAGCATGTCGAGGGCCACCGCCTCGGCGACCTTGATGCCGTCGATCCCCGCCGAGAGAATGCCCCCCGCGTAACCGGCCCCTTCACCGGCCGGGTAGAAGCCCTTGAGGTTGATGCTCTGGTAATCCTTGCCGCGCTTGATGCAGACGGGCGAGGAGGTGCGGGTCTCAACCCCGGTCAGCAAGCCGTCTTCCGAGGCGAAGCCCTTGATCTGGCGATCGAAGGCGGGGATGGCCTCGCGGATCGCCTCGATGGCAAAGGCCGGCAGGGCCTTGGAGAGATCGGTCAGATGAATACCCGGGGTGAAGGAGGGCTGCACATCCCCCAGCTCGCCGGGTTTACGCCCCTTGAGGAAGTCGCCGATCTTCTGGGCCGGCGCGTCGTAGGTCTCGCCGCCGAGGACATAGGCGTTGGCCTCCAGCTCGCGCTGCAGACGAATGCCTGCCAGGGGATCCCCCGGGTAGTCCTGCTCCGGCGAGATGCCGACCACGATGGCGCTGTTGGCGTTGCGCTCGGCGCGCGAGTACTGGCTCATGCCGTTGGTCACCACGCGCCCCTCTTCCGAGGTGGCCGCCACGACGGTACCGCCCGGGCACATGCAGAAGCTGTAGACGGTGCGGCCATTCTTGCAGTGGTGCACCAGCTTGTAGTCCGCAGCCCCCAGGATGGGGTGGCCGGCGCTCGGTCCGAAGCGGGCGGCATCGATCATCGACTGCTTGTGCTCGATACGAAAACCGACCGAGAAGGGCTTGGCCTCCATGTAGACGCCGCGTTCGTAGAGCATCTCGAAGGTGTCGCGGGCGCTGTGGCCGACCGCGAGCACCACGTGGCGCGTCTTGATCTCCTCGCCATTGGAGAGGGTCACCCCGGTTATCTGCCCCTCTTCCATGTGGATGTCGTCAACCCGGGTGCTAAAGCGGATCTCGCCGCCCAGCTCGAGGATTTTCGCCCGCATCTTCTCGATCATGGTCACCAGCTTGAAGGTGCCGATGTGGGGCTTGCTCACATAGAGGATCTCCTCCGGGGCGCCCGCCTCGACGAACTCGGTGATCACCTTGCGGCCGTAGAAGTGGGGATCCTTGACCTGGCTGTAGAGCTTGCCATCGGAGAAGGTGCCCGCCCCGCCCTCGCCAAACTGCACGTTGGACTCGGGGTTCAGGGTGCGCTTGCGCCAGAAACCGAAGGTGTCCTTGGTGCGCTCACGCACCTCCTTGCCACGCTCGACGATGATGGGGTTAAAGCCCATCTGGGCCAGCACCAGACCGGCAAACAGGCCACAGGGACCGAAACCGATCACCAGGGGGCGCTCTTGCAGGTTGTCAGGGGCCTTGGCCACAAACTTGTAGGCCATGTCAGGGGTCTGGCGCACCTGTGGGTCGCTTTTGAACCTGGCCAGCAGCGGCTCGGGGTTGGCCACCTCCACATCCACGGTATAGATGAGCTGGATATTGCTCTTCTTGCGGGCATCGTAGCCACGTTTAAACAGGCTAAAGGAGAGCACCTGCCCGGCAGGAATGGCCAGCTTGGCGGCAATGGCGTCGAGTAGCGCCCCTTCCTCGTGATCGAGCGGCAGCTTAAGTTCGGTTAAACGTATCATGGGATGTCTCGTGGATAATGGGTGTCTTGGCCTAACCAGCACAGTGGCGGCTCACAATGGCGCGCATTTTACGAAAATTCCCCCCGCCTGTCATACGGTCGATCCATGTCCGAGGGGCGCAGGCGGCAGGGTGAGGGCACCGGGAGAGCTACACTTGCCAAGGCGCGGGTTGAATTTTAGCGGCCGCTCAGTATCATCCCCGTTCTCCATTTTTGCGTGTACTTCGCGTGTGCGCTGCGGCTAACCAGAATAGAGCGAAGAGTCATGGCGTTTGTCGTCACCGAGAACTGTATCCAGTGTAAATACACCGACTGTGTGGCGGTCTGCCCGGCCGACGCCTTCCATGAGGGACCGAACTTCATGGTGATCAACCCGGTCGAGTGCATCGACTGCGGTCTGTGTGTACCGGAATGCACGGCCCAGGCCATCTTCCAGGAAGACGAGCTGGTGGGTGACGATCGCCTCTTTATCGAACTCAACGCCGAGCTCTCGACGCTATGGCCCAACCTGACCGAGGTCAGGCCGGCGATGGATGAGGCCGAGCGCTGGGACGGGGTGCCGGGCAAGCTCGGCATGCTCAAGCAGTAAGTGCTGCGAGCTCACAAAAAAAGCGTCGGCAACACCGACGCTTTTTTTATCCCTGACTTCTTATCCCTGAGGCATCTCGTCAGCCATGCTGGCGGCGCATGTTATCGAGGATGATGCCGGTAGCCATGGCGACGTTGAGCGACTCGGCGCCGCCAAAGGCGGGAATGGTGATCTTGTCGGTCACACAGCGGGCGGCCTGCTCGCGAATGCCGTGGGATTCACTCCCCATCAGCAGGATCCCTTCGGCCTGGAAGGCGGTGCGATGGATGCTCTCCCCTTCCAGGAAGGCGCCATAGACCGGCAGACCCGCCTTGGCCAGATAGTCGGGCAAGTCGACCTGGCTCACCTGCACCCGACCAAAGCTGCCCATGGTGGCGCTGATGGTCTTGGGGTTGTAGGGATCGGCGCTGTCCTGGCTGGCGACGATATGCTGGATGCCATACCAGTCGGCCAGGCGAATGATGGTGCCGAGGTTGCCGGGATCGGAGACCCCGTCGAGGGCAATCATCAGCCCCCGGGCCTTGGGCACCGCCACCTCGGGAATGGCCACCACGGCGATCGCCGCATTGTTGCTGACCAGGGTGCTGGCCTTGGTGAGATCCTCAAGGTCGGCGTCGATGCACTCGTAGCGGCGCAAGGCCTGCCCGTGCAGGGCGAGAAACTCGGGGGTGGCGAAGATCTGTTTGACCACCAGGTCGCTGTTGGCCAGCTCCAGAACGTTCTTCTCACCCTGAACCAGAAAGAGGCCGAGCGCCTTGCGCTGTTTCTTCTGCCCTAACGCGCGCAGCAATTTGAGTTGGTTCTTCGAAATCATGGTGTCGTCCCGGATAAAAGCGCGCCGATTATAGAGCAAAGCCTTGGTGAACTAAAGGCGCCCCCCGGAGCCAGGGTCTTCTTGTGGAGCACAGATATTGACCCCGAGCTCGGGCTCGTCGAGCCAGAGATGCCGGAAGGAGCAATACCCCTGATGGTTGACCTGGATCCCGCGCAGACGCGGGTCGAAGATGACGTGCTCCTGCTGGCGAAAGAGAGGCAGATAACGGTACTGGCTGCAGAGCCGGGCCTCCTGTTGCAAGAAGAGAGCAAGCCGCTCTTGCGGCCGGCAGCGGGCGAGGTGTGAGCGCAAGGTCGCGGCCATCTGCCTGTGCGCCCCCTGACCCAGTGCCAAAGAAATACCCGAGCTGGAAATAAGCAGCTCGAAGAGACCCCACTCCCCCTCACTGTCGAGCACCTCGGCGAGCAGCACCAGATCGGCCCCGTCAAGCTCCCCCATCTCACTACCCGACTCGGGCAAGGGCAACCAGTCGCACTCGATGCCGAGCCGCTCCAGGCTCTGGGCCAACCAGCGGCGCTGTCGCCGGCAACGCTCGTTGTCGGGTGCCGCGATGCGCAGGGGGCTCCCCAGGGGTGTCCAGGTCGGCGGCTCGGGACAGAGAGGGGGCAGCATATGGCCGCCGGGAAAGATCGAATTGGCGGGCACCATCTCGTCGGCATGGTGCCGAGCCTGCTCCAGATAGTGCCAGAGGGCCTGACGCCGCGCCTCCGTCTGCCAGAGGGGGCTCAGGTGATGGAAAATGAGATAGAAACAGCCCGCCGTCTCGTGGATCTGGTTGACCGCATCCCCTTGCGGGTGCTGACTGGGATTGGTATGCAGCCAGAGATTGGGCTGCCGGCCCGAGGGAAGAAGATGCCAGATCTCGATCTGCTCCAGCTGTGGCAAGAGCCCCCAATGGTGCTCGTGACGATGCAGGATCAGGTGATGTTCACTGCGCTGGTGCAGCTGGAAGGGACCCGTGCCGAAGGGGGTGAAGCGCCCCACTGTGTCATGACTCCCCTCGCCGGCGATGATGCGGCTATGGGGATTGGCCAACAGCTGCAATAAAAAGGGATCGGGGTGGGCCAGACGCACTTCCACTTTTAACGGCGAGAGGGCCCGCACCTCAACGATATGCATATAGAGGGAGTAAAAGAGGCTCGCCGGATCCCTCAGCCGCTCGAGGGTACGGACCACATCTCCGGCTTCCAGAGTGGGGCCGTGGTGAAAGCGAACCCCGCTGCGCAGCCAAAAATGCCAGCAGAGCCCCTCTTCCCGCGCCTCCCAGTGGTGTGCCAGCGCAGGTTGAAGAGCGCCGTCGAGGGGAGAGACCTCGAGCAAGCCATCGTAGAGATGCTCGATAATATGCAGCGCACTGCTGCTACTGGTTCGGGCCGGATCCAGCTCGAGGATGGGGCAGGCCATGGGGATGATGATGCCGTCCACACAGCGGCGCCGCTGCACCATCTGGCCTAGCAACTGGCCAAAGTCGGCCCGGGCCCCAATCTCCTCGAGCAGGGCCATGGCCAGATCGAGCTGTCCCCTCTGGCACGCCGCTTCGGCCTCCTGCATCGTGAGTCGATGGTGGCTCTGCAGTAGCGCAATCCGTGACCGATGGCCGCGCCCCCGCCCCGGTGACCAGCGGATCCAGCCCGCCTCGATCAGAGAGCCCAGTACCAGCTGAATGTTGCGGCGGGAACAGCTAAAGGTCTGCGCCAACTCATCGAGGGTGATCTCCCCCTCTCCCAGGGGACCCAGTTTGTGCTCAAGCTGCAGCAGACGCCGTCTCTGACTCATGTTCCCCTCGTCGCGTTAAAGGCGTAGTTTCTTTTATCACCTCTTCAATTTTACTACACCTTTTTTCCGACCAAGATGCAGGCATCCCCATCCTGGAGTGCCATCATGAACGATCATATCTACCCCCACCGCCACTGGCTCAGACCCCGTCATCACCCCTGCCCAGTGGTAGAGACCGGCAGGCCTCCCCTGACACGCAGAGTGCTGGCAAGGCTCCTTGCTCTCTTCCTCAGGCGCCCCAGAGCCGTGGTTCCTGCCTGCTGCCGGCAGCGCCCTCTCTAGCTGGGGGTGCCAAGGCGCGCTGCCCTCGCCACCAGCTGCTCGGCCAGTCGATGGCTATGCAGGTAGGAGTCGACAAGCCCGGTGTCGGCGACCCCGCCATCGATCTGCCGATACCAGTGCTCGAGCATGGGGGCGAAGCCGCGCTGGGCCAGCACCGGCTGCCAGTCCCCCGGCTCCAGCCGCTGCACCACCCCGCCACGGGCCAGGGTGCCGCGGGTACAACTCTCAAGATGCAGCGAGAGATCCTCTCCATAGGCGCTGATGCGCTCCTCGGTGACCCCGGCACTGCGGTTCATGCTGCCGCCGATGGCGCGCCCGTCGCTCTCCCAACTGACGCTCACCGCGGCCAGCAGGTGTGGGTCCCGGGATGAGGTGCGCAGCACCGAATGAACCTCGCCTTGTGGCACGCCACCAAAGTGACAGAGGGCATCGAGCACATGGATAAAGTCGTCAAACACAAAATCTCGCGCGACGCCCGGCAAGGCGTGACGGTGCTTGTGCCAGTGCAGCTCGGTCAGTGGCTGGCAGCGCGCCGCCTCCATGGCCGGCAGATAACGACGATTAAAGCCGACAAACAGGGGACAGTTGCGGGCCAGGGCCAGCTCGCACAGACGCTCGGCCTGATCGGCGCTGTCACACAGGGGTTTGTCCACGAAGGTGGGGATCCCCGCACCCAGGGTGGCCCTCGCCAGCTCGTCGTGGACCCGGGTGGCGGCATGGATCATCACCGCATCGGGGCGGGCGGCCAGCAAGGTGTCCAGGTCGGTAAACAGCTCGGGGATACGATACTGCCGGCCGAGGTGTGCCAATGTCTCGGGATGACGGGTGCACAGCAGCGGGGTGACCCGGGCGTCGGCGGCGAGCAGGGGCAGGTAGGCCTTTTGGGCAATGTCGCCGAGGCCAATCATGGCAATGCGCATGGAAACTCCTTGATGCAGGTGACGGGGCAGCATAGCACGCCTCTGGCGAGCCAATCCCGTGCGCGGGATCACACTCCCACGGCTCTGAAAATGCCACAAATTTACAATTTCTCTTTTCCCTTCCCCTGCCGCTCATGGCCCATGCCAGCTCTTAAACGTCCTGGTGACAGGATGTAACTCATTGATTAATGTCGGCAACAAGCATCAACAGGAACCATAAGAGGCTATCACTATGGTTGCGACCTGGATCACAGCCACGGACAAATGACACAAAAATCCAGTTAACGACACGAATATGCGATTTTTTACCCCCCCCTGGCGCGAAATAATAGGCTCGAGAAAAACGATTCACGCGTACTGCACACGAGAGGGGAGAGCATCATGATCACCACATTGATCAACCGGCAGCTGATCTGTCTGGATCTGGCCGCCGGGAGCAAGGAAGAGGTCTTCACCGAGATGGCCCGCATGCTCAAGGAGCAGGGGAAAATTGGGGACGAGCAGCAGTTTGTCGCCGATCTCTGGGCTCGGGAAGAGCTCGATAACACCGGCTTCGAGGAGGGGATCGCCCTGCCCCACGCCAAGAGCGGCGCCGTCATCACGCCAGCCGTGGCCATCGGCATCAGCCGCCAGGGGATCGACTATGGCGCCGAAGATGGCCAGCCATCACGCCTCTTTTTCATGATCGCCTCCCCCGCCGGTGGGGCCAACCACCATATCGAGGTACTGGCCGAACTCTCATCCAAGCTCATCGAGCCGGGCTTTGTCGAGCGCCTGATGCAGGCCAAGGATGCGGACCAGGCCCTGGCCCTGCTGCTCGCCGA
The DNA here is from genome assembly GCF_000820105.1 of Aeromonas schubertii. Classification (GTDB taxonomy): domain Bacteria; phylum Pseudomonadota; class Gammaproteobacteria; order Enterobacterales; family Aeromonadaceae; genus Aeromonas; species Aeromonas schubertii. The sequence continues at coordinate 20,407 of NZ_CDDB01000040.1, read as the reverse complement.
GAAGCAGGAGCAGGCCACCGGCAGCGCCGATCAGGGCTTTCTTATCGGGGTGACCGGCTGCCCCGCCGGCGTGGCCCACACCTATCTGGCGGCCGAGTGCCTGGAGAAGGCGGCAGCCGAGTTGGGATACGCCATCAAGGTGGAGACCAACGGCTCCATCGGGGTAAAGAATGCCCCCAGCACCGAGGAGATCGCCCGGGCGAGCGCCATCATAGTCGCCTGCGACAAGCAGGTGGATCTCGATCGCTTCGCCGGCAAGCCCCTGGTCAAGACCGGGGTCAAGGCCCCCATCAAGGATGGCAAGGGGCTGATCGAACAGGCGCTCAAGGCTCCCGCCCACGTGGCTGGCGGAACCAAGACGAGCGAGGAGAAGAGCAGCAGCGGCAGTTCGGATCTCTACCGCTATCTGATGAACGGTGTCTCCCATATGATTCCGTTTGTCGTGACGGGCGGTTTGCTTATCGCCTTGGCCCTGGCCATCGGCGGCGTGCCGACACCGGCGGGCATGCAGATCCCGGAAGGGAGCATGTGGAACCAGATCCTCAACGTGGGTGTGGCCGCCTTTACCCTGATGATCCCCATCTTGGCTGGCTATATCGCCTATGCCATCGGTGATCGTCCGGCCCTGGCGCCGGGCTTTATCGGCGGCTGGATCGCCAACAATGGCAGCTTCTACGGGGCCGATGCCGGTACCGGCTTTATCGGTGCCATCATCGCGGGCCTTCTGGTCGGCTACCTGGTGCGCTGGATTGCGACCCGCAGCTACCACAAGATGGTGCAGCCGCTGGTGCCGATCCTGATCGCCCCTATCGTCGGTTCACTCTTTATCGCCGCCGTCTTTATCTTCATCATCGGTGCCCCCATCGCCGACATGATGACCGGCCTCAACGCCCTGCTCCTCTCCATGAGTGGCGGTAGCCTGGTGCTGCTCGGCATCGTGCTCGGGGGCATGGCGGGCTTTGATATGGGTGGCCCGGTCAACAAGGTGGCCTTCCTCTTCTCCGTCGGCATGATTGCCTCCGGCCAGACCCAGTTTATGGGGGCCATGGCCTGCGCCATCCCGGTTGCGCCGCTCGGCATGGGCATCGCCACCGTACTCGGTCGCAAGCTCGGCATCTTCGACAAGAGCGAGATCGAGGCGGGCAAGGCGGCCGGCGCCATGGGCCTGGTCGGTATCTCGGAAGGGGCAATCCCGTTTGCCGCCCGCGACCCGCTGGCCGTCATTCCGGCCAACGTGCTGGGCAGCATGGTCGCCGCCGTCATGGCCTTCCTGTTTGGCATCACCAACAGCGTCGCCCACGGCGGCCCCATCGTGGCCCTGCTCGGAGCCATGAACAAGCCCCTGCTGGCCCTGCTCTGCATGGTGACCGGTGCCGTTATCACCGGCATCACGGCGGTAGCCCTGAAAAAGCTGCGCCTGAAAAAGAGCCAGGAGGTCGCGCTGGCCAAGGCCGCCTGATCGCACCATAAACGTGCCATAACGAAGAGGCCACCCCTGGGTGGCCTCTTCTCCTGTCACTTAGGCACGCAACAAAGAACGCCCTTGCTGCTGAGCCAGATTGACCAACTCGTCAAGCTGACCCTGAGTCTGAACCATGATGCCGTTTCGATGCTGGCGCATCTCACCCACCACATCTTCAACACTCAGAGCCCCATTGCGGGGGTCATTCATGGCCATGGTCCCAATCACCTGACCGGTGCGTCCTACCCCGGCGCGGCAATGGATAACCGGCAGTAACTTATTGTCGTCACCCACGGCCGAGCTACCAGCTCTGGTGTACATATCCTTCTTTTCCTGAGTGGTCTGTTCAAGAAGCCTCGCCAGGTTATCGCTAACGTCAGTCCCTACCGCTTGCTTATCCGGCCAATTGCTTACGTGTACCACGGGCACCACAATCCCCTTCTTACCGGAATTGGGCTGAGAGAGTGTCATATGGTAAACATCAGCCTGGATGCCTCGTCCCAAGTCGACGGAGTGGTGAAGAGCAGACTTCACCTTCATCTGGCCATATTGGCCATCCTGACGGAAGTAATCGGGCATCTTGTTACCCGGTGTGTCGATCTCGCTCGCGGAAGCCAACACCGCCAGCACCGGAGTCCGGTTATCAAACAGCATCTGCATGTGGCTCTCAAGTTGAGCCTGCAACGGATACTGACAGGCGATGGAACGATGGGCCCCGACCTGCACATAGTTGGCGTTGAGATCCTCGCGTACGGCAGTCGCCTTGTTGGCCTGAATGTCTCTGAAGCGATTCACCCCGCTCCCCTGCTGATAACGGTCAGGATCATTGCCCGGTGAGAGTTGATCCTGCAGCGCCTTGAGGCGGTCGCTGAGCTGTTGTTTCTGAGCGGAACCACAAGGATCTGCAGGCGGGGCCGCTACCAACCGCGGAGCAGTTCCCATCAGACGTTCATGCTGATGGGCCAGTGCGGGTCGGTCGGTCCGGACAGGCGCGCTACGCGGGGGAAGCGGGGGAGCCTCCTCACGACCTTGCTGACGCAGTGCCGCATCAAGCAGAATCTTGGCATCTTTCAGGGTGAGCTGATCGCTGTGCAATCCACGAAGTTGAACCCCCTTGCCATCATAATGCAGCTCAAAATTGCTCTGGGCATAGCGGCTTCCCTCAGTCAAACCACGCACCTCACCATCGTTAAGAGAGACATGCTGTAGATGTTTGAGCACCTCCTGGGCAAAAGCCCGCTCTGTCGGTCTGGCTCCGCTCGATACGGTTAGCCCCTGAAAAGAGCCCTCTTTATGGGCGGCAAGAGAATCGTTTTTGAATTTACCGGTCAGTTCACCATTGTTCTGAGCCAGCTGGGTGACCTTAGAGTGCAGGGCTTGAAGAGATAATGCCATATGAACCTCAGCTTATGTTGTCGAGCCGCGAGTATAAGAAGCTTTCCAAATCTCTCTTTTCAGTCATGGCCGGTTTTTTTTAGCCCTGCTACAAAATGGCGGAAAGCGATAAAACGACGACAGGGAGTGACAAAGGAGGGGGGGCTTTTTCGGTAGTTTGCTCCCACAAATCACAGGTAAAGAGACGCGAACATGAGCGAACGATTTAATGCCACCCTGGAGGCGCTGGGTAAGCAACTCGGGATCGAACTGATTGCCGAAGCGGGGATAGCCAGTCTGACCCTCGATGGTGAGCAGGTGATCCACCTTGCCCCCCTGGGTGAGGATCAATTGGCAATGTTTGCCCGAGTACAACCGCTGGAGAATGAGCAACAAGCGGTGACTCTGTTGCAGAGAAACCTCTTCTCGGAACATTGCAATCATCCCCGAGTCGGCCTGTCGCCAGACAATCATCTTATCGCTTGGAGCCAGCACGCCCTAAAAGATATGGATGGCGTAGCCCTCTACCAGGCCCTCAGTACCTTGCTGGCCTTCGCCGATGCCCTCGCTTCGACCACACCTGCAACAGAGCCGGTATCCCCTCCCGCCAGTGTCAGGGTCTGATTCCCGCGTTCCTGTATAAAAAGAGGAAGGCCACCTCAGGGTGGCCTTCTTCATGATTGAGGGATTAGACCCCCAGGCTGTCGCGCAGACTGTACCAGACGGCCCCCATGGCGGTGAGGGGGACTCGCAGCAGCCGCCCGCCGGGGAAGGGGTAATGGGGCAGGCGGGCGAAGGCATCGAAACGCTCGGCCTGACCGGCCAGGGCCTCGGCCAGCAGCTTGCCGGCCAGATGGGTGCAGGTGACCCCGTGGCCGCTGTAACCCTGCATGTAATAGATGTTGCTGCCAATGCGGCCAAACTGGGGCAGGCGCGACAGGGTCAGCAGGAAGTTACCGGTCCAGGTGTACTCCACCTTGACCCCGGCCAACTGGGGGAAGGTCTTGAGCAGCTTGGGCATGATAAGGCGCTCGATATCCGCCGGATCCCGTGCCCCATAGACCACGCCCCCCCCGTAGATGAGACGGTGATCCCCTGTGGTGCGATAGTAGTCGAGCAGATAGTTACAATCCTCGACACAGTAGTTTTGAGGCAGCAGCTCGCGTGCCCGCTCCTCACCCAACACCTCGGTGGCCACCACCTGGGTGCCACACGGCATCGATTTGGCGGCAAGCTCGGGCACCAGATTGCCCAGGTAGGCGTTGCCGGCCACCACCACGAAGCGGGCCTTCACCGTCCCCTGCCCGGTCTTCACCAACACCCGCTCCCCCGGCACTATATCGGTCACCGGAGATTGTTCGAAGATGCGGCCTCCCAGGCTGCGGATCGCCTCTGCCTCCCCCAGGGCCAGGTTGAGGGGATGGATGTGGCCTCCCCGCTTGTCGAGCAGGCCGCCCACGTAGCGCTCGGTCTGAACCACATCGCGGATCCCCTCTTTGTCGAGCAGCTCCATCTGATCGTTGCCCCAACGCCCCCAACGCTCCTTCTGGGCCTTGAGCTCGTGCAGTTGCTTCTCGGTATCGGCGGCAAACACCCCCCCCTGACGGAAGTCACACTGGATCTGATAGCGCTCGATCCGCTCACGGATGATATCTCCCCCCTCGAACAACATGTTCCCGAGCAGGCGAGCCTGCTCCGGTGGGCAGTTGCGCTCTATGGTGTCGATGTCGCGACTGTAGGAGTTGACTATCTGCCCCCCGTTGCGGCCGCTGGCCCCAAAGCCGATGCGTGCCGCCTCCAGCAGCACCACCTGATAACCCCGCTCGGCCAGGTGCAGGGCACTGGAGAGGCCGGTATAGCCTCCGCCCACCACACAGACATCGCACTCCTGATCACCGGTCAGGGTGGGCCAGGGCGCATGGGGGTTGGCACTGGCGGCGTAGAAGCTCTTCACATGTTCGGTCATATCCCTTGTCCTTGCGGGCCGAACCTGCGGCCCATGTTCGCTATATCCAACGGGCCGAATGTTCAGTATTCTGCACACCCTTGGCAGAGCACTACCCACTCAAGGCCCCCGAATAGGCTCATTTCTAGCATGGCGCCCCCCAAAATTTCAAATATATTTAACACTTGCAAAACATTTGCCGCCATCTTAAGGTCATATCATGCTCAATATTTTTGACAGTCGATGAAGGTGATCTATGACAGACACGACCAGGGACGGCGTGCGAAGTCCGTTCATGGAAGAGGCGGCCGCCTTCTTCCAGCAAAACCCCGATCTGCAATATATGGATATGTTGTTGCCTGACTTGAACGGCATACTCCGCGGCAAGCGCATTCCCATTGGTTCCCTGGAAAAGCTCGAGAAGGGTTGCTACTTCCCCGTCTCGGTGTTTGCCCTCGATATCAACGGCAATACGGTTGAAGAGGCGGGGCTTGGCCAGGACCTGGGCGAACCCGACCACCGCTGTATCCCCATTCCCGGCACCCTGATGCCGGCGGCGAGCGACCCGGAGCGGGTCGGGCAGATGTTGCTCACCATGCTCGACGACGACGAGAGTGCCCTCAATATCGAGCCGCGCAACATCCTCAAGCGCCAATGGGAGGCCCTCAAGGCCCAGGGCGTTCACCCGGTGGTGGCGGTGGAGCTGGAGTTCTATCTCATCGACCGGGAGCGGGATGAGGATGGACGCATCCAACCCCCCTGCTCGCCGGTGACCCAGCGCCGGGACATCGGTGCCCAGGTCTACTCGGTGGACAACCTCAACGACTTCGACGACTTCCTGCAGGAGGTCCACTCGGTGGCCGAGCAGCAGGGCTTGCCCCTCGACGGGGCCGTGGCCGAGGCGGCCCCGGGTCAGTTCGAGATCAACCTGCGCCATACCGATGACGTGCTGGCCGCCTGCGATCAGGCCCTGGCCCTCAAGCGCCTCATCCACGGGGTAGCCGAGCGCCACGAGATGGAGGCCACCTTTATGGCCAAGCCCTACCCGGATCAGGCGGGCAGCGGCATGCATATCCATATCAGCATCGTCGACAAACAGGGCAACAACCTCTTCTCCGACGCCGAAGGGGACGACTCGCCCCTGCTGCTCCATGCGGTGGCGGGCATGATAGACCTGCTCCCCTCTTCCATCGCCCTGCTCGCTCCCAACGTCAACTCCTACCGCCGTTTCCAGCCCGGCATGTATGTGCCCCTGCACGCCTCCTGGGGTCACAACAACCGCACCGTGGCCCTGCGCATCCCCTGCGGCGATCGCCAGGACAGGCGCATCGAGCATCGGGTGGCCGGCGCCGATGCCAACCCCTATCTGGTGGTGGCCACCGTGCTGGCGGCACTGCAACACGGCCTCGACAACCGGCTGCAACCTCCGCCTCCCGTGGTGGGCAACGGCCTCATCGTCGAGGGCGACAGCTTCCCCTTCCGCATGAGCGACGCCCTGACCGCCTTCGAGGAGTGCGATGTCCTCAAGCGCTATCTGGGGGAGGAGTTCTGCCACATCTATTACATCTGCAAGAATGACGAGCTGCTCCAGTTCGAGCGCCACGTCACCGAACTCGAGCTCAACTGGATTTTGAAAACAACCTGAGGTTTCCCACCATGCAGCATACCCTCATCAAGTCCCAGGCCTATCTGGATGGCCACTGGTGCCCGGCCGCCAGCGGCCGCACTCTGGATGTTCTCAACCCCGCCAGCGGCGCCGTCATCACCCAGGTGCCCGATATGAACGGTGAGGATACCCGCCGCGCCATCGAGGCGGCCCACCGGGCCCAGGGACCCTGGGCGGCCCTCACCGCCAAGGAGCGGGGCAACCGACTGCAAGCCTGGTTCCAGGCCATCACAGAGAACGGCGAAGAGCTGGCCCGCATCATGACCTGCGAGCAGGGCAAACCCCTGGCCGAGGCACGCGGTGAGGTGGCCTACGGGGCCAGCTTCATCCAGTGGTTTGCCGAAGAGGCCAAGCGCGCCTATGGCCGCACCATACCGGGCTTTAGCGCGGATCGCCGCCTGGCGACCATCAAGCAACCGGTCGGGGTGGTCGCCGCCATCACCCCCTGGAACTTCCCCATCGCCATGATCACCCGCAAGGCGGGTCCGGCGCTGGCCGCCGGTTGCACCATCGTCATCAAACCCGCCGCCGAGACCCCCCTGTGTGCCCTGGCCCTGGCGGCCCTGGCCGAGCAGGCGGGCATCCCGGCCGGCGTCATTAACATCGTCACCTCGGCCCATGCCAGCGAGGTGGGGAGCGAACTCACCGCCAACCCCCTGGTGCGCAAGCTCTCCTTCACCGGCTCCACCCGCATCGGCAAACAGCTGATGCGCCAGTGCGCCGACACCATGAAGCGCCTCTCTCTGGAGCTCGGTGGCAACGCCCCCTTTATCGTCTTCGATGATGCCGATCTCGACGCCGCCGTCGCCGGCGCCATCGCCTCCAAGTTTCGCAATGCCGGCCAGACCTGCGTCTGCGCCAATCGCATCCTGGTTCAGTCCGGGGTGCACGATCAGTTCATCGAGCGCTTCCAGGCTGCCATCGCCGCCCTCAGGGTGGGCGATGGCCTGGCCGATGGCACCCAGATAGGCCCCCTGATCAACCCGGCCGCCATCAACAAGGTCGAGAGCCTGGTCGCCTCGGCCCGGGATGCCGGCGCCCACCTGGTATGCGGGGGGAGTCGCCACGACGCCGGTGCGCTCTTCTATGCCCCGACCCTGCTGACCGGCGTCCGCCCCGGCAATCCCATCCTGGATGAGGAGATCTTCGGTCCGGTCGCCCCTGTGGTGCGCTTCGAGAGTGAAGAGGAGGCCATCGCCCTGGCCAACGACACCCCCTATGGCCTCGCCTCCTACTTCTATGGCCGTGACATCGCCCGGGTCTGGCGAGTGGCCGAGCGCCTCGAATATGGCATGGTCGGCATCAACGAGGGGATCATCTCCACCGAGCTGGCCCCCTTCGGTGGCATCAAGGAGTCGGGTCTGGGCCGCGAAGGGGCGGCAGAGGGACTCGAAGAGTACCTTGAAACCAAATATCTCTGCTTTGGCGGCATCCGCTAATTCACCACGACATCGGCCGGGGGCGAGGGCCCCCGAGCATTCAGGGAGGAATCATGAGTCAATCGAGCAACCAACAGTGGCAGGCCCGCCGTGAGGCCGCCGTGGTTCAGGGCGTGGGCACCCTGCTGCCCGCCTTTATCGAGCGCGCCAGCAACGCAGAGCTGTGGGATGTGGAGGGCAAGCGCTATATCGACTTCGCCTCCGGCATCGCCGTGCTTAACACGGGCCACAACCATCCCAAGGTGATCGCCGCGGTGCGCGATCAGCTGGAGAAATTCAGTCACACCTGCTTCCAGGTCACCCCCTACCCGGGCTACATCGAGCTTGCCGAGCGGCTCAATGCCCTGGTACCCGGCCCCACCCCCAAGCGCACCCTGTTTCTCTCGACCGGAGCCGAGGCGGTGGAGAACGCCATCAAGATAGCCCGCGCCCACACCGGACGCAGCGGCGTTATCGCCTTCAAGGGGGGCTTTCACGGTCGCACCATGATGGGCATGGCCCTCACCGGCAAGGTGGTTCCCTACAAGGTGGGCTTTGGCCCCTTCCCCGGTGAGGTCTACCACCTCCCCTTCCCGGCCGACTATCTGGGGGTGAGCGAGGAGAGTGCCCTCACCGCCCTGGAGGGACTCTTCGCCGCCGACATCGAGCCGGCCCGGGTCGCCGCCATCATCATAGAGCCGGTACAGGGTGAAGGGGGCTTCTACCCCGCCTCCCCAAGCTTCCTGCAGGCCCTGCGCCGGGTCTGCGACCAGCACGGCATCCTGCTTATTTGCGACGAAATACAAACCGGCTTCTGCCGCACTGGCAAGACCTTCGCCACCGAGTACAGCGGCATAGAGCCGGACATCATGACCCTGGCCAAGAGCCTGGCCGGGGGCTTCCCCCTCTCGGCCGTGGTGGGCAAGAGCGAGGTGATGAACGCCGCCAAGCCGGGCGGTCTCGGCGGCACCTATGCCGGCTCCCCCATCGCCTGCGCCGCCGCCCTGGCGGTACTCGATGTGCTCGAGGAGGAGCAGCTCAACCAGAAGGCCCAGGCCCAGGGCGAGCTGATCAAGAGCCGGCTGCATCGCATAGGCGAGCGTTTTGACTGCATAGGTCAAATTCGTGGCCCCGGCGCCATGGTGGCCATGGAGCTGGTGAAAAACGGGGATGCCGGCCAGCCGGATCCCGATCTCACCAAGCGCCTGGTGGCCGAGGCGGGCAAGCGCGGTCTTATCCTGCTCTCATGCGGGGTTCGCGCGAATGTTATCCGTTTCCTGGCCCCCCTGACGGCCCCTGTCGCACTGCTGGAAGAGGGGCTGGCCATCCTGGAGCAATCCCTGGAGGCCGCGCTGGCCTGACCAGCGTGAAAGTGACCGCTTACCACTGCAAAAAAATGCATTTTCGCCCCCTTTTGTGCTTGTCAAGGGGGCATCACGAATGCACAATGCGCCACCGCAGAAAGAGCCGGTGTCGAGTCGTACACCGGTTCTTTTTTTGCGGTACACAAATCCATAACGAGGCCGGCATCAACCGGAAAAGATAGCGAGATTGGCAGCAATCTCACGACACCCGCTGTTTAGTGAGGAACATCATGGGGAATATCATTGCTTTCCTGCCGGCCCACGCCGGTTTGCGCCACCCTGGCGCCCCCGATGCCGGGATCCGCTTCCCGGGTATGTTTGTGAAAGGTTCTGCCCGGAACCTTTGCGAGGAGAAAGCATGATGGCGACCCAACCGGTCGGTCTGAAGAAGACCCTCAAGCTGTGGCACGTGGTGATCATGGGCCTCGCCTATCTGACTCCCATGGCCGTCTTCGATACCTTCGGCATCGTCACCGAGATCACCGAAGGGCACGTTCCCACTGCCTATCTGTTTGCCCTGATCGGCATGCTCTTCACCGCCCTGAGCTATGGCCATCTGGTGCGCAAGTTTCCGTCGGCAGGCTCCGCCTACACCTATGCCCAGAAGGTGTTTCACCCCTATGTGGGCTTTCTGGTGGGCTGGGTCTCCCTGCTCGACTACATGTTCATGCCCATGATCAACATGTTGCTGGCCAAGATCTATCTGGAGGCCCTGTTCCCGAACGTGGAGCCCTGGACCTATATCTTCGGCCTGGCCGCCGTGATGACCGCCCTCAACCTGCGCGGCATCAAGCTGGTGGCCAACTTCAACAGCCTGATCGTCATGATGCAGTTCAGCATCATCGCCGTCTTCATCGCTCTTATCGCCTGGGGTGTCTATAACGGCGAAGGGCTCGGCACCCTGGCCAGCAGCCGCCCCTTCTTCTCCGAGCAGATGCACATCAGCCCGCTGCTGACCGGCGCCTCCATCCTCTGCCTGTCGTTTCTTGGCTTTGATGCCATCAGCACCCTCTCGGAAGAGACCCCGGATGCGGATCGGGTGATCCCGCGCGCCATCGTGCTCACCGCGCTGATCGGCGGCGTGCTGTTTGTCTCCACCTCCTACTTCCTGCAGCTCTTCTTCCCGGACATCTCCCGCTTCCAGCATCCGGATGCGGTGCTGCCGGAGATCGCCCTCTACGTGGGTGGTACCTTCTTCCAGGCCGTGGTACTGGTCTGCACCACGGTGGCAGTGCTCGCCTCCGGGCTCGCCTCCCATGCGGGCGTCTCCCGCCTGCTCTATGTGATGGGGCGTGATCGCGCCCTGCCGCGCCGCTTCTTCTCTTATGTCCATCCCAAGTGGCAGACCCCGGCCTGCAACGTGCTGCTGGTGGGCGTGCTGGCCCTCTCCGCCGTCTCCTTTGACCTGGAGATCGCCCTGGCCCTGATCAACTTCGGCGCCCTGGTGGCCTTCACCTTCGTCAACCTGGCGGTGATTGCCCACTTCTATGTGAAGCTGGGTCGCAACAAGACGCTGAAAGACCATCTGACCTACCTGCTGCTGCCCCTGTGTGGTGCGGCCTGTATCGGGGTGCTCTGGCTCAATCTGGAGCCCGCCTCCTTCGAGCTCGGGCTGATCTGGGCCGCCCTCGGCGTTATCTATCTGTTCCTGCGGCTGGCGGTATTCCGCATCCCGTTCCGGGCGCGCGAAGAGGCCGAGGCAGTGCAATAAATCGACCACAAGGAGCCTGCGGGCTCCTTGTTCGTTTCCCCCTCCCGGGAGGGGCGGAAAAATGCGATCTGGCGCCCATTTTTGCTTGTCTGCCCACCCCTGCGAATGCACAATACGCCCCCCATCGAAGGACCGATGCCCAACCGGCATCGGTTCTTTCTTTTATGGGACCAAGACCACCACCCAAGAGGCCGGAACCGTTCCGGAAGTGATACCGAGATTGGCTGCAATCTCTCGTTGTAGATGAGGAATAAATGGGGCGTTTTACTGCTTTTGTGCCGGAATGTGCCGGCCTGCGTCTCCCCGGCGCTCACGATCTCCAGGCGGCTCCCTGCCGCACCCGATTCATCTCCCTGACGGGAGAGAGCACGGAGGAGACCCGATAATGGCTGCACAAGGCGCCAAGCTGCTCAAGACCCTGACCCTGGTCCAGGTGATCGTCATGGGTCTGGCCTATCTGACCCCCATGGCCGTGTTCGATACCTTTGCCATCGTCGGCGAGATCACCGACGGTCGCGTCTCCACCGCCTACCTGCTGGCGCTGGGCGGCATCCTGCTCACCGCCTTCAGCTACGGCCACCTGGTGCGCAAGTTCCCCTCCGCAGGCTCTGCCTATACCTACGCCCAGAAGGTGTTCAACCCCTACATCGGCTTCATGGTCGGCTGGTCTTCCCTGCTCGACTACATGTTCATGCCGATGATCAACATCCTGCTGGCCAAGATCTATCTAAGCGCCCTGTTTCCGGGGATCGAGCCCTGGGTCTTCATCTTCGCTCTGGTGACCGTGATGACCTTCCTCAACCTGCGCGGCATCAACCTGGTGGCCAACTTCAACGGCGCCATCGTCCTCATCCAGCTGGCCATCATCACCGTCTTTATCGGCCTGATGGGCTGGGGCATTTATCACGGCGAAGGGGCCGCCACCCTGGTGAGCAGCCGGCCGTTCCACGTTGAGTCGGCCGGCATGGTGCCGCTCTTTACCGGTGCCACCATCCTCTGCTTCTCCTTCCTCGGCTTCGACGGCCTGAGCTCTCTTAGTGAAGAGACCCCCAATGCCGGCAAGGTGATTCCCAAGGCGATCGTACTGACCGCCCTCATCGGCGGCGTCATCTTCGTGGTGGTCTCCTACTGTCTGCAGCTCTATTTCCCGGATCTGGCCCGCTTCAGGGAGCCGGACGCCGTGCTGCCGGAGATCGCCCTCTACGTGGGCGGCACCCTGTTCCAGAGCGTGGTACTGGTGTGCACCACGGTAGCCGTGCTGGCCTCCGGCATGGCGGCCCACGCCGGCGTGTCGCGCATCCTCTACGTGATGGGGCGCGATCGCATGATCCCGGAGCGGGTATTCGGCTACATCCACCCGAAATACCGCACCCCGGCCATCAACGTGCTGATGGTGGGCGCCCTGGCCCTCTCCGCCGTGTCGTTCGATCTGGACATGGCGCTGGCGCTGGTGAACTTCGGTGCCCTGGTGGCCTTCACCTTCGTCAACCTCTCGGTGATCGGTCAGTTCTGGGTGCGCGAGAAGCGTAACAAGAGCCTGAAAGATCACCTGCTCTATCTGCTGCTGCCGCTGCTGGGCGCCGCCACCATCGGGGCCCTGTGGATCAATCTGGAGCAGAGCTCACTCGAACTGGGCCTCATCTGGGCTGGTATCGGCGCCACCTACCTGTTCCTGCGTCTGGCCGTGTTTCGTATCCCGTTTCGTCAGTACGAAGAGCTGGATGCCCGCTAAGGGACTCCCTCTGATAACAACGGCGACCCTCTGGTCGCCGTTTTCATTGCGCCCTCTGGCGTCCCCGATCCTTTCCAACACGGCTCGATATCGGCAGCGGCCTCTTTTTCATAAAAAGACGATGCCCGGTGACATCCCGGTGTCCAATAAACGGCTATCTTGTCCTCTTCCGGCCCCCGGGGGTGATGGCGTCTCGTACAGGCAATCCGAGTTGCACACTGGAGACACCAGCAGGGATGAAAAAAGGACCTGAACAGAACCTTTCTCATTTACCCACAAAAATGCACACAACGGTGACACCTCAGTCTCCGATTAATTACCATCTCGCAACATGTTCGCCCCCAGGTCCCCGCTTCCGAGCCCCGGATCGGCCGACCCGTTTTTGTTAGATACAGGCTAGTTATCATGATTATTTTTACCGCCGACTCCGTACGCCACATCACCAAGCTGCTCGACGGGCAGCCAGTCGATTATCTCTTTTTCAACGATGGAGCACTCACACGCAAAGTGGTCAAGATCACCCGGGTCTGTGAAGAGTTCGATTGCAACGGGTTGACGATGGAGGTGCCACTGGGTTACCACCTGAAACTGGAGGATGGCAAGGTGATGGGTTTAGCCCTCGATGCAAGCGGCACTCCTCACACAGAGGAGGCCATCTCGGCGATTCAGGAGGAGCCCGGCTCGCTCAAATCCTGGATTGAGGCAGGAGTAGACCGCTATCACTTCTGACAGGGCAAGCCGCGGCTCGCAGAGTGAGTCGCTTCGCATGCCGCCCTGTCATGAGAGGGGGAGCCAGCCCCCTCTCTTCACTGCCGAGTCAGGGCCTCTTCGGCCGAGCGAAGCGGTTTGTCGGTGACCTTCTCCAGCTTCTCGTGCCCCGCCTCTATCTTGTCCCCGGCCCCCTCCTTGACCGCCTTCACCTCTTTCCTGGCCTGCTCACTCTTCTGCTCGACCAGGTCCTCTGCATCACAGCGACCTTTCACCCCGACGGCAGCATTCATCGCCCCATTTTTGGCCACCTTCTCCAGGGTACAGTCGGGCTTAATCAGATTCGCCTGGGCACTGCCCATCACCAGCAGCAGAGGGATCATCAGGTATCGCATCGCGAGACTCCATCAGGGTAGGAAAACCACCAGCCTAGAGGGGGCGATGACAGGATGCAATCCCGCCGGCGCGATGGATGAGCCGGGGCCCCGTCGAGCCGTCAGAAAATGTCATCGAACCATCATCAAAACGTCAAAGTGTAATAAAAGCGTCATAAACCCCTGCTGTAATGCGCCCGACTTCAGCTACCCGACGGCCCGACCGTCCCAAGAGGCTTCAATGCACAGCGAACACACCCAGTCCCAAGTCCAGCACCGTTCTTACGGCCAACTGCTCAACTGGGCCAGCGTCATTGCCCTGGTCTATCTCATCCTGGTCGCCGTCGCCGCCGTCTCCCACGGCTTCAAGGGCTTCTCCGGTGGCGCCGAAGGGGCCGCCCAGATCTTCGCCTTCGCCAGCAACCCCTTCGTGGCCCTGCTGCTCGGTATCCTGGCCACCGCCCTGGTGCAATCGTCCAGCACGGTCACCTCGGTCATCGTCGGCCTGGTCGCCGGTGGCCTGCCCATGGCCATGGCCATCCCCATGGTGCTGGGTGCCAACCTCGGCACCACCATCACCAACACCATCGTCTCCATGGGCCATGTGCGCAACCGCGAGGAGTTTCGCCGCGCCTTCGCCGCCGCGACCGTGCACGACTTCTTCAACCTGATGGCCGTAGCCATCTTCCTGCCCCTGGAGCTCGCCTTCGGCCTGCTCTCCCACAGCGCAGAGGCCCTCGCCAACCTGCTGGTGGGCAGCAGCAACCTCTCCATGAAGGGGATGGACTTTATGAAGCCCCTGACCGCACCGGCCATGGATCTTATCGACGGGATCACCGCCTTCCTGCCCGGCAAGGGCCCGGCCCTGGCCACCATCGCCATCGGTATTCTGCTGATCCTCGGCTGCGTCACCTGGCTCGGTAAGGTATTGCGCTCCGTGCTGGTGGGCCGCGCCAAGGAGCTGCTGCACAAGGCGCTGGGCCGTGGCCCGATCGCCGGTATCACCTCCGGAGCCCTGGTGACCATCATGGTGCAATCCTCCTCCACCACCACCAGCCTGATGATCCCCCTGGCCGGCGGCGGTGTCTTCACCACCCGCCAGCTCTACCCCTTCACCCTGGGCGCCAATATCGGCACCACCATCACGGCCCTGCTGGCGGCGACCGCCATCACGGGTGAGGGTGCTCACCTGGCCCTGACCGTGGCCCTGGTGCACGTGCTGTTCAACATCTTCGGCGTCCTCTTTATCTATGGCTTGCCCTTCCTGCGCGACCTGCCGGTGCGTGCCGCCGAGAAGCTGGCCGAGGTGGGCAGCGAGAACAAGCTGCTGGCCATGGGCTATGTGCTGGGACTCTTCTTCGCCCTGCCGGGCATGATGATGATGCTGGCCAAATAAACGGTGTGGCAGATGACGGCGACCCCTGGGTCGCCGTTTGCATTTGGGGATCAGTCACGAGTCGGGCCGACGTCCTCCCGATTCTTCGACTAAGGTTAACAGGCAGCGCAAAGTTGCTGATTTATATGCACTCCCAGATGCAGAGGACGCCAATTCATGACAGAGCACACCGATCACCTGCCCGGCGAAGGCATGGTCGAGCCGGCCCCGACCGGTAACCGCTATCTCTACTACACGGAAGGGGATCTCGCCCGCATTCTCGATAACCTCGAACAGCTTCGCCAGGCGGTCTTTCCCACCGTACCGGGGGGCGCTGAAGAGACCTCTCAGCCCCCTCACAGCTTCCCTTCTGTCTGCCTGGTCGGCCTGGGGCGATGCGGCTCCAACATAGCCCAGGATGTGGCCTCTCTGGTCTACAACGCGCGCAGCTTCTACCTCAACGAGTTCAATAGCGAAGAGCAGCGCAAGCGAGAGAAGGAGTTTGGCCCGGTGCGCTGGATCCGTCGCAACCTGCGCCTGCCCCATCACGGCGCCCGCCCCGTCTTTCTGATCGAGCCCATGGTGATGCTGGGAGACCTCGACAAGGACATCGACGGTCGAATTCGCCACTCCAACCGCGGGGGTGAGGGGGGGTTTCTGCGTGATTACGCCAAGATGCGGGTCATGGATCTCTCCGAGATCCATGCGGGGGGCGCCGGTAACGCCCCCATCCTCGGTCAGTACCTGGCCAAGATCATCCTCAACAAGAGCCCCCACTACTTCTCCAACTCCCAGTGGCAGGCCATCCACACCTATCTGGTGGATTCGTGCGGCATCAAGGCCAACCAGTCTCGTCTCTACTTCTACATCTTCAGCGCCGGCGGTGGCACCGGCTCGGGCATGGCCTCCGAGTTCGGTCTGGCCCAGCAGTACTCCTACATGAGCAAGACCTTCTCCCCCCCGTCAGAGGAGCAAGAGCCCCTCTCCCTCGGGGAGCACTTCATGTTCGACCCCATCTTCACCAGCGGGATCTGCATCCTGCCCAACATCTGCGATCGGGGCATCGAGATCTCCGAGGCACTGCATATCAACGCCGGGCGCCTGCTGTGCAAATACCTCTCCGAGGAGTGGGACTTCTCCTATCACTTCGACAACGAGGTGTCGGGAGATACCACCATGCTGCAGCGGATCCGCCCCTGGAACGCCATGATGCTCATCTCCAACGACATCATGCGCTACGCCGAGCAGAGCGACGACGGGGATATCCAGCATGTAGACGTCAACACCATGGAGAAGTACGCCAACCAGTACATCTCCCAGCAGATCTTCAACATATTGACCGCCCAGGCCGTCACCACCGACTACGACGAGAACTATTTCCGCCGCGCCGGCATCGACATCAGCGAGACCATCCGCCTCGATGCCAACGACCTCTTCATGAGCCTGGCCGGGCCGGTCGCCGTCGCCTATGCGGAGTCGGTCTCCCCCGAGGAGGGGCTGTTCGACCGGGAGGGGGGGCTGAACGTGGACGATCTCTTCACCCGCTCCATCCAGCTGCCCCACTTCAACAAGACCACCCAGGCCATCGAGGGGATCAGCCTGCTCCCCATCGAGGCGGAGCACTATCAGGAGTATCTGGACGACTATGTGCAAAGCGGTCACAACCCGACCCGCCTCAACGATCTGCACTTCTTCAAGAACTGCTCCTCCATCGTCTCGATCATCTCCCTGCCCAAGGAGTACAAGCTCTCCTACGTGGATCTCAACCGGCTCAAGTCTCATCTCAACGGGCTCTTCCCCAACACCACCCTCAAGCGCTACGCCCTGGTGATCGGTGCCTCGGCCAACATCTCCCTGACCACCCTGATCGTCAAGAGCCCCTGCCTGAGCGATGACTTCCTTACCCTGATCGTCGCCTTTATCAAGCGCTGCTTCGCCCGGGATCACTACCGCTTCGACGATCACCTCGACAAGGCGATCCTCGATCTGATCCAGGATGACCAGTGGGATGCCGAAGCGCTGGACGACATGCTCAACGAGTTCGAGAACCCGGCCAAGATCCTCGACACCAACTGGTACGCCATCAAACCCATGTACGAGAAGAAGTACCGGGAGCTGATTCGCGAGAAGGAGAAGTATGTCTCCATCAACGACATTCGCCTCAGCCGCGAATGCGTCAAGAAGGCGGTCCTCTATCTGCGCGAGATCTACCGCCACAAGGTCAGCAAGACCCGGATCCTCTCCCTCAACCCGAGAAAGAGTGGCGCCTGAACGACGCCTTGACCCAGGAGGCGCGGTATCGACCGCGCCTTTTTATTTCTGCGCCTTGGGCATTTGCGGCTACGCCGAACACGGGAGGCGCTCGGCCAAGCTCCTTGCCTGTGGCATGCCCTTTGATGCGGCTGCGCCGCATAGGGGGTTCGCCCGCCCACCAGGGGGAGCTCGGTCGAGCTCCTTGCCTACGACGGGCACCCTGCATGCGAGGGCGCTGCCCTCGAAAGGGGTTCGCCCGCCCTGCGGGCTGTGGCGAGTGACTTTTCTTTGCGTAGCCAAAGAAAAGTCACCAAAAGAAAGGCCACCCCCGCTGATTCGCTCTCCTTCGTCGAGTACCCTCGCCTCAGCCATCAGGCCGACGGCACGCGCCGACGGTCCATCCTTGGACCGCCGCCCCTCGCTCGACATCCCTGTCTCGCGACCTGGCCTGATGGCTTCAACTCGGCGAATCAGAGGGGGAACCAATACCCTGCCCCACGGATACTCTTACCGATACGGGATGCATTGATGTAGCCACTGATCGTCCCTGACCTTGCGCCCTCACCTCGGCGGATTGAAAGGGGAGCCAATACCCTGCCCCGCTGATGCCCTTGCTAAGACTTGATGCATTGAAGCCGCTACTGAGCGCTTCTGACACAGTACCCTCCCCTCGGCGGACTGAAGGGGGCTCCACTCTTCGCCCCTTAGCGGCGCGGCCTCCCTCTTGCCTTTTGGTGCAAAGAGTGGGCATATCACCCTTCTGTTACCCCATCACGGATGAGCCCACATCATGGATATTGACTACCGTATCAACCACCCCGTCACGGCCGAGCAGTTTGTCGCCTTGCTCAAACGCACCAGCCTGGGGGCCAGGCGCCCTATCGAGAATGCGGCCACCATAGCCGGCATGCTGGAGCACGCCGATCTGCTGGTCACCGCCTGGTCGGGAGAAGAGCTGGTGGGGGTGGCCCGCTCGGTGACGGACTTTCACTACTGCTGCTACCTGTCGGATCTGGCGGTCGCCGATGAGATGCAGACAAGAGGCATCGGCAAGGCGCTGATCCGCCACACCCTCGAGGCGCTGCATCAGGGGTGCAAGCTGATCCTGCTTGCCGCCCCCCAGGCCACCGGGTATTACCCCAAGCTAGGCTTTAGCGCCCATTCCAGCGCCTGGACTATCGCCAGCGCCGAGGAGTTGGTTTAGCCGGTCGCTGCCCCGGCCAAAGGGAGGGACACCATAGCCCCCGGCGAGCCAACAAGACACCGCTCGGCACCCAAAGACACCAGGGGGGCTCCCTGTTTTGGGAAATCGCGTCATTTTTCCCCAATCCGTATAAGTACCCTCTTCTCTGTTTGGGTAACGTGATGACACAGGGTGATGCCGTGCATCACCCGATAAACCCGTTAAGGAACCGAGCGATGAAAAAGGTATGTGTGGTGACAGGCGCCTCTTCCCGCACGGGGTCGCTTATGGCAAGGCGATGCGAAACGGCCACAGACGCGCCAGCATCACACCCTGCACCACAGCCGGGTCTCCCTCCATCACGGCCCTGGCGGCTTGCTCATCGACAGCGTCGAAGATCACCAGGCCGAAGGTGTCGGGCCCCTCGTCCAGTGTCCGTCCGGCCAAGCGCACCACACCGCGCCGGCTCAACGCTTCCAGATAGGCAAGGTGAGCGGCGATATGGGCCGCCTCAGTCGGGGTTGGGCCTGTGACCAACAGATCGCCCCGGGCCGGTGTGAGTCGATACAGGTAGTGCGCCATCGCCATCTCCCAAGCAGCTCGCCCGCCTGATCGGGCTCCCGCTCAACTTAACATGACGGTGCCACCTAGAAAGCGATGGGCGTCACCGCCCTGCGCAGCGGCCTCTTCGCGGCGTTGGCCAATAGCGGTTGCCGCAGGCCACCACCAAAAGAGGGCTTCCATTCACCGCCCCATATTACCGGCGAAAATACAAGCCTTTTAGAGCGGAACTATCAAGATGGGTGAAGGAGAGATAATGACAAACGAACCATTAAACCGCCCCCACCTCAATGGTCAGACCTGATGCCACTGGAATAATAAAAAGGGAATAAACCAAGCCCGAAGGGGGCTGGAGCAGAGCGCAAAAAATAACAATAAAAGCAGTAAGTTCATATAAGGAACAGCTAATCACCAATTCATCAATCCCTGTTATTTCATGGGGTTACCGATGTCAATTGACACACCTTTCAACTTACCACGCCTCACGATGGCAATACCCTTTACCAGGTGCGGGGATATGGCTGTCGGTCACCGATAAGCAACCCGCTCTGTTTCCAGTATCGTCTATTCCGGCCACGACATCGCAGGCCCTTCCTGCCTGTGGATATGCGTGCCAAACCATAAGGAACCGGTCATGAAATATTTCCCCTGCGGCGTCCTGCTGCTGTCACTCCCCTCGATGGCGGCCGACCTGATCGACATCGCCGACCTGGCTATCACCCCCTTCGCTGCTCCAACGGGCAAGGATTCCCTCGCCTTTCGCGAGGAGCAGAGGCTCACCATCGGCGACCAGACCTGGAGCCGGCAGCAGCAGCTCTATCAAGGGATCCCCGTCTACGGCCACTCCATCGTTCAGGGCTCGGGCAAGGGGGTGCTGCTGGCGCGGGAAGGGAAGGTGGTCACCGCCATCGGCGAGGATATCGACTCGACCACCCCCACCCTCGGTGAGCGAGAGGCCATCGACATCGCCGAGGCCGAGCAGGGTGTCGCCGGCGGCGATGCCGCCAACGCCCGCCTCCTGATCACCCTCGATGGGGAGCAGAAGGCACGTCTGGCCTATCTGGTGGATTTCCTCTATCCGAGCGGCGATGGGCTGGCCCGCCCCTTCACCCTGATCGACGCCCACAGTGGCGAGGTGCTGGATCGATGGGAGGGGCTCACCCGCCAGGAGGCCAGAGGCTATGGCGGTAACCAGAAGAGCGGGCGCTATGACTTCAGCCCGGGCAGCAGCTATGGCCCCATGACGGTGAGCCCGGATTGCCGCATGGAGACTCCCCAGGT